>JAFZNG010000007.1 GCA_017551025.1 Paludibacteraceae bacterium | reverse complement strand
CGCTCTACCAGATCACGCATGTAAACACGCGTACAATTCGGGTTGCTGGTTGCAGCCTTGCGGTGCGTGCCAAGCAGCATCTTCTCGTGCTTGTGCTGACCGTCTTTCTTCGGTTTCGACAATGCGCCGGATACAAAATCAATACCGGCACTCCATTTTACAATTGCCATAATAGTTAAGGTTTAAGGGGTTAAACGTTAAATTGTTAAAAAGGTTTTTATTGAATAAAAACGTTAATGAGTTAAAATGGTGGCTGCGCCACGTTAACGCCGAAGGCCTTACTAACGTTATAACGCGCGAAGCGCCATCTTAACCGTCTAACGTCTACTTCTTAACACCATCGTAACTCTCGACGGTCCTTGTCTGAATCACGACGCTGGTGTCGCCATGTTGGTAGTACTGCGACTGCGTCGTCACCGTCCTGGTCACGTTGCAACTCTGCAGGCCGAGTGCAATCGCCAGACAGGCCACCACGGCCGTCAGCGCCGTAGCTACAATCTTGTAGATCTGTTCTTTAGTCATAGAAATAATGTTTTTTATGTTTTTCTTTTGAATGATTTTCTCTGCAGAGACGAGATTTGGTGGTAAAAATTGTCTATAAATTTATTTATAAGGAATTTTTAGCAACAAAGATCGATGGAGCGTAGCTCAAAATCATTTAAAAGAGGTTTTTTATGTTTTTTTCAAATACATGATAAACACGTTGATATTTCGTTTCCGTACGTACGCCCGGTACGTCCCGTCTGCCAGTTGATGTCCGTCGAGCGTGATGCCCAGTTCAGCGAGTTGGTTGGCTATTTCTTCTTTACTATAGCCAACCGGTATGCGTATCTTTGCCATAACATATACTATTTATTGGGGTCCCCGCGGAACGAGAGCGAGGGGTCGCGGTGTTCCGTGGGGAGAGCGTAGAGTAAGGTGTAGCGCTTTACAAGGGTTCTCCCCGCAGTCGCGCGAGCCTTAACTCAAGCGAGTGATCGGGTCAATTACCTGTCAATTACCTGTCAATCTCGTGGGGCCCCCGACGTAACTTGCAAAGTTGCGGTGGGGAGAGCGGAGGTCTCGGTCGCTTTAATGAGCGCCGCGCGGTCAGTCTGTGCGAGCCGAGTACCGAACGCGAAAGCACCGGACCTTATTTCTAAAATCCGGTGCAAAGATACGTCAATAGTCCGTTATGTGTTCTTCCAAAGGTGAAAATTTTTCCAAAAAATCGTATTTTCGGCGTCTTTTTGCCTCTTCAAAGAACCTTCGGATGATTCTGTCGGTTCGCCGCATGGTGAGTTGATGTTTCTCTGCCGCGAGTTTTCGAGCTTCATACCACGATAGCCCTCTATCTCGTGCCAGGAAGTAGTCGTCCACTACGGCTTGGTTTCTTAGTTCCAGTTCGTGTCGTTTTTGCGACATAAACTTGTCATTCGGCTCTCGCACCAACCATGGTACGTCATATAGCGGATACTTCGTCATCTTTTTGGGTTTTTGGCGGTTTAACATCTCGGAAAAAGTCGAGTTCGAACGCTTCCATGGTTTCGCGGGTGCAGCAGAGGTAACGTCGGTTGAAATGCACGATAACGAGGGGTATGCCTTCTTCGTGGGCGTCGTCCTGCTGCCAGCCGTCAAGGAATTTGGGCATCGGGTTGGCGTTTTTCTGGAGAGCGTAATAGGGGTTGAAGTCGACGAACTCGCCCAGGCTCTTTTTCTCGGCAAGGGTGCGATAGATGAGTTCCTGTCGTTTGGGCGGGATGGCCTCCCACATTTTCTCGCAAGCACGCCGCACGCCTTGGTATTCTGGTCCGGGTTCCAAAAGCAGCCAAAGATCATTAAAAGTAGCCATAATAATTATTTAAATAATAAATAAAAATAATTTTATAAATTTTTTATTATTCTTTTTTTCTTTGGTTCTTTCTTTTTTTATCCCTTTCTGCGCCGTCGAAACTGAGGATAGGGCGATAGACGCTCCGGCGACACATTATCCTATCTAAAGAAAAGAATCAAAGGATTTCGGGTGCAAAGGTAATACAAAAAAAGCAGCCACAGAAACTGTGACTGCATTTCGGCAATAAACGGCAATAAATTGCCGCGAAAACCTGTTATTTTGCGATTTGTCGCGGCAATTGGCGGCAATTATCGTTTGTTGCGGGCGTCTCGGAAGTTACGCACCTTGAACGGTAGCGGGCCGAAGTAATCGGTGATGGCGCTGTACAGGTCGGTGGCTGACCAAGGGGTGAGGGGTTCGATATACTGGAGTGCGGCATTGTTTCTAAGGGTCTTCCATAGTCCGACGGCCGTACCACGACATGCAGCGCGGATCTCCGCCTCGACGGCAGCGACCTTCTTCTCCTTGCGGCACTGCTCGGTAAGGAGGGGAAAAGCGGAAGGCTTGTCTTCCGTCTCCTGCTCCGGAGCACTCTCCGCTTCCCATTGCTCGAGATAATAGTCCATGCCCTCAAAGAGGCAGGCACGGAAATCCTCGACCTGTTCTTTGGACAATTTGTCTATATCAAAGAATTTCATAGACACAACTCGCTTCCAGTCCTTGCGGAAAAGACGAACTATCTCTGCTGCTCTCGCCTCGCTATGACGCTCAGCGATAGTCTTCATGTTCTCGAGGAAGATACTTGGACTAAATAACTGCACAAGTGACAAATCAAATTTTCCGCCATCCCAAATGGAATGCATCAGTGGTCTATCATCTGTGGTCAAGTATTTCCAAAAACATATATCGAATAATAAATCCTTTTCCTCGAAAATATCTATATTATTCTCACAAAAATCCAGTTTCGGCAACTTTTTTGCGAACCAATCCAACATTGCATTATGGATGGAGTTATTTATTGGATTATTTTTAGGGGTGTCATAGTGATAGGGCCTTGTCCTTTTAATGAATCGCTCCTCTGCTACCCTACCTGAAATTAGATATTTTTTCGTTAGATCCTCCGGTATAGGAATCCAAACGAGCGGATTATACCACAAATAGCGGATATAAGCAATCGTGCGATAGTCATATGCATGCGTAGTATAATTCCAGTTAATATCGTCGCGCGACATACATTCTTCCACGAGAAGGTGGTCTCTTAGTAAATTAGGTCTCCACCAAAAGATTTTCTCCGCTCCATATCCTCCTCCAATTAAATTGTCGCGCAGTTTTACCGCTCCACTTATCCCGATATATGCTTCATCGTGAAGCATTTCTCTCATCTCCTCGATAGTCACCAATTGATAATTTTCTTCCATATATTTTTTCCTTATTTACTTATTAATTCTGCGATAGCGTTTTGGGCGACGAAGCGATAGCGTTTAGCCTCGTGGGGCAGGTCGCGATTTAAGAGATCGTAAGCTTAAACCGGCTGCAAAATTACAACTTTTTTCTCACATATGCAAAAAAATCGGCAAATACTTGCATATGTGGATTTTTTTATGTAATTTTGCAGGCAAAATTGCAAACAAACTAAATACGATACAACAATGAGAACAAAAATGGTGGCAGGTAACTGGAAAATGAACAAGACCCTGCAGGAAGGTGTAGCACTGGCTACCGAACTCAAAGAAGCTGTCAAGAACCCCAATTGCGCCGTGGTAATCGGTACGCCGTTTATCCATCTGGCAACCGTAGCAGAACTGCTCAAAGGCTCACCCATCAAGGTGGCTGCCGAGAACTGCGCCGACCATGAGAAGGGTGCCTACACGGGCGAGGTAAGCGCCGAGATGGTAAAGTCCACGGGTGCGGAATACGTTATCCTGGGTCACTCGGAGCGCCGTCAGTACTACGCTGAGAGCTACGAGATGCTGGCCGAGAAGACCCGTCTTGCTTTACAGAACGGTCTGAAGGTTATCTTCTGCATCGGTGAGGTGAAAGAGGAGCGCGAAGCCGGCAAGCAGAACGAGGTAGTAAAAGCCCAACTCGAGGGTTCGGTATTCGGACTGAGTGCCGAGGAGTGGAAGCAGATCACGCTGGCCTACGAACCCGTATGGGCTATCGGTACCGGTCTGACCGCTACGCCGGAGCAGGCGCAGGAGATCCACGCCTATATCCGTAGCCTCGTAGCCGAGAAATACGGCCAGGCCGCAGCCGACGATACCACCATCCTCTACGGTGGCTCTTGCAACGACAAGAACGCAGCCGAACTCTTCGCCTGCCCGGATATCGACGGCGGTCTGATCGGTGGCGCCGCCCTCGTAGCGGAGAAATTCCTGGCAATTATCAGCGCCCGCTGATAATTGCGTTAAATAGTTAAACAGGCGACTGCGTCGCGTTAAACAGTTAAAATGGTGGCTGCGCCACGTTAACGCCGAAGACCTTTCTAACCAATTAACGTGCAACGCACCATTTTAACACCTTAACGTTTACTAAGTAAACCATTTTAACATTTTAACGTCTATGGCTCTTATCAAGACCATTAATCGCAACGGCGAGATACTCACCCCACGCATTGCCGAAGGCGTCTCCTTGATGGAGAACGCCACGGTAGTGGGTGACGTGACGATCGGCGAAGGCAGTTCCGTCTGGTTCAACGCCGTGCTGCGTGGCGACGTGAACACCATCACGATCGGACGTCATTGCAATATCCAGGACGGCGCCGTGCTGCACACGCTCTACCAGAAATCGACCATTCGTCTGGGCGACTACGTGTCGGTGGGGCATAACGTCACGATCCACGGTGCGGACGTCGACGACTACGCACTCATCGGCATGGGTGCCACCCTGCTCGACGATGCCCACGTAGGCGAAGGCGCTATCGTAGCCGCCAACGCCTTGGTGCTCAAAGGCACGCAGATCGGTCCGCACGAGATCTGGGGCGGCGTACCGGCTAAGTTTATCAAGAAAGCCGACCCCGCCCAAACCCGGGAAATCAACCAAAAAATCGCCAACAACTACGCCATGTACGCCTCATGGTATAAAGAGAATTAAAAATTAAGAATTATGTTTAAGCGCATTCTTCTTAAACTCTCTGGCGAGAGTCTCGCCGCAGAAAGCAAACAAGGCATTGATACCCAACGTCTGGCGGACTATGCCGAGCAGGTAAAAACGATCGCCGAGCAAGGCGTGCAGGTAGCCATCGTCATCGGTGGCGGTAATATCTTCCGCGGCCTCTCGGGTGCACAACGCGGCTTCGACCGCGTGAAAGGAGACCAGATGGGCATGCTCGCCACCGTGATCAACGCCCTGGCTCTGGCCTCGGCCCTCGAAGCCATCCACCAACCCGTACGCGTACTGACCTCGATCCGCATGGAACCGATCGGCGACTTCTACTCGCCCGCTAAGGCACAACGCCTATTGGACAAGGGTAACGTAGTCATCCTGGCCGGCGGCACGGGAGCGCCTTATTTCACTACCGACACCGGTTCGTCGCTGCGTGCATTGGAGATCAAGGCCGACGTGATGCTCAAGGGTACACGCGTGGACGGCATCTACACCGCCGACCCCGAGAAAGACCCCACCGCCACCAAGTTCTCCGAGATCACCTACGACGAAGTGATCCGCCGCGGACTGAAAGTGATGGACCAAACCGCCACCGTGATGTGCAAAGAAAACGGCATGCCGATCTACGTCTTCAACATGGACCAAAAAGGCAACCTCGAACGCGTCATCCGTGGCGAACAAATAGGCACGCTGGTCACTCCGTGACCAATTCAAAATTAAAAATTCAAAATTAAAAATTATACTTTTCCTTATGCTAGAACCCAAACAAATTCTGAGCGAGGCCGAAGAGTCGATGCAGGCAGCTGTGCTATTCCTGGACGATGCACTCGCACACATCCGTGCCGGCAAAGCCAGTGCACGTATCCTGGATCCCATCCGCGTGGACTACTACGGTACGCCCTCGCCCCTGACCAACGTAGCGACCGTCAGCACACCTGACGCCCGTACGATACAGATCCAGCCCTGGGAGAAAAACATGCTCGGCGTCATCGAACGCGCGATCATCAACTCCAACCTCGGACTGGCACCCAACAACAACGGCGAATGCATCCGTCTGATCCTGCCGCCGCTCACCGAAGAGCGCCGTCAACAACTGGCCAAGCAATGCAAAGGTGAGGCCGAGAACGCCAAGGTCAGCATCCGTAACGCCCGCCGTGAAGCCGTTGAGACACTCAAGAAGCAGATCAAAGAAGGCATGCCCGAGGACGTAGAGAAAGACAACGAGCAGGAAGCCCAAAAACTGCACGACAAATACATCCGTCAGATCGACGATCTCTACGCAAAGAAAGAAAAGGAGATCATGACCGTCTGATGCGGTCCCTGCGGCGTAGCATACTACTCAGCCTTATACTGCTGGCCTCGTCAGCAGTGTGGGCTGTGCCGATCGACAGCCTTATGAACTGGCCCGTCATCGGTGCACCGATTATCAACCACTCCCCCGAAACGGGCTGGGTTTTCGGTGCAGGTGTACAGGGTTACGTGCGCTTGCCCGATGCGGAGAAGACCTCCATCCTGCAACTCGACGGCGCATGGTCGCTGAAGCATCAGTGGTACATCAATACCCATGCCAACCTGTACATCGGTGGCCGGACACCGCTGCAGTTGCAAGTCAACGGCGGGTATCGCAACTACCCCGACACCTATTACGGTATCGGTAAGCAACCCAACGACACCACCGCCCATCTCGCACGCACCGGCCAGACCTATCAGAGCCAACGCGGCTACGCCAACCTGGCAGCCCTGTTCTATCTGCCGCACGGATGGGCGATCGGTCCTACCGCCGACTTCCTCATCGAGTCGACCAACCTCGCGCAAGAAGGCAGGTGTCTGCTCTGGGGACTCGGACTGACGGCGCAGTACGACAGTCGTGATGTCCTCTACTACCCCACCCGCGGACTGCTCTTCAAGGCCGGCGCTACGTACTACGAACCGACGCTCGGCAGTAGTGCCCGCCTGGGACGCGTAGATGCCGACCTGCGCCAGTATATCCACCTGGGTAAGGGTTGCATCCTGGCCTATCAGCTCCGCACCGCCTGGGTCATCGGCGAGGAGACTGCTGGCAACCACCTGCCCTTTCAGGTGATGCCTACCCTGGGCGGACAAGACCTGCTACGCGGCATACCCTACGGCATGTTTCGCGACCGCGCCATGATGGCCCTGCAGACGGAGATGCGACTGCCCATTTGGAACTTCATCCACGCTTGCGTCTTTGCCGGCATAGGCGATGTGTACAACACGGGCGACTGGCAGTGGACGATGCCCAAGATAGGATACGGCCTGGGGCTCAGGATCGGCATCAACCGGGCGAAAGTGAACATCCGTGCCGATGTGGCACGCAGCAATATATATACCGAGTGGAACAGTTGGCGCAGCTACGCCTTCTACCTAACCGCCACGGAGGCGTTTTAGGGAATTAAAAATTAAAAATTAAAAATTACAGATGAGGGGATTGGTGATCAAATCGACAGGAAGCAGTTACCTCGTTCTGACGGACGACGGTCAGACCCTGGAGTGCCATATTAAGGGCAACTTCCGCATACGCGGCATCCGTTCCACCAACCCCGTAGCCGTAGGAGACTATGTGCAAGTAGAAAGTCAAAAGACAAAAGACGAAAGACTTCTTTCTACTTCGAGCGATAGCGGTCTTTCCTCTTTGAGCCCGCAGGGCGGTCTAAATTACTGGATTACCGAGGTAGAGGACAGGCGGAATTATATCGTTCGCCGATCGACCAACCTGAGCAAGGAGTGTCATATCATCGCCGCCAACCTCGACCAGGTAGCACTTCTGGTCACCATCAACCATCCGCAGACCAGCACCATCTTCATCGACCGCTTCCTGGCTACCGCCGAAGCCTACCGCGTGCCGGCCATGCTGATCTTCAACAAGGTGGACCTGCTCACCCCGGAAGAGACCGACCGCCTCCACGAACTGCGTACGCTCTACGAGTCGATCGGTTACCCCACGCTCGCCATCTGTGCACGCGACCTCCAACAAAAAGAAAGCCTGCTCGGTCTATTAGCAGGCAAAACAACGCTTCTAAGCGGCAATTCCGGCGTAGGTAAGAGTACACTCCTTAACGCTCTTTTCGGGCGGGAAATCGCACGTACGGGGCAAATATCGACCGCCCACAACAAAGGTATGCATACCACCACCTTCTCCGAGATGTATTTTTTGGATGGCGGAGCCATTATCGATACCCCCGGTATCAAGGGCTTCGGGTCGTTTGATATGCAGCGCGAGGAGATGGGACATTATTTCCGCGAGATATTCCGCGTAGGCCGCGACTGCCGTTTCTCTAATTGCACCCATACAAACGAACCGGGCTGCGCAGTATGCACAGCCCTGGAACATGGAGAGATAGCCCTCTCCCGGTATGAGTCTTACTTATCCTTGCTTACGGATAATATTCAATCGTCCGACTCTCGGTATAGGTAGTCGGCGTGGCGGCATCGAGATGTGCGGCGAGTTGGTCTTGTGCGGCCCGCATCGCCTCATCATTTTGGAGTTGGTTCATCACCTCCGGCGAGAGGAAGTCGGGACGTTCGAAATAGTAGTTCTTGACCTCACGTTCCAGCCAGTTACCCTCTTCATCCATACGCGTATAGGTATAGACCGAATAGTTGGCAGCCGGCCATTGGCCCGACTGCAGCAGTTCGCACATCGTAGCGGGATAGACGCGATCCTCCTGATAGGTATAGCGGCGGTAGTTGCGCGAGGTGGTCTGGTTGACCGTGTTGTCCGACAGCACGGATAGCACCTGGTTGCTCTCGCCTATATACTGATACTGGGTACGGAACAGAAAACCGATGGTATCCTTGTCCAGCACGCCACCGTTATGGTTGGCGGTACGGCCCTGCTTATCGCGGATGATGACCTCAGCGGGTTTCGAGGCCTGGAGTTGGCCCTGTTCGTTGAAGTGGATCTCAGGGGTCTCAGCCAGCACGTCATCTACGACGATACTGCGTACACGTCCGAACTGTATGCCACCGAACGTAGCGGCATCAGCCGAAGCCATTTCGCGTTCGATAACGACGGGTGCAACCTGCACGGTGTCGGTCATCGCTTCGGCTTCGAGATTAGAGACAGGAGTGGTTTTGTTTCCGCCGCACGCACTCATCAGGGCGGCAAAGAGGATCAGTAGATACGATTTCTTCATACTTTTTTACATTGCGGGCATATGCCCTTCACGACAAACGACATAGAATGTACATGATATTCTTCCGGCAGGCTGACCGTAGGCATGGCCACCTGTTCGATACAATAGGTACGGCCGCACGACTCGCAGTAGAAATGTACATGGTTGGCCGTATGGTCCTCGTCGTCATGATGACGACAGAGTTCGTAATGCTCCACGCCCCGGCCGTCCTCTATGGCATGAATCACGTCATGCTCGAGAAAGACGGTGAGGGTGCGGAAGATGCTCGAGCGATCCATCGTGATGAGTTCATCCTCCAGTTCGCGCAGACATAAAGGTTGATGCCGGTCCATCAGTACCTGATAGACCAGCATCCTATTCGCGGTGGGCTTCACGCCCTTGTGTTCCAGTTTCTGAGCTATTTCCTGCATCAGGGAGCCACGCGGTTGATGTCGCGCGGGAACATAGAACACTCTTTTACATTGTTGATACCCAGGAAGCAGGCCGTGATACGCTCCAGTCCGATGGCGAAACCTCCGTGAGGCGGCATGCCGTTGCGGAAGGTATCGAGATAGAAGCGGAAAGCGTCCGGATTCATGCCGCGGCGAATCATCTTCTCGCGGTAGTCCTGCTCCTTATGGATACGCTGGCCGCCGGAGGTGATCTCCAGGCCACGCATGAGGAGGTCGAAGCTGAGTGTCAGCGTCGGGTCCTCGGGATCGTCCATAGCGTAGAACGCACGGTGCTCGCTCGGGAAGTGGGTTACGAACACAAAGTCCGAACCGTATTTCTCCAGCGCGTACTTGCAGATAGCGCGCTCTTCCTCCGGTGCGAGGTCATCCTCGCCACGGTGGTCCTGCTCACAGAGCTTGTTCTCCCAGAGGATCTCATGCACCTCGCTTAGGCGCCACGCAGGAACCTGCTCGGGCAGCACGGGATTGACGGCATTGAGCAATTGCAATTCGTGTGCACAACGCTCCTCTACCGTAGCGATGATATGACGCAGCAAAGCTGCCTCAAGGGTCATCACGTCCTCCTGTCCCTTGATAAAGCCCATCTCTACATCGAGCGAGATATACTCGTTCAGGTGGCGCGAGGTGGCATGCTTCTCCGCACGATACGCGGGAGCGATCTCGAAGACGCGCTCATACACGCCTACGCCGATCTGCTTGTAGAACTGCGGGCTCTGCGCCAGGTATACCTGCTTGCCGAAGTAGTCCATTCGGAAAACATTTGCACCCCCTTCGGCACCCTCCGATACAATCTTCGGGGTGTAGATCTGGGTGAAGCCGTTATCCGTAAGGAAATCGGCAAAAGCCTTGGCTATCGTGGACTGCACCTTCAGGATCGCCATGTCGCGCGGGTTGCGCAGGGTCACCTGACGGTTGTCGAACTTATAACGCAAGAGGGTTTCTTCGTCGCCGAACTTCAGGGCGTTCATATCCACCACCTCGGCGGTCGTCGGACGCGAGAGTACGCGTACTTCGCTGACGGCGATCTCGATGGTATTGTAGAACGCAGCAGGGTCTTTTATCTTCGCCTCGTTGATCGTACCGGTGATAGTGATAGCCATCTCGCGGCAGAGGTCGTTCATAGCGATCTCAGCGCCTTGTTCGTCGAAGAACTTGGAACTGTCGTTGCTGACCACAGCCTGCAGCAGGCCACGGCTCTTACGCAGCACGATAAATCCACCCCACTTCGTCACGCGGACGTTATGGATCATACCGCTAACGGAAACAGATTCGCCAACCTTGCAGTTGGCGAGATCTGTCACGTTTTCGTTATGTTTTGTTGCATCCAAAAACATACTTATTCAGCTTTTGCTTCTTCTACTACGGGAGCTGCTTCCTCTGCCGGAGCCTCTACGGGTGCCTCAGCAGGCTTCTCTGCGGCCTTCTTACCGGCACGACGGGTAGCCTTCTTAGCAGCCTTCTTGGTCTCCTTGAGCATATTCTCGTTGTAGTCAACGAGCTCGATGATACACATCTCAGCTGCGTCACCCAGACGGAAACCGGTGCGGAGGATACGTGTGTAACCACCCGGGCGGTTGGCGATCTTCTCACCTACGTTCTGGAAGAGTTCGGTAACGACCTCTTTCTGCTTGAGCAGCGAGAAAGCCAGACGGCGGTTGTTCATATTATCCTCTTTAGCACGGGTGAGGATGGGCTCTACGTAGATACGCAGGGCTTTAGCCTTAGCAAGAGTCGTGCTGATACGCTTGTGCATAATCAGCGAGCAAGCCATATTCGAAAGCAGGGCTGCACGGTGATTAGCCTTGCGGCTAAGGTGGTTGAATTTCTTATTATGTCTCATAATAGTTTAATCGTTTGAATTTTAAAATAATCAGTTATTCTCCGTTACACGGTAGCGGGAGATATCCATACCGAATGCCAATCCGTTACGCTCGAGCAGTTCGTCGAGTTCCGTGAGCGACTTCTTACCGAAGTTACGGAACTTCAAGAGGTCAGAGCGGTGGTATTTAACCAGTTCGCCGAGGGTATCTACCTCTGCAGCCTTCAAGCAATTGAGGGCACGTACAGAGAGGTCCATATCCTGGAGACGCTGGTTGAGCAATTGACGCATGCGCAGGATCTCCTCGTCCAGAGCCGAGCTCGGACTCTTGGTCTCCTCCTCCAGTACGATACGCTCGTCGGAGAACAGCATGAAGTGGTAGATCAGGATCTTAGCGGCTTCGGTCAGCGCGTTCTGCGGGGTGATCGAACCGTCGGTCGTGATCTCCAGGGTCAATTTCTCATAGTCAGTACGCTGCTCAACACGATACTGGTCAACAGCGATCTTGACATTGCGGATAGGCGTGTAGATGGAGTCGATAGCCAGCGTACCGATCTTATCATCGGCATGACGGTTCTCGTCTCCGGGTACGTAGCCACGTCCCTTGTTAATAGTAAACTCAAGCTCAAAGTTAGCTGTTTCGTCGAGCTCTGCAAGACGCAGTTCGGGGTTGAGCACCTCGAAGTTCTGCAGCACCTCGCCCAGTTCGGCCGCGGTAAAGGCTTTCGCCTTCTGTACGTGCACCTTAGCGGTCTCGCCCGTAGCCTCCATACCCTCGATGAGGCGGAAGCGTACTTGTTTGAGATTGAGGATCAGGTTCGTTACGTCTGTGATGACGCCAGGGATAGTAGCAAATTCATGATCAATACCGCTAATCTTAATGGAACAGATAGCATATCCCTCCAGCGAACCTAAGAGCACGCGACGGATGGCATTACCGATGGTAATACCATAACCCGGCTCGAGAGGACGAAATTCAAAAGTGCCTTTCGTCGCGGTCGAGTCCAACATGATAACCTTGTTAGGCTTAATAAAATCTAATATTGCCATGAATTTAATGATTATTTAGAGTACAACTCAACGATTAACTGCTCCTTAATGTTCTCAGGAATCTCCTCGCGCTGAGGAATATTCAGGTACTTACCTGCCATATTGGCCTGATTCCACTCGAGCCAGCTATACTTACTGTGGTTGAAACCCTCCAAGGAAGCAGCAATTACTTCCAGCGATTTAGCTTTCTCACGTACTGCCACGATCTGGCCGGGCTTAACGGAGTAAGACGGGATGTTTACCACCTTGCCGTCTACCGTGATGTGACGGTGGCTTACCAACTGACGTGCAGCAGCACGGGTCGGAGCAATACCGAGACGGTAAACGATATTATCGAGACGACTCTCCAGGAGTTGGAGAAGAATCTCACCGGTAATACCCTTAGCACGGCTTGCGCGAGCGAAAAGCAGACGGAATTGTTTCTCCAGTACACCATAGGTGTATTTAGCTTTCTGCTTCTCTGCGAGCTGCGTACCATACTCAGAGTTTTTCTTGCGACGGTTTACACCGTGTTGTCCCGGTGCATAATTGCGCTTGTCAAGCACTTTGTCCGGACCGAAGATCGGTTCACCGAAACGACGTGCAATACGTGATTTGGGGCCTATATATCTTGCCATAATAATTTACAATTTTAGAATTTACAATTTACAAATTTATTATACGCGACGACGTTTCGGGGGACGACAGCCGTTGTGAGGCATAGGCGTAACGTCTACGATCTCTGTTACCTCAATACCCGCTGCTACACAAGCACGGATAGCCGATTCACGTCCCTGTCCAGGACCCTTAACGTATGCTTTTACCTTGCGCAGACCCAGGTCGTATGCTACCTTACCGCAGTCTGCTGCAGCCATCTGAGCTGCATAAGGAGTATTTTTCTTAGAGCCACGGAAGCCCATTTTACCAGCCGAAGACCAGGAAATAACCTGTCCGTCACCATTGGCCATTGTAACGATAACATTGTTGAAAGACGACATTACGTGGAGCTGGCCTACGCCGTCAATCTTAACAACGCGCTTCTTAGCTGCTACTGTTTTCTTTGCCATAATGTTTGATGAATATTTTTAGTCGAAAGTCGAAAGACAAAAGTCTAAAAACTCACGACGTGGTTGTTAATTAAATTACTTCGTTGCTTTCTTCTTATTTGCAACTGTTTTCTTACGTCCCTTACGGGTACGAGCGTTGTTCTTGGTAGATTGACCACGAACCGGCAGACCGATACGGTGGCGAACACCGCGGTAACAACCGACATCCATCAAACGCTTGATGTTGAGCTGGGTTTCCGAACGAAGATCACCTTCTACTTTGTACTTTGCACCGATGATCTCACGAATCTTAGCTGCTTGGTCGTCCGTCCAATCCTGCACCTTGATGCTTGGGTCTACGCCTGCCTCTGCCAGGATTTTCTTTGCGCTTGAGCGACCTATTCCGTAGATGTAAGTCAATCCGACTTCACCGCACTTATTTTGCGGCAGATCTACACCGACAATTCTTATAGCCATAATTTCTTACTTAAGGATTTGATTTTAATTGTTAAAGCCTAAATGACGCGTTATCCTTGACGCATTTTCATTTTAGGTTCTTTTTTGTTAATAACATAAAGCTTGCCTTTGCGACGTACAATCTTGCAGTCTGCATTGCGCTTCTTTACTGATGCTCTTACTTTCATACTAGTAAAAGTGTTAATTTAATTAGTTAATTCTGATAGTCTTTTGTCTTTTGTCTTTCGACTTTCGACTATCATTACTTGTAACGGAACGATATACGTCCTTTTGTCAGGTCGTACGGACTCATCTCCACTTTTACGCGGTCGCCGGTCAAGATCTTAATATAGTGCATACGCATCTTGCCGGAGATATGCGCCGTAATAATCGGACCATTCTCAAGTTGCACACGAAACATCGCATTACTCAGCGACTCAATGATCGTGCCGTCAACTTCAATCGAATCTTGTTTTGCCATTGTTGCTAATTGGTTTGGATTGTTATTGTAGCTTATTTAGATAAACCGGTCTCCCAATACCTCGCGGATATAGTCGAACGTGGATAGGATATCTGCCTTGCCGTTGCGTACGCACACCGAGTGCTCGTAATGAGCCGCAGGCTTGCGATCCGCAGTACGGGCTGTCCAGCCGTCATCCTCGATGACCACCTGGCGACGGCCAAGCGTGATCATCGGTTCGATAGCCAGCGTCATGCCCGACTTGAGCATAATACCGTTGCCACGACGACCATAGTTGCATACCTCGGGATCCTCGTGCATCTCACGACCGATACCGTGACCCACAAACTCACGAACCACGCCGTAACCGGCCTTCTCGCAGTGTTGCTGGATCGTGGCACTGATATCTCCCAGACGTCGTCCGGTCACCGCCTGCTCGATGCCCAGATAGAGGGCCTCTTTGGTGGTGCGCAATAGTTGCATCACCTCCGGCGCAATCTCCCCTACCGGGAAGGTATAGGCCGAATCGGAATGCCAACCATTGAGATTGATCGACGAGTCAACCGAGATAATATCACCCTCGCGCAAGATGCAATCCTTCGACGGGATGCCATGTACTACCACGCCATTGACCGACGTACAGAGCGTTGCGGGATAACCGTCATAACCCAGACAAGCAGGTTTGCCGCCGTTGTCCATAATGAACTCATAGGCAATCTTGTCCAGTTCGGCAGTCGACACACCCGGCCGGATAGACTTAGCCACTTCGGCATAAGTCTTACCCAGCAGGATGTTGCTTGCTCGCATGAGCTCTACTTCTTCGTCTGTCTTGAGATAAATCATCTACCTTAGTCTACAATTTACAATTCGACGATTAGTAAGCCATGGCACCGGTGCGTCCTTTGATACGCATTCCGGAATCAAAGAATCCGTCATAGTGACGCATCAGCAGGTGGCTCTCAATCTGCTGCAGTGTATCCAGGATCACACCTACCATGATGAGCAGCGACGTTCCACCAAAGAACTGCGCAAAGCCCATCGTTACGCCGAACAGGCGTGCGAATGCAGGCAGGATAGCGATGATACCCAGCAGGATAGAACCCGGCAAGGTGATGCGACTCATGATCGAATCAATGTACTCAGCCGTCTTCTTACCCGGCTTAACACCCGGAATGAAACCGTTGTTCAGTTTCAGGTTCTCAGCCATCTGTACAGGATTGATGATAATCGCTGTATAGAAATAGGTGAAGGCGATGATGAGCAGGAAGAATACGAAGTTGTACAAGAAGCCGTTGTTGTCGGCAAACTGGCGTGCAAACCAACCGCTACCCTCCGAGCTGAAGCCCATCAGAGCGATAGGAATAAACATGATAGCCTGCGCAAAAATGATAGGCATCACGTTAGCCGCGTTGACCTTCAACGGAATATACTGGCGTACACCTCCGTACTGCTTGTTACCCACTACACGCTTAGCGTACTGTACCGGCAACTTGCGAGTTCCCTGAACGAGCAGGATAGCGAATGCCAGCACGGCCAGCAGTACCACTACCTCGATCAGGAATACGATCAGTCCACCACCGGCGTCGTTCAGACGACTACCGAACTCCTGTACCACAGCAGCCGGGAAACGGGCAATAATACCGATCAAGATGATGAAGGAAATACCGTTTCCTACACCGCGGTCGGTAATACGCTCACCCAGCCACATGACGAACATAGAGCCTGCACAGAGCAGTACGGTCGACGAGATCGTGAACCAGTTCAGTCCGATAGCCAAAGGCTGACCGGCCTGTGCCATCTGTACAGACAGGTTCACCAGGTAACTCGGACCCTGGAACAGCAAGATCGCCACAGTCAGATAGCGCGTAATCTGGTTCATCTTCTGGCGGCCCGACTCACCCTCTTTCTGCATCTTCTGGAAGTACGGCACTGCAATAGTGAGTAGCTGTACTACGATCGATGCGGAGATGTAAGGCATAATACCCAGCGCGAACACCGATGCATTCGAGAAGGCACCACCCGAGAACATATCCAGCAACGCCATCAGACCTCCGGCAGTCTGCGAACGCAGTGCTGCCAAAGCCTGTGGGTTGATACCCGGAAGGACTACAAACGATCCGAAACGATAGATGAGCACGAACAAAAGCGTGGTCAGCAGTCGGTTGCGGAGGTCCTCAACCTTCCAGATATTCTTAATTGTTTCAATAAATTTCATAAAAAACTAAAGTTTTTTCTGGAGTCTTGGCGTCGTCGAATTGCGAAAGCGAGCTTTCATTCGACTAGCTCAAGACTTCATAACGTTTTAGATTTTCACTACGTTACCACCGGCAGCGGTGATAGCCTCTTCAGCCGTCTTCGAGAAGGCGTTAGCCTCTACGGTCAGCTTAGCGGTCAGCGTGCCGTTACCAAGAATCTTAACGAGTTGGGTCTTGTTGATGAAACCAGCCTCGTGCAGTTCGATCAGACCGATCTTCTCCAGCTTCTTAGCCTCTGCGAGTGCCTGAAGCGTAGAGAGGTTGATGGCCTTGTACTCAACGCGGTTGATATTCTTAAAACCGAACTTCGGCAGACGGCGCTGCATAGGCATTTGACCACCCTCGAAACCGATTTTCTTGCTGTAACCCGAACGTGACTTAGCACCCTTGTGACCACGGGTAGATGTTCCACCCAGACCCGAACCGGCACCACGACCGATACGCTTTGCGGTCTTTACCGAACCGGCAGCCGGAGTTAAATTATTTAATTCCATAATGCTTCAATCTTAAAAGTTCAATTAATCAATTACTTTTACAAGGTGCTTTACCTTCTCAACCATGCCCATGATAGCGGGATTAGCCTCATGCTCTACCACAGCATTCATTTTCTTCAGACCAAGAGCCCACATGGTCTCTTTCTGATCCTTCGGGCAGCGGATAATGCTGCGTACTTGTTGAATTTTAATCTTTGCCATAGTTCTTCTGAGATTTATCCGTTAAACACAGTTGACATGCTTACGCCACGGTTCTGAGCTACGGTGCGGGCGTCACGCAGTTCTGCGAGTGCCTGAATAGTAGCCTTCACGAGGTTGTGAGGGTTGCTGCTACCTTTTGCCTTTGCGAGCACGTCGGTTACACCGACCGACTCCAATACGGCACGCATAGCACCACCGGCCTTCACTCCCGTACCGTGAGTAGCGGGTTGGATATATACACGGGCACCACCGAACTTAGCATACTGCTCGTGAGGAATAGTACCCTTCAGTACAGGAACCTGAATCAGGTTCTTCTTTGCTGCCTCAGTAGCCTTGGCGATAGCAGCCGTTACTTCGCCTGCCTTACCGAGACCCTGACCTACGATGCCGTTCTCATTTCCAACAACAACGATAGCAGCGAAGGTGAAAGTACGTCCACCCTTGGTAACTTTCGTTACGCGGTTGACAGCGACCAAGCGCTCCTTGAGCTCCAGATCTTGAGTAGTTTTTACACGATTCATATCTCTATCGTCATTTTAGAATTTGAGACCTGCCTCGCGAGCAGCGTCTGCAAGTGATTGAACTCGACCATGATACAGATAGCCGTTACGATCGAATACGACTGCCTCTACGCCTGCTTTCTTAGCAGCCTCAGCAATCAGTTTTCCAACCTGTTGAGCTTTCTCAGTCTTGGTCATTTTATCCTTGATAGCAAGCGACGAAGCGCTAGCCAGGGTCATACCCTTCGTGTCGTCGATTACCTGAGCGTAAATCTGGCTATTAGAGCGGAATACGGTCAGGCGAGGACGCTCTGCGGTACCCGACACCTTGGTGCGGATAGATGCCTTAATCTTAAGGCGACGTGCAATTTTCTTTAGCATAATCTTACTCCTTTCTAATTTTATTTACCAGCCGACTTACCAGCCTTACGACGAACCACTTCACCTTGGAAGCGAATACCTTTACCCTTATACGGCTCCGGCTTACGGAACGAACGGATCTTAGCGCAAACCTGACCGATCAACTGCTTGTCAGCCGACTCCAGGATTACGAGCGGGTTCTGGTTACGCTCCGACTTGGTCTCTACCTTGATCTCCTTCGGCAAGCCGAGATAGATCGGGTGTGTATAACCCAGCGAGAAGTTCAGCACGTTCGGCTGAGCCAACTCAACACGGTAACCTACACCGACCAGTTCCAGCACCTTGGTATAACCTTCGCTCACACCTACCACCATGTTGTGGATCAGCGCACGGTACAGACCATGCTTCGAGCGAGCCTCTTTCTCATCGTTCGGACGAGTTACGTGGCATACGCCATCCTCTACCGTAACGGTGATCAGCGGATCAACTGCTTGTACGAGTTCACCTTTCGGACCCTTTACGGTCACTACGTTGTCTGCGCTAACTGCTACAGTTACGCCTGCAGGGATTGCAATAGGAAGTTTTCCAATTCTAGACATAATCTTCTCCTCCTTACATTAATAAACATAGCAAATAACTTCACCACCCAGTTTCTGTACAAGCGCTTCCTTGTTGGTCATCACACCCTTAGAGGTGCTCAGGATAGCGATACCCAGACCGTTCAATACGCGCGGCATCTCACGATAACCTACATACTGACGCAAACCCGGAGTGGACACACGTTGCAAACTCTTGATGGCGTTAACTTTGTTAACCGGATCATACTTCAGGGCAATCTTAATCGTTCCCTGAGGGCCATCCTCTACAAACTTGTACGAGAGGATATAACCCTTCTCAAACAAGATGCGAGTGATCTCTTTCTTCAGATTCGAAGCCGGAACTTCTACCACACGGTGGCCGGCTTTGATAGCATTCCTCAGTCGAGTGAGGTAATCTGCAATAGGATCTGTCATTGTTTTGTTGTTTTAAAATTATCAGGACTGTCCTGACATTGTTTAATAAATTAAGTTAACTTGCCGTAGTTTTCCGGACATACCGAGCCATGTACTCGGATGTTCCGGAACTTACGGAATATTTTTTTACCAGCTTGCTTTCTTTACTCCCGGGATCAAACCCTTGGAAGCCATCTCGCGGAACTGGATACGGCTCAGACCGAAGACACGCATATAACCTTTCGGACGACCGGTGATCTTGCAACGGTTGTGCAGACGTACCGGGCTGGCGTTCTTGGGCAGTGCCTGGAGACCTTCATAGTCTCCATCCTTGAGGAGTTGAGCACGCTTAGCAGCATATTTTGCTACCAGGGCTGCACGCTTCACCTCGCGGGCTTTCATTGATTCTTTTGCCATAGTCTTGTCTTACTTTTTGAAAGGTAAACCAAACTCACGCAGCAGAGCGAAGCCCTCCTCATCGGTGTTAGCCGTAGTAACGAACGTAATGTTCATACCCAGCAGTTTGGTGATGTTATCAATGTTGATTTCCGGGAAGATGATCTGCTCCGTGATACCCAGCGTGTAGTTACCACGGCCGTCCATCTTGTTGTTAATACCCTTGAAGTCGCGGATACGCGGCAGTGCTACGCGAACCAGGCGCTCGAGGAACTCGTACATCTGGTCGCCACGCAACGTAACGCGTACGCCGATCGGCATTTTCTTACGAACCTTGAAACCGGCGATATCCTTCTTCGACTCCGTGGCTACAGCCTTCTGACCTGCGATAGCGGTCATCTCCTGGAGAGCCACCTCGATGATCTTCTTGTCTGCTACGGCTTCGCCGAGACCCTGGTTGAGCACAATCTTCTCAAGACGCGGGCACTGCATTACTGTAGTGTAACCGAACTCTTTCATCAGGATAGGAACGATACGCTCCTTGTAATCCTGCTTCATACTAGCTGTATTCATACTTAGATCTCCTTACCGGTTTTTTTACTTACACGTACAAGCTTGCCATCCTTCTGTACGCGACCTACACGTACCGGCTTGCCGTCCTCAACGGGGTTGAGGTTCGAAATATGGATGGGAGCCTCTTGTTTTACGATTCCGCCTTGCGGATTCTTTGCATTAGGTTTGGTACTCTTCGATACCATGTTGACACCCTCTACGATAGCACGCTGCTTGTCAACGAGCACCTCCAGCACACGGCCGGTCTTGCCCTTCGAAGCGCCTGCGTTTACGAAAACGGTATCACCTTTTTTGATATGTAATTTTGCCATTACTGTAACGTTTTAGATGATTAGAGCACTTCTGGTGCCAACGATATAATCTTCATGTTCGTCTGACGCAATTCACGAGCTACCGGACCGAAAATACGGCTACCACGCAACTCACCTGCATTGTTAACCAATACGCAAGCGTTGTCGTCAAAGCGAATATAACTGCCGTCTGCACGACGTACTTCCTTCTTCACGCGAACGACGATAGCACGGGTTACCGTACCGTCCTTGATCTCGCTCGAAGGGATAACGCCCTTAACGGCTACCACTACGGTGTCTCCAAGGCTGGCATAACGTTTCTTGGTGCCGCCCAGAACGCGGATTACAAGCGCCTCTTTAGCACCCGAGTTGTCCGCAACGATAAGTCTTGATTCTTGCTGTACCATAATTACTTAGCCCTTTCTACAATTTGAGTTAAACGCCAACGCACGGTCTTGCTCAACGGACGAGTCTCCATGATGCGTACGGTATCACCCATACCTGCCTCGTTCTTCTCGTCATGAGCGTGGAACTTGCGAGTCTTATTGACAAACTTGCCATAGATGGGATGTTTCTCTTTCCACTTAACGGCAACGACGATAGTCTTGTCCATCTTGTTGGAAACCACGATTCCCACGCGCTCTTTTCTTAAATTTCTTTCCATTGTCTTTGTCGTTTTTTACTTGTTAATTTCACGAGCACGAAGCTCAGTTGCAATTCGTGCAATGTTTCTGCGAGCAACCTTAATCTGCAAAGGATTGTCAAGCGGAGAAATGCTGTGATTCAACTTCATCTGAGTCAAACTTGCCTTCTCAGCCTCCAAGCGCTCTTGGAGCTCAGCAGTTTTTAATTCTTTGATTTCAGCTGTTTTCATAATCCTAATTAAACATTTTGAGTTGCGTCGTAGTCACGTCTTACGACAAATTTAGTGGTTACAGGCAACTTCTGAGCAGCCAGGCGGAGTGCCTCTTTTGCTACCTCGAAGGGTACGCCGTCAATCTCGAAGATAATACGGCCCGGCTCCAATGGAACTACAAAGCCTTCCGGAGCACCTTTACCTTTACCCATACGTACATCCAACGGCTTCTTCGTGATAGGCTTATCCGGGAATACGCGGATCCAAACCTGACCTTGACGTTGCATATGACGGGTAACGGCGATACGGGCTGCTTCGATTTGACGACCGGTCAACCAGATGGTACCAAGACTCTTGATACCGAAAGAACCGAATACCAGTTCTTGGCCGCGATGAGCCACACCCTTGATGCGACCCTTCTGACAGCGGCGGAATTTAGTTTTCTTTGGTTGTAACATAACTGTTTTCTAATCTACAAATCGTTGAACATTATTTTTTGTTTCTGCGGAAACCACCACGGCGGTCGTCACGACGATCGTTGCGACGGTCAGGACGATTCTCCTTAGCCTGCGTGAAGTTAGGAGCCAGGTCCTTCTTGCCGAATACTTCGCCACGGCAAATCCAAACCTTTACACCGATAATACCTACCTTGGTCAGTGCACCAACGTGGCAGTAGTCGATGTCAGCACGCAGCGTGTGCAGAGGCGTACGACCTTCCTTGTACATCTCCTTACGAGCCATTTCGGCACCGTTGAGACGTCCGCTGACTTGTACCTTAATACCCTCAGCACCCATGCGCATGGTCGATTGGATAGCCATCTTCACAGCACGGCGATATGCAATCTTGCCCTCGAGCTGACGAGCGATCTTGTTTGCTACGATCGTAGCATCCAATTCCGGACGACGTACCTCGAAGATGTTGATCTGCACATCCTGCTTGGTGATTTTCTTCAATTCCTCTTTCAATTTGTCAACTTCTTGTCCACCCTTACCGATGATGTAACCGGGGCGAGCGGTGCAGACAGTAACAGTTACCAACTTCAGAGTTCTTTCAATAACGATACGGGAAATACTAGCCTCAGCCAAACGGGCATTCAGGTACTTGCGGATCTTAGCATCCTCAAGCAGCGTATCTCCGAAATTCTTACCGCCAAACCAGTTGGAATCCCAACCACGTACAATACCCAGGCGGTTTGCAATTGGATTAATTTTCTGTCCCATTTTGGTTAATTACTTTTCAGCGTTAGTATTCTTGGTATCTACAAATATAGTAACATGGTTCGAACGCTTGCGCACACGATAAGCGCGGCCTTGAGGAGCGGGCAACATGCGCTTGAGCATCAAGCCGCCGTCAACCATGATGTTACTAACATACAGTGTCTCTTGATCAGCCTTCTTGCCGGTCTTGGTTTCCCAGTTGGCAATGGCCGATTTGAGCAGTTTCTCCAGCGCACGGCTAGCCTCTTTGGTCGAGAAATGCAGTGCACCCAGAGCGCGGTTCACCTCCATGCCACGGATCATGTCTGCTACGAGACGCATCTTACGCGGGCTGGTAGGCACGTTGTTAAGCTTAGCAAAATATTGGCTCTTGCGAGCTTCCTTCATTGCCTCAGCTGTATTATGTTTTCTAGCACCCATTTTAATCTTAGGTTTTTTTAATGTTGATTAATGATTCAATGGATTACTTTCTGTTACCCGAGTGACCGCGGAAGGTGCGCGTCGGAGCAAACTCGCCCAACTTGTGACCTACCATGTTCTCCGTTACGTAAACAGGAATGAATTTGTTTCCATTGTGAACTGCAATAGTATGACCTACAAAATCAGGAGAGATCATCGATGCACGGCTCCAGGTCTTAACAACTTCTTTCTTGTTAGCCTCATTCATAGCCAGCACCTTCTTCTCCAGCTTTACGCTAATAAACGGTCCTTTTTTCAATGAACGACTCATAATGTTAATCTGATTTTAATAGGTTTTACTTCTTACGTCTTTCAATAATGTACTGATTGCTCTGGTTCTTCGGAGCGCGAGTCTTATAACCCTTAGCGAGCAGACCCTTACGGCTACGCGGATGTCCACCGCTCTGACGGCCTTCACCACCACCCATCGGGTGATCTACAGGGTTCATAGATACACCGCGGTTGTGCGGACGACGACCCAGCCAACGACTGCGACCTGCCTTACCGCTCTTCTCCAGGGCGTGATCACTGTTACCTACAACTCCTACAGTTGCCTTACATGCGCTCAGCACCTTACGCAACTCGCCCGAAGGCAACTTGATGATTGCATACTTGTCCTCACGAGAAGACAACTGTGCAAACGTACCTGCAGAACGAACCATGCAAGCACCCTGACCGGGACGAAGCTCAATGTTGTGAATCAACGTACCCAGAGGGATGTTTACCATAGGAAGTGCATTACCTACTTCGGGAGCAGCCTCTGCGCCCGACATTACCGTTTGACCTACTTGCAGTCCATTAGGTGCAAGAATGTAGCGCTTTTCGCCATCAGCATAGAATAGCAGTGCAATGCGAGCCGAACGGTTCGGATCGTACTCTATAGTCTTTACTGTTGCCGGTACACCATCTTTGTTGCGCTTGAAGTCAATTACACGATACTTCTGCTTGTGTCCACCGCCAATATAACGCATGGTCATCTTACCTACGTGGTTACGACCACCCGTCTTGCGCTTTCCGTACACAAGAGACTTTTCTGGTGCGCTTGCAGTAATTGTCTCAAACGCGCCAATAACTTTGTGTCTTTGCCCCGGTGTTGAGGGCTTAAATTTACGTACAGCCATTTTTAAATGTTGCTATAAAAATCAATTGTTTCACCTTCTTTCAACGTAACGATAGCTTTCTTGTAAGCCTGCTTTGCGCCACGGAGCAAACCGCTCTTCGTGTAGCGCTGCTTGGTCTTCGGAGCCACGATCAACGTGTTCACGTCAGCTACCTGTACGTTGTACATTTCTTCTACTGCCTTCTTGATCTCAATCTTGTTGGCATTGCGAGCTACCTGAAAACCGTAACGGTTCAACTTCTCGCCTGCGGCGGTCATCTTCTCAGTGACGATGGGTTTCAAAATAATTGCCATAACTGTTAACCTCCCTTAAGCTTTAAAAGTTGCCTCGATAGCAGCGGCCGATGCCTCGGTCATAACTACTACGTTGGAATTCATGATAGTGTAAGTGTTCAGCTCATTAGCCGTTACTACGTTCGTCTTCTGCAGGTTAGCTGCCGACTTGATTACGTTCTGGTCGTTCTCTGCCGTGATAAACAACACCTTCTTACCGGCCAGCTTCAGTGCGTTCAGCACCTCTACCATAGCCTTGGTCTTCGGAGCGTCAAACTTCAGAGCATCCAGTACTACCAACTCCTGCTGCTTTGCACGCAGACTCAGAGCCGACTTACGGGCCAATTGCTTAACTTTCTTGTTCAGTTTGAAGTCATAGTCACGAGGTACCGGGCCGAAAATCGTACCACCACCTACGCGTACCGGAGACTTCAGATCACCCGGACGTGCACCTCCGCCACCTTTCTGGCGACCGAGTTTGCGGGTCGAGTGTGCGTTCTCACTACGCTGTTTTGCTTTAGCTGTACCCTGACGGTTCGCAGCCAAGAATTGCTTAACGTCCAAGTAAATAGCGTGGTCGTTAGGCTCGATACCGAAGATAGCATCGTTCAGAGCAATCTTCTTGCCGGTTTCCTTACCGGCCATGTTCAAAATACTAAGTTCCATACTGCTAATTACTTGTTAATGATTACGACTGAGTTCTTTGCACCCGGTACACTACCCTTGACCATGATCAAGTTGTACTCGGGAATCACCTTCAGAATGGTGAGGTTCTGAACCGTTACGCGGTCGGTTCCCATGTGACCTGCCATGCGGGTACCCGGGAAAATACGGCTAGGATATGCACACGCACCTACCGAACCCGGAGCACGCAGACGGTCGTCCTGGCCGTGGGTCGACTGACCTACACCACCGAAACCGTGACGCTTAACTACACCCTGGAAACCTTTACCCTTGCTGGTACCGATAACGTCCACGTACATACCCTCCTCAAAGAGGTCTGCAGCGGTGAGCGTCTGACCCAGGGTCAGCTCTCCATCAAAATCAAATTCTGCGAGGTGACGCATCGGTTGTACGCCTGCAGCCTTGAAGTGACCGGCCTCAGCCTTGTTCGTGTGCTTCTCGCTCTTCGGCATGAAGCCAATCTGAACAGCCTGATAGCCGTCTTTCTCAACGGTCTTCAGTTGCGTAACAACGCAAGGACCAGCCTCAATAACGGTGCACGGGATGTTTTTGCCGTCGGCACCAAAGACGGAAGTCATTCCGATCTTTTTTCCTAATAAACCTGGCATTGTTGCTTAGTTTGTTTTAGTTTGTTAATAATTTTTCCCATCCTCACCCACGGGTTCTCTCAGCCGTCTAGGCCATCTAGGACGTCTAGGATTTCTAGTTCGTCTAGTTCGTCTAGTCGTCTAGTCACTATCCGTGGGAGATGGTTGTTTTTGTTTTGTTACTTTTTCCGTTTTGAGTTTTTCGTGAGCAGATTTGGTTTTTCCGGTAAGGGAGTTATGGGGTCCATAATGACCGAACCGAAAAGCCGAAGATGCCGCGAAAAAGCAAAACTATCAAACCTTGATCTCTACTTCTACACCACTAGCAAGTTCGAGCTTCATCAGCGCCTCAACGGTCTTGTTGTTGCTCTCATAGATGTCAATCAGTCGCTTGTAACTTGCCAACTCGAATTGCTCACGAGCTTTCTTGTTAACGAAGGTTGAGCGGTTTACGGTAAAGATGCGCTTGTGGGTGGGCAGTGGAATTGGACCACTTACGATAGCACCCGTAGCCTTCACCGTCTTGACAATCTTCTCAGCGGACTTGTCCACCAAGTTGTGGTCGAACGATTTCAGTTTGATACGAATTTTTTGACTCATAATAAATTAAATAAATTTTTAATTCTTAATTTTTATTTTTTAATTTCATAGACCGCAGACCACCTAAAGAGTCATACGCTTAGATGACCCGCCAATCTATAGTAATTATTTTATAGGAACGTACGCGTACGCGCTCGCACGCGCCGTTCCGCTATTTTCTTGTCGTCATGACGTCATAACGTTATAACGTCATAACGTCTTTTACACGAGATCGACACGACCGCCGCACTCAGTAAGTACGGTCTTGGCGATCGAGGAAGAAACCGCATCATAGTGGCTGAACTCCATCGAACTCGTTGCGCGACCGGAGGTGATCGTACGCAGAGCGGTTACATAACCGAACATCTCGCTCAACGGCACCTTAGCCTTCACGATACGTGCACCGTTGTGTGCGGTGTCCATACCCTCTACCTGGCCACGACGCTTGTTCAAGTCACCGATGACATCACCCATGCTCTCTTCCGGCGTAACGACCTCTACCTTCATGATAGGCTCCATCAGCACCGGTTTAGCCTTCGCACAAGCACTCTTGAATGCCATCTGTGCACAGATCTCGAAGCTCAGCTGGTCAGAGTCTACCGGGTGGAAGCTACCGTCGATAACCGTTACTTTCAGTTTATCAAGCGGGAAGCCTGCCAGTACACCGGTCTTCATAGCACTCTCGAAGCCCTTCTGGATAGCCGGGATATACTCCTTAGGAATGTTACCACCCTTCACGATATCCTCAAATTGCAGCGTACCCTCGAAGCCTTCGTCGGCCGGCTCTACGCGAACAATCATATCCGCGAACTTACCACGACCACCACTCTGCTTCTTGTACGTCTCGCGCAGCTCAACCGGAGCGCTGATAGCCTCACGGTATGCCACTTGCGGACGACCTTGGTTACACTCAACCTTGAACTCACGTTTCAGACGGTCGATGATGATCTCCAGGTGGAGCTCACCCATACCCGAGATAACGGTCTGACCCGTCTGCTCATCGGTCTTAACGGTGAACGTCGGATCCTCTTCGGCCAACTTAGCAAGACCTACACCCAGTTTATCCAGGTCAGCCTGGCTCTTCGGCTCAACACTGATACCGATCACCGGTGCCGGGAACTCGATCGACTCGAGTACGATCGGCTTATCCTCCGAGCAGAGCGTATCGCCCGTGCGTATATCCTTAAATCCTACGCCCGCGCCTATGTCGCCCGCGAGGATGGTATCCACCGGATTCTGGTGGTTCGAGTGCATCTGGAAGATACGGCTGATACGCTCCTTCTTACCCGAACGGGGGTTGTAAACGTACGAACCGGCATCCAGTTTACCCGAATAGACACGGAAGTAGCAGAGACGTCCTACGTACGGATCGGTAGCGATCTTGAATGCGAGTGCACAAAGCGGCTCGTTATCGTCCGGCTTGCGAACGAGTTGGTCGCCACTCTGAGGATCCGTACCGAAGATCTCCGGCGTGTCCATCGGACTCGGCAAGTATGCACATACGGCGTCGAGCATCGTCTGCACACCCTTGTTCTTGAACGAACTACCGCAAATTACCGGGAACATTTTCATCGAGAGCGTACCCTTGCGGATAGCTACGCGAATCTCGTCCTCCGTAATCGTGCTGGGATCGTCGAAGTATTTCTCCATCAGCGTGTCGTCAAACTCCGAAATAGTCTCGAGCATCTTGTCACGCCACTCCTCAGCCTCGGCCTGGAGATCAGCAGGGATCGGCTCCTCGCTGTACTCAGCACCCATGGTCTCGTCGTGCCAGAGGATAGCTTTCATCTTCACGAGGTCAACGACACCCTTGAAGGTCTCCTCTGCGCCGATAGGAATCTGGATAGCACACGGCGTGGCACCCAGTACTTCCTTGATCTGACGAACTACGTCGTAGAAGTTGGCACCCGAACGGTCCATCTTGTTTACATAGCAGATACGCGGCACGTTATACTTGTCAGCCTGACGCCAAACGGTCTCAGACTGCGGCTGAACGCCACCTACCGAGCACAGCGCCATTACAGCACCGTCCAGGATACGGAGCGAACGCTCTACCTCTACGGTAAAGTCCACGTGACCCGGAGTGTCGATCAGGTTGATCTTGTACTTCTGACCATCGTAGTTCCAGAACGTAGTGGTAGCAGCACTCGTGATCGTGATACCACGCTCTTGCTCTTGCTCCATCCAGTCCATCGTAGCAGCACCGTCGTGCACCTCACCGATCTTGTGTGTCAGACCGGTGTAGTACAGGATACGCTCCGAGGTGGTTGTCTTACCGGCATCGATGTGCGCCATGATACCGATGTTTCGATTCAAATGTAAATCGTGTTTTGCCATTTGTTTATTCTTTCAATCTTTTGTACCTTAACGTGACCTTGTCACCTTTTTAACTATCTAACGTAACGTCAGTCACCTTTTTAACCTTCTAACGATTCATTAGAATCTAAAATGAGCGAATGCACGGTTAGCCTCAGCCATACGGTGCATATCCTCTTTACGCTTGAAAGCACCACCCTGGTTATTGAATGCGTCCATGATCTCAGCTGCGAGCTTCTCGGCCATCGAGTGACCACCGCGCTTGCGAGCAAAGTTGATCATGTTCTTCATTGCAATCGACTCCTTGCGGTCAGCACGAATTTCGGTCGGCACTTGGAAGGTTGCACCACCGATACGCTTCGACTTAACCTCTACGAGCGGCGTGATGTTATCCAGCGCCTGCTTCCAGATATCGAGAGCAGTCTTGTCCTCCTGCTTCATCTTAGCATCTACATTCTCCAGTGCGTGGTAGAATACGTCGTATGCAGTACTCTTCTTACCATCCAGCATCAGATGGTTTACAAACTTAGCGACCATCACTTCGCCGAACTTAGGATCCGGCAGGATGACGCGTTTCTTTGGTTTTGCTTTTCTCATTGTTTTGTTTTGTTTTTTTGGCTGTCTGTTGCTTCAGTCGCTTACCCGAAGCGGCTTACTCAACCCTCAACCCATGTTAATCGGTCCCATCTATGGAACACTTAGTTAATAAAATTCAGAGCATTTTGGTTTAACGTGACTTTTGTCACCACTTTAACTTTTTAACGTGACGCAGTCACCATTTTAACTCTTTAACGCGAAAAATTATTTTTTCGCCTTGGGGCGTTTCGCACCATACTTACTACGGCGTTGCAGACGGTTAGCTACACCGGCGGTATCCAGCGTACCACGAACGATGTGATAACGAACACCCGGCAGGTCTTTTACACGACCGCCACGTACCATAACGATACTGTGCTCTTGCAGGTTGTGGCCCTCACCCGGGATGTAAGCGTTGACTTCCTTGGTGTTGGTCAGACGAACACGCGCTACCTTACGCAGTGCGGAATTAGGTTTCTTAGGGGTGGTTGTGTAAACACGTACACAAACGCCACGACGCTGCGGACAGCTATCGAGAGCGGGGCTCTTCGACTTGTCCACCAGTTCTGCTCTTCCTTTTCTAACTAATTGTTGAATTGTAGGCATTTTGTTTTGTTAATTAAATTTTTGTATTAATAAATGTTCCGTGCTTCCACGCGCTATATTATATACGTTTTTTGCGCTCTTACACGCACAACGTCGTACACACGCGCCGAAAAAGCATGCAAAAGTACTGCTTTTTTCTGACATACGCAAATATTTCTAAAGAAAAGTGCTTTTTTCTACCAGAAATTTTCATTTTGCTCAGTCCATTTTGCAAATCTCCTTACTCTACACCCTACACCCTACACCATCCACCATATAATAGTAGGTGATTAGTAGGTTATTAGTAGGTGATTAGTAGGTGATTAGTAGGTGATTAGTAGGTTATAATGCTTATTACGCACATTTTTTAGACTCCGCACTACACCCTTCATTCTACACGCTACACCCTACACGCTGCACCCAATTTTCTATACAATACGTAAAAATCTTACACTTTTTCTTAACATTTCGTCAAAATATGCGCGTATATATTGCGTATATGCGTATTTTTTTGTACCTTTGCGCGATTTTTGCATTTCGTTTGATTATGAAGCATAATACATCGATATTTACTACGTGGAAGGGAGTCGCCAAGACCTTCTTACTCTCATGTCTTTTACTCACCCCGCTCCGCATGCTCGCTGTCGGATGGACCCCGACGGACGCCGGTTTGGTGTTGAATTTTGAACCGGGAGACCAGTTCCTGCTTTCTGTCGTGATAGACGGCAAGGAGTATTTCGTGTGCGACTATCCAAGTTACACGAGTTCCACGTCATCGGGTGGTAAGTTCAACTATGCCGCCGGTGATTATCTGAAGCTCATTCCTCAGGCGGCAGGCGCGACAACGCCTTCTCCCGCTTCCGTGTGGACGGTGGATACTGCTTTGACGCGTATTTCCGGTAAAGTCAACTATTCCTTGGGCGGTATCAGCTACACCATGTGGGGAAATAGTGGTAAGACCTTGTACGCGGCGGAGAGTCCCACTAAATCTAGCGCCTTTAAGTTCCTTGGCTACTTGACCGACAATCACAGTCATGGTGACCTCTGCGATGTCGTCTTTGTAGTACCGACTGTACGCGCCACTACGAACATGGACCCGAATAACACCTTGGCATTGGATGGAACGTATCACCGCGGCACAGGTGACCAATCTTGGGCTTTCGACGGAAAGATGGGTGTCGGCTTTGCCGGAATGCTTTACCGTGAGGTATATTGGTTCGATATCCCGCGTTCCAACTCCCCAAACGCGTACACAAATGCCTCTTTGGTAACCTTCAACCGAACGAATTCCAATAAGACATGGAATGCCGGAACGATTAGTCCCGGTAAGGCGGCTTATGCTTTCGCAGACGACAAGCATAATCCCACCACACGTACACTATTCCGCATCTACCCGCTGAATAAGCCGTTCTCGTCCTGTAGTTCGTATTTCCTCGGATGGGACGTACAGAACTATGTGAAATATCGTCAGTCCAACACGATGACGGATAGTACGTCGGCGCGTAAGATTTACACGTTAGACCATTTTGCCTGTATGGAACGCGAGGGTGAAACGGCAATTTTCAAATCCCCGGACGGACAGATACAGACGTATGACAGCGCGTATTACTATGTGGGTAAGGATAACAAATTCTATTCTTCAGCAGCGGGCATTCCCTTAGGCTCTAGCACGGATCCAAAGTCATATTCAGAGTTCCACTCCATTAGGGAACTGCGCGTGAGGGCGCTGAAGGATGCACCAACAACCTATGCGCCCGGTCCCGGAGCGTACGGATGTGCAGTGATTGACACCACTTCCGGTGAAGCGAACTTAGGCGCAACGTTTGAGCCAAAAGGTTATTTCTTCCAGACCAGCAGCGGTGTGAATGTGCCGATGCGTCAAACAAGCGCAAACACATGGATGTCCGATCAAATGTGGTATATAGACGGTGAATATATGGATCTCGAAGGTCGCGTCGTGTTGCTCACCGACTCGGTATTCAGCATGACGGATCCGGGTGCGGAGATTATCGGCTGGAGCCAGTGGGTGAAGGCTCCGGATATTCCGGTAGCGGGAACCGGTGGTTCGTCGAAAGGACTGTACGGCTGGCCACGAATCTACACGGATAGTCCGGAACCGAATGGCAACATTGAATTCGTAGAGGCTGAGGCAACGAAGTATATCCGATACCACAACAACGGTCACTTTGGAGTAGATATTCCGGACCAACACCCGGAGAAGGGCAACTCCACCGTAACTGTGCAAAACGCACGCTTGATAGAAGGATATACTTTTACCAAATGGACCACTAATGCCAACGGTACAGGCACCGAGTATTTGGCAGGCGCGACGGTGGATCTTAGCACCTTAACTCCGATTGATGGTAAATACATATTAGATCTCTATGCGCAAGCGACCTATACGGGTTCGATCAACGTGGCTGTCTCGTTTGTAAAAGACGATGGCAAGCGCTATTTCTTGACGCACCCGGGTGAAGCACCTCGTTTTGCCCACGCTCGCACTTATACGGATTGGACGGAAGTTAGGCAGGGTATTGGTGACGCTAACAACTCCGACCCGAATTATCTCACTTCGTACACCATTTTGGGTAATGAGGGCGTATGTGCGGAATGCGTAGGCGACGAACATGTGTGGGATCCTATGTACATCACCATGCGCGGAGCCAAAGACTCCTTGGTCTTCTACGAGGATCATCAGCCGAACGAGGATGAGTACGTCGGTTTGTTCTACGCCGCCCCGAATACGATCATTGCCAACAACACGTGGTCGGGTTTGTTTAAATCTTCGGAAGGTTGGCCTACACCGGGTAATCCGTGTATTGAGAATACTAAGCTCTCCTCGACACACTATCTGCACCGAGTTGCCGGTGTGATTACCAGGGATGAGCGTCCTAATCACGTTCAGTCTAACATCGTGTACAACCCATCGGGCAACCAGTTTGACGGTACGGATGCAGCCGGAACCGACTTTATGATTTCCGGTGTGGGTGTTGTAGATGAGCATTATATCATCTTGCCGGATACGTCGGATGCTGCCACACCTTGGCGAGACGAGATTACGTTCGATGATCATAACGAGGCACAGCTTGAGCAGGTATGGTCAAAGTTGATCGGTAAGCATTTGCTGGCGCAGATGAAGGTAGGGGAGGATACGATTTATTTCCACCCGGATCGCAGTAAGACATTCCATACCGCGACGGAGTTGCGTCTGTCGAATGACTATCGTTTACGTCAGGAGTTTACTTTCATACCCGACAGCCGTGCCATCTTCAGCGAAGTGGACGAAGCCAATCGTGCCTCGATGGAGGAGACGGAGAATGCCTTCTGCTGCAATATCCACAGCGGTGCAGCCTCTCCGATAGGTCCAACGCAGGATATCGTTGATACCCTGCGCGTTCGACTGATGCCGGCAAGTACCTCTAAGATTAAGGCGTACTACGGTCGCTGGAAGAAGCAGAGTGCGGATGACGGACTGACCGTGGCCGCCGATGGCTCTCGCTACCGCGATATTTTGGTAAAGACAAAGACGTATCACTACGGTGCAGAGCAGACGAACTATATTCTCAAACCGGTCCTTGACCTCTATAGCTTCGGTGCTTTAGCCGGTCAGAGCCAGACGCTGAACTTCCATGTGATTCGGGAGCGGTATAGCGTTCTATACGATTCGGAAGACCACGAGATAAGGACGGAGGTATTGGGTCGAGATACGATAACGACCGGATGGGACTTGAACTTGGCAACCTGTACGCTCAAAGAAGGGGGCACCTACTTCACTATCGGCACGAAGACCGCTTCCGCTATCACGCTGACTACGAAAGCGCAAAACGCAGAAGGCGATAATCTGGATACGCTGACCGTGACGAGCACCGTCACCATCGACGCTGTATCGTATCCTATTACAGCCAAAGTACCGTTGATACAAACGGACCTGACGGGTGACGAACTCGTTTGGTCGGCTATACATCCCACGAGCGGCAAGCGATTCTTCATTACGATTGAGAACGGCGCACTGGCTTTCCGTAACTTTGACCTGAACAACTCACGTTGGCAACGCAACAAGCAGGAACTGAAAAAAGGTTCTAAAGATGCGAATAACAGCGACAAGCAGTATATCACGCCGTGGAAGTTTGAATACAATAAAGAAGACGCGAGTCAGTTGGGACTGAAGACGCTGTACGGCATAAATCTGCATTTCAATATTGTCGGAACCACACCCGGTGTACACGTTTCGGACTCCTCGCTTCTGACGTACGAATACGAGCATGTCTACACCAACGACAACGGAAACATTGAGGAGCAGGTAAAACTGAAATTTGGTGCAGACAAGTGGTTGCAGTTCACCGGAACGGCATTGACTCTGGTGGACACGAAAGAAGAGGGAACGGTATTCAGTTGGGCTTATCTGTCGCAAGAATACCAGCTGCTCAATAACGGCACGTATCCGAGCCTTGATTCCTTGGTATTCGGTTATAACAACGGAGATAGCAAGTCTATTCAGACGCGCTATAAAGCCTATCGTGAATACTCGATGCTGGTTGGTAATACACTTACCTACCTTTGCCGTGAGAACCAGACGGATTTAACGACTCTGACCGCAGCAGGCGGAGACTGGCGAACCAACTACACCATTACCCGCAAAGCGGACGCTCGTACGTTTGACAAAGATCCCGAAGGTCCACCTGTTGTCAGTGATTTAGGAACTCCCGTCACGGATGCATCCACTTTAATCACAACGATCACGCCGACACCGCTTCCTACTGAAAGTCCGAAGAATGTGACGATTGATGGTAAGTATGTGAATATAGTGGATACGCTGATGGTGACACTATCGCTCAAGGACGGTGCGCCGACCTATCGGTTCAAGGACTGGAAGAACGTCAATTCGCTTTCGGACGCCTCATTGAAGATCCCGTTGGTACGTAAGACCTACCATACCGCGCCCTACGACTCCATCATCTGTTCCGTTGAGGGCGAGGAGTACAACTATGCCTTCCCGGCTACGCTGCCAAAGGGCGTAGGTGTCGTAGAATCGGATAGCTGTCACACCTTTGTGCTGAATACATCCCAATACACGGGAACAAAAACGCTGGATAAAGACAACAATGTTATTGTTTACGACGCGGGAGATCCGGTTAGCTTAACAGCCAGCATGGACCTGGACAATATCAACACGGCGGAGATTCGTTTGATTGACGAGTACGGTAAGATACCCGACTGGTGCGAGATTAGCGCTATCGGAGATCACTCCGTTACGGTAAAATGTAAGAAAGACGGTGTTCGTTCGCCGCGCTTGGCGTATATCTATTTTGCGTATATCGTGACGGACAAGAATTCTCAGACGAAATTCGTTAACTACCGTCTGACGATATCGCAGGCGAGTCTGTTCCAGTATGCGAACAACCAGACCTTGACCCACAGCCGTGGTGTCACGGGTGACGAGAAAGTGGACGGTATGCAGCAGGTTCACGAGAACAAGCGTATTCTGTACTACTACAACCCGGCGCCTTATGCTGAATCGGACCAGGATGTAGAGTTGCCGGTTCGTGAACGTGGTTTCTACGGCTGGTGGCGTTGGTACCGCGAAGGAAAAGACGAGTTGGACTTTGATGTGAGTGACATGGACGTCTTAGACTCGCTGTGGATTGCTCCTCCGCGAAACGTAGGTAAGTACAACTTCCCCTATCGTATCATCGGTGACTCGGTATGGGTAGACGAAGAGGATCATTCGAAAGGCAAGATATTGGTTCAGATGGGTCGTTATACGGTATTCCACTATCCTGCCAGGGATTATAATACGAAAGTCGATCCGCCTGCCAAATCGCCGTTGGTAAAGGCACCGCAGAACGAGAAGACGCTGACCTACGTGGTCGATATCAGCAACTACTACGACAACCTACCGCTGTCACTGACAAGCATCAACCAGGTGGATATAGCGGCGTTGGATACGATGCAGGAGATTATCGAACCGACCCTTTCGTTGCGTGAGATATTCGAACTTCACCCCTGGACCGAAATGGCGGATACGTTGGATCACTATAAGTCAGCGAACGCTGCCACGTACGAACTCAAAGACGAGAAATACATGGAAGACCATGTGGTGATGGCGCCGACCGGTAACCGCCTGCTGCTAAGTACCGAGCAACGCTATAACTACGAGAACCTGACAAAGAAGGGTCACTCGGAATCCCTGCTCGGCTACTACATGCACGATGATAACTGGGAGACCGGTGGTTGGAACAAAGCGCGCAAGGACACGATGATCTGGTGCGGTGGATGGGATGCTGACTGCGAGTGGTATATCTATGATCCGTCCTCCAAGACCTACTCACCTTGTTCGTATACGGTAACCGAGAGCGATGACTTCCTGAGCGTTCCTGCTAAAGGTAGTACTACGGGTGGTGCAGCCGATACCGTTTATTACTGTTTGCGTGCGCAGAGTAAAGCCACTACGCGTGGTGGTGATCCGGAAAAAGATACCACCGTACCTGGCGGTTATTGGTTCAATATATGCCGTTACAAGGTTGTTTATCACAACCCGAATAAGTACGGTCCATTCCAGGAGAAGGGAACCGGTAAAAACGCCAAGGCCATCATCACCAACGACGAGATAGAGCAAGACTACGAAGTGCTCGAGCGTCTAAACTTCGACTATATCCAGCCGGGTAGCAGCTATCATGTTTATCCGCATCCGTTGCCCTGGAAAGACGCATCGTACGGATACAGTTATCCTGTGGGCCCGGAGATTCCGGATAACCGTTACCATAATGACTTTGCACCGAACTTCCCGGGTGTGGGTGAGTACGGACTAGTCAACCGCATCCCCTACTCCAACTACTGGCATAAGATGGAGCAGCACGGCGGTGCCGAGAACGGCTACATGATTTACTGCGACGGTATGTCGTCGTCGGGCCAGGTGGCAGCGCTTTCGTTGAGCACACACCTCTGCGAAGGACAGAAGATGTATTTCTCGGCCTACGTAGGCAACCCGAGCAACCAGAAAGGTAAAGCCAATCCGAACTTCACCTTCTCGGTACAAGGATGGGATGACAAAGCTAAGAAATGGGAAGATATCACAACGTATATGACCGGCGATATCCAGCCCTCGGATAAGTGGAGCCAGATTTTCTTCCCCATCGAGCACGAGAAAGCATACGATGACTTCCGTGTACGCATCTACAATATGGCGTCCGACTTCGATGGCAACGACTTCATTATCGATGACATGTGCGTCTTCGCCACCAAGCCGCCGTTGATTGCATACCAGGCCAACACCAAGTGTGTGGAGGCGAATGAGAATGACTCTGTCATCCATGTGGTACTGCGTGTTGACTATCAGGGCTTCACGGATGTTAGTTACAACAATGAGGACGTGACCTATACCGTGGAAGAGGTTTCCAGTGACGGGAAGGACACATGTTTCGTGCCTATGATTGATGGTTATCTCAATGAGAATAGAGAACACACTGGAAAAATCGTAGACGAAGTAAAGGTTGCACCTGATACTATCTTCGGTGCGATCCATATGCCTGCGCACGACTTTATTCCGATGGATGAGAATTTGATATTCTCTAACCTGAATGAACTGGCCAGGAAGTTCGAAGAATCGATTGAGGCAAAGGAATTGGACCCCAGCAAAGAGTTGTTCCGCCAGGGATATATGTATGAGAACCTGGATGGAGATATCCGTCCGGTACTCTACGTGGTGCACAAAGCGAAGATGACGGCCGACAAGAAGTACACGGTGCGTATGTCCTTGGGGTATGAGGGCCTGATGAGCAGTCTATGCGCCATGACCAGTGATCTGAAAGTAACCAACCGAATGATGCTGATGCTCAACGGCGAGGAACAGGAGGAGAAAGAGGTAAGTGGCATGTGCGCTAACACGACCTACGATGTCAGTATGCGCGTTCGTGGTACGCTCATCCAGGATAGTGTGGCACCGATGCCGTTGACCGGTTCGTGTAGCTGCGACTGGTTGCTCTATGGCGATACAACGAGTGCGACGAGTGAGGCCACTTATGGTTACAAGTACAGCGATATCGAAAAGGTCATCCGACAAGTCCTGCGTTACGAACCGGGAGCCGGAGAATCAAACAGCAACCGGTTTGCCAAGAACCTGGGTGAGGTCAACCGCAATGTGATGGATAACATCCAGAAGAAATGTACGCTCGATACGGACAAGAGTGCCTACCAAGTATTGACCGATTTGGTGAACAAGGGTTTCCTCACGCTCTATAAGCAAAATATCTTAGTAAGTGTCAATTCGAAGGATTCCGCAAAATACGTAGTCTTCCCGATCGAGGGTACCGGTACAGATGATTTGGAGGAAAAGGGTATGGAGGTTTGTCCGACGCCAATCGTCATCAAACTGAAGTCCCGAGAGACCGATACGGGTACACCGTTGATTATCGGCGGTCTCCATCGCGACTCTACGCAAGCTAAACTACCCATCACCGTTCTCGCCGATGCAGAGAACGCCAACAAGGAATTGGCTGTTCCTATAGACTCCATCCGAACGATGATAGGTATCCATGCCATTACGCTCATCTCGACCGACGACCCGAACTATCGTGAAGGTGTGCATAAACTGAATTTGACGCCCGGAAGAGTTTGGCCACGTGATATCAGCCGGTATTACACCAAGGGTGATACCATCATCCTCACCCCGGCATCGAACAACAACTATGAGATGCGTCCGGGATATAGCTATACCTTCAATATCGAAATGGTTTCCGCAACGGATGACCCGAACGACAAGGACGGTTGCCCGATTGGTAATGTACCATTCATCGTGTCCGTCGTGCCGGACGTGCTGCGTTGGGCGCCGGCCGACCAGGGTAATAACAACTGGAACGACCCGATGAACTGGATTGGCGTAACGGCAGACAATGTGGTCATCCACGAGAATGCGCGTTTTGCACCGCTGTCGTCGACGGATATTATCATCCCGGCCATGACAAACATGCCGGCTCCGTGCCTGCCGTACAACGATCCGCTAACAGGTTATAAAGATTCTGTACAGGCCGTAGGCTTCGTGTATAACACGTGTGACGATATCCGCTTCCTGCCCGGTGCAGCAATCGGCCAGCAGCAGAACCTCACCTGCGACGTCACCGTAGTCGATATGACCATGCCTTACAAGAAGTGGGCACTACGTGCCGCACCTGTGACAGGTATGCTGAGCGGCGATATCTATATGGCGGATGCCGACCTGTCGGGCGAGACCAAGATGTGGTCCGTCGGTTCGTTCGATGCCAACGGCCGTAACTACAAGACTGGCAATGCCACCTTCTGGCTCTCGCTGTACGACAAGACCATAATCCAGAAGGGTAACGGCGATCAGGTATCCGACTCCACGCGTAATGCCTCTGCCGATTGGTCACGCCTGGCTAACGGCATGACCGAGGATCTATCTCCGGCACAAGGATGGGCCGTTTATGCCCGCACCAAGTCCGAACAGTCCGCCGCAGTACGACTGCCCAAGAACGACGATACCTATTATTACTATTACGCCTCGGGCGACCAGTCAGACATCAGCGAGACGGGCCTGCGCGCACAGCGGGACGAAAATGCAGGCGGCAGCGGCAAGGCGGGCAAACTGGCGTTCTATCCGGACTCCGTACCGGCACCCAAGTATACGCTTACCAACGGCACTGCCTCCACGTCCTTCGTCTTCGGCAACCCGACCATGGGCTATATCGACATATGGGGCTTCGTTGCGGACAACGGTCTGGTCAACGAATTCCAGTATATTGACGCCGAAGGCTCGTGGCAAACGGTAACCAAATCCACCGTCGATGCAGCCATAACCGCCAACCCGAGTCTCGATACGATTACCAACCGACAGTGTTACCTGCCGCCGATGCACGCGATGGTGGTGAAAGTGGCTGAGGCTGCCACTTCCAAGCGGGTAACGCTCAATACCAACCGCATCGTTACCGCAGCGAGTCAGAAAGTTCGTCCGTTGCCTTCACCGAGTCCGGCGCCGAAACGTCAAGGTCAGAGCCTTCAAAAAGGTATCATGACCGTCACGGCCACCAACCCCGCCGGTGCGGTATGTACGTCCCGTCTGCGAATCGGACAGGGATACCACAACGAGGTATTGTCCGGTGAGGACGCAATGCTGACGACCGTCAACCTCAACAGCTACTCTTCCTCCACCCCGTCCACGCCGTTCAATATCTATGCGGCAGAGCAGGGCTACGGACTGAGTATCGACCTGCTTGACTCGATTGTGAACGTACCGCTATCCTTCTCGATGACCGAGAGTCTCGTCAGTGCTTTCGAACCGGTGACCTACCTGTGGTTCACGGGCGTGAACAGCATCAGCGGCCAACTCGTGCTCTACGACGCACTCATGGACACCGAGCGCCCCATCGCCGACGGTATATGCCTCCCGATCGAGACGCCCGAAGTGAGCCACGAGCGACGCTACTATATCCGCCGCCCGGGCTATGCTCCGAACGAGACGACCACGCCGACAGGTATCGGCAGCACCTCGAATACCGACAACTCCGGTGCCATAAAGATTATACGTAACGGACACGTGCTCATTTTGCGTAACGGGCATGTTTATACAATGTTCGGACAGAAAATTAGATGATGATGAAGATGATTGAAAGAATGAACAAATTGAAGCATTGGAATAGATACATATGGCTGATAGCGGCATGGTGCATGCTGTGGGGTTATTCGTGCCCTGCAGCCTCCGCCGAGACGCCCATGCCGGGAACGGGAAACTGGGGCGTAGCACCCGCTTATCAGTTCCATACCACTTCCATCTATCGCTACGATGCGCCTGCTACCTTCACGCCTATAGCCGACGACAACGCTGCCAAGTACGCACCCCGTATCGGTAACATACGCAGAGATGGTTTTGGAGATCCGGAAGATGAGACGGATCTGGGTGTCGGTGAGATTGCCAATCCCGCACCCGTAGGCAGTCCGCTTGCGCTACTCCTGTTCGCACTGATATATGGCCTATACGCACATTTCGGGACGCAACGCAAACCAAGACCCGAAAAGTTAAAGAATCAAGAAGAATAGTAAAAAAATCTCACGTACACTTGCGTATGTGAGATTTTTTTTGTAATTTTGCACCCGAATAATAAATTATTACGGTTAATACCGTAAAATACCGAATCTATTATGCTGGAAGTTTTGAAATATACCCTGCCCTCGCTCATCGTACTTTTTGCTACATGGCTTGTGCTCTACAAACTCTTCAAAAACGAAGAACAGAAACGTCTCTGGGAACTCAAGAAAACGACCCAGAAGGAGATCAACGCCGTGCGCCTGCGTGCCTACGAACGCCTCACCCTCGTGCTCGAACGTACCCAACCCGAGCATATGTTGCTCGACGTTCAGAACATCAGTTCCATGACCGTCATGCAGCTTCAGCAACACCTACTGCGAACCATACGCCTCGAGTTTGACCATAATATGAGTCAGCAGATATACGTCTCCGAAGAACTCTGGGACCGCTTTATCCGCGCCCGCGATGAGATGGGTGCCTTCGTCAACACCATGGCCATCCAGATGCCCGAAGGTAGCAGCAGTCTCGACTATGCCAAACTGCTCACCCAGGCCTACACCATGAACGGCGACACGCCTAACGCGCTCGCGCTCGCCGCACTAAAAGAAGAAGTACGAGGACTCTGGTAAGGTTATAAGTGATAGGTGAAAGGTTGTAGGCTCATAGTATTGATCATGTTGCTCGCGTGCGCGAGCATCGCGTGGGCGGACGATACGATTGTAGTGCCGCCCAGCGACAGCATCGAGACCGTCGCCCTGGTGCGCCGCGACTCCGCCCAAAAGCCGGAACCCATCTACCAGGGCACCATCCTCAAGCTCGACCTGGCCAGCACCGTCATCGACCTCGTCAAAGGCAAAGGCGAGATACAGACCTTTGAAATAGCCGCCAGTTGCCGACTTAAGCAACGCTACTACCCCACGCTGGAACTCGGAGGCGCCAATGCCGTCTGTCAACCCGACAGTGTGCTCCACCGCGGAGCCGGAGGATTCTTCCGCGCAGGTGTAGACCTCAACGCCTTTCGCCGCCACCCCGAGAGCCTTAGTGCCGCACTCGTCGGCCTGCGTCTCGGATGCGGCATGCAGAGCTTCGAACTGCCCGCCTACGGACGGCACTTCAAGGCTGACTGCTGGGGCGAAGTGGTGCTCGGCTGCCAGGTACAGGTCTACAAAGGCTTTATGATGGGTTGGAACGTGCGCTACCGCATCCTCTTCACCCGCAAAGCCGGTGAGGACGAACAACTGCCCCGCTACATCCCCGGATTCGGCATCCGCGACGACTCCGCCTGGGGATTTAACTATTACCTGGGATGGCACTTTTAACCCCGTCGTCATTACGAAATTACGTCATTACGTCATTACGAAAATAAAATAAAAAACTTTATAATATTATGAACAAGACACAACTTATGAATCGCGCAGCGGATAACATCCGTATCCTGGCTGCCGCAGCAGTAGAGAAAGCTAAGAGTGGTCACCCCGGTGGAGCGATGGGTGGCGCAGACTTCATCAACGTCCTCTTCTCTGAGTTCCTCGAGTACGATCCCGAGAATCCCGGTTGGGAAGCACGCGACCGCTTCTTCCTCGACCCCGGACATATGGCTCCGATGCTCTATGGCCAACTCTGCCTCGCCGGTAAGTTCACCCTCGCCGACCTCCAGAACCTGCGTCAGTGGGGTTCGGTTACACCCGGTCACCCCGAGCGCGAGATCGAGCGAATGATCGAGAACACCTCCGGTCCGCTCGGACAAGGACATACCTTCGCCGTAGGTGCAGCCATCGCTGCTAAGTGGTTCAACCAGCGCTTCGGTGCGATCCACAACCCGACCATCTATGCCTTCATCTCGGATGGTGGCGTACAAGAAGAGATTTCACAGGGTGCAGGCCGTCTGGCCGGTCACCTCGGACTCGATAACCTCATCATGTTCTACGACTCCAATACCATCCAGCTCTCCACCGAGTGCGGCGAGGTGACCAGCGAGGACGTAGAAGCTAAATACAAAGCTTGGGGATGGTTTGTACAGGTTATCCCGGGCAACGATCCCGATGCTATCCGCGAAGCAATTATCAAGGCCAAAGCCCATCAAGGTCAACCGTCTCTTATCATCGGTAACACGACGATGGGTAAGGGTTGCGTGACCGCCGAAGGTGCTAACTGGGAAGGTAAGTGCTCTACCCACGGTGCTCCGCTCAGCAAAGCCGGTGCATCGTTCGAGCGCACGATTGAGAATCTTGGCGGCGACCCGCAGAACCCGTTCCAGATCTTCCCCGAGGTAAAGAAACTCTACGACGACCGTGCCGTAGAGCTGCGCGAGATCGCCAACGAGCGCTATGCTGCTTATCACCAGTGGGCACAGGCCAACCCTGAGGCAGCTAAGGAATACGAGACCTTCATGTCCGGAGAAGCACCGTGCATCGACTGGTCGCTCATCGAGCAGAAAGCCGGTGCCGCTACCCGCAACGCCAGCGGAGTAGTGCTCTCCTTCCTGGCCGAGAACGTAGGCAACATGATTGTTTCGTCTGCTGACCTCAGCAACTCCGATAAGACCGACGGCTTCCTTAAGAAGACCCACGCCTTTACGCGTGGCGACTTCTCCGGCCAGTTCCTCCAAGCCGGTGTGTCCGAACTCACCATGGCATGCGTCATGATTGGTATGGCGCTCCACGGCGGTGTTATCCCCGCTTGCGGCACGTTCTTCGTATTCAGCGATTATATGAAACCCGCTGTACGTATGGCTGCCCTCATGGAACTGCCTGTTAAGTTCATCTGGTCGCACGACGCCTTCCGTGTAGGCGAAGACGGTCCTACCCACGAACCCGTAGAGCAAGAGGCACAGATCCGTCTCATGGAGAAACTGCACAACCATCACGGTGCTCCGTCGATGCTCGTACTTCGTCCTGCCGACGCTGAAGAGACCACCCTCGCTTGGCGTGCCGCTATCGAGAATACCGCTACCCCGACGGCCCTCATCCTTAGTCGTCAGGACATTGCTCCGGTGCCTAACGTCAACCTCGAGGGCTTCCGCCGCGGTGCCTATATCGTATCGAAAGACGAGAACCCGCAAGTCGTACTGCTGGCTTCCGGCAGCGAGGTATCGACCCTGCTCGCCGGTGCTGAACTGCTTCGTGCAGAAGGTATCCGTCTGCAGATCGTCAGCGTACCGAGCGAAGGACTCTTCCGCGAGCAACCCAAGGAGTACCAGGACGAAGTGCTGCCGCGTGGCATCAAGCGCTTCGGTATGACCGCCGGTCTGCCCTGCACGCTCGAGAGCCTCGTAGGCGAGAATGGCGCCATCTGGGGTCTTAACTCCTTCGGCTTCTCTGCCCCGTACAAAGTCCTCGACGAGAAACTCGGCTTCACGGCAGAGAACGTATACAAACAGGTCAAAGCCCTCCTCTCGTAATAACGATATACCGTTATAACGTCATAACGACAATTAATAAAATCAATGGAATACAATTTTTCTGAAATAGAGAAAAAATGGCAAGAGGCCTGGGAAAAGGCCGATGCTTATAAGGTAAGTAACGAAAGTAGCAAACCGCACTACTACGTGCTGGATATGTTTCCATACCCTTCGGGTGCCGGCCTTCACGTCGGCCACCCGCTGGGCTACATAGCCAGCGATATTTATAGTCGCTACAAACGCCTTCGTGGCTTCAATGTCCTCCATCCGATGGGCTTCGATAGTTACGGTCTGCCGGCTGAGCAATATGCTATCCAGACCGGTCAGCACCCAGAGAAGACCACCATGGAGAACATCGCCCACTATATCGAGCAACTCCGCAAGATCGGTTTCTGCTACGATTGGAGCCGCGAGGTGCGTACCTGCGATCCCGACTTCTACCACTGGACACAGTGGGCCTTCTCGCAGATGTTCAACAGCTACTACGACAAGACCCTCAACCGTGCCCGTCCTATCAGCGACCTCATCGCCGAGTTCGAAGCCAATGACCCCAAGTGGGCCACTATGACCGAACGCGAGAAGCAGGAACGCTTGATGCAGTACCGTCTCGCCTATCTGGCCGACCAAAAAGTCAACTGGTGCCCGGCGCTCGGTACCGTCCTCGCCAACGATGAGGTCAGCGAAGGTCTCTCCGTACGTGGCGGCTTCCCCGTAGAGCAACGCGTGATGCGTCAGTGGTGTCTGCGCGTGAGCGCTTATGCCCCGCGTCTGCTGGAAGGACTCGACCGTATCGATTGGACCGACTCGCTCAAAGAGACCCAACGCAATTGGATCGGTCGTTCCGAGGGTGCTGAGATGCAATTTGCCATCAAAGGCCAAGATCTGCATTTCACCATCTTCACCACCCGTGCCGACACCGTCTTTGGTGTTACCTTTATGGTACTGGCTCCGGAGAGCGAGTATGTAGAGAAAGTGGTCACTCCCGAACAACGCGCCGAAGTAGATGCCTACCTCGACCGATGCAAGCATCGTACCGAGCGTGAGCGTATCGCCGATCGTAAGGTGACCGGCGTATTCACCGGCTCGTATGCTATCAACCCGCTTACCAAGGGCGAGATACCTATTTATATCTCCGATTACGTACTCGCAGGTTACGGCACAGGCGCCATCATGGCCGTGCCGGCACACGACAGCCGCGACTACGCCTTTGCGAAGCACTTTAATTTGCCGATTATCCCGCTCATCGAGGGGGCTGACGTATCTAACGAGTCGTTCGACGCCAAGGAAGGCATCATGATGAACTCCGGCTTTCTCAACGGTATGGAGGTTAAGGATGCCATCCAGGCGATGAAGGAATATATCACCAACACCGGCATCGGCCGCGTTAAGGTCAACTACCGTCTGCGTGATGCCATCTTCTCGCGTCAGCGTTACTGGGGCGAACCCTTCCCGATCTACTATAAGGACGGTATGCCTTATACTCTGCCGGACGAGTGTCTGCCGCTGCTCCTGCCTGAGGTCACCGACTTCAAGCCCACCGAGACCGGCGAACCGCCGCTCGGCAATGCCCCCGTTTGGGCATGGGACGAGAAGAACCGTAAGGTAGTGGACAAATCGCTTATCGACAACCAGACCGTCTTCCCGCTCGAGCTCTGCACCATGCCGGGCTTCGCCGGCAGTTCGGCTTACTACCTGCGCTATATGGACAACAAGAACCAGGAAGCGCTCGTCTCCCGCGAGGCCAATGACTATTGGCGTCAGGTAGATCTCTACCTCGGCGGTTCGGAGCACGCAACAGGTCACTTGATCTACTCGCGTTTCTGGAACAAGTTCCTCTACGACCTCGGTTATGTATGCGAAGACGAGCCGTTCAAGAAGTTGATTAACCAAGGTATGATACAAGGCCGCTCCAACTTCGTCTATCGTTATATCGGCGAAGGAGCAACCGGCAATCTCTATATCTCGTACAACCTCATCGACAATCCCGAATACAAGGACAAGGTGCAACCCATCCACGTGAACGTCAATATCGTCCACAACGACGTACTCGACATCGACGCTTTCCGCAACTGGATGCCCGAGTTCAAGAACGCCGAGTTCGTATTCGCCGACGGCTCTTCCTACGACGACAATCCCTATCTCGCCGGTCCGAAGCAGTATATCTGCGGTTGGGCAATCGAGAAGATGTCCAAGTCGATGTTCAACGTAGTCAACCCTGATGACGTGATCGCCCAATTCGGAGCCGACACGCTGCGTCTCTATGAGATGTTCCTCGGTCCGCTGGAGATGTCCAAACCCTGGGACACCAACGGTATTGACGGTGTACACCGCTTCTTGAAGAAATTCTGGAATATGTACGAGACCATCGAGGACGGCGAACCTACGGCAGAGGAACTCAAGTCGCTGCATAAGCTCATCAAGAAGCTGAGCTGGGATATCGAGAACTTCTCGTTCAACACCTCCATCCCGGCACTCATGATTGCGCAGAGCGAACTCTACGCGCTCAAGTGCCATAAGCGCAGCATCCTGGAGCAACTGGCTATCCTCATCGCGCCCTATGCACCGCATATCGCCGAGGAGGCATGGCACCGTTGTGGCAACGAGAGTTTCGTTATCGACCAGACTTGGCCGATTTGCAACGAAGCCTACCTCGTTGAGTCCGTACAGAAATATCCTGTGCAGTTCAACGGCAAGGTACGCTTCACCTTCGAGTGCCCCAAGGACACCCCGAAGGAAGAGGTAGAGAAACTGGTACTGGCGCACGAAGATACGGCCAAGTACCTCAACGGCGCCGAGATCCGCAAGATCATCGTCGTACCGGGCCGCATCGTCAATATCGTGATGGGATAAAAAAAGAGGGAGGCGAGTTGCCTCGTCTCCCTCTTGTGAACCAGCTGGGGCTCGAACCCAGGACCCCATCCTTAAAAGGGATGTGCTCTACCTGCTGAGCTACTGATTCCCGGCTTTTTTGCAAAAGCGGGTGCAAAAGTACTGCTTTTTTTTGACATACGCAAATATTTTTGTAAAATTTTAACAAGAAAACGTCATTTTGGGCATTTTGCCCGCCATATATGCAACTAAAATTAACATATCAACGACGAAAAACCCATCCTGTAGAGGTTGGTAACATCTGTCTCGGTAGCGACTATCCTATCCGCGTCCAGACGATGGCCAACACCTCCACCAACGACATTGACGCCTCCGTGGAGCAGGCACGCCGGTGTATCGAAGCCGGTGCGGAACTGCTCCGCTATACTACCCAAGGTATGCGTGAAGTAGAGTCGCTGCGTGAGATCCACGAACAGGTCCTCACCTCCGTGCCCCTCGTAGCCGACGTCCATTTCCAGGCCGACGTGGCCGATGCGGCCGCCCAGGTCGTAGAGAAAGTGCGTATCAATCCCGGCAACTATATCGACCCGGCACGTAAATTCAAGCATATCGACTACTCCAACACCGAGTATCGCCAGGAACTGCAACGCCTGCGCGAACGCTTCACGCGCCTGCTCGATATATGCCGCGAACACCATACCGCCATTCGCTTGGGCGTCAACCACGGTTCGCTCTCCGACCGTATCATGTCGCGCTACGGCGATACGCCGGCCGGCATGGTAGAATCGGTTATGGAGTTCCTGCGCGTAGCCGAGGACGAACACTTCCCCAATATCGTCATCTCCATCAAGGCAAGCAACACCCGCGTCATGGTGGATACCGTCCGCCTGCTGGTGCGTGAGATGAAGCACGAGAAGATGGACTATCCGCTCCATCTGGGCGTCACCGAAGCCGGTGAAGGTGAAGACGGACGTATCAAGTCGGCCGTGGGCATCGGTGCCCTACTAGCAGACGGTTACGGCGACACTATCCGCGTGAGCCTGAGCGAGGCACCCGAGAACGAGATTCCCGTGGCTCGCGACCTGGTGGACTACTTCGCCGATGACGAGTCGCCTCGCTACGACGGATCCGTCGTAGCCGAAGTGCTCGACAACATTGGCGGCAATGCCGAGGTGCGCTACTCGTCCTACGAATCAGACTGGGAACTATTCTGCCTGCAGGCTGCCGCCGAGTGCGGACGACTCTTGTGGGACTACAAGGCAACGGAACTGACCTTGGTCAATCCCAACTTCTCGGAGTCGAAACTCAACTTCCTGAGCAAAGACATCCTGCAGGCGGCACGCGTACGGATGTACAAAACCGAATATATCTCGTGCCCGGGTTGCGGCCGTACGCTCTTTGACCTGGAGAAGACGATCCATGAGGTCAAAGAAGCCACCAGACACCTGGAGGGGCTAAAGATCGGCATCATGGGCTGTATCGTCAACGGTCCGGGTGAGATGGCCGATGCCGACTACGGCTATGTAGGTGCCGGTCGCGAACGCGTCAGTCTCTATCGCGGCAAGGAATGCGTGCTCAAGAATATCCCGCAAGAGGAAGCGGTAGAACAACTATTGAAACTAATCGAACAAGATAAACAATAAAAAAACGTAATCTTTATGAAAACAATGCAAAAATCCCCACTGCAGATAGCTCGCCAGAGTTATCAACCCAAGATGCCGGTGGCTCTGCAAGGCGCCGTACGCCTGGTAGAAGGCAAAGCAACCGAGTCCGTAGCTGACCAAGAGGAAATCAAGAAACTCTTCCCCAACACCTACGGCATGCCGATCATCAAGATGGAACCTGCTGAAGGCAAGAATCATCTGGCCGAACCCATCAGCGTAGGCGTCATCCTCTCCGGTGGTCAAGCTCCCGGCGGCCATAACGTTATCTCGGGTCTGTACGACGGACTGAAAGCCCTGAACCCCGACAACAAGCTCTACGGCTTCCTCGGTGGCCCCAGCGGTCTGATCGACGGCAAGTACCAGGAACTCACCGGTGACATCATCGATGAGTACCGCAACACGGGTGGTTTCGATATCATCGGTTCGGGTCGTACCAAACTCGAGGAGACCTGGCAGTTCGACAACGGTATCAAGGTGTGCCAGGATCTGGGCATCAAGGCGATCGTTATCATCGGTGGTGACGACTCCAACACCAACGCTTGCGTGCTGGCTGAGTACTACCTGCAGAAACAATGTGGCATCCAGGTTATCGGTTGCCCGAAGACCATCGACGGCGACCTCAAGAACGAGATGATCGAGACCTCGTTCGGTTTCGATACCGCTTGTAAGGTTTACAGCGAGCTCATCGGTAATATCCAGCGCGACGCCAACTCGGCTAAGAAATACTGGCACTTCATCCGCCTCATGGGCCGTTCGGCTTCGCATATCGCCCTCGAGTGCGCGCTGCAGAGCCAACCGAATATCTGCCTTATCTCTGAGGAAGTAGAGGCTAAGAAGATGACGCTCAACGATATCGTAGAGCAGATCGTCGAGGTGATCGTCGATCGCGCCAACCACGGCCAGAACTTCGGTACCATCCTCATCCCCGAGGGACTTATCGAGTTCATCCCAGCTATGCGCGTCCTCATCCAGGAACTCAACGATATGCTCGCGGCCAACGAGGAGTTCACCTCGCTCGAGGGCGACGATGCAAAACGCGAATACGTGAAGTCGATGCTTACGCCGGCTTCCTGCGAACTCTACCGCTCGCTGCCGAAGGGTATCGCTCGTCAGCTCACGCTCGACCGCGACCCGCACGGAAACGTTATGGTCAGCCAGATCGAGACCGAGAAACTGCTCATCGAAATGGTAGGCAAGCGTCTTGCTCAATTGAAGGCACAGGGTACGTTCAAGGGTAAGTTTGCGGCTCTCAACCACTTCTTCGGTTACGAAGGACGCTGCGCTATCCCCTCGAACTTCGATGCTGATTACTGCTACTCGCTCGGCGTAACGGCTACCCACCTCATCGCAGCCGGTAAGACCGGTTACATGTCCAGCGTGAAGAACCTGACCAAGCCTGCAGCAGAGTGGATTGCCGGTGGTGTACCTATCACGATGATGTTCAACATGGAGCGTCGTAACGGTAAGATGAAACCGGTGATCCAGAAGGCGCTCGTGGACCTCAACGGTGCACCTTTCCGCTATCTCAAGGAGCATCGTGCCGAGTGGGCTGACGCCAACACCTCGTATATCTACCCGGGTCCGATCCAGTACTACGGTCCTACGGAGGTCTGCGACCAACCCACCCACACCCTCAAACTGGAGCAAGCATAATGAAACGACTGATCAGTATACTACTCCTGGCGTTGAGCCTGTGCGGCACGGCGTTTGCACAGTTCTCCGAGGCCGACAAATCCCTCATGGATGCCTACCTGGAGAATAACATGCAGCGCTGGAAGAACTATATCGACGGCACCAACTGGGCACAAGCGACTACCCAGCAACGCCTGCGTCTCATGGCTTACGAGTACGGCTACTGTGCCGCTACGCTCGATGTCAGCAAGAAGCAGGCAGCGCCCTACGTAGAGCGTTTCCGCGCCCACGTAGAGGAGATGCAGTCGAAACTGCCCGCAGGCTACTATGACATGTACATGTCGTCGATCTATGCCTTTGAGATCATGATGGGTAAGTCGGCCCACTTTGTGAGCACGCTCAAGCTCGCCACTTCGGCAGCCGAGAAGAACCCGACCAATCCTATCACGCTGGGCTACCGCGCCAACGTACTCTTCTACGCTCCGCGCGGCATCGGCAACAAGAAGGAGGCACTCGAACTCTTCAAGAAATGCGAGAAGTACTACCAGGCACCTCAGTGGAAATACTGCTGGAACCGTCCTGCTACCTTGCTGACCGTAGCACAATGCTACGAGAAGCAGGGCGACCTGGAGACGGCGCTACAGAAGGCTACCGCATTGCTTCGTGAGTTCCCGAACTATAAGTACGTGCGCGACACCTACTTGCCCGAACTCAAGGCCAAGATCGCCAAGCAGAAGAAATAAATGCTGCGTCGCCTGATTATATGGATTGTCCTATGCCTCGCCCTCTTTCCGGGGCGGAGCATAGGACAATCTATTTTGCTCGTTCCGGAAGGCAAGCAACCCTGCGGTGGCTGGCCGGCCGTACTGCTTATGCACGATCATGGTGCCTACTACGAGCTGGGGGCACAGAAATTTCGCGACGAGCGGTGGGTGAATAAGTTTTACGACGGTCAGTATATCGCCGACACGCTGGTGGCACACGGCTACGTGGTGCTGGCCGTAGACGCCCGTTACTGGGGTTCGCGCCGCAGCACGCTCAGCCAAACGGCGTACTATGACTCGCTACAGGGCGAGTGGTTCAACCTAACGCTACGGGACGACCAAGCCTCGATCGATTACCTGCAATCCCTACCCTATGTCAACCCGCGACGCATTGCCGCTTGCGGGTTCTCGATGGGTGCGTACCGCGCCTGGCAACTGGCGGCCGAGGATCGTCGCGTGCGTGTCTGCTGTGCCGCCAACTGGATGACCACGCTGACCCAGAACCGTCAAAACGATTCGTGGCTCTCGATGCGCCGGCCACAACTGGATAGCGTTGAGTTCTACACCATCGCCCCGCGTATATACCCGCGCGCGTTCTTATTACAATACGGCACCGAAGATCATCTTTTTCCTGTCTCGGCGGTAGACACCTGCGTCAGCCATTTAAGTCAAACCTACCGTTTCCGTCCACGGCGTTTTGAGGCGAAAGCCTACCGCGCAAAACACCGTTTTACACGCCAACACATGGTCGATTGGCTCGATTTTCTAAAAAAACACCTCTAAAAACGCATTTTTTTCACGAAAAATTTGCATATATCAGAAAAAAGCAGTACTTTTGCACCCGCTTTTGAAAAACAGAGCACATTTTTTTGCTCAATGGTGTAATGGTAGCACTACAGATTCTGGTTCTGTCTGTCTGGGTTCGAGTCCTGGTTGAGCAACAAAAAAGAAGAGACTTTCGGGTCTCTTCTTTTTTTGCGTTGTATCGGTTCTGTTCCGTTTTTACCATCCGCTACTACTATAGTTACTCAGGGTGACTGTAGAACCACCGCTGACGGTGCCACCGAAATTGGCCATGCCGCCAAAATACGACTCGCCACCACTGACGGTAACGCCGGATTTGAGAGCGGGCGTAGAGGAGGTATATACCACCAGTTTCTGGCTACTGCCACCACCGCCACCCGGACGACCGCCGCCACCGGAAGAGGTAGACTGATTCGGCGTCTTAAAGGCACAGACGAGTGTGCTGCCGTTATAGAGTGCGTACCAACTGTTGGCTGTCCAGGAAGTAGTCTGCTTAGCCGTACCGCCACTCACGCTGGCACCGCTCTCCAGACCGCCTACAGCGATGATCGTACCGCCGGTGATATAGAGCTTATAGCCGCCTTCGGTATTGGCATCCAGAGCCACCTCCGGACTGCTTGCACTCTTGGCATAGACGAAACCTCCCTTGATATACATGTTGCCGTTGGCATCGAGGCCGTCGTTGTTCGTAGCGTGCGAGAAGATATAGCCGCCATTGATATACATATGGCTGGAGCAATTGATACCGTCGTCGTAGGCGTTGATAGTGATCTGTCCGTCGTTGATGGTGAGCACACCCTTGCTCTCCATGCCTTCGCCTCCGGCACCGCTCGTGGTGATGGTGATGACGCCACCGTTGATCGTGACAGCACCGTCGATCTTGATACCCTTCGGCGAAGCCTTGTAGTTGGTGGTATAGCGATCCAGAGTCTGCGAATTCGATACGGTACTCAGTGTTCCGCTGGACGAAGCTACGACAGCCTGTCCGCTGGTGGTGATGGTGATGCTGGCCGAATCACTCACGACGAATGTACCGTCGCCACTGATGCCCTTACCGCCTACGCCGGTGCTCTTGAGCAGGAGTGTACCACCACTGATGGCGATATTGCCGTCGGCACTGATACCTGCACTGGCTTTGACTTTCTTATCCGTGCTGTCCCATGCACCGCCACCGGAAGTAGTCGCCGTGATGGCGCCGTTGGTAACATACAGGTCGCCGGCACATTTGATACCCTTGGCAGCTGCAGCAGAAACCGTCACGTTGACAGTACCGCCGGAGATATAGATATTGCCGGTATCCTCATCCTCATGATCGGTAGTGATACCCGTGGAAACGGTGCCCCCCAGATCGCACTGGATACCGTCATCGCCGATGCCGCTGAGGGTGATCGTACCGCTCTTGATCTCCATGTATTCCTCGCAACTGATACCGTCACCTACGGTGGAGGTGATGTTTAGCGTCAGATTTTTAATGGCGATATACGATGCACTCTTGATGCCGTGCTTGGTATTACCCACCACGTTGAGCGTACCGTTGCCTTGCAATTGCAACTGACCCTTGCTATAGATACAAGCTTTCTGCGAACCCGATGCACCGTCGGTCAAGGTATTGACGGTATTCTTTTTGGCGCTCAACTGGATACGCTTGGAGTTGGTGATCGTGATGGCGGCACCGAGAGGATTTGTCAGCGTCACGCCAGCCAGGGTTACCGTACACTTGTACGAACCGCCGAGCGTGAGCGAACCGTTTGCGGTGCTACCGCTCAGTTGATACGTGATCTCATTTCCCCATACGGCTTCGGTATTCGTCTGCGCGATCGTCACATGCGCACCGCTCAGCGTCGGCTCTACGTATTGCGCCACGTTACCGGCAACGGTCACCGTCGCCGAACTGCTGCCATAGACGATGCTGACAAGATTATCCGTCACGGCCGTCTCGTCCACGTACATATTATCGATCTCGCTCAGCGTAAACGTTTTGCCCATGATCGTAAGCGTCGTGCCATTGGAATAGTTCATCTCTCCTGCCTGGTTAGCAGGGAACTGATACGTCACTTGTCCCACCTGCACGTTTAGCGTCTGCGCAAATAAAGGTGAAAGGTGAAAGGCGAAAGGCGAAAGGAGCACGAGGCTCAATGCTATGATCTTTTTCATCTTACTACAATCGTTTGAGCGTTTTTACCATTTGTAATCACGTACGTACCTGCACTGAGGTGTTGCACCGCCTCGAGCATCGAACCAAAAGAACCGAGCGAAGTGCCCGTAATACTGAATACCCGTACCGCGCGGTCGGCATCCAACACATTGTCGATCGCCGTAATCGAATCCGCAGAGGTGGAGAACTGCATCGAAGCCAAGTCGGTCAATACCAGATTCACCGTGCCCTCGTTGTTGGTCACTTGCAGATTACTGCCGCTGACCGTCAGCGTGAGGTTGCTCACGTTGAAACCGGTCGTCGTACCTCCGTTGCTGGTAAACACCAGGTAATTGTACGTTGCTGCCTGCACCAGCATCGCAGAGCACACAGCCAGAAATACCATTATTTTTCTCATGACTAATATCCTTTCTAAAGCGTTATATGTATATCAATCTGAAATCCGCTGCAAAATTACTGCTTTTTTTCGAGCTGCGCAAATAATTCGTCCAAAAAGTCCCAAAATGAATCAAAAAAACGGTCGCCACCAGAGTGACGACCGAAATGGGGGAGTAGATTGTTTACATATCGTTCATGGATAGTCCGGTAGTCGTGATGGCGTATTTCTTTAGCTGGCGTGTAGCGACAAGGAAAGTGTTCTTGCGCTGCTCCAAAAGCGGCATATCCAATTCGCGTTCGCTACGCTTTACTTCATAGAACGATGCTTGCTTGGTCAATTCATTAATCGCAATAATATCAATCTCGTCCTCGCCATTACGACTCCACCAGTTGTCTATCTGCGTAAACTGCTTCGATTCGATAAGCAGGTCTTTGAAATAGCGCTCTAACATCTTGCCGGAGAACGTCTCATAGTCCCGTTCAATGATTTCGCGCAAAGCCTCAAACGCATCTATCTCCAGCATATAGTTATACTTGAATATGAACCGGAACCAGAACGTGAGGAAGTTATCATCCAGCCGGTACCGCACATTGCTATTCGTGGTGGCAAATAGTGGTTTGTGCTTGCGAATGATGCCGTAGGTGTCCTCTAACATCGTCAGGTACCCGCCTATCTCTTTGCCGAGGATGTCTTCAATCTGACTGCGCTGACTATGGCCGGTTGCAATCGCCGAGAGAATAGAGAAATAGACGCCGTAGTCTTTTCCGAACTCCTCAATCAGCAGGTTCTTCCCTTCGGCCAAGAAGACTGAATCGGGTTGCACGATAGCCTCTATCATCTGCTGCCGCGTAACAGCACCTTTATCCATCAGCAGCTCGACGTATTTGGCGACACCTCCTGTGAAGCTATAGAGCGCCAATAGGTCATCAGGCGTATAATCGGGATGATGAGCGGACAGAATCTCTTTGAGTACCGACGGAGTGAACCGATTGAGTCTCATCATCGTTGTTTGACGATTATAAAGGGGTTCTTTCTTATCCTCAAAAATCTTATGAATCATTGATTGCACCGAACCGCCTACAATCAGGTTGATGTGCGCATCTGCTTTGTTGATATCCCAACTCTTCTGCATATCGCTATACACAGATGGATTCACTTTTAGGAACTCTTGAAACTCATCGATAAACAAAGTAATGGGTCGTTGCTTGGCGAGTTGCATCAGATATTCAAAGATGTCCGCAAAGCGCGTGACACGACCCAGCATAGGCATGCCTAACTTATCCGCCATTTCTTTTTGGTACGCTTCGCACAATTCGCTTTCTGCTTTTTTGCTCACGAAGAAATAGAGGAACGGTTCTTGATACGCGTGAAAGACAAGAGACGTCTTTCCGATACGTCTTCTTCCGGTTAGCACCGTGAACTGCGCGTGCTGCAGCGATAACTGCCGAATCTGCTGTAGGGACTCTGTCTCCCTAATTCTGTCGAAGAATTGCATAGTAGCGTTACTTATTTTTTTGTAATCGCCATTTCCGAAATGACCATTACATTTTAAAATTCGCTGCAAAGGTACAACAAAAATTTGGAATATGCAAGTCTAAGAGACATAAAAATCGAATTTATTTGAATTTTTAGGGCTATTAGGCTTGTTATTCGCACAAACGTGCGATAGTACCTTCGGTGGGACCCTGCTTCATGAAGTAGGGAGGACCGAAGTACAACAAATTTTTGTCCGCTTTTTGATATGTGCAAATAAAATCAGAGATTTTTTGGTTTTCAGTCCAAAAAGGTTCAAAATGATTCAAAAAGAGCGAGAAAGAAACATCCCTGCCACGCGGGTGACAGGGATGAGAGAGGAAAGGGATTACTCGTCTCCGGGGACTTTGGGATAAAGATCAACGTATACTTCTGCGTTTTGATCGGTACTCATATTATATGTTTGCTCCGGATCTAGCCCATTCCATCGAACATGTGTTACACCTGATGTTATCGTTCCGCTATGCGTGTTTACTACACTCGCGCCGCTTGTTTTATATGATACTCCGTCCATGTCGGCAAAAGTAATCGTGGTTCTTTCATCTATACCGGATGTTGTTATCGTACCGGAAACTTTAAACAATTGGCCATAACCTCTAGATCCTGGTTGCCGGACGAGCGTCAATTGTATAGTAGACGTTTCGTACTCTGATGTCGAGGTGCCTGAAATGGTAATAATACTATCGCCGGTACGCGTAGCACTAACCATTCCTTCAAAATGGGCAGATGCAGTAAATATATCTCCGTTAGCTATAAATTTAAATCGTCCACCTGCCGTGAGGTGCACATTACTTAAGTCGTTATCATCTTGCGAGAAACCAATAGGATAAGGCTGATTCGAATTGCTTAAAAGATTTAAGTAAGGACAATTATAGTCCTTTTTTGAATAATTACAAGATTGGCCGAATAAGTAACGATTCGGAGCAGCCTTCACGTGCAGTTGATAATTTCCGTTTGCTTTATCCAACGTTTCAATGCTATCTTCGTCAATTAAATGCAAGTCCCACAGATAGACAAATCGCATCATGTCAGGAGAACAATTGGTTGTGAAATTAATCGTTTGTTTAGGGTTTCCGCTAACATCAAAATGCAAACTGTCTTTATCCATCTTCATATACAACGGTACTGAAAATTCCCGTTCCGTCCCATGCGCAATGAAATTCAGGTCGTTATCATCGATCACAGGTACGGCAAAGTATTTTTTACCTACTTCTAATCTTTGTAAAGGAATCGTAGTTATATGGTCGATTTCTTCGTCCGACTCCCTTTCAATCCATCTGTTGCCTTGCATTATTTCTTTCGGTGCGATAGAATCATCTGTAACAGACAAACCTTGTGCTGCATCGTATATACCCAGATAGTAAGTGGTGAACTTGAGGTTTGTTCCACTCTTAGGTTTTAATTTCACGATGGCATCTGTCTCGGTGAATTCCACTTCTGTCTTGTCGAACACCGGCAATAGTCGTATCTGGTGTTCCAGAAAATCCTTTGTGCCACTGAAGAATGTCTTTTCCTGAGGGTCATACCAACCCAATTTGGTTTTAGCGGATAATTCCATCAGGATTGAGATGAGAGACAAATCAATCTTACCTGACGAAAGGAGCGTATATAGGCTGTTATGATAGTTATCTTGGAAGAAATCATGTTTGAATGATATGGATGCCGTCATTTTCGGTCCTACATAGAAATGTACACCGGCAGCCACCTGCAGGACTTTTTTGAACCAGCTGGCGGTACTAATCATACCTTCGAACTCTATGCCTTGATGGATCGAACCGGAAACAGAGAACTCGGCGGAGAGCATCTCGTCATCCGGCTTCGTGCCATCATCCGGAGCCCAATAGATGTTAACTCCTAACGGGAATAAATTATTGGAATTAATGGTGTACTCTATTCCCATACCCAAATAGATCTGCGGGAAGTTCAGTTTTGCATCTATACTACCGGACAAATGCATGAAATAACTCGGCCAAGGCTTAATTGCGAAGACCGGACAAGAAACAGGGAATAACACCTCCGACAGATAAATGGAATATGGGTTGTCGGAGTTAGCTCTCAATTCGCCGTTTAAGGATATAGCGAGCGAGGGTTTGACACGCGTACGAAACTCATTGGTGATCTTCACATACACACCACCCAAGAGGGTAATATTATATTGCGCACGCATGAAAACCTGGAAATTGATATCTGCGTTCAGCACCACTTTGGAGGAATCGTTAGGAATACTCCAATCTTTATTGATGTTGCCATTAAAATTGATCAGTTCACCAAAATGATCCCCCTCTACTTGCGTTATCCTGCGTGGAAGACCATTTTCATCGCAGCCTGCGATACGACGACGTATTTTACCTTCTTCATCTACTCCGATTTGTTCTACCGAGATGAATTGTTCGAACACCTCACCGACCTCTTCCACTTGACGGCCATAAACAAAGATTTGGTTACCACTGGAGGAAACTCGTTGAACTACCAAACTGAAACTGCCGCCTAATTTTTCATAGACCTCACCGCAGTCATCCGTTCCTACGCCGATTAACACATCGCCAACTTGCGGAACAAGAGCCATAGGCAGATCCTCAAAAAGCGCAACTAATTCTTCAGGATATCCATACTCATTTATATCCTTTAGATACGGACTTAAACCTTCATTCTGAATCAGTTTAACTTTCGGATTGAATCGTATCTCCGGCTGTTGGAAACCGATAGAGTCGATTGCCGCGAGAGGGATACGATAGGTCGTGTCCGCCAACTCCACTTCGTATGTAACATATTGTTCGCGCTCCGTGGAATCTAACGCAATCTTAGAATAACGCATCTCTACTACTTCGTCGTAGAAGAAACCGTTGAAGTCACCATCGTTACGATAGATGTAGAAAGCCTCTTGGGCAAAAGTACCAAGGGACAAAGTACCAAGTACTAAGGATAAAAGGAGGCGTCTCATTGTTTCACAAATTTAAAGGAGGTTTGACCTACGTTTACGATGTATGTGCCTTGCGGCTGGTTAGCAAGGTTGAGAAGGGTGGATTGACCACCTACGGCGCGTTGCGAGAGAATGAGTTTGCCGTCGGCGCTATAGACCTCCACGAGTTGGTTGTCGGGCAAACCTTCAATGAGCATGGCTTCGTTGTTCTGGCGAACAAGGATGTCACCGGGTGCTACGCTCGGCACGTCAATACCTTCCGGCAAACCTTCGTGGGTGTATTTCTTCATCTGCGCGAGCGGATATGAGTACACACCTTGGTTCGTGGTGATGACGAGGTTGCCGTTTTCGAAAGTGGTCACAGGCTCGTCGGTGAGCAAGAACTGGATCTGTGTGCCGTCCATCTTCCAGACGTTGAGTCTCTGGACGGGTGCTTCTTGCGCCATGAGCGGAGCAAGGAACAAGAAGCAAAGAGCAAGGATGAAAAATTTTCTCATAAATATAGAGTTTTGTTTGCTTATAAACGCACAAGCGATGCCTGACACATGTCAAGCACCGCTTGTAATTCGGTTAACTATAGTCGGATATTATACCGCCATTTGTAATATAGGGGGGGGTAAAATTAAACATTTTATTTGTCATCATAATGACCGTAGGCTGTAAGAATCAGCACGACAACTTCTGTTTCAAGAATTTCATATATCAAGCGATGCTTGGAAGTAATCCGTCTGCTCCATTGACCAGCCCTATCTCCCCGTAATGGTTCTGGGTGGAATTAAGCCAAGCATTCATTTCTGCATTTAATTGTAAAGCGGTCATAATGCCTCCTTTCCTAATTTTGCTGCAAAGGTACAACTTTTTTATGATACTTGCAAGAGGTTTGTGCAAAAAAGTGTTTTCAAACACTAATTTTTGCTTATCTCTAGTGTTTTGAGATACTTTTTATCTGTTTCTGCAAATAATTAGTCCCAAAATGAATCAAAAACGGCTCCCACAAAGGTACAATATGCAAATAATACGCAAAATATTGCCACCTCAAAAATGCAACAGCAGGGAAATAGCATTTTTTAATTGGCTGATACATGGATAGTTAGGGGTGGTTTTACTGTTGCACGGCTGCAACTTGCCACTTAGGGCTATACGGAAAGAGCTTGGAGGGCGTATATATTATATAATAGATTTTGATTTCTTAGCGCATACAGGGCACGAGGATATCAAATCTAATTGTTTAACTAAAAAACCTTATTAATTATGGAAAAGATGAATGTATTGAACTCAGAGGAGCAGGCAAACCTCCGCATCGTAGAGAACCTCGAGATGCAAAACCTGCCGCAACCATTACAAACGATGCTTTCGTTGGCGAGTACGCCGGAAGAGCAGGATATCCTGCTCATGGCGACACTTACAGCCGCGAGCGCGTGTGTACCTAATCTCTATTTTCGCTATGGCCCGACAGGGAAGAAGTATTTTAGCAACCTGCAATGCTTCATTCTTGCCGCCTCAGCGTCAGGTAAAGGAATTGCTAATCAGGCACTCGAAATGGTGCGCGTACTGGATGAGCAGTACCCGATGCTTATCTCCGGCGACAGCACGCTTGCCGCATGGTACAAGGCGCTGGAAGCGCAGAACGGCTGCGGGTATATGCATGAGAGTGAAGGATCGGTGATCACGGACATCTGGAAGAACGCTGCAGCGAACTATAACACGGCGCTGCGCAAGGCAGCCGAACACGAAGCAATAAGTCGTAACCGTTGTACGGGATCGTCCGAGATTCGGAATCCGCGACTGAGCATGTTGCTTACGGGCACGTTTAACCAGTACAAGGCCTTGGTGCCAAGTGTGGAGAATGGTTATTTCTCGCGTCTGCTGACGCTATGCATCCGCGAGACGCATCCGTTTAACAAGCGGTATGTGTGTGCGAAAGCGACGCAGAGCGCGGTACCGAGTATGGTAGGACGGCAGCTATTGAAAGTATATGAGCAACTTATGCAAGGCGGAGAGATAGAATGGTCGTTGACGGATGCGCAGAAAGAGCGACTTGGCGAACACCTGGAGACGGAATACGGAACGCTGATCGGGCTGCTGGGCGATAACTTTCACTCGGCGGTAGTGAGAATGGCCATCCAAATCGAACGGATAGCGATGATACTGAGTGCGATGCGGATGGGCTCGGCGTTTTTACGCCGAGAAGAGAACAAAGAAAATAGCCGGATAGCATCCGGCAATCCAAACAACGTTATTCTATGCACGGATGAGGATTATGAGACGGCAGAGATGATCGGGAATAAACTGCTACTGCATATGGCTCAGGCGTATCGGATGATAGAAGGCGACAAGCAGGAACTCGTGCCGGAAGTGAAGCCGCTGGATCAACGGAAGGTGCTGTTTGAGCAGTTGCCGGGAGAATATGAACATAAGGTATTGATTCAAGAAGCAAAGGCGCAAGGAATATCGCAAGCAACGGCTGCGCGATGGAATATGCGATGGGAAGAAATAGGACAAGTTAAAAAGATACGCTACGGAGTATATAAAAAAATAGTGTAGATATGATAAAGTGATAAAGTGATAAACTTTATATAAAGTGTACAATGCTATAAATCAGCACATTAAGTACAACTTTATCAGTTTATCACTTTATCATCACCAAAACATAAGCGGATCTGGTCGCAAGTATGCGACCAAAAGGGAGATTGATTAGGACGAGGGTACGATGTGACTACGGTGAAGGTACGAGTATTGTCTAGGATTGGCTCGTAGTTACCCTGTAGTTGACTCGTATTTGGTTCGATATTAACAATTAAATTTATCAAATATGGCAAGATGTACATTTGTGGACGGAATAAAAACCGTCTGGGGCGCGATAGACAGCGTCAAGGAAGGGCAGGAGAACCGCAGACGATTAGTGGTTCGCCGGCATGAATACACAGAAAACAATTACGATGAGAATGGCAGTAAATGGCACGAATTGTTTTACTATCATTTTCATGAAGGCGCGTGGAGTGATGGTGCGACGCGAAATCGTGAGATGATCAAGGCGGCGCAGCGCACGGCGCATGATATTGAGAGTAAACCGGAGTTAGCGCAAGAGCGCGAAGAATGGGTGGCACGCTATGCCGCCTATCGGGCGACTATTCCGGAAGGCAGTAAGCGGTATTATCACTTCTACCAATTCGTGTATGTGACGATTTTGAGAGAGATGCGTGAATGAAGGGTGTTAATACAACAATATTCGGTTGCGGTGCTGACGGGAGTCGCGGGAGGGACGGATGCGACGAGAGGAATTGTCGGAAACAGAGAAGGCATAGTACACACGAACACCGAAGTCGAGGTAACGACGGCCGGAGATAAGCGGGTCCACATCCCCTACCGTCACCGTCGGAACAGGGTTCGCAGCGTCCGTAATAGGAGATATTTGGATAAAAGGTGCCCCATAACCTGTAACCGGTAACCCGTCACCCTTCTTATCCCACACGCTTACATCAGCATAGAGTTGGAAACCGAGGCAGGACTTTGCGTTGAAATACCATTCGTAACCTAATTCGGCGGCCATCAGAACTGAGTATGGGTTACGGATGACGGGTGACGGGTTACAGTTGTACGGCGTCTCCAGTTCGCCGGTGATCTGTTCGTTGACTACATGGACGTTATAGGCCGGGTAGTAGGCATCGATATTGGCTTCGGTGATGGTCAATGAGGATGACGCTGAGAAAGGTATCATGAAGCGTGGACCGATATTGAGGATGACGTTTCCGAAGCAGAAAGAGGCCATGAGGGTCGCTTCACCTTTGGCGAACCGATCGGTCTGCTTGAAGGCAGAAGAAACGGTATAGTCCATTTGGTTGCCGAGGTAGTCGAAGTTGGTATAGGTGTCGGTATGGTTGCCTTTGATACCCGTTGAACCGTAACCGACTCCTGCGCCGAGGGTAAAACCGATACCGAAACGGTCGGTCAGACAGCCGTAGAACGTATAACGAAGATCGACTGTTCCTGCAGCTCCGAACGTGCCTTGCACACTACTCGATGGGTCGGTAGTGGACGACAAATAAGTCTGTCCACCACCTCTTACACCAATCGAAACCATCGAGGTGTGGGCGGATATTTTTGGAACCAAGAACAAGGAACCAAGAACAAGAACAAGGACTAATATGGTTACAATTCTTTTCGTCATTTCGATTTTTTCGTTATAACGTTATGACGTTATATCGTTATATCGACCTATTTTACTACAATATATCGTAATACGGTTCGTTGTTCGCCGTTTTGGACGAGGACTTGGTAGCAGCCGGCAACCGGAGCGGCTTGGATAGATAGCCGTTCGACACCTTCGGCAGTAAGGGTTTGCAGCCGATGTCCGGACATGTCGTAGATGGTGACGGTTGTCGGATAATCGGGGTTGAGTTGCAAGAGTCGTTGCTGTTCGTTCGGTCGTACCATAGTGGGTTCGAGGAATGGCGCAGGAGGAGCAGCGGAAGAAGTGTAATGCACTAATTCCGAACGCATAAGGCTCGTGCACAGCAGTCCTGACGGACTACCGCTCACATCCACGATGGCATAGTAATCGCCTGTGCCTTTGAAGGACCGGTCGATGGTGAGGTAATAACCGGTGGTTAACGGCTCATCATCCTTGCCGACATCCTCTTCAATCTTGTCGGGTACTCCTCGGACGCGGTACCACGTGACGTTATCTTCGGCGAAGAAATACCCCTTCGCTTGGATGGTCTTCACGTCGAGCATCAGCAGCCAGTCGTAGAGAGATACTACCGGCAAGGCGGCGTAGTCGCCACAATTGGGCGCAAAATGGGCATAGAGGGTGGTGTCCGACGTGATTTCAATCAGTCGCACCGAATCGGTGTTACCATCCGACCATCGCTCAAAATGCCAGTCCTCCACAGGCACGGCGCGTAACTGCAGCCATGTGCCGCAAGCCACCTCATCTGCCCGTCCCGGAGTCAGGAACAAGGAGCAAAGAGCAAAGACTAATATGTAACGCAACTTACGTTGCAAGGTGTTTTATTTTTTTCGTTATAACGTTATATCGTTATTTCGTTATATCGACCGATTAGGGCACAGTTACGAACTCAACAGTACCTTGCGTGTTGTCACCCGTAGCGGTAGTCACATTGACATTGTATGTCTTGGTTACGAAGACAGCAGTGAAGGTTGGAGCTACACCTTCGTAGGTAAAGCTACGCGGATTGTCGGTATTGCCATCACTCCAGTGGTCAAATACCAAACAGTCGTCATCCGTCTTCGGAACAAGGCTCAGTACGTCACCAAGACCCGGATTCGGGTTTGTCGGGTCGCTGATACTCGGATCAATCGCTTGGTTAGCAGCGAAGTGAGCGGTGAAGGTCTTTGCTTCTTTGATACTCGATACGGTCATCGTAGCATCGGTGTACTCGTTTGAAGCAGCGTCCACCCATTTCACGAAGTGATAACCAGAAACCGGTGTGGCCTTGATAGTAACGGAACCGTTACAATCTACAGTTTGATTGTCATTTGCTGATTGAGCCATCGCGCTTGCAGCGAATGCCACTGCTGCGCATAAAATCATTAAACGTTTCATTTTGATTGGTGTGTTATTTAGTTAATATTTCAGTTTTCAGTATTCTTATCTCGTTTCACTCGAACGATTATTCGCTGAGCGAATTTTCAGTTGTCAGTTTTCAATTATCGAGACGCTTCCTTGCGAGGTATCCCCCGTTGCTGTTTGTACAGTAACGGTAAAGGAAGTCGATTCTTCTATATATTCTTTAAAATTCTTCCAGCCGGTAACTTGTTTGTACAAAGCGGTTGTACCGCAGGGCACATGGAGCCGGACGTTGGTCATACTGCCCAACCGATTGTTAGGAACTACCGGAATATCATCGAGGGTAGTCCATTCGACATACAGATCCTTCAATCCTTCTCCTGCATTATTGCTGGTATAGAACACTTGTCCGTTATTACCTTGCCATAAGGAGCCTTGCATATTGGCTATTTGCTTCACAGAAGAAGGAATAGTCATCTCTGTTACGAGATGATCATCCCAGAAAGCGTAGCCACGAATGGTTGTACAAGTTGTCGGAATGACGGTATGCGGACAACCGAATATGAGCGTGTCGCCTTCTTGCTCCGTACCGATGCGGATGATTGCGTTGCACCCCGTTCGATGGGTCGGATGGCCGGCTTCTACCTCAATATACTCTATATTCGACATATATGAAAGCGTGTAGATGCCCAGATAAGTAACGCCTTTACCGACAAATACTCTTTTTACTATAGCAGGATTAATACCTCCGGCATTGGGACCCCAGGTATTGTTGTCGCAGCGCAATTCACCGTTTCCGGTGATACTCAATGTGCTGTCGCAATAATCGAACGACCACTCAATATTATCCGGTCCGTACGTGCCACTCTTGATATTAGGCACATCATCGACAATCGTATAGTTCTTCCATCCGCTTGCAGCTTGGTAGATTGCAGTCTTTCCGCACGGCACATGGAGCGTGATACTTGATTGTGGCGATTTAGAGGTGAAATACTCCTTCCAACCGGGTATATTATCCGTCCAATATACGTAAATATCCGTTAGTGCATCACTATGATATAGCGTTTGTCTGGCCAAAGAAGTGAGCGATGCCGGTATAGATATCGACTGTAGTTGGGTACAATACGGAAATGCGTTTTGGAGAGATGTCACTCCTTCCGGAAGCGTGACAGAAGTCAAACCATGGCAGCCTTTGAAAGAAGCACTACCAATAGTGGTCACCTGATTGAAATCAATGGAAGTGATACTTGAACATCCTAAAAAAGTAAGATTTTTGATTTCCGTAATGCCGTCAGGAATCGTCAATGTTGTCACAAGGGTTCCATTCAGATATAGGTTTCCTCCACCTAAATATTCTGTAGAACCACTATTGTAATTATTGCGCATAAATGGAGTAGCTTCTACTGAAACGCCAAACTCGACATTACACCATGCTGCCAAATCGGTAATATATAACGACTCCATCGCATAGCAGCCGTAGAATGCATTTTGCTCAATAGAGGTAACGGACGGAGGAATCGTCACGGATGTTAGATTTGAGCAACCATTGAACGCATTATATCCGATACTTGTGACTCCATCGGAGATAACAACAGATGTAATGGATGCTCTACGCGATCTCCATGGCATATTCATTCCTGGATAATTACTCATCGCTCCTGTTCCGCTGATGGTTAGTGTGCCGCATGTGTTAAGTGACCATGTTAGATTACTGCCGCAAGTGCCACTTGCCAAAATATCAGTTATTGTGAATTTGTTATTCCAGCCTTTGTTTTGATACAAAGAAATTGTACCGCAAGGCACGTAGAGTGTAGGTTTCGTAGTAAGGTCATGGAAGAAATTTGAGGTATTGGAGCAAGTAGGAATCTGACTTGCTGTTTCCCATGACACATATACATATTGGAGACTAGTACATCCGCAAAATGCGCCCGGAGTAGGCAATGAAGTAATACTTGCCGGCAAACGAACTGTAGTTAGACTTGCACAATCTTTGAATGTCCAATAATTTATCCCTTGCATGCCAGATGGAATCTCAACACTTGTGAGAGCTGTAGCACGAAAAGCTTCTAGACCGATATTTGTTAGAGTTGATGGGAGATTTATGGAACTTAGCGCTGTGTGATTTTTAAAAGCACGTATTCCTATTCTAGTGATGCCTTCCGGCAGTACGACACTATTGATATATGAAATGTAGGAAGCCCACGGTTGAGGGGAAGACGTATAATGCTCCATATCTCCACTACCGCTGATGGTTAGCACACCGGTAGATGTATTGAGCGACCATGTGAGGTTATTTCCGTTTGCTCCGCAGTTACCGTTATACACCGCCGCACTTACCCCTTGACACACGCTGAGCAACCCGCCGATGATCAGCAGGAACCGTATAGCCATATGTCGGAGTTGGTGAGACAAGGGGATTATTGGTTAGCTTTCGTTTCTTTAGTTATCCGATTTTTGCGGACAACTGGATTGATTTTGACTAAATAGTGATAATTGGCGAATCGCTTTGTCGTAGTCTGATTCCAGCTCCCGCATTTCGCACGGAAACGCGTACCTTGCACAGAATGAACACGATAACCCACAGAGATAATAACATCGAGGTTGTAGTATGCCACATTATATGTTTTACCATCAGCGGCAGTTGTTGCAAAAAATGCAACTACTGAATTTTCGTCCAGTTCACCATCCTCAAAAATGTTCTTTATATGCCGCGAAATAGTAGATTTATCACGACTAAAGAGCAACGTCATTTGATCCTGTGTTACCCATACAGTCTCGTCAGTCAAGATTACATCGACGTTTACCTTACCGTCTTCCGAGCGGTAAAGAACAATATTGTCGTGTGTCAATTCTATGTTATCCATTTTTTCAATAATCTTTTCGCATGCAAAGGTACGAATAATTTTTGACATACGCAAATTGAGATAGACATTTTGTCACCCAAGATGGACTTTTTGGCAGAGAGTGGACATTTTGGCAGAGAAAAATGGGCTGGCACAGATGTTGCAATATAGAGGGTGTAAACGCAAAGTACGCGTAGAAGCCACGCACTGAACGCTACAAACATTGTTTAACTAAATTAGGAGGAAAAGATTATGAAACCTGCAATGTATCGTAGAAACAGTTGGCTGCCGACGGGAGGCTGGTTCCCGACCGTATTAGATGAATGGTTGAACACCGACGTGATGAACAGCGCAAACAATGTAGCGCCTTCGGTTAACGTCAAAGAGAACCAAAATGGTTACACCGTAGAGTTAGCTGCTCCGGGCGTTAAGAAAGAGTTCTGCCGTGTTCACGTAGATGAAGACCACAACCTGTGCGTCGCCATCGAGAACAAGTTCGAGCACAAAGAGGAAGACAAGCACACGCACTATCTGAGACGCGAGTTTGCTTACACGAACTTCGAGCAGAAATACTCGCTACCGGACAATGTGGACGAACAAGCCATTAGTGCGAAGGTTGAAGACGGTATCCTCAGTATCGAGCTGCCGAAGATCAAACGCGAAGAAGGCAAGACGAGTCGTCAGATTGCCATCAAATAATGGCGAATGGCGAATGGTTAGAGGCGAAAGTCGGAAGACTGATAGTAAAGAAGCGACCCAAATGGGCCGCTTCTTTTCATTGCGGTGTAGAAGCACCGGTGTTGGCATCCGTCTGAGGGCGCTCATTCTTGGGCGGCTCCTGGCTCTTCACCTTCGCCGGTTTGCCGATTCGCTCAAAGGCCTTGAGCAAGGTAGGGATATTGGTCTTGTCAGCATCATAAGTCACCGTTACGGTCTTGTTCTTCAGATCACAGACAATGTCTTTCACGCCTTTCTCATAGGCGATATTCTTCATGATCTTATCGCAACAACCCTGGCAGTGGATATCGCAGGAAAGAACGACTTTCTGCTTGTTGGCACCAAAGACCATCATCGGCATCAAAGCCATTAGAAAAATAATGATTCGTTTCATGTTCGTATTTAAGAATATATCGTTTGATTTACCTGTCTTTTCTTGTTTCGCTAAAATCGTCTTGTATGTCGGCAATATGCCTCGTATTCCTCACCGAAATCGTGGCGCAGGCGTTTCTCTTCGGTCAGCACTTGCATGAACATGATAGCGAAGAAAGCGACCCATACCAGTGCTGCCTGCCAGGTCCATAGCCACACGATCCAGCCCGCCAGATAGACGAGTGTACCGGTGAGCATCGGGTTGCGGTTGAGATGGTATGGTCCATCGGTCATGAGGTGCCGGGTACGCGAACCTATCTCCTTGCCGAAGGCATCCATCGGGTTGCCCTTACCGCGCGTCTTCATATAGACGATCGTCCAGATACTGAGGCCAAGTCCACCGAGGATGAGAAGGCCTGTAAGGATAGCGTGCCAAGCGCCGATATGCACCGCCATATTCGGCATGCCGGAAGCCAGCCACATAATGGTAGGCAGTAAGGCCACAAACATAATTCCGCCAAGCACATAGCCGGCTATATCGCGTAGTTTTATCATATCTTGTTTCTACTTTGCGACATTTTTGCCGCAAAATTACAAAAAAAATCCCACATATACAAACATATGCAGGATTTTTCGTATAAAAAGAAGTAGTTTCTTACTTTTTCGTCTTGATCTTGCGACCGAAGTTATAGCCGAACCGGATGGAAGGTTCGATAGTAGCGGTCTCACCGGCGAGAGAGGCATGATAGGTCAGTTCGCCCATGACGTACCAGCGGTCGGTGATGAACTTACCGAAACGCACTTCGACGGGCAGCACCATATCCAGATCGTAGAGTCCGAATCCGGTACAGGGCGCTACGCCCACAAGCCAGGGACGGCTTTGCGGGTCACCAATCTGCATCATCAGACCGGCCGTAAGGCGGAAGACCGGATGGAAATGATCGACGGTGCTGTATTGCTTATACTCGCCCCAGAAACCACCGCCTCCGGTGAGGTAGAAACCCATCGCAAAATGGTCGTTCACGGGATAGGCGCAGTCGTAACCGATATTGAACGTCATACCGGCACCCGGCAGGTCGCGGCACTCGAACGGCAGACCGACACCGAAACTGAGACCCTTGAGCGTGTTATAATCGCGCTCTTGTGCTTGGCCGCACAGGGTCGAAAGTAGAAAGACCGTTACACTAAAAGATAAAAGAATTATGCGTCTCATTGCTGTACGATGGATTTATGGTTCAACAATATGGTTTTGGCGGTGCCGACCTTGTTCTCGAAGGTGAACATCGACATCGGGTACCATTCGCCTTCGTAGTCGGGTGCCCAGTAACGGATACCGATTAGTCCGTGGTCCTTACCCCAAGTAATCACATCGCGGTAGATATCGGCTTGGCCTTGCTGGCTCTTCTCATAGTTGCTTAGCTGTTGGTTCCAACCGGCGAACGGTCCGACCATGTCTTGCGACGGGTACGAGAACTCGCCAATAAAGACCGGAATACCGCATTTCTTATTGATACGCGTGACGGTCTTGGTGAGCATTTTCTTCTTATTGAACGACATCGCCGGAGCTGAAGGGTAATAGCTGATACCGGCAACGTCCATATCGTAGCCGTTTTCTGCCATATACCGGAAGAACGATGCTGTGGCACGCGGCGTGGAGGTAACGGTAGCGATATGCGTAGAGAAGCGCACGTTCGAAGCATCCTTGCCGGCTTTGGCATAAGCCTTCAAGATACCGCGCTTGACAGCGGCGTACTGCTTCACATTATAGCACCATACATGTTTTTTGAGCCAATAGAGGCTGAACAGCGACGACATATAGCGCTTCATCGGACCGGCAGAGGCCAGCGTCTGGTCAAAGGAGTTAGGCGTACCGATACCGATGCCGGCAAAGCCGAAGTTGGCCTCGTTGCCGAGGTTCCAGTCGTTGACAGTAGCGCCGGTAGCAAGAATAGAGTCTGCTACGAACTCACCGTATATCTCCAGTACGGTACAGATGTCTTCGAGCGAGAGTTCTTCCCACTTGGCATCACCGTTCTTGAGGATAGAAGCCCAAGTCGGGTTGGAGGCATACAGTTCAGGATAATCCGCCTTATAGAATCGCGGCGCTTGCGTGCCGTCCATGTCCATATAGATATACGCGCACATGACTTCGGGATTGATGGGGATGTTGAGGCTCGCAGCAATGCGGCAGGTCTGCATCACCTGATCGAAGGTGTGGACGTTGGCGTTCTCATCCGCTTTGCCGTCGGTGGTGTTGTCGAGCGTGCCGTCGGCATTATAGGTCTTATGACGCTTGGTCGCTAAACGCACGTACATCTCTGTAGATCCCAGGTCTTTGTATATCTGCTGCAACTGTGCCGGCGTAGTAGCCGTCTTATCGCCTATCCGGAAGGTATAACCCTGATCAAACTGATTGAGCGTAAACGGACTAAGCGAGAGGGCTACGCGGAAGTCGGTTGGGATTGGTGATTGGTGATTGGTAATTGGTGATTGGAGTGCTCCGTACGCCACGAAGTCTTCTTCTTTATCTTCGTTGAGCAGTTGTTGGAAGAGTTCGAGGTCGATTGGTTCGACAAACTCAGCGTACTCAAGACAATTCGTTGCGCCGCCTTGCTCACAGAGCAGCACTATGGAGCGACTCTTGTCATTCTGGTGAACGCCCAGCACGTGCGTACCCTTGGTGCGCAGCGTCAGACTCAGACGATGGATACCAGGCTCCAGACAACCGGTATACTGTGCCTCGATGCTTCCAAACACATCGGCAACTACGATGCTCAATTCCGCATCATCTACGACCGCCAGATAGACGTCGGTGGAACCGCTGAACGGGTTGGGCTTGTTCTGCGGCAGGTAAAGGCCTTCGCTGGCTACCAACTCATCCATGTCGAAAAAATACCCGCTCTGCGCTACCGCACCCAGGCACATCATCGACAGGATCAAAATAGTACAAATTTTTCTCATAACATTAGAGATTTTTTTAATCCGCTGCAAAATTACTGCTTTTTTGGCATATAGGCATTACGCACAATTCACTAAAATTGTTCGCTTTTTCACTTTTTAACTTGTATATATCAAAAAAAAGCATTATCTTTGCACAAAATTTGCAGAAGATGTCCGTTTCTAAAGTACCTGAGTTATTTGAATTCAACGCATTTACCAATAATTTGACAAATGAGCAATTGGATTTGGTATTGCGGTATTTTGATTTTCTGCGTGCCCTCATAGAGGATAATCAGCAGAAGGCAGCATTGAATATGGTAAGTTCGTTGGTGTATTATTTAGTGGAATGCAAGGCAACGTATCCGAAAAAAAAGCATGCACTCACTCGTGCGGAGCAGATCTGTGGACAATTCATTACTCTGGTTGAGCTGCATTGTCGGGAGCAGCATCGCGTAGAATGGTATGCCGGGCAGATGTGTCTTGCGCCGAAGTACTTGTCGAATGTAGTCAAGCAGACCTTAGATACCTCTCCTAACCGATGTATCGATCAGGCTCTACTACGCCAAGCCAAGTCACTTTTGTCCTCTACTTCACTTTCCGTGCAACAGATATCCGATCAGTTGGGATTCCTGAACCAGTCGCATTTCGGCACCTTTTTCAGACGTCAAACAAATTGCAGCCCGAAAGACTTCAGGCTGCAACTATCCGGCAAATAACAGGAAACAGGTCGTTTACAACAATGCCTGTATCTCTTTCTCAAAGTCTTTGGGTTCGGCGGTGGGAGCGAAGCGTAAGATAGTCTTGCCGTCGCGCGAGATGAGGAACTTGGTGAAGTTCCACTGAATGTCGCTCTCCGTCTTGGCGCTGTCGCTGATCTTGCGGAAGAGTGCCTTGGCGGCTTTAGCTTTCAAGCCGTGATACTCCTCGGTGGGCGCTTGGGTTTTGAGATACGTAAAGATGGGGTCGGCGTTCTCGCCGTTGACGTCAATCTTGCGCATGATCTGGAAGGTGACGCCATAGTTGAGCTGGCAGAACTCCTCGATCTGGCTGTCGTTGCCCGGGTCTTGCTCTTTGAACTGGTTGCAAGGGAAGCCGATAATGACGAGGCCTTGGTCTTTGTACTTTTGGTTCAGTTCCTCGAGGCCTTTGAACTGCGGGGTAAAACCGCACTTGCTGGCGGTGTTAACAATCAATAACACTTTACCTTCGAACTGCGCAAAATCGAGTTCTTTGCCGCGACTCGTCAGCGCCTTAAAATCATAAATCGTTGCCATAATAGTGGTGTTTTTTTTAAAACTTTAAATTTTACTCTATGTAGTCGGGTTTACAATTACTCCACATAACTCACATAACTACCGCGGACGCATTTCCATCGGCCGTCATTCAGTAGGGTAACATCGTCGCCATAGACTCCGCTGATCTTGTAGCCGGATTGGTCGATGCCGTATTGCCTGCCGCTCTGCTGCACAATCCAGCATTCGTTCCAGCAAATCCACGGGCAGACCTCCGAATAGAAACTCAGTTTCTCGCCATTGCAACGATAGATATACCAGAGGTTAGCATTCTTCTTACAAGCCACATAATTGAACGGATAATAGCACATCTCCTCACCATAGACGCCACCGACTTTATCGCCATCGGCATCATACAGATACCAAGTAGCGCCTTGCCGAACGAAGTAATAACCATTATACAGCAGACCGATCTCGTCACCATAAACGACGGTGCTGCTACCGTCCTTGATATGTATGCGCCCGTTGTACAGGCGTACGTGGTAACCATTCCAAAGATCCTGGAAATCCTCGGTGCACCACACGGCTTTGCGGGTAGTCACTTCGTGACCGCTGTCCTCGAACCACAGGTTGTACTTGTCCGACACGACGTACTGCGCCTGCATACCAAGGCTGGCTGTCAGGGCTACTAATATGGTAAGTAAATAACGTCTCATAATGTTTGATAATTTGAAAGTTAACTAACGTACCAGGCGAACCGATCGACCGGCGCAACGGTAGTTGAGGTCTATGTCCACTTGGCCCGAATTGAAGTACAGTTCCAAGGCAAGCTCCGAACCGTTATAAGGCGTGGAGGACCAGAAATAGCCGTCTGAACCGACATTTTTTACGCTGCCGTAACAGTCACGATAGCCTGCTGCAGGCAGGGTGATGGTCGCACCACTCGGACCTTCTACCTCATAACCGCTACCGGTCCATGTCCATTTGCAGATAAGTTTCAATTCTTCCAATTGTTCTTTGGTAGGCAGGCCATTTCCGTACAAAGCGATCGCTTGTTCGTAGGTGCAGAATCCATCTATTTCATTTTGTTCTTTCCACAGCGTACCACTCGGCAGACCTAAGTCCACATATCCGGCCGCGATAGCATAAAGCGTATCTCCTTTTTCTTTGTCCGTCACCAGGCGCACGATACCCCTTTTATTCTCTTTGGTCATATACTCACCGCTACCGATGACATTGCTTCCTCGCATGAGGGACAACTCTTCGTTGGTCGGCAGACGCCATGTACCATAGCCGTATTGCTGCTGCTCATTCAAGCGAGCGATAACGGTTCGCGGCTCTGCATCAAACGTGCCTAGGTCATTCGGGAACACTTTCAAATAGCCATAAAGAACGATAGGCTCCGCGCGTTGTTGTTCAACACTCTGCGCCTGCACGGCAAGGCCGGCCGTAAGGGCAACCAATATAGCAAGTAAATAACGTCTCATAATGCATTGCTTTTGATGGTGAAACATTGGTTTACTGTATATATTGCAAATAGTATGCCATCGTGATTGCTCATATCCCGTTTTATCGTTTATTTAAAAGCAGTCCTTTCTGCCAAGAGAGCGAGGGATAGGTCCGACGAAGGTATTCCTCGGCTTCTTCGATGCCGCTGCTGCCGCTAGTGGCAAACGGAATCAGGATTTTGCCTTGCAGTTGCGGAAGGTTGTTATCCAACCACGAGTTGATGATACGCGGACAGATGCCCCACCAGATCGGAAAACCGACATAAACGGTGTCGTACGGCGTCACATCGGTGCATTGTTTGATCATAGGACGCTCTTCCGGATCATTCATTTCGAGCGATGAACGAGACTGCGGATTGCGCCAGTCCAGATCAGCGGCCGTGTAAGGTTCTGCCGGCTCAATTTCCCAGAGCACGGCATTGTGCTGCTTTGCGAGTTTCTCGGCTGCGGCTTTGGTAGTACCGGTGGCGGAGAAATACGCCACTAATGTCTTTGCATTCATAGGCATCATCATGGCAGCACATACAAGTGCCAAAATCATTCGTTTCATAATTTATCGCTTAATTAGGTCTTTGAGTTTGATGTCGGGATGGCGGTACTGACGCTCCTTGAGAGTCTCGCGACCGTTCGTGCTAATAGCTTGTTGCGGACAGACGTGCACACACGCGAGGCAGATGGTACAGTTATCGCCAATATGGGCTTTCTCCTCTACCGCAATATTGCTCATCGGGCAGACACGCGCGCAGGTCTTGCAACCGGTACATTTGGCTTCGTTGACCACCGGATGGAAAGTGCGCCACATGCCGTTCTCCAGGAACGACCACCCCATGATGCCTCCGGCGAGACTCCACCACGCAAAATGCCATTCATGTTTCTGCCCCCGAATGTCCGCGATGATGCGGTCGAGGCGGAAAGCAAAACGCTCGAATTTCCATGCCTGCTCATTGGGATTACGACCAAAAGCGATGGCGCTGTTATCCGGCACGCGAATCTTGTGCGCATAAGCCAGTTCAATACCTTTTTGACGCAACAGACGCCGCAAGGTCCAAAGACTGTTGCCTGCTTGAGCGCCGCATGTCGTGACGGCAAAGACGTACGCCTCCTTGCTTATCTTCAGTTGTGGAACGAGTGTTCGCACAGCCGGAGGCATGTTGAAGTCGTAGGTCGGAAAGACCAGACCGATACATTGCTCGTTCGTCAAGTCCTGCTGAACCGCTTCGGTCAGCGGCAGCACTTGGTCATTTATCGCCTCGGCTATCTTTCGCGCGATGGCGAGGCTGTTACCTGTTCCTGAGAAATATAGTATCATAATTCTATTTGTTTTCACTTTGGTATTCCGTTGGCGAAACACCGGTGTGGGTTTTGAAGTACTTGCGGAAGGTGAACTGCTCAGGGAAGCCGAGTTCGTCAGCCACTTGCTTGACGAGCATGTTGGGTTGGCGAAGCAGGTTCTTCGCCTGATTGATGGTGACCATGTTGATCCAGTCCATCGGGGTGTAGTGGGACTCCTGCTTGATGATGTCCGCAAAATGTCGGGCGGATAAGTTCTGCTGCGCCGCGTAATACTGCACCGTGCGATGCTCTTTGTATGATTGGTTGAGCGCCAGCAGAAACGTCATCAGCACTTGGCGTTTGCGGGAAGGAACCGAGTCCGCGTGCAGCAGTTGTTCGCTGAAAAGCAAGGTATGTTCCAAGAGTGTCTCTTGCTTGAGGAGACCAATGATGGTGGTCAGCAGTTTGCGCTGCATAGGATGGTTG
>JAFZNG010000006.1 GCA_017551025.1 Paludibacteraceae bacterium | reverse complement strand
GTCAAGGAAGGTATGCCCGCCTGGCAGAAATGGCTGATAACCGCTGCGGCGATGCTGGTGGTGGTGCTGGCGGCATGGTTAGTATATAAATTTGCTTATACGGTATAAATGAGAAAAATACGTTATTATAGTTTATGGTGTGCCCTGTTGCCGCTGCTGGCGCAGGCACAATGGCTCTCGGATACGACGGACCTGACGCCCGAAGAGATCGCCATCGGTATGTATATCGAGGCTGAGGTGGCGAGCGAGGAAGACGAACCTTATTCGCTCGACGAGATCGACGAGCAGGGTGGGGTAATGCCCGTCATATTCAGCGGTTACTGGGACGGCGATACCCTCGTGGTCAACACCAGCAAGGATGATCTCCAGGAGCGTATCTTCGTGCGTACACCGGAAGGACTGGTCGTGTATCGTATCCATCGTGCGCTGCCGCCTAACATGCCGAGTGTGCACCCCGCTGACTCGGTCTATCGCCATATATGGACCAATTCGCTGGTCAATCCCTACGGGATAGAGATTGCTGAGATACCGGAACCGGTGCGTATCGACCTGAGCGGTTTCAGTCTGCCGCATCGCGGACGCGTCACCTCGCATTTCGGTTGGCGTCCCCGTTTCGGCCGCTGGCATTATGGTGTAGATATCGGTCTGCGCACGGGAGATAATATCCTCTCGGCATGGCGTGGACAGGTGCGTGTATGCGGATGGGATCCGCGCGGCTACGGCTATTATGTCGTGGTGCGTCATGATAACGGTTTCGAGACCGTCTATGGTCACCTGAGCAAGATACTCGTGGAGGAAGATCAGGGCGTAGAAGCCGGTGAGGTAATCGGTCGCGGTGGTAGCACCGGTCACAGTACCGGTCCGCACCTCCACTTCGAGATACGTTACCAGGGTATCAATATCAACCCCGAACTGATCGTCAACTTCGACCGTGGTGACTTGCAGAACGAAGGTATTCTGCTGCTTACCCACAGTATGCTGACGGCGCGTGGTCAGAAGCGTCCGGCACCCGTGCAGACAACCCTGCCGCAGGTGGAGGAGATACTGCCCGATACCACGGCTATGACGCCTGAGGAACTCGAAGCTTTCCATCAGGAGCGCCAGGCGAAAGCCGAACAGCGTGCCCGCGAAGAAGCGGAACGTGCAGAGAAAGCCCGTCAGGCCGAGATAGCCCGTCAGGAAGCGGCGGAACGTGCCCGTAAGGCAGCTGCCGAGAAAGCCAAACGAGAAGCAGAGGCCAAGAAGAAAGCCCAGGAAGAAGCTGCGCGTAAGAAAGCCGAAGCGGCGAAGTGGTATGTCGTGCGCGAGGGCGACAGCTTCTGGTCGATCGCCCAGAAGAAAGGAATCTCTGTAGCGGAACTCAAGCGCCTGAACGGCTTCAACGACAAGACCGTCATCCACCCGGGACAGAAGATCCGCGTAAAGAAATAAAGGTGATTGGTTATTGGTGATTGGTTATTGGTAATTTTGAATTTTGAATTTTTAATTTTTAATTTCTCTCATGGATAAGCAAGAATTAAAAAAACTCATTGAGATTTGGTTTCATGAGGATATTCGCGACGGTGATCATACCTCGCTCAGTTGTATCCCGTCCACCGAGATGGGCTGTCAGCAACTTATCATCAAGGACACCGGTATCCTGGCCGGTGTAGAGGTGGCCAAAGAGATCATCCGCTACTTCGACCCCGAGTGCCGCTTCGAGCAGTTCCTGGAGGACGGCGCACAGGTGAAGCCCGGCGATGTAGCCTTTAAGGTGTACGGCAAGGTGCTGAGCCTGCTGCAGATCGAACGCACGATGCTCAATATCATGCAGCGCATGTCGGGTGTGGCCACCACGGCACATCGCTATCAGTCGCTCATCGAGGATACGGGTTGCCACGTGCTCGACACCCGCAAGACGACTCCCGGACTGCGTTACCTGGAGAAAGAAGCCGTTCGTATCGGTGGCGGTATGAACCACCGTATCGGCCTGTTTGACATGATCCTGCTGAAGGACAACCACGTGGACTTCGCCGGCGGTATTACGGCAGCTTTGGAGCGTGCACGCGACTATTGCAAGGCGAAAGGCAAGGACCTCAAGATCGAAATCGAGGTGCGTAACTTCGACGAGATCCGCGAAGCGCTCAAGACCAATATCCCCGACCGCATCATGCTGGATAACTTCACGCCCGCCAAGACCAAAGAGGCGGTAGATATGATTCGCGATTGGGAGAAGACAGCCGGTCGTCACATGGAAATCGAGTCCTCGGGCGGCATCACCATCGATACGATTCGCGACTATGCCCTCCAGGGGGTGGACTTCGTGTCGGTAGGTGCGTTGACCCATTCGTATAAATCGCTCGACATGAGCTTCAAGGCGGCTAAGTAAATCAAGAGACGTATGCGATTGATTCATAATCCGTGGCGCGGTACACCGGGCTACAATTGTTTTGGCTGCTGCCCGGATAATCCTATCGGGGCACGTATGCGTTTCTACGAGGACGGCGAGGATATCGTCTCTATCTGGCAACCTACCCAGAACCATCAGTCATGGATCAACACCCTGCATGGCGGCATCCAGGCCGTGCTGCTGGATGAGGTATGCGGATGGGTGGTGTTTCATAAACTGCAGACGGCAGGTGTGACGGCGAAGATGGAGATGCGGTATCGCAAACCCGTCTCTACGCTGCAACCTTATATCAAACTGCGTGCACGCCTCACCGAGATGCGCCGCAACGTAGCCATCGTAGATGGTGAACTGCTCAGTTCGGACGGCGAATTGCTCTGCTCGTGCCAGTGTACGTATTTTACCTTCACCCAGGAGCAGGCACGTCAGGAGATGGGTTACGTAGCCTCTACCGTAGAAGGCGAAGACCTTACGTGGGAGGAACTGGTAGAGGAATTAAAAATTAAAAATTAAGAATTAAAAATTACGAATTGATGGAGCGGGACTTTCGATATCGGTTGGCGCGATTTGTGCATTTTCTCTTGCGCTGGCACTACCGCGTAGAGATGCAGGGCCGTGAGGTCTTGTATCAAAACCGTCCGGTGCTGTTGCTGCCCAACCATACCGCCTATATCGATCCGCTGCTTATCGGTTCGCACCTGATGGACGTGCCGCTGGTGCCGATGGTAGATGAGCGTTTTATGCGGCATCGTCTGTTCGGATGGATTATGCGGCGTATCCATGCCGTGGAGGTGCCCGACCTGCAGAAGAGCCAGATGACGCGTGAAGAAGGTGCGGCTCAGGCGGGACAACTATCCCGCATCGCCCTGGATGCCTTGCGCGAGGGTAAATCCCTGCTGTTCTATCCCTCGGGGCATATTAAGACCGTAGATCGTGAGATCATCGGCAACCGCCGACTGGCTTATGAGGTATGTCGCGAACTGCCGGAGCAGGTGGTAGTCGTGCTATGCCGTATGCGGGGATTGGAAGGTAGCCGCTGGTCGAAGTTGCGGCCTAAGAATCACGTATGGCGCCGCCGAGTGACTTTCGTCTTTGAGGACCGCACGGCCGATCTGCGCCGATGGGCACAGACAATGGAGCGTCGTGCGTTTAACGAGCAGTTAGAGCAATGGTATAATCTCGCGGAGTGAGTGAACCGTATAGGTCGGATGCAGATCCGGCCTTTCTTTTTCATGAGGGTTGTACCAGCAGGTATCCAGTCCGGCCTGCTGTGCACCCAGCACGTCCGTCGTACCCGAATCACCTATCATGAGCACCTCTTCCGGCCGGCATCCGCAACGGCGGAGGGCTTCCTCATAAAAACGTACGTCGGGTTTGTCGTACCCGATATCCATCGAGATATAGGTGTCCTCGAAATAGCGCAGTATGCCGGCATAGTCCAGTCGCCGGCGTTGCAGGTGGCCGAAACTATTGGAGGCAGCGAAGAGCCGATACCCCTTGGCCTGCAAGGCTTGGAGCATCTGTTCGGCATCCGTAACCAGGGTGTGCGTCTTGCCCCAGGCTTCGCGAAAAGCGTCCTGAAAAGGAACGACGGCCTCAGGTGGATAACCTATCGTGGCGATAAACTCTCGAGGGTACAGATCCATCACTTCGGCTACGGTATGCTTGCCCGCCTTGGCTTCCTTGAAGAGCCGACCCGAGATCTCTAAAAACAAGTCGAAGTACTCCGGTTGCTCGGGCATAGCTGCCAGATACGCCTCTCGGCAACAAGGTATGTAGTCGAGCAGCGTGTCGTCGATATCCAGGAATATGGCCTTATACTTCTTCATACTGCTGGAAGAGGAAATCGTTGTACGGATACCGCTGGATATGAATGGCTTTGATGCGGTCGTAGAGCAGATCCTTGAGCGCATCGATATTGCTCTTCTCGCGGGCGGAGATAAAGATACAGTCGTCGTGGAGCTTGGCCATCCAGGTCTTCTCCAGTTCCTCTAGCGAGATGTTCTCGCGACGGATAGGCGTCAGGTCGTCCTCCTCCTTGGGCGTATACGTAAAGGCGTCGATCTTGTTGAATACCACGATGCGTGGGATATCCGCCACGACCGACTGGGTACGCTGACGACGGTCGCCCTGTTTCTTCTGTTTGGACCACGGTTGCGATTCTTGCTCTTCGTGGCTGGAGGTGAGCAATTCGTTGATAGTCTGTTCTACCACCTCGTACTGCTCCTCGAAATTCGGATGCGAGATATCCACTACGTGTACCAGCAGATCGGCTTCGCGCACCTCGTCCAGGGTGGACTTGAACGACTCTACCAGGTTGTGGGGCAACTTGCGGATAAAGCCGACGGTATCGGAGAGCAGGAAGGGTAGGTTCTGGAGTGTCACTTTGCGAACCGTGGTGTCGAGCGTAGCGAATAGCTTGTTCTCGGCAAACACTTCGGACTTGCTCAGCAGGTTCATGAGCGTGGATTTGCCCACGTTGGTATAGCCCACCAGCGCCACGCGCACCATCTTGCCGCGGTTCTGGCGTTGGGTAGTCATCTGTTTGTCGATGCGTTTGAGGTCTTCGCGCAGCAAAGCGATACGCTGACCGATGATACGGCGGTCGGCCTCGATCTGGGTCTCACCCATACCGCGGTTGGTGCCGCCACCACCACGCTGACGGTCCAGGTGGCTCCACATACGTGTCAGTCGCGGCAACATGTACTGCAGGTGCGCCATCTCGACCTGGGTCTTGGCATAACTGGTCTGCGCACGCTGTAGGAAGATCTCCAGTATGAGAATCGTGCGGTCCATGACGCGTACGCCGAGTGCTTTCTCTACGTTGCGCAACTGGCGCGGCGACAACTCGTCGTCAAAGATGACCAGATCGATAGGATGCACCTCGTCTTGTCCTTCGTCTTTGAGCGAAGCGGTCTTTTGTCTTTCGTCTATATACTCCCGTATATCCTGCAGTTTGCCTTCGCCCAGATAGGTGGAGGTGTTCGGCTGGTCGAGACGTTGGGTAAAACGCTTGACGGGCACGATATGATTGGTGTCAGCCAGAAAGGCCAACTCGTCCAGATATTCCTTGGTGCGTTCCTCCGACTGGCGAGGCGTAATAATACCCACCAGCACGGCATGTTCGATATAGTCTTTTATCTCTATCATTTCTTGCAGATTTGAAATCGGCTGCAAAAGTACAAAAAAAATCCCACATATGCAACGATATGCGGGATTTTTTTACATTAGCCAATAGCCTTTGGCCATTCGCCTTTAGGATTTTTATCGAACCTCAGCACCCTGGATGGTGTAGAGCTTGCCGTCGCGAACGATATAGAGAACGCCGTCAACAATCACCTTGTTGATCTTCTGATCGTTCATCAGGATGTTCTCGATAGCAGCCTTCCAGTCTACGCTAACCTCTGCGCCGGCATCGGTCTGAGCCGAGTTGGCGTCGTTGTAGAAGTTGTTCTTCAGCTTACCTACAACCAGTACGTGGTCGTGAGCAGCCAGAGCGGTACCCTCAGCCTCGGAGATAGCTCCACGATAAACCTGCAGGTCACCATACGTACCTTCCGGATCATCGGTCATGAAGAACGAGATGTTCTTGTACTGTGCGCTATATTCGGTCTTGATTCTAGCTACATAACCTACGATAATATACTTCTTGGTACTAACAGCGCCGTTGTCCAATGCCAGAGCGATCTCAACAGCCTGTGCTACGTTGACTGTATCAAAATCAGCTTCGTTCTCTACCAGGATAGCATTCGGAGCTTGCGGATTGCCGTTGTACTCGCCATAGACAGCCTTAACCGTAATCACCGAACCGTTCTCCAGACCCATCGAAGCGAATTGCTGCTTCTGTCCTTCCGGAGTCAACAGACCATATACATATACCGTACCGGTCTCATCCGTAAGATCGAAATTACCATATTTCCATGCGTTGGCAGTCTTGTCCTCCGGCAGGTTGGAAATCGTACCGGTCAGGATACAAGTATCTTTCATGTTCTTCAGCGCCAGGAACTCGGCAATCGTCTTCGGACCAAGGTTCTTAGCAGCATCACCACTCTGCAGGATAACACAGGTACAACCCTGAGCAAACTCCGGCGTAGTGTTGTACTTGGTCAGGCATCCCGTAACAGAAACCTTATCGCCTACCTTCGGAGCGTCAGCCTCGTTGGCAATAGCGCACTTGTAAGCCTCCAGGACTCTTCCTCCATTCTCGGTGTCGGCCATCCAGAAAGTCATCGTACCATTAGCCCATGCATTTTGAATGCTGGTTACATAACCCTCAACGGTGTACACAGCGCTATCGTTGTAGAGCACGTTGTTGCCCGAAACACTCATAGCAGCCTCGGCAGCAGTTGCACAGTTAGTAACCTCGATCTCAACAACAACAGGACCTTCACCTACTTCAAGAATCTCGCAGGTGCAACCTGGAGCAAACTCCGGCGTCGTGTTGTACTTAGTCAACTTACCGGTAACTTTTACTTTGTCAGTTACTTTCGGAGCGTCAGCCTGATTAGGGATAGCGCACTTGTAAGCCTCCAGTACGTTACCACCGTTCTCGGTGTCAGCCATCCAGAAAGTCATGGTGCTGTCTTTCCATGCAAAAACAATGTTGGTAACATAACCCGTTACCTCGATTTCCTCACCGTTGTTGTACTCAACGTTGTTGCCCGATACGCTCAGAGCTGCAGCTGCAGCGTCAGCGCACGTCATCGTTGTAGCAGCCATCATACCTCCGGCAAAGAGGACTGCTGCAAAAAGAGATAAAAATTTCTTCATTGTAAATGAATTTAATGATTAAAAAAAGTATTTTTGGGTTAAAAATATGTTGTATAACATAAATATACGTATATCGCCATATTCCGCTGCAAAGGTACTACAAAAAAATCATATACGCAAGTTTTTCGCGAAAAAAAAATATAATTCACAATTTACTTGCATAATTCAAAAAAAAGTCGTAACTTTGCGCTCTAAATTGTGTGATTACACTCATGAGCAAATTACTAATCATAGATGACGAACGCGGTATTCGTAATACGCTGCGCGAAATAATGACCGATGAAGGCCATGAAGTCTCTGTGGCGGAGAATGGTAAACAAGGCCTCGAGATGGCTCGCCAGCAGGCCTTCGACCTCATCTTCTCGGATATCAAGATGCCCGAAATGGACGGTCTGGAGGTGCTATCAGCCCTCAAGACTGGCGAGGAAGCCATCGAGGCACCCGTGGTGATGATCTCCGGTCACGGCGATATCGAGACGGCTGTCCAGGCGCTAAAAATCGGTGCATACGACTTCATCGAGAAGCCGCTCGACCTCAACCGCCTGCTCGTGACGACAAAAAACGCCCTCGAGAGCAAAAACCTCAAGCAAGAGACGCGTCTGCTGCGCAAGAAAGTACAGCGTAGCGGTCCGCAGATGATCGGTCAGTCGGCTGCTATCACGCGTGTGCGCGAAATAATAGATAAGGTGGCGCCCACCGAGGCACGCGTCATGATTACCGGACCAAACGGTTCGGGCAAGGAGGTTGTAGCGCGTCTGCTGCATGCCGGTTCGGCTCGTGCCGACCAGCCGATGGTGGAGGTTAACTGTGCTGCCATCCCATCCGAACTCATCGAGTCGGAGCTGTTCGGCCATATGAAGGGTTCGTTTACCGGTGCCGTCAAGGATCGTGCCGGTAAGTTTGAGCAGGCCGACGGCGGTACGCTCTTCCTCGACGAGATAGGCGACATGTCGCTTGCCGCCCAGACCAAGGTGCTGCGGGCCTTGCAGGAATCAGAGATCACCCGCGTAGGATCCGATCGACCGATCAAGGTCAACGTGCGCGTTATTGCCGCCACCAACAAAGACCTCGAGAAAGAGATTGCGGCTGGCAACTTCCGCGAGGACTTGTTTCATCGCCTCAACGTGATACCTGTTGCTGTGCCGCCGCTCGATGATCGCAAAGAGGATATTCCGCTGCTGGTCAGCTACTTTGCCGAACAGATATGCGACGAGCAACGTATCGCCGTCAAGCCCTTTGACAAGGCGGCTATCGAGGCGCTCCAGGCACGCTCCTGGACCGGCAATATACGCCAGTTGCGCAATGTCGTAGAGCGTCTTATCATCCTCGCCGGAGCGAAGATCACGAAAGACGATGTTGAGGCATATGCCTAAAACATCGTAATTACGTAATGACGTCATTACGAGAAAATTAATTTTTAATTTTTATTTTTTAATTTGATATTAAGCTCTCTTAATATATTAAACTATCGCAATATCCGCGAGGCGAGTTTGGAGTTTTCTCCCAAGCTCAACTGCTTCGTAGGCCTCAACGGTCAGGGTAAGACGAACGTGCTGGATGCCATCTATCTGCTCAGCTTTACCAAGTCGGCCTATACCTCTCAGGATTCGCTCAATATTACCCACGGTCAGGAGATGGCCATGGTGCAAGGCGTATATAATGGCGAAGGGGTAGAGGCTAATGGCGAAGGTCTGACGATTTCTTGCGGATTGAGAAGAGGTGTCAAGAAGCAGTTCCGCTTCAATCGCAAGGACTACAAGCGCCTCATTGATCATATCGGATTGGTTCCGCTCGTCATGGTCTCGCCGGCCGACCATCAACTTATCGAAGAGGGTTCCGACGAACGCCGCCGCTTCATGGATAGCGTCATCGCCCAACTCGACAAGCAGTATCTGGATGACCTCACGCGCTATAACGCCCTGCTCAAGCAGCGCAACGCTTTGCTCAAACAGTACGCCGAGACGGCTGATGTGCCCTGGGATTTGTTTGAAGTACTGGAGGAACAGATGATTCCGCTGGCCGAATATATCTTCCGAGCCCGTACAGCTTTCTTCGAGGCCTTCGAGCCCTACTTTCAGGAGGTGTATAATGAAATAGCCAACGGCCAAGAGCTAATGGCCAACAGCCAAGCGGAGCTTCCCGTCCTCCGCTATATAAGCCAGCTCCAGGACCGCGACTTGCGCGAAGCCTATCTTCGTACCCGTCAGCGCGACCTTATCCTCGGCTGGACCAGCCAGGGTGTGCACAAGGACGATCTGCTGATGCAACTCGGCGACTATCCGCTCAAGCAAGTCGCCTCTCAAGGCCAGCAGAAGACCTACCTGCTCGCGATGAAATTAGCACAGGCGCTGTATCTATCTCAAATGTCAAATACAGCAAAACCAATCCTGTTGCTGGATGATATCTTTGATCGTCTGGACTCCGAGCGCGTCAACCGCATCGTGCAGATGGTGCAGCGACCTGAGTTTGGCCAGATATTTATAACCGACACCGACCGTCAGCATCTTACCGAGATCCTGCGTCCCGATCCAGAGGCGCGTATCTTCTATGTGCAGGACGGCCAGATCAACTTGCTCGAAAATGATTAAACGAATACTACCTATATTGCTCTTATGCCTCTTGGTGGCATGCACCAACGCACAGGCTCATGATTCGATTCCCGAGACCGATACGACGGCTGTTGCCGCCGCATCCCAGATAAACTTCCGCGCGGCATGGATAGCCTCCGTAGCAGGTATCGACTGGCCTACGCCTGCTTCGCGTGGCAACACCGAGCGCCAAATGGAGGATATGTGTATGATCCTCGATTCGCTGGCTGAGATCGGTATCAATACCGTCATCTTCCAGGTGCGTCCTACGGCGGATGCCTTGTACCTGTCCGATCTGGAACCTATCTCACATTGGGTGACGGGCCGTCAGGGTAGTTGGGGCAACCAGATGATATACGATCCGCTCCAGTTTGTCATAGACGAAGCGCATCGCCGCGGTATCGACGTACATGTATGGCTCAATCCGTATCGCGTCACCCAGGGACAGATGACGCGCGAGTCGCTCGCGCCGACTCATATCATGCGTCGTCATCCCGAGTGGTTCTTGCGCTACAACGACCAGTGGTACTTCAATCCTGGTTTGGATTCGACGCGTCTCTGGATCTGCCGCGTTGTGGCCGACCTCGTGCGCCGCTATGATATCCAGGGCGTACACATGGACGACTATTTCTATCCGTATCCCGTAGCGGGTAAGGAGTTCCCGGATGCGGCGACGTTCCGTCAGTATCCGCGTGGCTTTGCGGATCTGGGTGACTGGCGTCGCAACAATACCAACCTTGTCATCCGTGAACTCCACGATACGATCAAGGCGATCCGCCCGGAAGTGGAATTCGGTATCTCGCCTTTCGGCGTTTGGCGCAACTATTCCGAGGATACGCTCGGCAGCCATACCAAGGCCTTGACCAATTATGACAAGCTCTATGCCGACATACGGCTTTGGATGCAGGAGGGCTGGATTGATTATGTCGTGCCGCAGTTGTACTGGGAGATCGGTCACCCCCTGGCCGACTACGAGCACCTCTGCCACTGGTGGGCAGAGAATCGTTTCCAGACCAAACTCTATATCGGCATGGCGCCGTATCGTATCGGCCGTAAGGGCGAGAATGCGGCCTGGCATCGCGGTAATGAGATCGTGCGTCAGATGTATCTCAACCGCACCATCCCCGGCATCACGGGCGAGGTGTTCTATTCTACGCGTCCGCTGCTGCGCAACCCGCGTCATGTCTGCGACTCGATTCGCGCGTTCTATAAGTAAACGCATGCTATAACTAAAATAGTGCACCTCATTCGGGGTGCACTATCGTTTTGTTTACTGTGGATTTATCGAAGCTCGATACGGCGGCGTTCCATGCGGTCGCCTACTTTGGCGTACAACCGGTAGGTACCAGGCTCCAGTTCAAACTCGGCATACTGGCCGACTTCCTTTTGGAGCATTTTGCCGTTCAACGAATAAATTCTCGCTTCCTCCATCTGCGTGGAGCAAACCACCAGAGTATTCTCGCGGAAGCGAACAGTAAATTGATCTGTAATTTTTGCGGCATCCGCTGCGATTACTCCTGCTAATAAGACAACCACTGTTGTCATTGTCATTAAGAAACGTCTCATAATTGTTCCTTTCTTTTAACAGTACTAATACCGTTTTTCGTTCGCGCCAATGCGTGGGCATCCCGCCTCGGGAGGCGTACCTTGAGAGCAGACGCCATCGAAAAACGCCGCAAAATTACTGCCTTTTTTCTATCTGCACAAATATTTCGCCAAAAAAGTGATATTTTTCTTAAAAATGCTGATTTTAGTTTGCAAATTTCCGTTTTTATAGTGTATTTGTTAATATTTTGTTATATATTGTTTGCATTTTATTGCATGAAGGCGTGTGTGCCGATGCAAAATATATCTATCAATTGCAAATTATATTTGCATATATCCCGAAAAAGTTGTACCTTTGTAGTCGGATTTTGGCGGATTGGCCAAATCGGGAATCGTAAATAATTATATTGTAAATAGTTAAATCATAAAATCATTTGTCTTATGTTTATTCAAGATGTTCATGCTCGCGAGATTTTGGACTCGCGCGGAAATCCTACCGTTGAGGTAGAAGTTACTTTGGATTGTGGCGTTATGGGTCGTGCAAGCGTTCCTTCGGGCGCATCGACCGGTGAGAACGAGGCTCTTGAGCTTCGTGATGGCGACAAAGGCCGTTACCTGGGTAAGGGTACTTTGAAGGCTGTTGAGAACGTTAACACGATCATCGCTCCCGAGCTGATGGGTATGTCTGTTCTCGAGCAGCGCGCTATCGATGAGAAGATGCTGGAGCTCGACGGCACGCCGACCAAGTCGAAACTGGGTGCCAACGCTATCCTGGGTGTCAGCCTCGCTTGCGCTCACGCAGCTGCTGCATACCTCGAGATTCCGCTCTACCGCTATATCGGTGGCGCTAACGGCCACGTACTGCCCGTTCCGATGATGAACATCATCAACGGTGGTGCACACTCCGACGCTCCGATCGCTTTCCAGGAGTTCATGATCCGTCCGGTAGGCGCTCCGACCGAGCGTGAGGCTATCCGTATGGGTGCCGAGGTATTCCACGCACTGGCTAAGCTGCTCAAGAAGCGTGGCCTGAGCACCGCAGTAGGTGACGAGGGTGGTTTCGCTCCGGCTCTCAACGGCATCGAGGATGCGCTCGACAGCATCATCCAGGCTATCAAGGACGCAGGCTACGAGCCCGGCAAGGACGTGAAGATCGCTATGGACTGCGCAGCCAGCGAGTTCGCTACCTGCGAGAACGGCGAGTGGTACTACGACTATCGTCAGCTCAAGGATGGTAAGAAGAAAGATCCGAACGGCAAGAAACTGACCGCTGCCGAGCAAATCGACTTCCTCGAGCACCTCATCACCAAGTATCCGATCGACTCGATTGAGGACGGTCTGGACGAGAACGACTGGGACAACTGGGTACTGCTCACCAAGCGTATCGGCGACCGCTGCCAACTCGTAGGTGACGACCTGTTCGTAACCAACGTGAAGTTCCTGGAGAAGGGTATCAAGATGGGTGCTGCCAACAGTATTCTTATCAAAGTAAACCAAATTGGTTCGCTCACCGAGACCCTCGACGCTATCGAGATGGCGCATCGTCACGGCTATACCACCGTTACCTCGCACCGTTCGGGTGAGACCGAGGACACGACGATCGCTGACATCGCTGTAGCTACCAACTCGGGTCAGATCAAGACCGGTTCGCTCAGCCGTACCGACCGTATGGCTAAGTACAACCAGCTCATTCGCATTGAGGAGCAACTCGGTGCTCGTGCTCAGTACGGCTATAAGAAACTGCGTTAATCTCCCGCGATGAAAAACTTCGTAGAAGAACTGCGCTGGAGAGGCATGCTCCATGATATCATGCCCGGTACAGAGGAGCAGCTCCTAAAAGAACAGACTACCGCCTACGTGGGGATCGACCCCACGGCGGATAGTCTGCATATCGGTCACCTCTGCGGCATCATGATGCTGCGCCACCTGCAGGCATGCGGCCACAAGCCTATCGCCCTGCTGGGAGGTGCTACCGGTATGATCGGTGACCCGTCCGGCAAATCCGCCGAGCGCAACTTGCTCACCGAAGAGACGCTGCGCCACAACGTACAGTGTATTCGCGAGCAACTCGAGCACTTCCTCGACTTCAACTCCGATGCACCCAATGCCGCCGAATTGGTCAATAACTACGACTGGATGAAGGACTATACCTTCCTCGACTTCGCACGCAACGTGGGTAAACTGATCACGGTCAACTACATGATGGCCAAAGACTCGGTCAAGAAACGTTTCAACGGCGAGTTTGCACAAGGTATGTCGTTCACCGAGTTTACCTACCAATTGCTCCAGGGTTACGACTTCGTCTATCTGAACCAGCACCGCAACTGCAAGCTCCAGATGGGCGGTTCGGATCAATGGGGAAATATCACCACCGGCACCGAACTCATCAAGAAGATGACCGGCAACGATGCCTACGCGCTGACCTGCCCGCTCATCACCAAAGCCGACGGCGGTAAGTTCGGTAAGACCGAGAGTGGCAACGTATGGCTCAGCCGTCGCTACACCAGTCCGTATAAGTTCTACCAGTTCTGGATGAACGTATCGGACGACGACGCAAAGCGCTATATCAAGATCTTCACTTCGCTCACCCGCGAAGAGATCGAAGCCCTCATTGCCGAGCACGACCAGGCGCCGCATATGCGTGCACTCCAAAAGCGTCTTGCCAAGGAAGTAACTTGTATGGTGCACTCCGAGGCCGACTACAATGCGGCTGTCGAGGCCTCGAATATCCTCTTTGGCAACGCTACAGCCGATTCGCTGCGTGCGCTGGACGAAGAGACCTTCCTGCAGGTGTTCGAGGGCGTAGAGCAGTACGAGATCTCGCTCGACGAATTGCGCGCGGGTATAGGTCCGCTCGACTTGCTGGCAGAGAAGACCAAGATCTTTAACAGCAAGGGCGAAGCACGTAAGATGATCCAGGCCAACGGCTTCTCGATGAACAAGGAGAAACTCACCGACCCGCAGACGCCCATCACCGATGCGGCGCTGCTCAACGGTAAGTACCTGCTGTTCCAGAAAGGCAAAAAAGCCTACTTCCTGGTCATCGCAAAATAATTTTTAATTTAGAATTTTTAATTTTTAATTCTATAGTACCATGAACGAAGAACTGAAACAAGTAATGGCGGTTGCCGAGGTTTGGACCAAGGAGCCGTTCGACGCGGAGACCCGCGCACAAGTGAAAGCTATGATGGAGGCGGAGGACAAGACCGAACTCATCGACAGCTTCTACCGTACGCTCGAATTCGGTACCGGCGGACTGCGTGGTATCATGGGCCCCGGCACCAACCGCATGAACAAATATATCGTAGCGCAAGCTACGCAAGGCTATGCCAACTACCTGCTGAAAGTACAACGCGAAGGTGGTTTCAAGAACGTACAAAACGGTCAGGTGGCTGTCGTTGTCGGACACGACTGCCGCAACAACGGACGCCTCTTTGCTGAGACCGTAGCCGACATTTTCTCGGCCAACGGTATCAAGGTGTATCTGTTTGAGAGCCTGCGTCCTACGCCGGAGTGCTCGTTCGCTATCCGTCACCTTAAATGCCAGGGTGGTGTGAACGTTACCGCCAGCCATAACCCGCGTGAATACAACGGTTACAAGGCTTACTGGGAGGACGGTTCGCAAGTGCTCCAGCCGCACGACAAGGGTATCATCGACGAGGTGAACAAAGTCACCATGGCTGACGTGAAATGGGAGGCTAACAAGGATCTCATCGAGATCATCGGTGGCGAGATGGACTTCGACTACATGGAGGCCGTGAAGACCTGTATGGTAGATCAGGAGGTCATCCGTCGTCATAGCGATCTGAATATCGTCTATACGCCGCTCCACGGTGCCGGACGTCAGATTATCCCTATGTGCTTGCGCAGCTGGGGATTCCAGAACATCCACGTAGTGCCCGAGCAGATGGTTATCGACGGTAACTTCCCGACAGTCGTTTCGCCGAACCCTGAGAATGCGGAGGCTATGACCCTTGGTATGAAACTCGGTACGAAACTCAATGCCGACCTCGTTATCGCCAGCGATCCCGATGCAGACCGTATCGCTATCGTTTGCCGCGATGAGAATGGCGAGTGGATCATCATCAATGGTAATCAGACCTGCATGATGTACTCGTACTATAACATCAAGGCCCTCAAGCGTCTGGGCAAAATGCGTCCCGACATGTATCTGGTAAAGACCATCGTGACCACCGAGGTTATCCGCCGCATGGCTGATAAGGAAGGTGTAACCCTGACCGATGAGTTCACCGGCTTCAAGTGGATTGCTAACCGTATCCGTATGTGGGAAGGTACCCATAAATACATCGGTGGTGGTGAGGAGTCATTCGGTTGGCTCGGCTTCGACGGCGTACGCGACAAATGCTCGCCTTCGGCTATATGCCTCATCTGCGAGATTGCAGCTGCTGCAAAAGACCAAGGTATGTCGCTCTACGAGTACCTGATCAATATCTACAACGAGTTCGGCTTCCAGCGCGAGACGACCGTTAATGTCGTTCGTCCGGGTAAGACTGGTGCTGAGGAAATCCAGCAGATGATGATCAACTATCGCGCTAACGCTCCTAAGGAGATCGCAGGCGAGAAAGTGGTGAAGATCAAGGACTTCCAACTGAGCGTTCAGAAAGAACTCGTCGATGGCGAGTGGAAAGAGACGCCTATCAAGATGGCACTCGACGCTAAGAGCAACGTGCTCCAGTACTTCACCGATGGCGGCCTCAAGGTTTCAGTTCGTCCGTCCGGTACAGAGCCTAAGATCAAGTTCTACTTCGAGATCCCCGCTCAGATGCCTACGCCCGACGCTGCCGGCTACAAGGCAGCTACTGCTGCTGCCGAAGCACGCGTACCGGCTATCAAGGCATCGCTTGGCATCTAATCGGCTAATAGCCAATAGTTAATAGCTAACGGCCAAGGAAAATCCTGCTCACTAGGGCAGGATTTTTTTTGTGCCGACTGACAAAATGGCAGACCTGCTGGCTTTGGAACATAGTTTGTATGCTATAGGGTAAACTAACTAAACGACATACAACTATGAACAACAATCAATCTGCAGAAAATCTGAACAAGTTCGCTATCAACCTGTGCGAACGTGCCTCGCAAGGCAAACTCGATCCTGTCATCGGGCGGGACGACGAGATTCGTCGGGTGCTCCAGATACTGAGCCGCCGTACGAAGAATAATCCTATCCTTATTGGTGAACCGGGTGTGGGTAAGACCGCCATTGCCGAAGGACTGGCGCATCGTATCGTGCGTGGTGACGTGCCTGAGAACCTGAAGCAGAAGAAGATCTACTCCCTGGATATGGGTGCGCTTATCGCCGGTGCGAAATACCAAGGCGAGTTTGAGGAACGACTCAAGGGTGTCATCAATGAAGTCGTTCAAGCCTCGGGTGAGATCATCCTATTTATAGATGAGATACACACGCTCGTAGGTGCGGGTAAGACCTCTGGTGCGATGGATGCTGCGAATATCCTGAAACCTGCCTTGGCGCGTGGCGAACTGCGTGCTATCGGTGCCACCACCCTGGACGAATACCAAAAATACTTTGAGACCGACAAGGCATTGGAGCGTCGTTTCCAAATCGTCATGGTCGACGAACCTGACGAGTCGGCAACAATCTCTATCCTGCGTGGCCTAAAGGAACGCTACGAGACCCATCACAAGGTGCGTATCAAAGATGATGCCATCATTGCTGCCGTCACGCTCTCCAACCGGTATATTACCGACCGTTTCCTGCCCGACAAGGCCATTGACTTGATCGACGAGGCTGCCGCTAAACTGCGACTGGAAGTGGACTCCAAACCCGAGGAGATCGATACCCTCGACCGCCAGATCAAGCAACTCGAGATAGAGCGCGAAGCCATCAAGCGCGACCGGAACGAGGCAAAACTCAAAGAGATAGAAGCCCAACTCAAGGACCTCAAAGCGCAATCCGCTACGCTCAACGAGCGTTGGAACAAGGAGAAAGGCTACGTAGCTACGATCCAAAACGAGAAAGCACGTATCGAGACGCTGAAGCATCAGGCCGAAGTGGCTGAGCGCGAAGGCGATTACGGCAAAGTAGCCGAGATACGTTATAGCCAGATACCTGCCGCCGAGGCCAATATCAAGTCGGCTCAGGAATCACTCCATGCCATTAGCGACAGTTCGCTCATCAAGGAAGAGGTCGACGAAGATGATATCGCCGAGATCGTAGCCCGCTGGACGGGTATTCCGGTTACCAAGATGATGCAGTCGGAGCGCGAAAAGCTCCTCCACCTGGAGGAAGAACTCCACAAGCGCGTAGTAGGGCAGGACGAGGCGATTAAAGCCGTAAGTGATGCCATCCGTCGTAGTCGTGCCGGTCTGCAAGATCCGAAACGTCCGATAGGTTCGTTTATCTTCCTCGGAACGACGGGTGTCGGTAAAACCGAACTGGCTAAAGCCTTGGCCGACTACCTCTTCGACGACGAGAATATGATGACGCGTATCGATATGTCGGAGTACCAGGAGAAGTTCTCGGCAACCCGACTCATCGGTGCACCTCCGGGATACGTAGGTTATGACGAGGGCGGCCAACTGACCGAAGCAATCCGTCGTAAACCCTATTCCGTTGTGCTCTTCGACGAGATTGAGAAGGCCCACCCGGATGTGTTCAACGTGCTGCTGCAAGTGCTGGATGACGGCCGACTGACCGACAACAAAGGTCGTACCGTCAACTTCAAGAATACGCTTATCATCCTCACCTCCAACCTTGGCTCATCGCTTATCCGCGAGAACGAGGAGAAGGGCGTAGATCGTGAGACGACGCGTCAGCAGGTACTCGGATTGCTCCATCAGACTATTCGACCGGAGTTCTTGAACCGTATCGACGAGACGATCCTCTTCGAACCGCTCAGCGAGAAAGAGATACGCGAGATTGTCGGCCTGCAAATAGAGGGCGTCCATAAGATGCTCATGCAAAACGGCGTAGACCTGCGCGTTACGGACGACGCAATTGATTATATCGCCCACGAGGGCTACGACCCGCAGTTTGGTGCACGACCTGTCAAACGAGCCCTGCAACGACTGGTACTCAACGAACTGAGCCGTCAGATTATTGCCGGCAAGGTGGATCAGCAAAAGCCCGTCATCGTCGAACTCAAAGACGGCGAGTTGCAATTCCGCAATTAAGCCCTGTGCTTACATAATAATAGCCGCTCCTTTCGGGGCGGCTATTATTATACTATGTATTCGGCTCCGGAGCCTACTCCGGTTACTTGGTAATCTTAAACGTACCGTTCTGCGTAGCGATGATATATACGCCTGCGGGTAGATCCATCTGGCGGATATCCTCGTTGGTGGTGGTCAGTTTGCGACCTTGCATGTCGTAGATATTTATCCACTCGCCCGGCATATAAGTATTTTCAATACCCAGCGGGTCGTACAGACGAACCACCACTTGGTAGCCGCGCTTGTTGATATAGTCGCTAACGATATAGCGTACGCCGTAGTACCAGTTGGAGAAATCTACCGAACCGTCTTCTGCCATTTTATCGGGGCTTGCAAAGGTCAGCGGACTGGCCAAAGTGATCTTCGGCATGGCTGTCTTCATGGCATCGCTATCTTGCACCAATACGTCCAGCGTGATCAGTCCTTCAGCCTCGTTGATTTTACCTACATAACTACCAACGCGGAAGTCTGTGATGGCCAAGGTGGGGAGTTGTACGGTAGCTTGGTTGCTCAAGATATACTTGATGGCCTCGTCCAGGAGTTTCTTGCCGTCGCGCGTCAGGTAGTTGCTGCCCTCCATGCCGATAGGCAGGCACAGGTATTTCTGGTTGCGGTGCATCTCGGCCGGCACTTCATGCAGTACCGTCTCTGCATATCCGTCTGCGTAGTAATCGTCGATATTACGCGTCAGGGCGGTAGCCAGACAAATCGTACCGGTGTAGTTGACACTCATCGGCATAAGACCCTTACCTACTACGGTGTCGAGCACTTGAATACGGTCGCCCTGCTTCTTGTTAAGCGCCTTGAAGATCGGGTGATCACCACGCCAAACGGTGATGTATCGTCCCTCCTGAGTGAGCGAACCATTGTCGGGTTCTCCCCAGTCCAGACGTTCCGGTGTATAGGAGAACGACTTCATACTCAGTACCGGCAGTCCGGCTTCACCGCGTGCGATAGCCAGTATCTCCGGGTTGTCGGCATCAACATCTTCGGAGATGAGTACCCATTTGTACTTAGCGTACTGATCCGCAGGACGCAATCCGTCTGCTTTTGCCTTACGGGCAATCAGGTTGCGCTTGCCACCCTCGTTGGAAATGAGGTACTTATAGATGCCGTCACGATTGTTTGCGAGGTTGTTCTTGTATAGATACAATATAGGATCATTGCCCAGGTCGAGTACGTTAATCACGATCGTATCGGTAATGCTGTTACCGCCGGCAACGCTGATCGTGTAAATAAAGGTGCCCGTTTGCGTCGGGGTACCGGAAATCAGATACGTACCGTTCGCACCGCTACCGGTGATACCGGCAGGCGCATTGCCATTGGCCCAAGTCAGCGTTACATCATCGGCGCTGAGGGCGTAGTATTTGAACTTAATATCGTCGATCGCCTCGTTCTGATAAGCCTCGATTTGCGTCTCTGTTTGCGGAGCAATTTCGGAGGATACCTTCAACTTACCGCTTATATTGCTGGTCGGCTGACCATTATAGTAACTGATCACATGATAGGTATACGTGCCTACCGGACAGTTCGCCGTTCCGCTCAGAACCAGCGTATCACCCAAATCGCTCTGTGCGTAGGTGTTGAGCGTAATACCGGTTGCTTCCTGGCCTTCCCAAACCAGACGCGTCTGGCCTTTGCTGTTATACTTGGTGAAGTAGTAAACAGGTTTCGGCGCTGTGGTTTGCAGCACAACCTGGGTGGAGTCGTTACCCTTTACCCATTTGGCACGCGGCTCTTGAGCAATGCGTAGCGAGAAGGAGCAGAGTTTGCTGTCGCTGCCACCGATGGCCGAGATACGGATGACGTGTTCGCCGGCAGTAAGCGTATAGCGCTCGATGCCGTAAGCACTCATCGGTGTACGGGTCTGCTTGACATCATCGATATATACCTCAAATTTCTTATTCTTGGTTGCATCGCCATTGTTATCTTTTCCGTAGAAACTAATCTGGTCATAACCCTGGATATGCATCTCCAGTGCATGACTGGCGCTGCTCATTTTGATGCAGCGAAGCGAAGTCTGGAATTCCGCTTGTGCCGTGGCGTTTGCATCACCACCGGTACCGCTACAGGTAATCTTAGCCCATCCGTCACGAGTGACACAACTACTCGAACTTCCTTGTGTGTCGTCGCAGATACTCCCCGCCTTGTCTGAATTGGAGGTAGCAATCGTTAGATTACTGTTGTTGTCTCGGTTGATATAGAATACCTCGTATTCATATCCGTCTACTACTGTCAGCGGCGTACCGTATCCACCGGCAATGGCTTTGGCTTCGTATATCTCCGGTACGTGGATCGTGAGATTGGTTGTCGGAACAACTACTGGTGGATCGGGGGGCGTGGTGCTGGCCGTAACCGTCACTTCACAACTCGTGGATGCACCGCTGGCGGCACTCGCAATGATGGTGGCCGTTCCTATAGCTATACCGGTAACTTGGCCGTTTTGGTCTACTGTTGCTACACTCGGATCACTGCTCATCCAGGTAATTGCTTTGCCCGTATTGGCATTCGCAGGGGTGTAGGTGACGCTCAGCGTCTCCGTCTTGCCTACCTCGATAGAAGTCGTGCTCTTGTTCAGACTGATAGCCGTCACCGGTATTTGGGAGGCTGGCTCCGTAACGGTTACCGTACATGTGGCCGTCTTACTGCCATCCTCCGTGGTGACGGTAATTGTAGCCGAACCGGCACTAACGGCTGTAACGACACCATTCGCTACAGTTGCTACAGCGGTATTACTGCTCGTCCAACTTACGTTCTGATTTGTGGCATTACTCGGAGCGACGGTAGCGGTCAACGTACCAGTCTGTCCTGCCTCAAGCGAGAGAGTGGAGTGATCCAAGCTTACACCTGTTACGGATACAGTCGTCGGCGTCGTGCCGCCAGGCAGTGTCAGCGTAATGCTGTTCACTTGTGTGGAAGTGCCTGCTCGACGAACCACACGAAAACCATTAGCTCCCGCCGGAATAGTAACACCTACAGCGATATCGTGTGCCGACTTGTTACCATCGTTGGCTTGCGTTAGCTCGCTTCCCCAACTGGCACCACGGTCGGTGCTGAATTGAAATGCCCAGTTCTTAGCGGTATTGTTTGTATTGATATATCCGTTAATGCTGGCAGCCGTAAATGTCTCTGTGGTGAGGATAATTTCAAAATAGTGACCATCCGAACCTAATTTGCCGCTGGCTGCATTGCCCTTGGATGTGTTTGAGGACACGGTGGCGGCCGTCGGAGAGGTTACGGTGAATGACAAACCTTGGCCATCAAAGATGTTCGCCATCGTAAACGTAACGTCCGCTGCCCAAATTCCTGCTGCCGTAAAGCAGGCCATTACAATCAGCAAACTCTTTTTCAGAATGTTTCTCATATCGATTTTATGTTTTATTTCGTTCTGTTTTTAAAATCACGGGATAATATACTATGTATATTATAGGGTGAGGTGGGATACGTTATTCATACGAGAATGACAGGACTACTGCAGTAGGTGCACATTACCCGATATTAAATCACGCTACAAAATTACTACTTTTTTTTGATATATGCGTAAAGAAATTGATTTTTTTTGTAGAAAAATTGTTTTTTTGTCGTATATTGCCATTCTTTGTGCGCGCACGCTTGCGTATTCCAATTTTTTTTTGTAATTTTGCAGACGCATTCGAGTATGTCGAATGTAGAACGCATTGTTAAACCAATACAAATAGCAAATTTAAGCATATGAAACTAAAACATGTACTTTTTCTCGCGCTGGCCGTTCTGGCAATGAATGTGCAGGCGCAAGAGGTGGATAAAGCCGCTGTGCAAACCCAGGTAAGTGCTGCCGAGAAGGCTAAAAAAGATCTCACGGCAGTGGATACGGGCGATAAAGCATGGAAATTCTCCGGTTCGGTGGGACTCAACGCCGCTGCAACAGGCCTCTTCAACTGGGCTGCCGGTGGTAACAATAATATCAACGGCGTAGCCTATTCGCGTCTGCGCCTGCTCTACCACAAGAACAATATTGCCTGGGATTCCAATCTCGACTTGGAATATGGTCTGAGTTGGATCGATCAGGAGTACGACAAGCTCCAGAAGTCGAGCGATAAAATCAGTTTTGCCACCAAGTTCGGTTGGGAGTTCCAGAAGAACTGGTATCTGACCGTCCTCGGTGCGTTCAATACCCAATTCGCACCCGGTAAGAACTACAACGGTACGGCCGACGCAGATCCTATTGTTTCGAAATTTATGGCACCGGGTTATGTAGACGTGTCTGTCGGTATCGACTGGAAGACTTCGGTCAACGGCGCAGACTTCTCGCTCTACCTCTCTCCTGTTGCCGGACGTGTTACGAGCGTAGTGGTGGCCGATAATATGAACCAATATTTCGCCGACAAGCCTGAGTATCAGACGGCAGGCATGTACCAACTCAATGCCGCACAAGAAGCGGCTGAAGGTGCTACCGGTCTGGAATATGCCCTCAAGGACAAGTATGCCGTTTGGCGTTATACCACTGACGAGACGACCGGAAAGGTGAACAAGAGCTATGAGAAGAATTCCCGCGCGGAGCTTGGTCTGAATATCAAGGGTGCTATCAACTATACCTACAAGGACTTCAAACTCAACACGACGCTCGGTCTCTATACCCCTTATGCTTGGGATAAGACCAAAGTGTATAAAGAAATTGCCACCGGTGATATGTATGCCGACCTTGGTAATGGCGCTACGTTCCCGGAACTGACATACGACTACCTCGGCTACCGCGACAACAACCGTCGTTTCGGTAACTTCGATATTGACTGGACGGTCAACCTCAGCTATCAGTTCCTCAAATGTCTGCAAGTAACGCTCTCCACCGATCTGCGTTACTACAACGGCGTGAAGATCGACAAGAAGATGGCCGACGGTACCATCCAGTCGGGCGAGCGTGTGCAGTTCAAGGGCATGATTGGCCTGGGTGTAGGTTATTCATTCTAAATCAACCTTAGCCCAAGCTGCCATCTGATGCAACAACTGGAGCAACTCTCAGAGAATTTGCGTGTTCTGCTCATGCGCTACGATCAGTTGCGTGAGGAGAACGAGCAACTGCGTGCCGCTAACCAGAGTCAGCGCGAAGAGATACTGCGTTCCCACCGCGAGTTGGACGAACTCCAGATGCAGTACAGTCGTCTGCGCCTGGCCAGTGCGGTCACGGGTACGCAGGAGGAACGTGAGGCCGCGCGACGCCGACTCACGCAACTGATTGCCCAGATCGACCATGTGATGGATATATTACGTCAGTAGAAAACGAGTTATTATGCCGGATAAACTAAATATTCACTTGCAACTGGACACTCACAGCGTCTCGCTCTCTATCGATCGAGAACAAGAGCAGTTTTATCGTGAGGGTGCCAAGTTGCTCAACCAACGCTATCAGTACTTCCGCAAGGTAATGCCTCAGGCTACTACCGAGCAATTGTGGATGTATGTGGCCCTGCAGTTGGCCGTCAACTGGCGAAGCGATGCGCATGAGAAAGACTTGCGCCCCGTGGAGCAGGAGTTGGCTGCCCTGAACCAACTGGTCATGCAGCGTCTGGCGCAGTCGCAACCTGATTTGGTGAGCTCCGGCGAACAAGAATAAACACTTAAAATCCAATTACTTATGTTATTACCTGTTATTATCGGAATTGTATCACTCCTGCTCGGAGCCGGCATATGTTTTATGATTGTGCGCTTTACGAGTATGGGACTGGTCAAGAAAGCCGAAGAAGAGGCCGAGATGATCAAGAAGAACAAGATCGTAGAGGCCAAAGAAAAATTCATTGCCCTTAAGCTCGAGCACGAGAAGATGGTCAGCGAGCACGAACGTCGTCAGCAGCAGACCGAGCAGCGTCTCCAGCAGCGCGAACAGCAACTCAATCAGCGTCAGGGCGAACTGCAGCGTCAGCAAAACGATCTGCAACAGCGCAACCAACAACTCGACCAGCAACTCAAAGCCATCGAGTTTAAGACCCAGGAAATCGACAAGATGCACCACCAGGCGCAACAACAACTCGAGGCCGCCAGCGGTCTTTCTGCAGAGGAAGCCAAGAAGCAACTCGTAGAGGCACTCAAAGACGAGGCAAAGACCAACGCTATGTCGTATATCAACGAGATCATGGACGATGCCCGCATGACTGCCTCCAAGGAAGCCAAGAAAATCATTATTCAGACTATCCAGCGCGTATCGTCAGAGACTGCAGCAGAGAATACCGTTTCTATCTTCCATATTGAGAACGATGAGGTTAAGGGTCGTATTATCGGTCGTGAGGGCCGTAACATCCGTGCCCTGGAAGCTGCTACCGGCGTGGAGATCGTGGTAGATGATACCCCCGAAGCTATTACGCTTTCGGCCTTCGATCCCGTGCGCCGTGAGATAGCTCGTCTGTCGCTTCATCAATTGGTACAGGACGGTCGTATCCACCCGGCTCGCATCGAGGAAGTGGTGGCTAAGGTCAAGAAGCAGATCGAGGAGGAAATCATCGAAACCGGTAAGCGCACGACCATCGACCTCGGTGTACACGGCCTGCACCCCGAACTCATCCGTATGATTGGTCGTATGAAATACCGTTCGTCGTACGGTCAGAACCTGCTCCAGCACTCGCGTGAGACCGCTAATCTCTGCGCCGCGATGGCTAGCGAACTGGGTATCAATCCTAAGCGTGCACGCCGTGCCGGTCTGCTCCACGATATCGGCAAGGTGGCCGAAGAAGACCTGGAGATGCCGCACGCAGAAATCGGTATGAAGATGTGCGAGAAATACGGCGAGAAGCCTGATATCTGCAATGCCGTAGGTGCTCACCACGACGAGTGTGAGATGGAGACACTTATTGCGCCTATCGTACAGGCTTGTGATGCTATTTCAGGTGCCCGTCCGGGTGCACGTCGCGAGATCGTAGAGACCTACGTGAAGCGACTCAACGACCTGGAGAATATGGCTCGCTCGTACCCGGGTGTGATCAAGACCTACGCCCTGCAGGCCGGTCGTGAACTGCGCGTCATCGTAGGAGCAGATAAGATTTCTGACAAGGACACTGAGTTGCTCTCGTTTGACCTGGCTAAGCGTATCCAGGACGAGATGACGTATCCGGGACAAGTCAAGGTGACTGTCATCCGCGAGACGCGTGCCGTCAATTATGCAAAATAAAGGCTAAAGGCGAATGGCTAATGGCTAAAGATAAAACTCCTTGCAGAGTTCGGAATAGGCGGCTGATCGGCCGCCTTTTTCGTCCTCTAGTACGAGCGTATCTTCTGTCGGCTGAAGGCGGATGGTTGATAGCTGAAAGCAGAGCAACACCCGTATCGCCGGTTTCGACACCTTACTATATACGCGCGTCACGCGCGCGGGATGCAGTCCGGCCTGTTCTGCCAAATCTGTTACTTCTCGCTCAGCCTCCGCGGGTAGGATGAGAGCCAACTGCCCGTTCGGGTTTAGAAGCCGTGCGCTATGCGCAATCAGTTCCTCATACCGGAGCGTATCGGTATGTCGTGCCAGTTGGCGTCCGGCATCGGGATTCTTCAGACTGTTCTGAAAATAGGGTGGGTTAGATACGATGAGGTCGTATAATGTACTATTTGTACATTGACTAGGTACGATTTGCCATTCTTGCAGCGATGATTGATAAACCGACAGTTGTTGGCTGAAGGCAGATTGCTTGAAATTCTGTTTGGCTTGTTCTATGGCTGCCTCGTCAATATCGATGGCATCTATTTTGGCCTCCGGGCAACGTTGCGCCAGCATGAGCGCTACTAGTCCCGAACCCGTACCTATATCCAAAATCGTACATCGTACATCGTCCAATCGTACATCAATCGGCGTCCACGCACCCAACAGTACGCCATCTGTGCCCACTTTCATGGCGCACCGATCATGGCGTACGTAGAACTGCTTGAACCGGAAACCCTCTGAACGACTCATCTTAGTGGTGGTGATGCTCTATTTCGGTGTGAAACAACTCGTGATGATGATGCTCATGCGTCGGGTCGGTGATGCAGTGAACGGTTAGATACACACCCGCAATCAGGAATAGCACGGCACATATATGGCGAAACCATTTTTCGAAGCTCCCCATGCGTGCGGTCAGCTGTCCTACGGTGATGGCGCTGTAACTAACCAACCACGCAATCAGCATAATAGGCAGTCCTGTAGCCAGACCGAAGATCACCGGCATCGTCCATCCCCAGGACATAGGAAGCGTCAGCATGATGTCAATCATACTCAAAAAGTAAATCAGTCGATGAGGACAGAAGGCAATTGCAAAAAATATACCCAGCATAAACGACCATAACCATGATGAACGGTCATCTACATTCTGCAACCAGCGACTCAGTCCGTGGTCGTGCTGGTGATGGTGACCGCTAAGTAGGAGCACCACACCGCATAGGAGCATAAAGCCCGCCAGGATAGGTTCACCCCAGCGACCGAGCACATGTTGCAGCCCTTCTGTCTGCGCTCCCAGCAGAAAGGGGATGGAGAGTAAAATATAGGTGGTCAGTTTACCCAAGACAAACATCAGCCCGTTACCGAGTACCTTGCGTCGGTTGCCAATCTCGCGATCGATATAACTGATGGCCGTGATGGACGTAAAAAGGGTGCAGGGGTCCAATATTGTTAACAATCCTAGTACAAAAGCAGCTAAAATTTGCATAAAATGTAATTTTTTTTCGATTTTGCTTGCAAAGGTACAAAAAAAGTTGTAATTTTGCAAAAGAAATCGAATAATAATGCGAAAAACTAGTGTTTTTCTGCTCATATTTGCGTTTCTGGTGGTCGGTTTGACCGCCTGTCACACGCCCAAGCGCGATGCACACCGCGTGCAGGCCACCCTGCTCAGTCAGCAGGCCTTGGCCGATCGACACGTGGATAGTTTGTTGCGATTCTTGACTTGTGGTGAGTCGATGGCCGAGTGGTGCCGAAGAGTCGACTCGGGCGAAAATATCCTCTATTATGTTTATCAGGGTGACCGACTCATCTATTGGTCTGACAATTGGCTCTCGGCCGATGATATCCGCGCTACGGATACTATCCGTGGCTGGTGGTATCAGCGCTTTAATAACGCACATGTTGTGGCGCGCTGGACGCATCGTGCGCCATATGACGTGTTGACCGTTATACCTGTCAAATACCAGTATCAGTTCGAGAACCGCCAACTCCACAATAGTTTTATTCCACCTTTCCGTTCCGACGAGAAATACCAGTTGTCCGAACTGACGGTTAGCGGTTTCTATCCGGTCTATGCGGAGGATAGTACCTTCTTGTTCTCTATTACCGGCAGCCAACCTTACGAGGAGCAGGAGGCGGTGGCAGGTCCGTTGGCCGACAGCTTTTCGTATCGTCAGCTTGTAGACCCGAATGCCGACCGTCCCGCTTGGTACAAGCGACCGCGTATGCGCGTACGGTTCTACTGGATATTGCTCCTGTCCTTGTTCGGCGTCTTGCTGGTGCTGGGTATTATCGGTCTGCTGCGTCATCGTGGCTTTTTGAATATGCCGCTCCGCACGCGTATCGTCTATGTGACGATGGCAATGCTGTGTACCGCATTTATATACGTATTCTTTATGTCCACGCGCTACGTGCGTAACCACTACCAGCAGCGCCAAGAGCGCGAACTGCTGCGTAAGACACTCTATATCCAGTCTCATCTTCACGACTTGTATTTTACTTCACCCGGTTCACGACTCGTAGACGGTAGCACGCTCAGTAGCGACTTGCTTAAGCTCAGTTATACCTACGAGACGGATATCCACCTCTATGACCGGCAGGGCGACTTGTTGGCCACTTCCGCGCCCGAACTCTTCCAGAAAGGCTTGGCCTCTACGCTAATGGCTTCCGCACCGTTCTTTACGGGCGATAGCGTGGGTATCTACCACGAGCAGATCGGCGATATGCGCTATCTGGCCGGTTATATCCCGTTGCTTGATGCCGAGGCGGAGATTGCTGGTTATGTGGCCGTTCCGCTATTTGTCAGCGAACTGGCTATGCACCGCGAAGTGGATGCTTTCCTGGCTCGTCTGTTGCCGCCGTGTATTGTGCTGCTCTTGCTTTCTATCCTGATCAGCTATATGCTGGCGCGCGGACTGACCCGTCCGATCAGTCGTCTGTCTGAGAAAATGAGCCACTTCCGTTTGGGCGAAGAGGAGAATCATATCGACTATGCCTACCATGACGAATTGGGAGAACTCGTTGCGCGTTACAACGAGATGGTTGATCAGGTAGAGCAGGCTTCCCGCCAATTGGCACGTAGCGAACGCGAAGGCGCATGGCGTACGATGGCGCGCCAGATAGCCCACGAAATCAATAACTTGCTTACGCCTATCAAGCTCAATATCCAGCAGCTGCAACGTATGCGCGGGACGGATCGTTTTGATACGTATTTCGACCGCACGACAACCTCTCTCGTAGCCGCTATCGATAACCTTAGTCATATCGCAACCTCCTTCTCTTCGTTCGCTAAGATGCCGGAGGTGCAGGTGAGCCAAACGGATATCGCCCAACGCTTGTCAGCCGTGGTGACGCTGCTACGCACCAACACCGAACAAGTGCCCGTGCGCTACGTAGGACCCGATGCGGGCGTCATGGCGCAGACCGACCCCGAACAGATAGGCCAGGTCTTTACCAATATTATCAAGAATGCCATCCAAGCTATCGGAAGCAAGCGGGACGCGGATATTATCGTCATCCTCAATGCTGCTTATTCCAAGAAGGAAATAGAGGTGTCCATCTCGGATAACGGACCCGGTATCCCCGAAGCCGACCAGCCTAAGATATTCGTACCTAATTTTACCACCAAAACAGCCGGTACCGGACTTGGACTGGCTATCTCCAAGAATATCGTAGAAGGCTCAGGGGGACGCATTCGTTTTGAAACTAACAGTCGAGGTACAACGTTTTTCGTTTACCTCCCCAAAATATAACAAGTTTTTTTAAAAAACAAAATCAAACAATGAAAACACAAGTTATCATGCAGCAACTGGCTGCAAAGCATCCGGGCGAGGCAGAGTATCTGCAGGCCGTTCAAGAGGTTCTGGAATCCATTGAACCCGTGTACAACCAACACCCTGAATTTGAGGAGGCTCGTATCGTAGAGCGCCTTGTAGAACCCGATCGTATCTTCACCTTCCGCGTGACTTGGATCGACGATGAGGGACAGGTTCAAACCAACCTCGGTTACCGTGTTCAGTTCAACTCCGCTATCGGCCCGTACAAGGGAGGTCTTCGTTTCCACCGTGCCGTAACGCCTTCGATGCTTAAGTTCTTGGGCTTCGAGCAAACTTTCAAGAATGCACTCACCACACTGCCTATGGGTGGTGCCAAGGGTGGTGCCGACTTCGACCCGGTAGGTAAGTCCGACGCCGAGATTATGCGTTTCTGCCAAGCCTTCATGCTCGAACTCTGGCGTTGCATCGGTCCCGACCAGGATATCCCGGCAGGCGATGTTGGTGTAGGCGGTCGTGAGATTGGTTTCCTCAACGGCATGTACCAGAAACTCGCTCGCGAGTACCATACAGGTGTGCTGACCGGTAAGGGCATGACCTGGGGCGGTTCGATCCTGCGTCCTGAGGCTACCGGCTTCGGTGCGCTCTATTTCACCCAACACCTCCTCCACCAGGCCGGCAAGGATATCAAGGGTAAGACCGTGGCCATCTCCGGTTTCGGTAACGTTGCATGGGGTGCTGCTATCAAGGCCGTTGAACTCGGTGCCAAGGTAGTGGCTATCTCCGGTCCGGACGGTGTAGTGGCTATCCCGAATGGCATCACCCAGGAAATGATTGACTACATGCTCGTTATGCGTGCATCCAACCGCAACCGCGTACAGGATATGTCGGATAAGTTCCCGACGCTCTGCCAGTTCACCGCAGGCAAGAAGGCTTGGTCCGTACCGTGCGATATCGCCCTGCCGTGTGCCTTCCAGAACGAGCTCTCCGAGGAGGATGCTAAGGAACTGAAGGCCAATGGCTGCTGGTGCTGCTGCGAGGTCAGCAACATGGGCTGCCAACCGGGCGCAATTCACTACTTCCAGCACAACGGCGTGCTCTTCGCTCCGGGTAAGGCTGTTAATGCCGGTGGCGTAGCTACTTCCGGTCTGGAGATGACGCAAAATGCCGAGCACCTCAGCTGGACGGCTAAGGAGGTAGACGAACGTCTGCACCATATTATGGAGTCGATCCACGAGCAATGTGTACGTTTCGGTACGCAACCCGATGGCACGATTGACTATGTCAAGGGTGCGAATATCGCCGGCTTCATGAAAGTTGCGACTGCCATGTTGGAGCAGGGAATTATCTAAATTAGCTGCTTTCGGTTAATCCCTATTTTGGGGTAAATTGTAAAAAAAATCTCATGTGCGCTTGCGTATGTGAGATTTTTTTTGTAATTTTGCGGCGATTTTTGAGATAATACGTGCGTATGTGGCTCTATAATTTGTTTTTTGGAGAAGGAATAGCTCACTCAATCCTTGTGCTCACACTGGCGATCGGTTGCGGTATATTCCTGAGCCAAAAGCTGAAAATAAAATCTTTCTCGCTAGGCATTACCTGGATTCTTTTCTGCGCTATCGCTTGTGCGCATTTCGGTATGCACCTTGATCCGCTGGTCGAGTCGTTTGCCAAAGACCTGGGCTTAATTCTCTTCGTATATAGCATCGGCCTGCAGGTCGGACCGTCGTTCTTTTCGTCGTTCGGCAAGGGTGGGCTGAGCCTGAACATGTTGGCGGCAGCCATCGTGTTGCTCGGCTGTTTGACAGCTCTAACTATCCATTGGCTATTCGGTCTGGATATCGCGACTGCCACGGGTGTGCTCTTCGGTGCGGTGACCAATACACCGGGTCTGGGTGCGGCGCAGCAGGCCTATCAGGAGATCACCGGAACGGCCAACCCCAATATAGCAAACGGCTATGCCATGGCCTATCCTCTTGGTGTTGTGGGAATTATATGCTCTCTGCTGCTTGTTCGCAGTTTCTTCCGTATCAAGTTAGACAAAGAGGAGGAACAAGTGCGTTCCGAGAAAGGCGAAGAGCAGCAGGTGGTGCATTTCGATCTCCGGCTCACCAACCCGCAGGTAGATGGCATTCGTGTGCGTGATCTGGCTTTGCTCACTCATGTGACCATCGTCGTAACGCGTCTGTTGGATCAGGAGGGCAACGAGTCGATGCCCGATGCCGACACAATATTACATATTGGCGACCGGGTGCGTTTCGTGACGGACCAGAAAAACGAACGTACCGCCCTGCTGTTGGGCGAATTGACCGAGGTCGCTTGGGAGGAGAAAGAGAAGAATGTCCACCTCGTCAACAGCCATATTGTTATTACCAAGCCCAAATACAACGGCAAGCGTATCATGGATCTGAAGATACGTGATGCGTACCAGATTACTATTACGCGTGTACGCCGTGCCGGTATCGAACTGCTCGCAACGCCCGACTTGATCTTACAGCTGGGTGACCGACTGACTGTAGTGGGCGAACAGGAAGCCGTAGAGAAAATCGCCGGTAAGTTCGGCAACTCCACCAAGAAACTCGATGCACCTAACCTGACCTCTATTTTCCTTGGTATCGTGCTGGGTGTAGCGTTGGGCTCCTTGCCTATCATGTTGCCGGGATTAAGTCAGCCGTTTAAGTTCGGACTGGCGGGTGGTACGCTGATCGTGGCTATTTTGGCAGGCGCCTTCGGACCGCGTATGGGTATCGTTACCTATACTACCTCTTCCGCCAATCTCATGATACGCGAAATAGGTATCTCGCTCTTTTTGGCATCCGTAGGATTTGGTGCAGGCAAGAGTTTCGTACCTACCTTGCTCGACGGCGGTTATGTGTGGATCGGTTATGGTCTGCTCATCACCTTGTTGCCGCTGCTTATTGTGGGTATATTTGCCCGCTGGTATATGAAGCTGGATTACTTCACGCTCATGGGCCTCATGGCCGGTGCTACTACCGACCCGCCCGCCTTGGCTTATGCCACTTCTCAGTCCTCGCTCAACGACCGGGCTGCCGTGGCCTATTCTACGGTCTATCCGCTCACGATGTTCCTGCGCGTACTGACCGGACAACTGATGATAATGTTATTTTATATAAGCTAAAATACCATGTATACCGATTTTCAAAAACATCTACAGCAAACGCTGCAAGAAATCAAGGACGCCGGTCTTTATAAGAACGAGCGCGTCATCATTACCCCTCAGTCGTCGGGTATCCGCGTCGAGGGTGGTCAGGAAGTGATTAATTTCTGTGCCAACAACTATCTGGGCTTGGCCGACAACCCCGAACTGATTCAGGCAGCCAAGCAGAAGATGGACGAGCGCGGCTACGGTATGGCCTCGGTACGCTTTATCTGCGGCACCCAGGACACGCATAAGCAACTCGAGCGCACGATCTCCGAGTTCTTCGGTACCGAGGATACTATCCTCTATGCCGCATGCTTCGATGCGAACGGCGGTTTGTTTGAGCCGCTGCTCACAGCCGACGATGCGATTATCTCCGATGCCCTCAACCATGCCTCGATCATCGACGGTGTACGTCTCTGTAAAGCCGTGCGTTATCGCTATGCCAATGGCGACATGAACGACCTCGAGGAGCAACTCAAGAAAGCGCAGGCACAGCGTTTCCGCATCATTGCTACCGATGGCGTCTTCTCCATGGACGGTAATGTGTGCCCGCTCGATAAGATATACGAACTCGCTCAAAAATACAACGCCATGGTCATGGTCGATGAGAGCCACTCCGCTGGCGTTGTCGGTCGCACCGGTCACGGCGTAACCGAGCTCTATAATATGCGTGGCAAGGTGGAAATCATTACCGGTACGCTCGGTAAGGCCTTCGGCGGTTCCGTAGGTGGCTTCACCACCGGTAAGAAAGAGATCATCGACCTGTTGCGTCAGCGTAGCCGTCCGTATCTCTTCTCCAATTCTATTCCGCCGATGATTGCGGCCGCTGGTCTGAAGACCTTCGAGCTGCTCACCCGCTCCAACGAATTGCAGGATCGTCTCCACGAGAATACAGCCTATTTTGTAGAGCGCATGAAAGCAGCTGGTTTCGATATCAAGCCGACGCAATCTGCCATCTGTGCTGTCATGCTCTACGACGCACGCCTCAGCCAGGAGTTCGCCGCTGCTTTGCAGGAGGAGGGAATCTACGTGACGGGCTTCTATTATCCCGTTGTGCCGCAAGGTCAAGCACGTATCCGCGTACAGGTTTCTGCCGCCCATACACGCGAGCAACTCGACAAGTGTATCGCCGCCTTCACCAAGATTGGCACGAAACTTGCAGTACTGAAGTAAATTTAATTATCAATTGTCAATTATCAAGTGTCAATTATGAACGCGCTAGTTAAAAAATATGCCGAACCGGGTATCTGGATGGAAGAAGTGCCGATGCCGGAGGTAGGTGTCAACGACGTACTCATCAAGGTCACCAAGGCCGCTATCTGCGGTACCGACCTGCATATGTATAAGTGGGATGCTTGGTCGCAGGCGCATTGTCGCCCGCCATATACGATGGGTCATGAGTTCGTCGGCATTGTAGCCGAAGTAGGGCAGGGTGTTCGCAACTTCCACGTGGGCGAACGCGTTACGGCCGAGGGACATATTGTCTGCGGTCATTGCCGTAACTGCCGCCGAGGCATGGGCCATGTGTGCGAGAACACGATTTCCGTGGGTATCATGGGCAAAGACGGTTGCTTTGCCGAGTATGTGACCATACCGGAAACCAACGTTGTCAAGCTCCGCCCCGAGATACCCGACGACTTCGCCGCTATCATGGATCCATTCGGCAACGCTACCCATACCGCACTGGCTTTTCCGCTCCTTGGCGAGGATGTGCTCATCACCGGAGCAGGCCTCATCGGTACGATGGCAGCAGGTATTTGCCGCTTTGCGGGCGCGAAGAATATCGTGGTAACGGATATCAACCCGCTTCGTCTGGATATCGCCCGTAAAATGGGTGCCACGCTTACCGTCGATGGCTCCAAGGGCGAGACCGTAGCCGACGCAATGAAGAAACTCGGTATCCGCGGCTTCGATGTCGGACTCGAGATGTCCGGTGCTCCGGCAGCCTTCAACGACATGATCGAGCATATGTACAAAGGCGCTAACATTGCCCAACTCGGTATCCTGCCGTCCGACACCAAGGTCAACTGGTCTGATGTCATCTTCAACGCCCTGACCATCAAGGGTATTACCGGCCGACGTATGTGGGAGACCTGGTACCAGATGGAGCAAATGTTGCTCGGCGGACTCGACCTCTCGCCCGTCATTACCCACCGCTTCCCGTTCGAAGACTACCAAAAGGGCTTCGACGTTATGGTCTCCGGCCAATGCGGCAAAGTGTTGCTGGAGTGGTAACCTCTCGTCATTTCGTCATTACGTCATTACGTCATTACGACAATTAAATAAAACTAAAAATAATCAACAACAATGAGAAAGTATCTACTTAGCGCTCTGCTGCTTATCTGCGGCATCGCATTGCTCTCCGCTCAATCCCGCGAGGGACTCTCGGAGTACAAACTCGACAACGGACTCACCGTCATGTTGTGGGAAGACCATGACCAGCCCGATGTACAGGGCTACGTAGTAGTTCGTGCCGGCGCTGTAGACGAACCGGCCGAATATACCGGTTTGGCACACTACCTCGAGCATATGCTCTTCAAGGGTACGCAGCGTATCGGTGCCCTCAACTGGGAGGCCGAGAAGCCGATCTACGATTCGATCATCGCGCTCTACGATCAGTATTGCGAGACCACTGACCCCAAACAGCGTGAGCAACTCGCTACCCAAATCAACGAGTGCTCCATGCGTGAGGCAAAGGTGTCGTCTACCGAGGACTTCTTCAACCTGCTCGACTTGATCGGTGCTGAGGGTGTGAACGCCTATACGTCTTACGACGTAACCTGCTACCACAACACCTTCCCTGCTGCCGAGATGTATCGTTGGTTGACCATCTTCTCCGACCGTCTCATCAATCCAGTCTTCCGTACCTTCCAGGCAGAGTTGGAGAACGTGTTTGAGGAGTACAACATGTACGCCAACGACCCGTCGTCCCAGGTGAGCAACCAGCTCTTTGCGGATATCTACAACGGATGCCCGTACGAGCGTAACGTGATCGGTCTTCCGGAGCACCTGAAGAACCCGCGTCTGAGTAAACTGATCGAGTTCTTCAATACATGGTATGTGCCTAACAATATGGCACTTGTCATCGTGGGTGACTTCGATACCGAAACCGCTAAACCGATGATCCAGGAGACCTTCTCGCGCCTCGTGCCGAAGGACCTGCCGGAGCGTCCTACCTACGCGGAGACTTCCTTCGCTGGCAACCCCTCCAAGCACTACAAAATGGGTTACAACCCGCAGGTAGCTTGGGTATATCGCGGTTGTACCGAGACCGACCCCGACTACGAGGTGCTGCAATTCGTTTGCGCGCTGCTCACCAACGGTCAGACTGGTCTGCTCGACAAACTCAATATCAACGGTGACGTTCAGTACGCTGCGGCTTTCTGCGACGCTCGTCGTAACACCGGCCGTATCATCATTGAGGCTGTGCCTTACTACGATGCCAACCAGCAACAGTTCGAGTCCGACAAGGCTACCGAGCGTATCGTCATGAAGGAAGTGGAACGCCTCAAGACGGGTGATATCCCCGAGGATGTCATCGCGTCCGTAAAGCGTATGTACGACCAGAGCTACAAGATGGCATTCGAGTCTTCATCTTACAAGATGAGCGCCCTCGTAGATGCCTTTACGTATGGCAAACCGATCGATGATATCTTCACCGAGAACGAGAAAATCCAAGCCCTGAGCAAGGAGGAAATCATTCGCGTGGCTAAGAAGTTCTTCGATGCCGACCGTATGACGCTCTCCTTCGACGAAGGAACCGTAAAGGCCAACACCCTGCCCAAGCCGAAGATCAAACCGCTCGATCCGGTTAAGGATGCGCATACCGCTTATGCTGAGGCCTTCAAGCAACTGCCGAAGGGTGAACTCAAGCAGACCTTCAACGACTTCAACGACGTACAGGTATCTTCGCTCGGCGAGAACGTGACGCTCCACTATACGCCCAATACCAAGAACGATATCTTCACCCTCTCGCTCCGTTACGGAGTAGGCGAGCACGAGATGCCGTTGTTGCCGTATGTAACCGCACTGATGAACGATGCCGGTGTGATGCCTAAGATGGAGGGTAAGGACTTTAAGTTCCGCCTTGCCGACCTCGGCGCATCGCTGTCCTATAGCTGCAGCGATTCGTACTTCACGATCAACGTATCGGGCGAGGACAAAAACCTCAATGACATCATGCAACTCGTTACCCGTCAGCTCCTTATGCCGTATCTCGAGCAGAAACAGCTGGATAATATCAAGGGTTCGGAGTTCTATAGCCGTCTGAGTCGCCAGAAACGTACCGGCACCCAGAAATCGGCCCTCATGCAGTACGCTCTGTATGGTAAGAAGTCTGCCTTCCTGGACGAGGTTCCGTTTGCAGATATTTGGGGTCTCGGACAACCGCAAGTACAAACCCTCATCGCCGACGCACGTACCTTCGCACTGGATGTGTTCTACTGTGGTACGCTGCCCCAGGACGAACTCGTTGCTGCACTGCCGCTTACCGAGGGTATGAAGCCGTCCAACTCGCCGTTTATCCAGGATCGCGTCACCTACGACAAGCCGACCATCCTCTTCCTGCCCAACTCCAACGTACAGCAGGCTGACCTCTACTTCTATATCAATGGTCGTGTGTATGACAAGTCGTCCGATGTAATATCCGACGCCTTCAACCAGTACTTCTCGGGTGGCTTCACCGGCCTCGTAATGAACGAGATCCGTACCAAGCGTTCGATGGCTTACACCGCCTATGGTGTGGACGCTACGCCTTCGCTGCCCGGCAAGAACTGCTACTTCATCGGTTACGTAGGTACGCAGTCCGACAAGGTGGCTGATGCAGTCAATGTCTATATGGACCTGCTCAACGAGATGCCGGCCGACTCTTCGAATATCGAGTCGCTCCGTGCTGCCCTCAAGCAGGCTGCTCAGACGGCTAAGCCCTCGATGCGTGGCAAAGCCGCTACCTACGAGTACTGGAAACGTCTTGGCTACAACGACGATCCTGCACGCGTTAATGCACAGAAGATCGACAACCTGACATTCGAGCAGATCCAGCAGTTCTATCAGGAGAATATCCAGGGCAAACCTGTGACCATCATCCTCATGGGCGATCCTAAGAAGATAGACCTCAAGGCTATCCAGCAGAAGTTGGGTTGCAAGGTAACCAAACTCTCTACCGGCAAACTCTTCAACTCGACCCAAGAGTTGTTTGATGCCATCATGTAACGATGCATAGAAGCGGATTTGTAAATATCGTCGGCAACCCGAACGTCGGCAAATCTACCCTGATGAATGCGTTGGTGGGTGAGCGCCTTTCGATTATCACGTCCAAGGCGCAAACCACCCGTCATCGCATCCTCGGTATAGTCAACGGAGAGGACTTCCAAATGGTGTATTCCGATACGCCGGGCGTCCTCTCCCCTAACTATCGCCTCCAGGAACAGATGTTAGAGTTCTCGCGCTCGGCCCTCGTGGATGCGGATGTCCTGCTTTACGTGACCGAACCGCAAGATGCTATCGACCGTAATGCCGATTTTATGGCAAAGGTCAAGAAGATGGCGGCCTCCGGTACCAAGGTCTTCCTCATTATCAACAAGATAGACCTCACTACCCAGGACACCCTCGAGCGCTTGGTCGACTTCTGGCACGCCCAACTTCCCGAAGCTACCATCTTCCCGATCTCGGCCCAGGAACGTTTCGGTGTCGCCCAACTCTTCGACGCGATTCGTGATGCCCTGCCCGAGGGAGAACCTTTCTTCCCCAAGGACCAGTTGACCGACAAGCCTGCTCGCTTCTTTGTCAACGAAATCATCCGCGAGAAGATCCTTCTCAACTACGACAAGGAGATTCCGTACTCCGTCGAAGTCGAGGTGGAGTCCTTCCAGGAGGAGGAAAAACTCATCCGCATCAATGCCGTCATCTACTGCGAACGTGAGAGCCAGAAGGGCATTATTATCGGACGGGCAGGCTCCGCACTCAAGCGCGTGGGCTCGCTCGCGCGAAAAGATATAGAGGAGTTCTTCCAAAAGCCGGTCTTCCTCCAGCTCTTCGTCAAGGTCGATCGCGACTGGCGTTCCAATCAGTACCGCCTCCGCCATTACGGCTACGATTTGACATAGTTTATACACTATACACCATACACCATACACTAAAAAGTCTGCCATTACTGACAAATTGGCAGACTTTTTTCTTTGGCATAGTATTTGTCACTTCTTAGGCAAACTCGGTCCTTCAGCGAACGACGTGAGCGGTCTTTACTCTTTCAGTGAGCTTCGCGAACGGTCTTTCAGCCCGAAGGGCGGTCATAAATTTTGAATGTTTAATTAAAAATTTATATACTACTATGTCTAAGATTATTGGAATTGATTTAGGAACTACTAACTCCTGCGTTGCCGTTATGGAAGGCAACGAACCTATCGTTATTGCCAACTCCGAGGGCAAGCGTACGACTCCCTCTGTAGTCGGCTTCGTCGAGGGCGGTGAGCGTAAGGTGGGTGATCCGGCTAAGCGTCAGGCAATTACCAACCCGACCAAGACCGTATACTCGATCAAGCGTTTTATGGGTGAGAGCTACGATCGTCTCCAGAAGGAAATAGAGCGCGTACCGTATACCGTAGCGCGTGGCGACAATAATACACCGCGTGTAGATATCGACGGACGTCTCTATACCCCGCAAGAGATCTCGGCGATCATCCTCCAGAAGATGAAGAAGACCGCTGAGGACTACCTCGGACAGGAAGTGACCGAAGCTGTCATCACCGTGCCGGCTTACTTCAACGACTCGCAGCGTCAGGCTACCAAGGAAGCCGGCGAGATTGCAGGCCTTAACGTACGTCGTATCGTCAATGAACCTACAGCTGCCGCCTTGGCTTACGGTCTCGACAAGTCCAACAAGGATATGAAGATCGTTGTCTTCGACTGCGGTGGTGGTACCCACGATGTCAGCGTACTCGAACTCGGCGACGGTGTATTCGAAGTAAAAGCTACCGACGGTGATACCCACCTGGGCGGTGATGATTTCGACCACCGTATTATCGACTGGCTCGTATCGGAGTTCAAGGCTGAGAACGGCGGTGCCGACCTGAGCAAAGACCCGATGGCTATGCAGCGACTCAAAGAGGCTGCTGAGAAAGCAAAGATCGAGCTTTCCAACACTACCTCTACCGAGATCAACCTGCCGTATATCATGCCTGTCAACGGTGTACCTGCTCACCTTGTTAAGACGCTCACGCGTGCTAAGTTCGAGCAACTCATCGACGACCTCATCCAGCGTACTATCGCACCATGCCGTACGGCGCTCCAGAATGCCGGACTCTCCGTTTCGGATATCGACGAGATCATCCTCGTAGGTGGTTCTACCCGTATCCCGGCTATCCAGGCTGCCGTAGAGAAGTTCTTCGGCAAGGCACCGTCCAAGGGCGTTAACCCCGACGAAGTAGTCGCTGTAGGTGCTGCTATCCAGGGTGGTGTACTCACCGGTGATGTCAAGGACGTTCTGCTGTTGGATGTCACTCCGCTGTCGCTCGGTATCGAGACCATGGGCGGCGTGATGACCAAGATGATCGAGGCCAACACCACCATCCCGACCAAGAAAGTCGAGACCTTCACTACCGCCGTGGATAATCAGCCTTCTGTAGAGATCGTTATCTATCAGGGCGAGCGTCCTATGGCAGCCCAGAACAAGCTGCTCGGTCGCTTCCACCTCGACGGCATCATGCCGGCGCGTCGTGGCGAACCGCAGATCGAGGTAACCTTCGATATCGATGCCAACGGTATTCTCAACGTGACCGCTAAGGATAAGGCTACCGGCAAGGACGCTAAGATCCGTATCGAAGCATCTTCGGGTCTGTCCGATGACGAGATCAAGCGCATGAAGGCGGAGGCCGAAGCCAATGCCGAGGCTGATAAGAAGGCTAAGGAGCAGGCTGACAAACTCAACAAAGCCGATGCCACCATCTTCCAGACTGAGAAGCAGCTTCGTGAACTGGGCGACAAGATCCCGGCAGAGAAGAAAGTGCCTATCGAGGATGCCTTGAAGGAACTCAAGGAGGCTTACGAGAAGCGTGACGCTGACGCCTGCGAGGCCGCATGCGAGAAGGTCATGAACGCTTTCCAGGCCGTAGGTTCCGAGATGTACAACCAGGCCGGTCAGGCTGGCCCGCAAGCTGGCGCACAACCCGGCAACCCGACGGACAATAAGTCCAACGGCGGCGCCGAAGACATCGACTTCGAAGAAGTGAAATAAGAGCGACTCGACCATAAATGGTCGATAGATAGAATCCCCCTCTCTCACCGTAGAGTAGGGGGATTTTTTGTATGTTTATTCCGCGGCATTTAATGCCGCTTTTCGATTTCCCCTTTGGCGGTATATTTACCGCCAGATCCGCTTTGGTGTCCTTTTTGGCGGCATTCTTGCCGTCACTTCCGCTTTTCCCGTCTTGGGCTCGGGCATAGGCGGTTTAGCCCTTCGCTGTCCTCGCTCTGCGCGAGGACTTTGTTTCTCTCGGTCGCCCCTATTTGTCAATAGGCTCCGCCCGCCCGAGAGAAAGAAGTATGATACCGTCTCTATATCTGCGCAAAATCGCAAAAAAATCATTATTTATTTGCATATGTCAAAAATTTATTGTAATTTTGCAACAATTTTCAACTAAAGTCTGTTAGTTATGAGAAAATCGTTACTTATTTCGCTTGTTTTGTTGCAATATGCTACTATCGCTTTTGCGGCTGTAAATGATACCTTTTCTCATCATGGTATCCAGTTCCAAATCACCAAAGAGGACTTCTCTTCGCAGGTCTATGAGGTTAGCGCCATTCATTACGACACCGCCGTCATCGTCTTGCCTGATTTTGTGACGCACGAAGCCATTAACTACGCCGTCACCGGTGCAATCGCGTGGTACAACCCGGAGAACTGCACCCTGCGTCAGTACCGGAAAATAGATATGAGTGAAGCCAAGCATATTACATTGCTACTCTCCCAAACCAGCGGACTCATCGCCATTGATACGCTTATTCTGCCGCCGAATCTCATGATGTTTCCAATAGATTTTCGCACAACCGATTCAATTAATTCAATGATTTATTTGATGGATAGCGAGAACCTGCTCCCTGGTATTCATCGTATCTGGTCAACGGGAACGCAGGCATTGGAAGATCTGAGGCTAAGTAATTGCACTTCGCTGATAGAGGCGGATTTGAGTAGTTATACGACAACTTTTTCTAAGAATAGCATTATGGGTGCGTTCGCCGACAATCCGTTTTTGGAAAGGATGTTAATACCTAATACAATAACTATTTTAAATAATGGGTCTTTTGAACATGACATCCGCATGCGTTATTTCAATATTCCGGATAGCCTCACGGCAATTTACGGTTCATTGACTGCGGGGGCTCTAATGGATACTTTACCCCTCGGCAGAAAAGTATCGGATATCCATCCCGGTTTTGCAGTCGGCTGGTATAACTTGCGGCATATAGACGTGGATACAGCCAATACCCATTTTATGGACGATAACGGTGTGCTTTATACAAAGAACCAATCTCAACTTTTCTGCTATCCGTATCTGCGGGACGGCTATTCGTATAAAATGTCCCCCAAGACAGATACCATTTGGGATGCGAGTTTTGCGTATGGATATGATAGGGCAGAAATTTACGATTTCTCAGAATATGTGCGACACATCAAAGCATTTGCGGATAGTGCGCCGCTGAAAGAACTGGAATGCAGCCCTTCGTTAAAGTACCTCGGACGTGTGTTGACATTCTATGGAACCAGCATAAGAACCATCACCAAATTCGGGGAGAACCAGGTCAAAGTGATTCCGCCGATGTGTTTCAAGATTGCAGCCATTGATTCTATTTCGTTGCCTTTAGGACTGACAGAGATAGGCTATGAGGCGTTCTGCGGAACCTACAACCTGCATATTATTGAGAACTTGCCAAAACTCAAATACCTGCGCTCTATAGGACACGGCGCTTTTCGCGATGCGTGGAAACTGGAAAGGCTGGATTTACTGAATTGCAGTCTGGTGACAGATGTGCCGCAATCGATGTGTACCAACGATTCATCGTTGCTGTATGTCTCCCTGCCCCGCAATGTACAATCCATTGGAGACGAGGCTTTCAAAAACTGTCTCTCACTGCAACAAATCGTTTGCCCGGCCGTCACGCCCATCCCTGTAACTCCCTCTGTCTTTGATGGCGTGGATAAACAGAATTGTGTCCTCAAAGTCCTGCCTCGCTCGCTGAACCTATATAAAAATGCGCCTGTTTGGGAAGAATTCTTCCAAATGGATACTACCGGTTTCTATTATATCGAGACGGCTGTTTCCGACACTTTAGCAGGCTCTGTTACGGATGGCGGAGCCTATCTCTCGGGCGAATATGTCACTATCACCGCCGACGCCAAGCCCGGCTACCGCTTTGTTTCTTGGGACGATGGCTATCTATATAGCTCCCGAACGTTCCAGGTAACTCAGGACGAGTCGTTTACCGCTATCTTCGAAGAAATACCTCCCACGTTCTATACCCTCACTGTCCTCCCGAATGACAGTACCATGGGTGAAGTAACCGGAAGCGGATCGTATCTCGAAGGCACTCAAGTCACCCTCACCGCTACACCTTACGAAGGCTTTATCCTTCGTTATTGGAGTTTTACCGATCTGGCGGATGAAACCATCCTTTATACGATGCCGCCTTTCAATGCGACCGTCCGTGCTTTCTTTGTCCCGCGTGACCAAGCGATAGACCAAATCACCACTAACCAATCACCACTAACCAATAAGATTATCCGCGATAATCGTATCTTCATCCTTCGTGGCGACAAAATCTATACCCTCACCGGTCAACAAGTCAAATAGGCTTTGTCCATTACGTCCGGATAGCATCCGGACATCCATCCCCCTCTCTCACCGTAGAGTAGGGGGATGTTTTTTTCTATGCCTACTTAACCGTTTAACGTTTCGATTTTATCGAAACCATTTTAACCGTTTAACGCATTAACGATAAAAAGTGCAGCAAAATGCACTTTTTATCCTATTTATTTGCATATTCCAATTATTTTCACTACCTTTGCACTCGATTTACCATACTATAGTAGGTTATTAGTAGGTGATTAGTAGGTTATTAGTAGGTGATTAGTAGGTGATTAGTAGGTTATAATCCTTATCATCCACCCACCATTACACAACGACACAACCAAATCAATTCAGTATATGGCAAAGATTTCTTACGAACCCGGCATCGATCTCACACACGGTGCCCTGGACAGCGAACACAAACTCATCACGCGTCAGAAACATCTTCATGACACGAATGGCACCCTCTCCAAAGAATGTGCCGTCGAAATGTATCTTCAGCGCCGCAAACGCGACTACCTCCAAACCCCTCCTCAGGGCAACGAATTGGCTCATCTCCAGCACTTTGGCGAAGCAGCCAAGCGTACGACAGCCCTCATCTATGCCTATAAGTTCCCCGACACGGCATCCGACGAACAACGTGCCCTCTTGGAGAACTTCCGTCGCCGTTTCGAGTCCCAGCTCAAGGGTAACCCCGACCCGCAGGCACCTCTCGACAAAACCGGCAAGCCCAAGCAATATTTCCGTTTCGATAACTTCATCCGTGCGATGATCTATCAGGAACTCAAAAACGCCTAGTTTTTTCATTTTTATTTGCACATGTGCGTTTTTTTTCGTACCTTTGCACCGTAAATCTAATTATTGGTATGAAACACCTTTTCTATCGGATTCAATTCCTCCTTATTTTGATCGCGTGCGCATGCACGTATAGTCTTCCCGCCTTTGCTTGGGGACAAGAAGGGCATCGTATTATTGCCAAAATCGCGTACGACAACCTCACCAAGCGTGCGCGCAAGCAAGTCGATAATATCTTGGGCGAACGAGGCATGATCTACTGGGCCAACTGGGCGGACGAGATCAAGAGTGATAATATCTACCCCCAGAGTATCAGCGACGGCTGGCATTACCAGGACTTCCAGGGCGGCCTCTCCGATAGTATCGTTGCCGACGCCCTCGTCCATTATCCTAAAGAGGGTGGTATGCTCCTCTGTATGCTCGACTCGCTCGAACTGGAGGTGGCCGGCGACCGCGTCATGCGCACCAACGCCGAGCACCTTTTGCGTTTCTTTATCCACCTCAACGGCGACCGTTACTGCCCCATGCACATGGCGCACATGGACGATAAGGGCGGCAATGCCGTCAAGATGAAGTGGTTCGGACGCGACACCAACCTGCATGCCGTTTGGGACTCCAAACTTATCGAATCCCAGGGCTACAGCTATACCGAGTACGCTCAGATGATTCAGGATATCTACCATGCGCAAAAGCGCGAGATCGAGAAGATGACCGACGAGGAACTCCTCCTCGAGACCTACCACCTGACCGAATCTATCTACCGCTACCAGGAGAGCTGGGACGGAAATACCTACCACTATATCTATACCTGGCACGAATTCATGGAGCGTCAGCTTTATATCGCCGGCATTCGTTTGGCACAACTTCTGAATAGCATCTATTAACCATAATATCTGTTTTTTATGAAAAGACTTATCCCTCTGTTTTTCTGCCTGCTCACATCCCTCACGATGTTTGCTCAGGCGCAGAAAGTAACAGGTACCGTGGTGGACGCCGAGACCGGCGAACCGCTTATCGGTGTGACTGTAATGGAATCCGGTACGACGAATGGTGTCGTTACTGACCTGGACGGAAACTTCAAGATTACCCTCCAGAGCGGCAAACAGCTACATATTTCCTATGTAGGCTACGCAGCGCAGGAGGTAACCGTACGCCGTGGCGATGTCGGCATGGTACGTATGGAGCCCGAAGCCGTTGTGCTTCAGGACGTGACCATCACCGGTCAGATCGCTCGCCAACAGCAGACACCTGTCGCTGTCAGCCAGGTATCGGCACTCGAGATCGAAGAGCGTATCGCCGGCCTTGAATTCCCCGAGGTGCTCAAGAATACGCCTGGCGTGCATGCCAATGGTGCCGGTGGCGGTTGGGGCGACTCCGAGATCTGGATGCGTGGCTTCGACAATACCAACGTAGCGACCATGATCAACGGTGTGCCCATGAACGACATGGAAGGTGGTACCGTCTATTGGTCCAACTGGCAGGGACTTTCCGACGTGACTTCCGTCATGCAGACCCAGCGTGGTATGGGTGCCGGTAAACTGTCCGCGCCCTCTGTAGGTGGTACGATCAATATCGTTACGCGCGGTATCGACGCTAAGAAAGGCGGCTTCCTCAGCTATGCTATGGGTAACGACGGCTACAACAAGGTAGCCTTCTCCGTCTCCACCGGCCTGATGAAAAACGGTTGGGCGATTACCGTAATGGGTAGCCGCACCTGGGGTGACGGTTATATCCAGGGAACAGGTTTCTGCGGTTATAGCTACTTTGCAAATATCTCCAAGCGTATCAATGCCAACCATCAGCTCTCGCTCTCCGGCTTCGGTGCACCTCAGTGGCACTGGACTCGTCCTGCCGGCTCTAACGGCGCCCTGACCTTGGCTGAGTGGAATCGTGTGGCCCAATATATGCCCTCCGGTATGGATCGTCGTCAGTACAACCCCTCCTACGGTATCGGTAAGGACGGCAAGCAAACGGGTACCAACTACAACCAGTACCATAAGCCCCAGATCTCGCTCAACCATGTTTGGCAGATCGACGATGCCAGCTCGCTCAGTACCACCCTCTATACTTCTATCGGTCGTGGCTTCGGTCGTACCGCTGAGAACGGCCTGAACTACGCCGGTTCGTATAGCGACCTCACCTACGGTGCCAGCGGCGGTGTGATCACCACCAAGTTCCGCGATCCCGTAACCGGTATGTTCGACTATGCCGCCGTTCAGGAGATGAACGCCGCATCCGAATACGGTTCCTGCCTCGTGCTCTGTGAGAACCGTAACTACCACAACTGGGTAGGACTCGTATCTACCTACGATCGTAAGTTCCTCGACTGCCTCGAACTCACCGCCGGTGTCGACGTACGCTGGTACCAGGGTATCCACCAGGCTGTCGTAAGCGACCTGTTCGGTGGTAGCTACTACGTAGACGCTACCCGCTCCAAAGTGCTCGTAGCCAACAATCCCAAGGCCGCTAACGATGCTTGGGTTAACGAGCACCTCGGCGTAGGCGATATCGCCTATCGCGACTATACCGGTACCATCGTTCAGGAAGGTATCTTCGGTAGCCTCGAGTATAGCAAGAACAACCTCTCGGCCTTTATCAACGGTTCGCTTTCGTTCAACCATAACTGGCGTACCGACCGCTTCTACTACGACAACGTGACCGCACGCGACTCGATTGCCCGTATCGGCGGTACCATCAAGGGTGGTCTGAACTATAAGTTCGCCCGCTATCATAACGTCTTCGTCAATGCCGGATTTATCTCCCGCGCACCGAAGTACCAGGCCATCTACATGTCGGTCAGCACCTCCAATGCTATCAACAACGAGGCCAAGAACGAGAAGATCGCCAGCGTAGAACTCGGCTACGGATTTGAGAACCAGTACGCTTCGATCCACGTGAACGGTTACTTTACCGAGTGGATGGATAAGTCGATGACCAAGTACGGCAACCTCTCCGATCCCGCACAAACCCAGTTCTACATGAATATGACCGGTGTCAACGCCCGCCATATGGGTCTGGAGTTCGAGGCCAAGGCTCGTCCTACCAAGTGGCTCGAACTGAGCGCCATGGTTTCGCTCGGCGACTGGAAGTGGGATAGCGACTCCGTTATCGGTCGCGCTTACGACGAGCACGGCTTCGCCATGACCGCCGACGCTAAGGTGACCGAAATCGGTGCGGACGACCACTACTGGGCTAAGATCAACATGAAGGGCATCCACGTAGGCGGCCAGGCACAGACCACGGCTAACTTCGGTATCCTCTTCAAGCCCTTCAAGGGCCTGCGTGTCGGTGGAGAATATACCCTCTACGACCGCAACTACAGCTACTACTCCTTCTCCGGTAGCAACCTGACACCGGGTAAGGTAATGAATATCGTAGAACCTTACCGCTGCCCGATTGGTGGAAGCCTCGATATTCGCGCCAGCTACCAGTTCGAAATGGGTCCCATCCGTGCTACGATCTCCGGTAACGTAACCAACGTACTCAACCAGTACTATATCGAGAAAGCATGGTCGGCCAATACCGCTACCCAAACCGTTTCCGAGAATACGAAGGATAATATCTACTTCTTCTACAACAAGGGACGTCAGTGGAATATTCGTCTAAAACTTCAATTCTAAATCAATATGAAAGCGAAATATATTTTAGGAATCATCGCCGTAGCGCTTGGACTGACGGCTTGTGAGAACTATTTCGACGAGAAATATATGGATAACGGCGATCCGTATATCAGCGTAGTCAAGACCTACGACTATACGCTCACGGCCGCGGACTATGCTACGATCGCCAACAATGCCACCAATAAGGCGCTGGCCCGCGAGATGGACTCTATCAAGGGCTTCAAAAACCGCTACCAGAACGCCCTGGCCAACGTAGCTAAAAACGGTTGCTTTAGCAATAATGCTACGGCCGATATGTACGCGCCGGCATTTATCTACAATAAGTATCCGCAACTCGATCCCGGATCGATCTTCAATCTTACGTATCTTACCGACGACGGACTGCCTCCTTACTTGCGTCCGTATAACAGCGCTTCGCGTGTGGTGCTCGACATTACGGATCCGACGCTTATCCCCGACATGCTTCCTCAGCCTGACGAGGGACAGATTATCGGTGTCGTATACGACGACCAGGAAGCGCTCTACATTAGCGAAGACGGCTATGTATGGCAACCGCTCGTACTGCCCGCTAATATCCATCTTCTCCCCGCCGAGGCCAACGGACAGGTAATTAACTGGCTCCGCAACAATTTCCCCTATGCCGAAGCCGACCAACTGGAAGTCGTAATCCGCTACGACGAGGCTCTCAAGCACTATGTAGCCTATGAGTATACCTTCGACGGCGAGACTTGGAACGTCTTCACCGGCGTAACAGAGGAGACAATGTCCTTCATGCTCGATCCGAAGAAAGGCTGGGCTGCCAACCTCTCTACCTACTACCAGCAGGCTGTAGCCGGTGATGGTAATATGGGTAAACTGACCATCCAGGACTTCGACCTCGAGGACGGTATCTCGTATATCTGGCTCTTCGACAACCTCTATGGCATGAAGGGAACCGCCTACGCCAAGGGTGGTCCGCACTATGGCGAGGGATGGTTCGTGACACCTAAGATCAAGCTCAAGAATGCCGTTAGTCCGGCGCTGAGCTTCGATATGGCCATGAACTACGGTCCGCTGCCCGAGGACGGACGCTACGAGCAAGCTACCGTTTGGGTATCTACCGACTATGCCGGTGATGTCAAGACGGCTACCTGGACCCAACTGCCGTGGAACGAATTCGACGGTAATACCGGTTTCCCCGATGCCAATAGTTGGACGTTCTTCAATACCGGCCGCCTCGACCTAAGTGCTTGGAACAACCAGATCATCTATATCGGTTTCCGTTACAAGAGTCTGCCCGGTCAGACCTGTTCTACCTGGGAAGTCAAGAATATCCTTGTCAACGAACCGGAAGAGGCTGAATAAAGGCGAAAGGCTAATGGCGAATAGGCTAAAGTTGATAGTAGGTTTGTGTCTGCTTGCGCTGAGTGCGCAGGCAGGCACCAACCTGCAACTCTTCTACGACTTCGGCAGCCTCAACACCGCCTGCGCGAATCAGCGTTCCAATCGAGTCACCACAACGCTCGAACTCTTCTATCCCGACCCTTGGGGTAGTACCTTCGCCTTCGTGGATTTCGATTATAATATCCATCCCAACGATCCGCAGAACACGCCCTTCATGGCCTATATGGAGATTGCGCGATGTCTCAATTTCTGGGGCCAGACCAAGGCGCGTGACCTGAGCATACAGGTCGAGTACAACGGTGGTCTCGGGCTCTACAAAGATGCCCTCGGTGATATCCGTGGCTACGCGATCAACCATGCCGCACTCGTCGGCCTCAACTACTGCCTCCATACCGCCGACTATAAGAATATCTTCAATCTCGAATTGCTCTACAAATATATCGTCAACGACTACAACAAGACCCGTAACCAAGTCCCTCTCCAGTTTACCTTCGTCTGGGGATGCGACGATTTCTGTACCGCTCCTGGATTGCGCTTCTCCGGTTTCCTGGATATATGGGGACAACGCGAAGCCGCAGGACAGTCCTTTGTGATGCTCGCCGAACCCCAACTCTGGTATAATGTCGGACGATGGTTTCGTTGCCCGAACCTCAATATCGGCACCGAAATAGAGTTCTCCTATAATTTCTCCGGTCAGGGCTTTATGTGCAACCCTTGCCTCGGCCTGAAATGGAACTTCGATTAGCCACTAGTCAACATGATTTCTAAAGCACAACTCAAAACATATCGAAGCCTTCATCAGAAGAAGTATCGTGACGAACTCGGACTCTTTCTGGCCGAGGGCAGTAAGTGTGTGGACGAACTCCGCAAAGCCTTCGAGCTCGAAGCACTCATCACGGAAGAAGAAGTAGGCCGCACGGCTATCGAGCAACTCTCATCCCTTCGTACCCCGCAAGGCGTCATCGCCGTCTTCCGCTTACCGTCCTTCAGTCCGCAGGACGGTCTTTCAGCGAGTGAAACGAGCGGTCTTTGTTCTTTCAGTGAGCAAAGCGAACGGTCTTTCAGTCCGAAGGACGGTCTCATCCTTGCCCTCGACGGTATCCAGGACCCCGGCAACCTCGGCACGATTATCCGAACCTGCGACTGGTTCGGCGTGCGTGACATCGTCTGTTCCTTAGACACCGCCGATTGCTTCAATCCCAAAGTGGTCCAGGCTACCATGGGCGCTTTGGCCCGTGTTCGCCTCCATTATGTCGATCTGCCTCAATGGTTAACAGCCAACAGCCAACAGCTAACAGCTAACGGCCAACAACCCATAGCTATCTACGGCACCCTGCTCGAAGGTCGGAATATGTACGAAGTGCTAAATAAGTCTGTATTCTATCAGCGAAGCGGTCTATCTTCTATCAGCGAGCGAAGCGAGCGGTCCATCATCATCATGGGCAACGAGGGCAACGGCATCTCGCCCGAGGTGCGTCGTCTGATAACGCACCCGATACGTATTCCTTCTTATCCTCCCGAGGCGGAGACCTCCGAGAGTCTTAACGTGGCCATTGCCACCGCTATCGTCCTCGCCGAATTCCGCCGTCCGTAAGCGCACGCCCCGCTTACTTCTTTGTGTCGTCTATAAACGTGACCTGTCTGATGGGATAGATGATACTTGGTTGACTTTTCTTGTTGAGCAGTAACGTACAATATTGCGCATCCTCTATATCGAGTTTGTCGTGCAGAAATTGTCGTGCTATCTCCGGAATAATATATTTTTCGCCTTCCTGACGGTAGGCTACCATATAGACATACACCGGTTTCACCAGTTCTATGCCCCCAAGCGTGACGCGTTGTTTGATACAACGTTCCGGATAGTTCTGGGTAAACGCATCCCATCCGGCAGGGGGATAATTCTGACTGCCGAGTACCATAAAGCCGGAAATCGTGTTATTGCTGACCTTGAGATCTTTCTCCGGATCGTAGCTGGCATAGTATATCCCGCGACGCGACGCCTTCACCAGGTTCGCCAGCGTATCATTCATACCTACTTCATACGCGATATACGTGCCGCTCGTCACGTTCGTGGTATAGACCATGAGTGTCGTATCGCGGCGTAGCAGGTCCTTTAAGGCATCGCGGCTAATATAGCGGTGGAGCGAATCGGGTACACCGTTTTTATAGTAGGAAAAGACCTCCAGGGTATCATAGCCTATCAATTTCGACAAGATAATCCCTCGTTCCCGGAATTCCTCGGGCGTATCCTTGCGCAGGAAGTCAGAGTCTTGTGCCTGCGTAGCGGACAGACAAATAGGGTAGAATAGGTTGTTGTTCGTCCCCTTCAGCGCATGGCGCTCTTTGACCTCGTCATGGAGCATACCGTATGCCTGCGTACTTGGCGTGTTGATATAGATCATCTTATAGTCATTGCTCCGACGTACGTCGAAGGAGTCCACAGAATTCTTTTTGAGCATATTCGCAGCCGAACCGCCACCCACAAAGATAAGCGTCGGCGTCGGTTTTCGGTTCTCCGGGTGCGCAAAGAAATTAGCCGTAGCAAAACTGGCGACAAGCATCATGAAGATCAAGGCCAGACCTACCGCCTGACGGAAGATGTTCCGGCGACGTATCGTCCGATGGACATGTTGCTGAATACGCTCCTTCGCCTTGTTGCACAAGTCATCCGTGTTCGTGTAACTAAGGTAGTAGAACTCCGGACCGAAAGCCTCCTCCAGCAATTTCTCTATCTTGCTGATACCCGGTGTACGTTCCTCAAAATCCTTGAGGAAAACCAGTATCTGGGGCGCACCGTCCTTCTTCTGCTTGGCTACCGCCAGGCGGAATTCGTCCTCGGTATGCTGACCGATACTGCCGTCCAGCACAAACAGCACCAACTCCGATACCTCCGTGATAAACTGGTTGTATTCCTGCTGATGGTCGCCGAAATTCTCGTACGAATACATTTGAACGATGACATCCTTCTTCTGCTCGTTGTATTCGGCATTCAGGTCATTGGCCATGGCCTTAAGCCCCAAGCGTTGTTGACGAAAACTCTTGGAGCCGGCAATAAATATAGGAATTTGTTTTTTCATATACGGCTTATTGTTTTACGGGGTGTTCTATATCCGGTACCATGCGTACAATCCAGGGGATATAACGCGTGAACTCGCTGTCTAACAGGCGCACGTCATCCAATTCGTCATAGGGACGTATATCGTGATGCGCAAAGTGGAATTTCTTGTTCTTGGCGAGCATGGCCTTTTTATCCTCATCCTTTGTCTGGTACTTGTCTTCCTGAGGATGCGCCTTGCGATAACCCATCAGCAATTTCTCTACGTTCCATCGGTTATGTTCCAGTTGGGCCATGCACGCATCCAGTTGCTTTGGATCCAAGCGGCCCTCTCGCTGTAGCGCCTCCATCGAATCCAGCTTACAAGGGATGATCTCTGCCGCATACAGGTTCGACCACTTGAGCGCCATCTTCAGTGGCATCCACTCGTCGTGGGCTGCTTTTCGCACGTCCTGCGGGTCTTGCGCCTCCAACTGCTCGAGCGGTAGGAAACGGTAGTGCGCGTAGTCGGCCGTCTCATACAGGTGGTTGAGCAATTCGGCGCGAGCCAGATTGACACGGTTGCTGTAGAAAGCCGTACCGTTCATACCAAAGGGGTAGATATTCGCATAGCGTTGCTGACGCTCCGTCGTACGTACTTGGCCGTCGTCATCCAATAGATAATACGGCAGGCGTGCTCCTTCCTGCGTATGCGCATCGCGCAGTTCGGTCACGAAGGTATCTACGCTGTCCTGACGCACAAAGATAGGCAGTTCGCGTTCGTATACCGCATCCGGCATATTCATGCTCAGGCAGAAATTATCGCGCTGGTTGGTGTTGGCAAGGAATATCGATACATACTCCGTCTCATCCTCTGCCCATGTGCTCAATAGGTTCTGTACCTCCGGCGAATAGATATCACCCTTGATAAACTCAAATTCGATATCCAGGAAGTCGCTGTCCTTGCCCGTATAGCGCGTAGGCGGTATCGTACGAGACTGAGGCTCGCTGCCTGTCAAGTCACTATACAGACACGACTGTATCTCAAAGAAATGCCGGTTGCGGGTACGGAACAGCTCCATCTCTGTGTCGGCATGCAGGTCGATAAAGCTGATACGTGTCTTACGTGCATCCTTACGCGTGCCGTTGGGGAAATGCAGCACATGAGCCGCCTCCATGGCAAAGGCCACACCAAAGGTGGACGTTCCGACAAATACCAGGTGAACACGGTGCCGGTCCTCATACCCGATACCCGGTCCCCAAACAGCCGGATAGGCGTAGCAACGACTGTCGTGACAACTGTAGTAGCGGCGTGCAATGAAGACCTGCTTGGCCCAACCTTCGTAGAAATTATATGGTACAAAGTTGATACCCAGTTGCTTGGCTTTCTCAAAGATATCCGCTAACTTAAAGGCTGTATACGTATCAAAATCCTCAAATACACAGGTGATACGGTGCGGCAGACGGCGGTCAACATGCTGGGCGAGATAGTCAAAGATACTCTCTACGCACTCTACATTCACCGCATCGTGGTTCGGCAGCGAACGCTTACCGACCACAAAGATCTCCTTCGCCGCCTCCAGGTAGATGTCCGGATAGTAATCGCGCGCCGTCTTATGCCCGTAGTTAACCACGATACGCTCCATCTGTTCGCGTTTCACCGATTTGCGCAACCGCTCACGCACCTTCACCGACTCGACGGCGGATAGCATTAGGATACGCGCCTCCGCATCGTTGCGGAAGATATGATCAATCACCGACGGAACCATCTCGTCGTAGCCCATGATGACATAATGATCATGCATACGGTAACGCGATGTACCGTCATGATAGTCCTGACGACGCTGATCGAAGTAGTTGCTCAATACCGAAATAATGATGCCGTTGAAGATCAGCAGACCAATCAAATAGGTCACGCCGCTCAAGAATAGCAACCATCCATGGGCAGGCTGTTCTTTGCCATCGACAAAATACATGTTGCTGAAGGCATTCGCATCCACCAATAGGTAGAACGGTAGCAGCAACGGATTGATATGATGGTCATTACAATAACCCTGCCACTCGTCGCCTATAGCGATATACAGGACTAGAACTATTCCTAGCCATACAAGTAGCAGCAAGGCGGTAATCCATGCTATCTGGCGACCCAAGCCGCCTGTCAACAAGCGGTCAAGCCGCAATAATTGCGTCTTATATCGTTTTTCATTCATAAGCGTGTAGTTTAATGCCTATCAGTATAGGGTCGTGGTCGGAATAGCGATGCATCGTCAGGTCCGAACCACGCTTGTAGCCCAGCGAGTAATAGTAGTCGGCACATAGATGTACCGGGTGAGCCGTCGTAATCTGCTGCATCATCGTGGGGGAGGCGAAAGCCTGGTCCAGATAGCCGCTCTCTGCCTTGTACACATAGCTGTAGCCATCGGGATCGTAACGCTCCAAAACATCTTCAAATCCTTGCCCGATGAGATAGCGTATAGGTCGTTCCTGGCGGTAGCAGTTCCAGTCGCCTACCAACAAGATATCCTCGTCGCCGTATATATTGTCCGCACGAAAGCGATCGATCATGACCATCAGACTGTCTATATTGCGGACGCGAATACTGTCGCTGCGGGACGGACGACCGCGCTTGGAGCGTAAGTGATTGATGCCCAGCACCATCCGTTCGCCACTCGAGATCTCCTCAAAGCCGCAACTGATCATTCGATAGTGGTAATGATTCACCGGATCCTGTACCGCAAATCGCGGTTCACCGTACGGACGTACACGATCCGTGCGGTAGATATATCCGCACGAGATAGAGTCGCCGTCGCTAAATCCCAAATCCACCCAGGCATAGCGATCCGCTTGCTTGCTCATGCGGTTCATCGCATCCACGAGGATTTGCGTGGTCTTCGGACCACGTTCTATCTCGCAGAGCGTGTAGATATCCGCATTCAAATATAGCAAACCTTTGGCAATCTTCATCGTCTGGCGTTCGAACTGTTCTTGCGTCTTTGCCCCGGCATAGCCACCCAGGTCGGCGAAATAATTCTGGATATTCGCCTGACATACGATCAGCGTAGCATCCTCCATCCGGGGTAAGGCATCCGGATGACGCTGCGCCAGGAAACGCGGCGTCTTGCCGGTTAGCAGTTGTCGGTCACCCGTCACTTTGGCACGCAGCCTGCGCACGGTATTGCCGACCTGTAACTTATAACCGTAGAAACGCGTACACAGGCGCACACTGTGCGTGCGGTTATATTGTTTCAGTTCGTAGTAACGTGTGCTGTCTGCATGCGCCAATCCCTCGGCATACTGTTCCGGCACCATGAGGCGCTCGGGCGAGAGAATCAGCGAGTCGTAGAAGATACCCGAGATCTGCAAAGGTGTCGTGATCTCCACCTCCCGACCGATATATTTTTCCCAGTTACCCATCAGCGAGTCAAAGGGTAGGCTGAGCGGACGTGCACTGACAAAAAGCACGGTGCACAGCAGACAGGCTATAGCGAATCGTCGTTTCATCATTTCAGTAGTCCTTTATATTCAGAGAGTTGATTACGATCCAGCACACGGCAGTAATGGCGACGCGAACCACGCGGAATACGTATCTCGCTAAGGTTCTCACAATGGTGGAACGCCATGCGATCAATGGTGTCCACACGTCCGAGAAACGTGACCGAACGTAGGTTCTGACAGTTGCCGAACGACATATGATGGAGCGCTTTGACACGACGAGGAATCACGATACTGTCGAGCGACTGGCAGTCAAAGAAGGCACTCTCGCCGATATAATTCACCGTCTGCGGCAACTCGATGGTATGCAACTGACTGCACATATCGAACGCACTCGTGCCGATATATACCAGGCTGTCCGGCAGGTTGATATCCTGGAGACGGAAACAGTACGCAAAGGTGTTATCGCGTATCGAGTCCAATACCGGCGGCATGGTCACCCGTTCCAGGTTGTCGCAGAATTGAAACGCACCGCCACCTATCCAGCGGACCGTACTCGGCAGTTCTATCTCGCGCAACTTACGGCAACCGGCAAAGGCGCGTGCACCAATCGATCGCATGCCCTCCTGCATATGTACCGTACGTAGCGACTCGCAGAAATAGAAGGAGTAACGCGCGATATACAAAGCGCTTGCGGGGATATCTACCTCGCGTAGCAACCGGTTGTCCGGTACGTCACGATAATCTATATGATCCTTGCCGTCCGGATAACGCAAGTATGTGACGCGACGAATGGCAAACCCGCCGATGACTGCCGCCGTCGCCAGGACGGACGTGCCGATGATCACCCATTTCTTCCAGCGTTTCATGTCTGTTTAGTTTCCTTGCAAATCAACAAATCGGAAAAAGCCGTAGTCGGTCAGTGCGTAATCGCCTACGTGCTTATAGACATACAGTTCATAGCCGTTGTCATACCATCCGTCCGTGACGATAAACTGACCTCCACGACGATAGTAGGCATACGCTCCACCGGCCTCTTCGTTATGGACGATATACTCGTCGGGTTTGGCATGGCGCAACAGTTGGTATTGCAGCGAGTCGCGTTCGGTGCGGATACGTACGATCTGCTCCGTGAGCGAGTCTTCGATCTGGCGCATCTCAGCGAGTTGGTATTCGCGTGTCTCGGTTTGCTCGCGTTGCTCTTCCAGCAGTTCGGTTTGGCGGGCATCGTGCTTACGTGCGTCCCGTATATCGGTGCGCAACTTCAGGTTATATACGACGGCGGCGGTCAGGCCGATAATAATCAGCAGCATCAGCGAGAAAGCAATCGTAAAACTACGACGCTTGGCGCGCATATTACGGCGCTCTTCTTCCAGTTGGGCACGTAGTCGGCGTGCCTCGTCTTGTGGGGTAGTAACAGTCATCGTTCAATCAAGTATTTATGGTAGGGTTTTGGTAGCAGTTTCTGAAAACGCTTGCGTGTGCCGAGAGGGATATAGATCCGCTCCAGCGCATTGCAATTCTCAAAGGCATAGGGGGCAATTTCCTCTAACGAGGCCGATAGTGTCAGCGTTCGCAGGAATCGGCAAGCGGCGAAACATTCTACTCCGATATAGCGTACGCCTTTCAGTTCCGCCGAACGGATACCCGAGAAATAGAATGCCCGTTCAGCCAGGCTGTCCACCGAGGCGGGAAGCACCAGTTCCCGTAGGTCGTTACACTCGGCAAAACAGTTGGCCGGGATACTGTGCAACGCTTCCGGTAGATGAATATGACGGAGCATCTTACAGCCGTAGAATGCCCATGCGCCCAGCGAATCAAGTGTTTCCGGCAGACGGAGCGTATCCAGCATGTCGCAACCCGCAAAGGCGGCATAATCAATGTGCCTTAGACCGTCCGGCAGGATAGCCTGACGAATATACGGACTGTAGGCAAAGGCCTGTTCGCCGATGCTAAGAAGCTTGTCGGGGAAGGTAGTACGCGGACCGGAGAGCACCAATCGATCCGAGTCACGCCGGCATACCCCGTTACAATCCTGACGACTGTCGTAGGTCGGGTTCTCCGGCGCTACGGTAATCCGGTCCAGCTGATGACAATAGGCAAAGACGTTCAGTCCGATCGAGTCGACACTGGTCGGCAGGTGGATACTGCTCAGCGTCTTGCAGTGATAGAAGGCCGCATCGCCTATGCGCCTTAAACCGTCCGGCAGCATGATACTGTCCAGCGAGTGGAGTTCGGCCAGGGCAGCACTGTCGATATACAGGAGCGTCTTCGGTAGGCGGATGCGGCGCAGTTTCGGACAGTCGTGAAAAGCGGTTGCACCAATACCGACGACGGTATACGTGGTCGAGTCGTAGGTGACTGTCGGCGGGATCGTTACCTTGCGTAGCCTGCCGTATAGCGCTACCCGATACGGATATTCATACGTCACCTCTACCAGCTGATGGGCCGAGTCTACTACGTTGTAGAACAGATGGCCGGCCTGGAAATCATACGCCTTCATGCTGAGGACGATGAGCAAGCAGAGTAATATAGTAATCAGGCGTTTCATTTCTTCTTGGTTTTTGTGTCCTGTTTTTGCGAGGACTTGGTGGCTGAGGGTAGGGACGGCACATAACGCTGTACCAAGCTTTGAAAGTCCGGCAAGCTTCGCAGGCTGTTCAGATCATCGTCCCAGAGAACTTGACGCGGTTCGGTATATCCCCACCGAAAAGCGGTCTCCAGGTATTCCAAGGCACGCTCCGGCTGACCGTCTATGGCGTACAGACACGCCAGGTTGTAATAGTTCTCGGCTTCGGGGTATTCGCGTATTATCCGGTTTGCCCACGCGATCGCCTCCGCGTTACGTCCCATACGGCACAGCGCATAATGGCGGAAACTGTTGCGATAAGTGGTGTCGTGTGCCAGCACATACGCAAAGTCGCTATTTGCGGCCGTCGTATCCCGCATACCCAGATAGGCTTGTCCCCTGACAAGATGCGCGTAAACCATCTCTGCAGAATCCGCCATTTGGAGCAGTTGTGTGAATGCATCAACGGCATCGGCATAGCGATGACGACGGTGGTAGAAACTACCCAAGGCGAGGGCTGTTTGCTTGCCGGGTTGCAGTGTGTGTGCTCGTTGTAAATCCGTTTCGGCGGCAGCGAACTGCTCCAGTTCCGTGTATGCAATACCCCGAACCAGATAGTAAGATGCCGTTTCTTCGTGCAGACGTATCAGATCGGAACTTCGTTGAACGACTTCCTTCCACCGGCGCAGCGATACATAGCACTGCAGGCGAGTCGCATCCAGCCATTCTTCGTATTCGCGGGGTAAGGAGAAAGCACTTACCGAGTCGAGGTCGGCCAGCTCATCTTCGCTGTAGCCTTGCTGGTGGAGCAGTTGGCTGCGGAGCAGATAGAAGACATCGCGCAGTCCATATTGCTCCATGGCTTCGTACCGATGGATCTCATCACTCAGGGCGCGGTAGACATACGCGTAGTCGATTGCCCCGGCGATAAATAGGATATCCGTCTCTCCAATGCGCTTGTCGGCTAGATAGCGACGCGTCAGCGAGGTGATAATCCAATCGACGGCGGCCGTGTAATCCTCTTCTACATAGCATAGTATGGCGGCCAGTAGGTAGGGCGCTTCAATCTGTTCGGGATGGAGTGCACAGAGGTCTTCCAGTAGTTGTCTTGCCTGTGCCGTCTTTCCGCTAAGCGCTTGATAACGCGCCAACTCCAGTTTGAAGGAGGCATTCTCGGGTTCTATTTCTGAGGCCGTGTGATAGTCTTCTGCAGCCTCTTCATAGCGTTCGTAATAGGCATAGGCGGATGCCCGATAGACATAGTAACGCGCATTATGCGGATGCTTTCCGGCACGCTGGATAGCCTGGGTATAGTCGGCAAAGGCAGCGGTCGTATCATCGATCTGTACGTATAGTCCGGCACGCATGATATACATCTCCGGCAGGGTGGCGGGTACATCCTTATGGTAACGGATCGCCTGACGCAGGTCGTCCAGCGCCTCGGGTATGGCTTGCTGTTCTACCTGGGCGCGCGCACGATAGTAGTACAGTGCTCCGTTCTTAGGGAAACGACTGAGTTCGCGGGTGGTCAGTCGTACGACTTCCGCGTACTGACGATTCTCCATCATGACGGCCAGTTGGATCGTATCCATCGGTTCGGCCGCGAGGAGCGGTCGGACGATCCAGCAAAGCAGTACTATGCATAGCAGTCGTTTCATTCTTCTGACTCGGATAAGTGTTTGGCCGCCTCATAGTCGAGTTCGGCTTGACGTGAATTGCCGAGAGCTTCATATTGCTCGGCACGATACCGGTATAGATACGCGATGTCCGGGGCCAGCTGAATGCTGCGCGACAGATAACGGATGGCCTGCATGTAGTTTTCGCGTGCTACTTCCAGTCGGGCAGCCTGATAGAACCCGCGCGGTGCTTCGCGATAGTCGAGACGCGTCAGCGAAAGCCAGTCCTGTATGGCCTCGTTGATCTGTTGGGTATGCCGGTAAGCATCGGCTCGGCCGGCATAGGCATCGGTATTGTGTGGCTGGAGTTGTATGAGCCGGGTATAATCCTTGATGGCTTGCGGATAGAGCTCCGCCTGCATGTAGTTGTAGGCACGCATATGGAGGGCCTCATGGTCGTAATCCTGCTCCGAATTGATGAGCATACTCAGGTCGTCGATGGCCCCGAGATAGTCGGCATGCAGGCTGCGTATATTGGCGCGTATGGAGCGGAACATCACCTGTATATCGCCTGCCGTATGGTTGATATAGCGGTCGAGTGCCTCCGTAAGATAGCGGTAGGAAACCGAGTCGGTGATGGTATAGAGCAGGTGATCCGCCGAGGAGGGTTCGTGCTGGGTCTCGTAATACTCCCGCAGGTACGCCAGATACAGGTCGATATAGACCTCTGTTTCCTGCTTTAGGTAATGATAGGTGGCCAGCAGTCGTTTGGCTTCCAGTGCGCCGGGGTCGTCGGCCAGGATCTGCTGGAGTTGACGGGCGGCCTCTTCCGTCTGCTGGTCGGCGAGCAAGGCGCGTGCATATTCGATGCGGAACTCGGTATTGTAACTCTCCAGACGGAGTGCCTCGGCATAGTCTTCGATGGCTAAGGGGTAATAGTCGAGTTGCATGCATAGTTCGCCGCGATGCGCATAACATTGCGCACACTGCGGATCCAGTTCCAGGGCTACCGTATAGTCCTCGTAGGCGTCGATCAGCATACCGATCTCCGTATGGATATCCCCGCGCATAAAATAGAGTTGGCTGCGGGTCTGTGCTGAGGACGAGGTATGACGGATAGCCTGGTCGATATCCAGGATAGCCATGCCGGGCTGGTTGAGTTTGCGGTAGAGCCAAGCGCGTCGGGCGTATAGCTTGCCGTCACGCGAATGCGCACGGAGCTGTATGGTAGTCAGTTGAAGCGCCTCGCTGTAGCGTTGCTGATGAATGAGCGCCTCAATCTGAGCAGACTGCTGTGCGGGCAGGCACAGCGGTAAGAAGAAACACAACCATATGACCAACCGGCGTCTCACTGCATGTACGGATTATGCGCCAGTTCGTGGGCAATGGTTGTAGGATAACCGTGACCGGGGAATACCTGTGTCTCCGGGGGTAGTTGTGCCAGCTCTTGCAGCGACTGCATCAGTCTATCATAATCACCTCCGGGCAGATCCGTACGGCCGATAGAACCCTCAAAGAGCGTGTCGCCGGAGTAGAGTAGGCCTTGCGCCGCGATATAATAGCATACGCAGTCTTCTTTATGCCCCGGCGTGCGGAGCACATGGAACGTCTCTTCGAAATCCGGCAGGCGGAGCGTGCCCTCTTCGGGATAGATAACCGCCCGGAGACCGTAGGTCTCTTCCAGCCACTCTTGGCCGCATATATGATCAGGATGGGTATGCGTGATAAGAAGCGCTACCGGTTGGAGTTGTTCGCGCGCTATAAAGTCGGCAAAGCGTTGCTGCTCACGCGGCTCGTACATGCCGGCATCGATGATGACCGCACGACGCGATGCATCCCATAGGAGGTAGGTGCACTCACGATACGGATTGAAATAAAAGACTTTTTGTTGCATACTACTGACAGGCATCCTCCGGCTTAATGATTAGGCAGATAGATGACATATTTCTCGCGGAACCACTCGTCGTCAAACAGTTCGCTAATCGGCGTCAGTTCTGCCAGCGAGCGGAAGGGACGCAGTTCGTCACGCAGGTCGCCTCCCTTCAGGATCAGCCAGCCGTTAGGCAAGGCGTTACGCTGGTGGCGGTCGATATTCTTACGCGTGAGTTTGACCAGATCGGGTAGGGGCATCACGCCACGCGAGACGACAAAGTCGAACGTACGTTTCTCCTGCTCTACGCGTTCCCAGATACATTCTACGTTGTCCAGTCCGATCGCCTGCGCCACCTCGGAGGCGACGCGCACCTTCTTCTGTACCGAATCTACCAGCAGGAATTGGCACTCGGGAAACAGGATCGCCAGGGGTATACCCGGGAAGCCGCCACCCGTACCGACGTCCATGATCGTCGTGCCGGGTTTGAAACCCAGTACACGGGCGATAGCCAGCGAGTGGAGCACATGATGGGTGTACAAGGCATCGATATCCTTGCGCGAGATCACGTTGATCTTGCTGTTCCAGTCGCGATACAGCGCGTCAAGCTGAGCGAACTGCTCAGCCTGACGATCTGTAAGATTAGGCCATATTTGTGAAAACATTTTGCACATCCTCGTCTTCCTCGATACGGTCGATGAGTTTCTGTACGGCCTCTTTCTGGTCTTCGGGCAACTCCTTGTAGTCGTTCGGGATACGAACAAACTCACAAGACTGGATCTCGAAGCCGTTCTCCTCCAGGTATTTCTGCATAGCGCTTGCCTGGTCGAAGTCACCGTAGATAACAATCGTACCTTCTTCCTCGTCTTTCTCGAGTTCTTCGACACCGAAGTCGATCAGTTCCAGTTCGAGTTCGTCCAGGTCGATGCCATCCTTCATCGTAACGGTGAAGCAGGCCTTGCGGTCGAAGAGGAACTGGAGCGAACCCTGTGTACCGAGCGTGCCGCCGAACTTAGTGAAGTAGGAGCGTACGTTGGCTACGGTACGCATGTTGTTGTCGGTAGCGGTCTCGACGAAGATAGCGATACCGTGAGGTCCGTATCCTTCGTAGTTGATCTCCTTGTAACCCTCAGACGATTTGTCGGTCGCTTTCTTGATAGCGCGATCGATATTCTCCTTCGGCATGTTCTCCTTCTTACATTGCTGGATCAGCGTACGCAGACGAGGGTTGCTGTCGGGATCCGGTCCGCCGTCACGAGCGGCAATAGTGATTTCCTTTCCCAGTTTTGTGAATGTACGGGCCATATGACCCCAACGTTTCAATTTGGTCGCTTTGCGATATTCAAAAGCTCTTCCCATAGAATAGTTGATTTATGATTTATGATTTGTGATTTTTATTCTTGTGTCGGTTGTGCGGCTTCCGTCTCTTCTACAACGGGATCGGCATGATCGAGTACGGTCTCGACGGTTACCTGCTCAAAGGTGATGTCAAACTCTACACGACGGTTCTTAGCACGTCCGGCCTTGGTGCTGTTGTCCGAGATCGGACGATCTTGACCGTAACCGTGTGCGGTCATGCGCTCGGCGGGTACGCCCTTGCTGATGAGGTAGTCGCGTACGGCGTTCGCACGGTTTTGCGAGAGTTCCATGTTCTTCTCCGCATTACCGGTATTGTCGGTATGACCTTGTACCTCGATGATGAAGGACGGGTTGTCGATAAACTGCTGTGCAATCTCGTCGAGCAGCGGATAAGAGGCGGGCTTGATAGTAGCGCGGGCGGTCTCAAACTCGATACCTTGCATCGCTTTCTTGAGCAGTTGACGGATCTCACGTTTTACCTCCGGGCAACCCTTGTTCTCTTTCACGCCGGCTACCATCGGGCATTCGTCTTGCCAGTCGGGTACACCGTCGTGGTCCGAGTCGAGGTCGCAACCCTTCTCGTCGGTATGACCGAGTGCTTCTTTGCGGGTCTTCGGACATTCGTCACGCCAGTCGGGTACGCCGTCGCCATCGGTATCCAGTTCACAACCGTTCTCATCTACGCTTGCGCCCTCCGGCGTACCGGGACAACGATCCAGGTAGTCGGGTATGCCGTCGCCGTCGCTATCCAGCTCACAACCCTGGGCATCTACATGACCGATAGCCTCACGCGGCGTGTTGGGGCAGCGGTCGAGGTAGTCGGCTACGCCGTCCTGGTCCGAGTCGATCGGACAACCCTCTTCGTTGGTCTGACCGAGCGCTTCTTTCGGCGTATTCGGACAGCGGTCGAGGTAGTCGGGTACACCGTCCTGATCCGAGTCAATAGGACAACCTACCGAGTCGATCGTGCCGAGTGCTGCGGCAGGCGTGCCCAGACAGTGGTCGAGGTAGTCGGGTACACCGTCGTTGTCTTCATCCAGCGGACAACCGTGCTCATCCACCTGTACACCCACCGGGGTATTCGGGCAGAGATCCAGTTTGTCCCATACACCGTCTTTATCCTTGTCTTTCTTATTGGAGCCCCAGCAGATCGAGAAGCCGAGTGCCAGGTTGACGCCTTTGGTCTTGTAGGGCAGGACATATTTTTTCTGACCATTGATATCCATACCGGCATAGTTGGTGGGGATATAGTCCATGGCCAGCGTCATGTTGATACCATCGTAGGGCATGAAGCTTAGACCGGCACCGATATCACTATACTTGCCATTCTGGCAGAGCGAGTAGGAGACGGCCAGGTTGAACCAGTTGCACGGACGCAAAGCGGCACCTACGGTCACTTCCTCGTAGAACTTATTATCGTACATGCGGGTCTGCGACAGCACACCTACGCCGACACGGTTCTCCCAGAAATTAGCATCCACACCTACGTTCAGTTTGGCGGAAACCATGCGGGCAAAGCCTTTCTTCTGTACCTCATCAATGTCGATGGCATTGACGATATTCTTGAGGTTGGTGACGACGTCATCTTTGAGTTTGTCGCTCTGGAACTGACCGTTCTCGTCCGTGTAGTCGCTATATTGGAACTCGCCTACGCCGTCGAAGATCGTATCGATCGAGCAACCGAGTTTACGGGAGTTGTTCCAGTAGATAAATCCGAGATCAACCAGCGCGGCTGAGATCTGGACTTGTTCGATAGGCTTGTAGGTAAAACCGAGGTCGATGGCAGCACCGTAACCGGCAGGTGCGTACTTCATATGCTTCTTGGGATCGAAGTTCTTGAACGAATTCGTCAGGTCGTCGAAGTTGTTGATCGTGGTAGGCAGGAAGTCCCAATTCACCGGAGCAGCGACAGCCAGATCCATGTTGCCGTGCAGCCACCATTGTTCGGTAGAGGCATCGATACCCAGGTTCTTGGTGCGTGCACCGATATAGGCTTCACCGAGCAGCACCTTGAGTTTACCACCGACGGTCCAGTGATCGTTGATACGGTGGGAATAACCGCCACTCACCTCGGTAAATACGTTAGCATACGCACCGAGACGGGTGAGGTTGAAGTAGTTGATACCACCCTCCAGGTCGGTCATACCGCCGCCCAGCAGGAAATCGAACATAGTCTTGGGCAGGCTGATGCCGAGGTCTACTTTCTGGTTGATACCCAGGGTGAAATAACCGTCATCTTTGATGCGGAAACCCATATTGAGCAAACCTAAGGTAATGTCTCCGTTGACGAGCGTCAATTTTCGGAAACGGTTGAGCAGGGCCTGACGGTCACCGCCTTCGGGGTGAAGGGCGGTAATGGTCTGCCCCTGATAGGTATAGAGAACGTCGCTCATGGTAAGCGAGTTGTTGCCCACCCAGAGGCTGGAGTAGCCCAGCGGCGTGAAGTTGATATACCCCTTGCTGACGGGTTGGAAAGCAGGGTTGAGCACGTGACGCATCGGAGCGTTCTCGAGGAAGTACATGGTGGTCACCTGTTGTGCCTCAATGCTGAGTGTCATCAGGGTGAGGAGGGCTACCAGTCCGAATCGTTTCATAGTCTTTTTCATTGCAGTGTCCTCCTAATTATTGGTTATTGTTCTTGTTGTCAAAGTTGAAGATCGCATCCGCGTTTGCCGAGAGGCCGATCTTGAATTTCAGGCCCATGTTCTTGGTGAGCTTGAAGTTCGGCAGGCTGGCATTGAGCGACTTGTCGTCGATGACGGCATAGTAGACGATATTCTTGATCTTGGGCAGCATATCCATCTTCGCCTTCGAGATGCGTACGACATTACGGGTCTTGCCCGGCTCGGTTTGTGCCCAGATACCGTAGGTATTGGTATACTTGGCGGCGGCAAAATAGAGCGTATCGCCACGTACGGGATCTTCCTCAAACAGCATGAGCGGCTTGGTCGGGTCGGTAGGATCCATGAGCAGCTTGCCCTGCTCGTCGTAGCAACGCATCACGCCCTTGATATCGAGCGGCATGGTGTTCTCGGCGTTGAGCACGAGGCGCAGGTTAGAAGCCTTCACCGTATCGATAACATCTACATCGGCAATCAGCGAGTCGATGCTGAATTGGCTCAGCTTAACATCCTTGATGGTATCGTTGTAGTCGATAAACAAGCCGTGGTTGAAGATCATCGGCAGCTTACAGATGGCGCTGATGCGGATCGCGGTATTCGGGGTGATACGGATCTGCGGCGTCTTCTGGTAGTTGAAGTTGACATTGAACTTATAGCCTAACATCTGCGGCATGTTGGCAAACAGGCGGTCGATGCGGCCTTGGTCGTCTTTCTCGCTGAAGGGAATAATCAGATTAGTCGTCGAGTCGCCAATCTGGCTGCTCAGCGGCAGGTACTGACCCTCGACAATGACAGGCGAGAAGTTGTGCTGACGGCTGGCATAGAATTCGGCGTAGGTCTTCTTATTGTTCGCATCGATGGCGTAGAGGTAGTCGCCGTCGAGCGTGATCGCACCCGCGATATGCGTGATGACGTGCATGTCGATCTTAGGATAAGCAAACGGCATATTGGCGCGTGTGAGGAAGTCGAGCATGCCGATATAATCCTTGATCATAATCGTGTCCTCGTCGTGCATGTCGTTGGAGGCCACGAACTTACCCCAGATAGCGGTGTACTTGATAAAAGCTACGTCCAGGTTGTAGTCGAATCCGCCGCCCGGCGATACCACGGCTGTCTCGCCGGAAGGGATGGTGAACTTAAAGTTGATATAGAACGTACAGGTATCGATCACGTTGTTGATCTCGTACTTGCTCCATTCGGTTGCGGGGTTGAGGTTGCGATTCTTCATCAGGCAGATCGTGAACGCATCGATATCGGTATTGATATCCTGTCCGTAACCACCGGCATCGCCTTTGCGGTAAACGACCATGGTGTTGCCGGCCGGACGGTTGACTTGTGCACCGAGTTCGATGTTTACTTCGTCGATCCAGTTCCAATCCAGATTCATGTTTTGGGTCTGAATCTGCGAGGTGAAGCGTGCCATTTCGATGAGGGCACTGTCCAGGCGGTCGCCACCCATCTCCTTGTTGATACCTTTCAGGGTGATAGGCATTGTGAAGCGAATCGTGGCTTGCGTGTCGCTTCCGGGTACGTACTTCTTGCCATCCGGTGCGGTAGGATAGGCAGACAGATAGTCAAAGACATTCAGCGTGAGCTTCTTGCTGGATACCATGTTGGTAAGGTCCAGGGAGTCGGCATGGAAGTTACGCTCGATGTCGAACGTGTCTTTCCACGTGATGACGTCCAGGTACAAGTCCTGCTCGTCGTGAATGGTGTCGATGTAAAAATTACCAAGGCCGGCGCCCAGGAAATCTTCAATTGTAAAACTCATGCTACCGATCGGCAGCGCGATACCCATCTCCAGCTCGGCACTCGTGTCGATGTTGTTCACATCAACATCCGAGCGGCAACCGGTCAGCAAGACACTGGCTGCAAAAGCACAGATGAGCACAGGAAGTTGATAGATTTTCATTGCTTTGTAATTATTGTGTGAAAAAATGATTTTCATTTCCGCGTGCAAAATTACAAAAAAAAAATGACATACACAAATGTGTATGCCACTTTTTTGAAAATTCGGCATTTTTTTTTTAGCTTATCGGAGCCAGTAGATGCGGTCGGTGGCACGGGTGAGGGCGGTGTAGAGCCAGCGCAGGTAGGCGGTTCGTTCGGCGGGAGAGGCCATGCGTTCGGCGTCCTGGGCGATCGTGCCCGGATTGATATATACGTGTCGCCACTGGCCGCCTTGCGCCTTATGGCACGTGACGGCATACGCAAAACGCACCTGCAGCGCGTTATAATACGGCGACTGGTAGATGAGTTTGGTGCGTTCTTTGCGGTTCTTGATCTCCGGGTAGTCTTCGGCGATAGCCTGGAAGAGCTGTTGCTGCATGCGGTAGTTGTCCTCCGGCGTGTCGGTAAAGAGCGTGTCGAGCCATACGAGTGCGTCGATCTCGTAGTCGTAATCCACCGCCCGCAGACTGGCCTCGACGAAGCGAAAACCGTACATCTCGTGCTGGTTGCGGGTGCGGACGACTTCCAGCGAGTCACCGTTGGCCAGGAAGTCGATACCCTCGTATTCCCGGGTCCAGAAATAATTGTTCTTGCTGACCATGAGTCGGTCGGCGGTGGAGAACTCGTCCTCTTTCCACAGGATACGTGCCCGTACGCCTTGGTTGTAGAGGTTGGTGGCCCGGTTGGAGCGGGTGATGATAAGTGTCTCTTCCGCACCTACTTCTTGATAGCTTCGCTCCAATTGCTCCACGACCTCTGCGCCGCGCAGCATGATGAGGTCTTCGGCCGCTTGGGGACGCATGTCTTCCATGGTCACGGATAGCGGGTCGTTGAGCAAGGTGCGCAATCGTGTTGCGTTGGCCAGGATACCGCTATCCAGGGCCTGACGAGCGACCTGCGTAAGCTGGAAATGACTGACTTGTAATCCGTATCCTGCCAGACGGGTAGGGGAGAGTGCGGGACTGGCGGTAGTACCGATGGGCGGCAACTGTGCCGAGTCGCCGAGAAGGAGCATGTGACAGCCTTGTCCCTGATAGACAAAACGTACCAGGTCGTCCAATAGGTTGCCGCTACCGAAGGAGGCATTGTCACGCGTGGCGGAAATCATAGACGATTCGTCCACGATAAAGAGGGTATGCTGGTGGCGGTTCTCGCTGAGCGAGAAGGACTCGACACCGAGTTGGTCCTGACGGTAGATATACTTATGGATTGTATATGCAGGGCGGTCGGCATAACGCGCGATGACCTTGGCGGCACGACCTGTAGGGGCGATCAGGACGCAGGGCTGGTTGAGCTTTTCCATCGCCCGCACCAGCGCCGAGACCACACTGGTCTTACCCGTTCCGGCGTAGCCGCTCAGGATAAAAGCCTTGCGTTGTTCGGTAGAAACCAGGTAGCGGCCGAGTACTTGAAACAGGGCTTCTTTTTCCTCGTTCGGCTCAAACGGAAGTTCGGCTCGAATGCGCGATATGATAAAATCAACCAGCAATTTGTATTTTTTTGCCAAAAAATTTGCGTATGTCAAAAAAAAGCAGTAATTTTGTCGTCGCTTTTGAAAAAACGAAGGCGACTTATAGGTAGGTGCTATGCGACCAGCTCCCTCTGAATTCCCCCAGGTCTTGACCGAAGCAAGGGTAGGAGGTTGTAGCGGTGCGACATAGTTAGCCTACCTTTTTTTTATTCCAGGCGGATTCCCTGCACGGTATATTCCATGCCGTTGCGGATGATAAGGATCTGTCCGTCGCGCAAGATCTTCTGAGCCGGTATGCTATATGCTGTATTCTGTATTCCCTCCAGCTGCATCGTATAGGCCGCCCAGGCATCCGGAATACCGTAGCCTATATGGTTCTCGCGATCCGGGTGCTCGTGACGGTGGGCACTGCGGATAATACGCTCGCGTATCTGCATCGCATTCTCATCCGGCAGTGCTGACCAGAGCGAACATGCCAGTCCGGCCAAGAGGGGCGTCGCAAAACTGGTGCCGTTACCCGTAATTATCATATCGCCGACGGGATAGACGACCGTTGATTGGACACCTACCGCACACACCTCCGGCTTGATACGGCCGTCGCTACTCGGACCGTAACTGGAGAAATCGCCCACGAGGCTATCTGCCGTCACCGCTCCTACCGTGAGGATACTATCGGCGTCAGCCGGTGCGGATATCGTGCGCCAGGCACTGGTGCCCTCGTTACCGGCGGCAATACAGACGAGCATACCTTTGCGTGCGGCGATCGTAGCGGCACGACTGCAACGGGTGGTCAGTCCGTCCAGGTCGGTTAGTTTGTCGAGCGTCCAGTCGTCGTTATCGAAATACGCATAGCCCAACGAAGCGGAGAAGACATTGACACCCAGCGAGTCGGCTTTCTCCAAGGCTGCCACTAGGTTGTCCATCTCCTTCGGACTCTCGTGCTCGGCTTCTTCGGAACGCATGAGGTAGTAGTTCGAGCGGGTGGCAGCACCGTAATAACCGCCGTACTCGTCGGTCAGTATACCCGATATGAGGCTCAGGCACTCCGAACCGTGGGTGCCGGACGAACCGTAGAAATCATCGCCGTCGTCGGTGAAGTCGAAATGGCCCAACTCCTGACTCTGACGAAAACAAGCCATGGTGTTGGCATTATAGAATCCGCCGTCGCAAACGGTCAGCAGGATACCTTGTCCCTCGTAGCCCGCCTCGTGAAGCGGCGTGAGGTTGTAGAGCGCCAACTGCCGGTCGGTCCAACGGCCGGAGCCGTTAGCCGTCAGCCATTCGCCATTCGCCATGCGCCGTTTTTGCGGCCCATAGATCGGTGCACTATTGTCGCGGGTCATCTCTACGGAAGTGACAAAACCCAGATTGGCTACTTTCTGGGCGAGGGTCTCGCTCATCTCACAGGTGGCGCCGTTGAACCAACGACTGCTATGATGCACCCGAACGCCCATGCGGCGCAGACTATCCAGATACATCCGGCTCACCGGATAATCCATCTCATCGGTGGGGATATTCCATTTCTGGCGCTGCTCGACGGCACGCGGTGAGAGTTGCGGAGCGGTCTTCTCCGGCTTGTCCAGAAACGACACGAAGTAGATAAACAATATCAGCAGAAAATGCATAATTCGTAATTTTTAATTTTTAATTTTTAATTTCCAGTAGCACGACGTTCTCCACGTGTTGGGTATGGGGGAACATATCTACGGGTTGCACCTTGACTACCCGGTATTTGGGATCTAAGAGTTGCAGGTCGCGTGCCTGGGTGGCGGGATTACAACTCACATAGACGATGCGTTTCGGTTCGGCGTTGAGGATGACATTGATGACATCTTCGTGCATGCCGGCACGAGGCGGATCGGTGATGATGACATCCGGACGACCGTACTGCGCCACGAACGCATCATTCAGGATATCCTTCATATCGCCTGCGAAGAACAGTGTATTTTCGATATGATTGATCTTCGAATTGACTTTCGCATCCTCGATCGCTTCGGGCACATACTCGATACCGATGACCTGACGTGCCTGACGGGCCACGAAATTGGCGATGGTGCCCGTACCCGTATAGAGGTCGTAGACTAAAGGCGAAAGGTTATTGGCTAATGGCGAAAGGTTGTTGAAGGCAAACTCGCGGGCGACTTTATAGAGCTCGTAGGCCTGCTCGGTATTGGTCTGGTAGAACGACTTCGGGCCTACCTTGAATTGCAGACCCTCCATCTCTTCGATGATATGATCCTGGCCGTAGAAGACCTTGACGTCCAGGTCCCCGATCGTGTCGTTGAACTTCGTGTTCTCTACGTATAGAAGCGCGATGATCTCCGGGAACTCCGTGTGCAGGTATTCCAGAAGATTGGTGATTGGTTCTCCGAACGAGACGATAACCATCAACTCGCCCTTGTGGTTGGAACGAATGATGAGCGTGCGCAGCAAGCCCTCGTGGGTGTGCTCGTTGTAGAAACTCAGGTCGTGGGTCTTGGCATACTCGCGAATAGCGTTGCGGATGCGGTTGTTGATCTCGGGCATGAGGTGGCACTCCGTGATATCCAGCACCTTGTCAAAGCAGTTCGGGATATGAAAACCGAGACCGTAGGTGCAGTCCACGTGCTCCAGTCCGCCGGCGGCTTCGATCTCTTCCCAGGGCAGCCATTTTCGGTCGGCGAAGGTGAACTCCAACTTATTGCGGTATTCGTAGATATGCTTGCTGCCGAGAATCGGACTGATCTCGGGTAGGGCGATCTTGCCGATACGCGTGAGGTTATCCACGATTTGTTGTTGCTTATAGCGCAGTTGCTCGGTGTAGGGGAGTATCTGCCATTTGCAACCGCCGCATACACCAAAGTGCTTACACCGTGCCTCGCAGCGCAGCGGGCCGGGTTGCACGAGTCGCACCACCTTAGCCTCCATGAAGGAGTGCTTCTTCTTCGTGATCTGCAGATCTACGATATCGCCCGGCACGCAGTTAGGCACAAACGTGACCAGGTCGTTGATGCGCACGAGAGCTTTGCCTTCGGCGGCCACACCCGTGATGGTGATATTTTCAAACAAGGGTAGATTCTTTTTCTTCATATCCTGTGGGGGTATTATTTCTTTTTCTTATAGCTGTCGGTCTCCAGTAAATAGTCGATGCTACGGCGGTAGAGCGTCTCGAATTGCGGACTGCATTCCAGCGGGAAACCGAACACGACGGTACGTGCCTGCTCCGGGTGCTTCTTGCTCACATAGCTCTTCCAGGCTGCGCCGAAGGGAATACGCATGTCCCCGTAGCAACCAAGCCGTACGGCCCCGTTCACGGGTTCCAGGCTCTCCGGCGCCTCGGCAAAGAGATGATCGGCCGCCGGTTGTTGCCATAACTCGATCTCTTTTACGCCCAGCCAGTCCTGCTCGGCCTCTAAGCGTCCGTTATGGCAGGCACGAGGGGCGCGATAGCGGAAATGCAGGTGCTGCTCGCACCATTTCTTCTCGCTCGAACTCTTCATACCTGATCCCAGGTAACTGCCCGACAGCAGGACCCGACCGCTGTGCGAAAGATAGGTCTGCAACTGCCGCTGCATCGCGTAGGGCAACACGCTCGCATCCGTACCGGGCTGTTTGCCGCAAATAATATCGACGGCGGCATAGCGACTGTCCAGGACGGGCTTGGAGGTAAGATTACAACTCTCATAGGAATATCCCAACCGCGCCAGCAGGCGACCGTGTTGCACGGGATAGTCGTGGGTATTTCCCATGGTAAGCGTAGATTGATGATCCCGGTTGCACATACCAAAGCCGCAGTTATCATCATCCGTCCAGTCGAGCCGGCGGTCGAAGATGATCTGCTCGCCGATATATGCCCCGTATAGTCCATCCTCTACGGCATAACTGCCCGGGACGATACCGGCAAAGGTGGCATCGTTGAACCACTCCGGACCGCCGGTATAATTGAACGCATTCACCAGGAGCAGCGTCTTGGGTTCGTCTTTGCCATGCTTAGGTGCTATAAACGCCGATAGTGTCTCCGAGGGGAAACTCAGTCCGCCGGCATTGCCCGCCAGAATGTAGTAGTCGTAGCGTGTGCCGCGCTTAGCCGGATGGGTATAGAACGTCGTGTCGCAAACCACCGGTTGCCACTTGCCATCGTTCTCGCGAATATAGACTACGTAGTAACCGGGTTCGGCCGTGGGCTCCAGACGGTCCTGCTGTGCCGCCCAAGCGATTTGCAGGCTGTCGGTCTCCGGGATACGATGAACGCGGCAATCCATGACCGGCAGGGGTTGTACCACCGGCGTTGTACCTGCCTTAGTATGCAGATAACGCAAGATACCCTTATAGACAGCCCGCGATGCATCGAAGCGGAATTGCGGGTTGAGGCCGTACTGCATATCCGGCATGTTCTTATGGCTCAGTAGTTCGATCAGTACGCACGGCACTTCCGGCAGGCGGGACTCGGCATAGTTGGCATCGTTCAGTAGGCGCCGTTTCCAACCGGGACAATACAGCGCACGGATATCATGCACGATCTGCGACTGGACATAATCCGCCAGGTCACGATTGATCTGCCGACTCACGCCGTTGGGGAAGGTGGTCTTCTTGTCCTCACCTCGGGTGTAGTAGATGGCCAGCGTACCGACAATGGAGCGGTTGTCATCCTCCGACAGGCCGTCGGTATGCATGGCAAGACACAGATCGACAGGCAATCCTAATCCCTCTGCATCGGGGTGGGCATCGCTGCCACCGACCAGGTAATTGACCCAGCGACCGCGGCTGAGCAGGTCGGACTTATAGTCGTTCTCGCCCTTTAGGTAGTCGTAGATGCTGTCCGGATACCCGGCAAATTCCAGCCATTCACGGGCGGCTTCCTGCCAGCGTTGCAGGCCGCTACGACCGGTACGGTACGCATCGTCGTCCTGACGGAAGACCCAGCGTCCTGCTACGTGTTTGAGGTCGCGGCCACCCAGACGCGGACGAGGTTGCAGCACGATACCGCCGGCGTTCTCCAGCATGCGGGCTATCTGACGCGTATATTCCGTGGTGTAGAGGTCCTCTACCGTGGTCCACATAGTAGCGCGTTGCCAGCGCCATAACTGCTCTTTTTGGTTGTAATAGGTGCCGTGACTCGGCCAGAGGGCGATATAGCGGTCGTACAGGCCTTGCGTCCAGCGTTCGTAGCCGGGTAGGTAGAGCGGGGTAAGTCCCTCGATCCGGGTGCGTGGCGTGCGGTTGGTATAGACAAATTGGCGGCCGTTAGGACGGTAATAACTCGAGATAAGCGAACCGATCTCCGTGTTCTCGGCATAGATATATACTGTACCCAGCGAGTCGCCGCGCGTCCAGAGCGAGACCTGCATACGAAGTGCGTCCAGCTGTTCCGGACTCATCGAGATACCGCCCAGCGTACGGTTGGTATAGAGCGATACGGTACGCCCCTTGGTCTCGATACGCTCCACCTTGACCTTGCTCGACCAGCGCGTACGAAGATCCAGATAGCGGTTCAGCGAGTCGGCCAGGGTTTCCGGCGTCATGGCATGGACCATCGAGGCCATACCGATGAGTAGCAAAAGATATAGAATGCGTCGTTTTTTCATAATGGTTCACAAGCGGACTTGCAAAGGTACGAAAAAAAGTTGAAAGTGGAAAGTTGAAAGTGGAAAGAGCTTGTTTTTTTAGGAGAAAAACAATTTTTTTGAGGAAAAATGCGTGCGCGCTTGCGTATATGGAAAAAATGTTGTATCTTTGCGGACTAATTTGAGATAATGCGCACCTTAAAAATAGCTAAGATATGAAAAAGTACGAGATTAAGACCCCTGTGACGGCATGTACGTGGGAGGAACTCACGCCGGAACAACAGGCCGTAGTCGCCATCGCCCGTGAGCAAATCAACAACTCCTACTGCCCCTATTCGGGTTTCCATGTTGGTGCGGCGGCCGAACTGAAAAACGGCATGATTGTTCGGGGGGCTAACCAGGAGAATGCGGCTTATCCCTCGGGCCTTTGTGCGGAACGCACGGCGTTGTTTGCTGCGGGGGCACAGTATCCCGACCAACCTGTGATGCGGCTCGCGATAGCCTGCTTTACCGACGGCCATTTTACCGCCGAACCCGGATCGCCTTGCGGTGCGTGCCGACAAGTGATGATCGAAACCGAGCACCGCTACCATCAGCCTATGGAAGTGCTGCTATACGGCGAGAAAGAGACCCTCGTCTTCCGCTCCGCCGCCGACCTGCTACCGCTGATATTTGTGAGCGAAAACTTAAACGGATAAGACAAACGATTGAGACTCGTCAAGCGACTGGACATATATCTGTTGCGAAACTTCCTCGGGTTGTTTCTGGCAACGCTATTTATCAGCATCTTTATTTTGTTGATGCAGTTCGTATGGATGCATATCCAGGATTTGGTGGGTAAGGGTTTGGCGCTTACGGTATTAGCCGAATTCTTTATCTATGCGGTCGCTACGGTTGTTCCGCTGGCACTGCCGCTGGCCATACTCCTCTCGTCGCTTATCAGTTTCGGTAATCTCGGTGAACGCTTCGAGCTGACGGCAATGAAGGCGGCGGGTATCTCGCTCTTTCGCATCATGCGGCCGCTCACGTTTACCATCGCCCTGATAGCCGTAGGGGCTTTCTTCTTTAGCAATAACGTGCTACCCAAGGCGCAGGCCAAACTCTGGGCCCTCATCTTCTCGCTAAGGCAGAAATCACCCGAATTGTCTATTCCGGTAGGGGAGTTCTACGGTGGTATAGACGGCCTGAATATCTACGTGCGGCAGAAAGACCCCGTAGACGGCAAGCTCTATGACGTCATGATATACGACTATACCCAGGGCTTTCGTAATGTGTCGGTTACGGTAGCCGATACCGGGCAGTTGTACTTTACGGAAGATAAGAAATACCTCTTGCTGCGGCTTTATTCGGGTGAGGCCTTCGAGAACCTGAGTCAGAAGGAACAGGAGGCCACCGGTACGACGAGTATTCCATACCGGCGCGAGACCTTTGCCATGAAGCAGGTGTTGCTCGACTTCGACTCCGAGTTCAGTCGTTATGATGAGTCGGTGCTCGATGACCAGCACGTGAGCAAAAATGTCGTGGAACTGGTGCACTCGATCGACTCCATGGCGCAAAATGCGCATGAGCAGAGCCTGGAGCAGAGCACGAAGATGGTGGCCGACCGCTATTTCGGGCGTGAACGCCGTCAGTCGCGCCAACTCATACCTGTTGAGCCGAACGAGCAGCGGGTGTATGACCCGGAAGTATGCTTCCGCGCCATGCCTACCGACCGGAAACTCTACGCGGCACGTATCGCACTGGAGCGGGCACAGAACTACCGCGACCAGGTTGACTACAACGCCCTCATGCTGGATGACTCCCAGCGCTATATCCGGCGTCATGAGATTGAGCTGTACCGTAAGTTTACATTGGCCTTTGCCTGCCTTATTTTCTTCTTTATCGGTGCACCGCTGGGTGCGATCATCCGTAAGGGAGGCTTGGGTGCTCCGGTGGTGATCTCCGTCGTGCTGTTTATTATCTACTATATTATCGACAACACCGGGTATAAGATGGCACGCGAAGCCCTGTGGCCCTGCTGGGCAGGTATGTGGTTGAGTTCGTTTGTGTTGCTACCGATAGGTGTGTTCCTGACGTATAAGGCAGCTACCGACTCGTCGCTGTTCAACCCCGAGGCCTGGTTGCGCGAATATGAACGATTGAAAAATGATTTAAAACAACGATATGAATACTATTCAAGAAGCCTTAGAGGATTTTCGCTTAGGACGATTTGTCATCGTAGTGGACGATGAGGACCGCGAGAACGAAGGCGATTTTATCACGGCGGCGGAACTGATCACGCCCGAGAAGGTCAACTTCATGCTACAGCATGGACGAGGTGTGCTCTGCGTACCCGTCACTGAACAACGCTGCGCCGAACTCGACCTCATGCACCAGGTAGCGAATAATACCTCCATGCTCGGTACGCCCTTTACCGTCACCGTGGATAAGCTCGAAGGCTGTACTACCGGCGTCTCTGCCGCCGACCGTGCGGCTACTATCCGTGCGCTGGCCGATCCGGCTTCGCGTCCGGAGACCTTTGGTCGGCCAGGACATATTAATCCGCTATACGCCCGTGCAGGAGGTGTACTCCAGCGTGCCGGACATACCGAGGCAGGTGTGGACCTGGCACGACTCAGCGGACTGCACCCCGCCGCCGCACTCATCGAGATTATGAATGCTGACGGTACGATGGCCCGTATGCCCCAATTGGAACAAGTGGCCCGGGAATACGACCTGAAGATCATCACGATTAAGGACCTGATAGCCTATAGGTTATCAGTAGAAAGTAAAAAGACAAAAGACCGTCCTTCGGACTCAAAGCAGCTTTTTACTTTGAGCGAACATAGTGAGCGGTCTTTCGACTTTGAGCGTAGCGGTCTCATCGAAAAGGGTGAGACGGTCTTCCTGCCTACGCGGCACGGTGAGTTTATGTTGACGCCCTTCCGCGACCTGACTACGGGACTGGAACATGTCGTGCTGCAAAAAGGAACGTGGACGGCCGACGAACCGATCTTGTGTCGTGTGCATTCGAGTTGTATGACCGGCGATGTCTTCGGTTCGATGCGCTGTGAGTGCGGCGAACAACTCGAACGCGCCATGGAGATGATCCAGCAAGAGGGCAAGGGCATCCTCGTCTATATGAACCAGGAAGGACGCGGTATCGGACTGATGAATAAGATTCGTGCGTATAAACTCCAGGAAGAGGGAGAGGACACCGTAGAGGCCAACGTGCACCTCGGTTTTAGACCCGACGAACGCGATTACGGTGTCGGTGCACAGATCTTGCGGGAGATGAATGCCTGTAGACTGCGGTTGATGACCAACAATCCCGTGAAGCGTATCGGACTGGAGAGTTACGGCATAGAAATCGTTGAGAACGTGCCGATTGAGATACGTCCAAATCCCTATAATGAACGCTATATGCGGACCAAAAAAGAGAAAATGCACCATAATCTGCAACTGGTCTGACGGGTTTGGCACGATAATTGGATAAGGTGAATTAGAATGACGAAAAGTCGAAATGACGAAATGACGTCATGACGAAAAATTAACTTAAAAAAACAACAACGATTATGAAACGCTTAATGACACTTCTGACAGCGATGGTGCTAATGAGTGCCACGCTTTGGGCCGACGAGACGATCACCGTTTCGGCCAACAGTACGGACATCTCTCAGGCGCTGGACCTCAAGGTAGTAGCGAACCTGTTCGCCGAGGCGCAGAACTTGGAGGAATTCGAGACCAAGCTCAACGACCCGAATGAGTTCTACAACAACCTTGACCTCAACGGTGACGGCGATGTTGATTATATCCGCGTCGTAGAGGTAGGTGAAGGCAACAAGCGCATGATTATCCTGCAGGCTATCCTGGCCAAGGATATCTACCAGGATATAGCGACCATCTATGTAGAGAAGGATGCATCCGAGCAGGTTTCGGTTCAGATAATCGGTGATGAGTACGTGTACGGTACCAACTATATTATCGAACCCGTATATATCTACCGTCCTGTGATCTACGACTGGTTCTGGGGTCCCGGTTGGTACGCATGGTATTCACCCTGGTACTGGGGATATTATCCGCACTGGTGGCATCATCATCACTGCCTGGCATGGGATGTGTACTGGCATCACTGCTACGCGTATCACCACCATCACCACCATTGCTCGTTCCGGTATGGACGCGAACCGCGTAACGGATATCGTGAGATGCGTGGACGCCATGCGGATATGAGCCGCAGAGAGTATGCGCAGCGTCATCCGGACCGTAGTTTCTCGCATCGCAACAACGGTGCACACAACGCCCGTTCGCTGCAACCCGGTCAGTCGCACCGTCAGGGTGAGACACGCCAAGGGCAAGGTCCCGCTACGAGCCAACGTGCGCCGATGCAGGGTGATCGCACCTTTGGTAGTCGCACGACAGCCAGTTCGCGCAGCCAGCAGTTCGCTCCGCAACGTACCGGACAACAGACCAGCTCGCAACGCTCCGGCCAGACGGCTACGACCCAGCGCTCCGGTCAACAGACCCAACGTTCCGGTCAGCAGACCTCGCAGCGTTCAGCGCAGACTACCCAGCGTTCTACGCAAGTAGGTCAGGGTCCGCGTCGCCAGACGACCACGACCACTCGTACGTCTTCGACCACAGGTTATACCCGTCCTTCCGGTTCGTCCTCACGTTCGTCGAGCAGTACGAGTAGCACCTACACCGGTTCGACCCGTTCGTCCTCTTCGAGCAGTTCGACAACCCGCTCTTCGAGTAGCAGTTCGTCGACGCGCAGCACCTATTCCGGTGGTAGCAGTCGCAGCAGCGGCGGTTATTCCGGAGGTAGCAGTCGCAGCAGTGGCGGTTATTCCGGAGGCAGTGGCCGCAGTAGTAGCGGCGGAAGCCACTCCGGTGGTGGAGGCGGAGGATCGCACCGCAGATAAACAAATAGGCTGTCCAAACGGGCAGCCTATTTTGTCTTTGAGCGCAGCGCTCTTTCG
>JAFZNG010000005.1 GCA_017551025.1 Paludibacteraceae bacterium | reverse complement strand
TAATTGGTGATTCGCGTCACGCGTTTCTGTAGTTATGGTACACTTACCTTTATACGACGCTCCCCACGCATCCCCGACTCCTACAGTTAGGAGCATAAAAAAAAGAGCAACCATATACCGGGTTACTGCCTTATTGAATGCTGGTAATATCGTGTCAATCCTAGACAATACTCGAGTCAATCCCGTATCAATCACGTATCCACTACGGTGCGAATCACCCCCCCCATAGGATTTAGAGCCCTTCGCAGTATAATTCATAAAATTTTTAAAATTTGTCATATATTTTTTGTTTTTTTAGTTAATATTCTGATTATTCCGATTATTCTGATTACTCCGATTATTCTGAATACTCTGATTACTCTGATTACTCCGATTACTCTGAGTCTTCTGAGTACTCCGATTATTCAGAATTCTCCTAAAAGCCCGCAAAATTACTGCTTTTTTTTGACATACACAAGAAAAACCGCAAAAAACTTGCGGTTTTCTCATTTTTGACAACTAAGTATTATAATTTTATTATAATAATACGCGATTGAACTCCTTCGGCACGGGGGCTTCGAAACGCACCTTCTTCTCCGTCACCGGATGGATAAATGCCAGCACCTTCGCATGCAGACAGAGACGGTCAATCGGACTCTCGTCCAAGCCATGACCATACTTACGATCACCTACTACCGGATGGCCGATCGACTGCAGATGAACACGGATCTGGTTGGTGCGGCCGGTTTCGAGATGCAATTCCACTAATGAATAGTTGAGAGTTGAGAGTTGAGAGTTGAGAGAAGTTGGAGAGTCGTCTAGTTTAGAGTTGGAGGTCTTCAACACCTTATAATGCGTGATGGCTTTCTGGCCACCGTTGTCGGTGGGTGAGGAATAGACGCGTGTGGTGCGACGGTCTTCGGTCAACCAACTGGTAATCGTTCCCTCCGGCTGGTCGAAAATGCCCTCAGCGACAGCGATATACGTGCGCTCGGTCACTAGTTGACGCCAATACGTCCGCATATACTCCTGCAGCTCCGGCGTACGGGCAAAGACCAGCACGCCACTCGTCTCACGATCCAGACGATGGACGACATAGACCGAGTTGCGCGGATGCTGACGACGCACATAAGCACGCAGGATCGACTGCACCGTCGTCTCCGACGACTCCGGCCGCGTAGGCACAGTCAACAGTCCGGGACGCTTATATACAACGATCAAGTGTTCGTCTTCATACAATACCGACAGCTTAGGATGGTTGAGCGCCGTATTACCCCGTCCGGACGAGACCGATACACGGTCGCCGGGCAACAAGGTATAGTCGCCACGGGTCTGTATCGCCCCCGCCACCGATACGCGACGCAGGCTGAGCAGTTGCTTGACGGACGTGCGACTCATGCCACCCATCTTCCCGAGCAGAAAGTCCATCAAGGAGATCTGCTGCTCTACGCGAAAACTTGTATCTTGCTTTTTAACCATTTAACAATTTAACAATTTAACGTTCACCACTTTAACGTTTACCAAAAATAGGCGTAGCCCAGCCCATATCTTCTGGTTTGGTCATCTTAATCCAAGCGATATGCGCACTACCGTTCACAATCAGGAAGGCGATATTCAGCACCAGCATAAACGGATCGAAAGCGATACAGAATAGTGCTATCGACGATACGGAATATACTACCCACCAGAACCAAGCATCATTCGTCTGGTAGATCAGCAACAGGTTCGCAAAGAACGATGCGGCGATCGAAATACCGGCGGCAATAATACCGGCCGTATGGAGCGTAGTATGCATCACGTGGATGGCAAAGAAATAATCCGCCACCACAATAGCTGCCGCCACGAGCATCTCTGCCGCAAAGGCCTTATAGCCCAAATAACGCGGACGCAAGGGTGCCGCCTCCGCCGAAGGGTTGAGCGTATTCTTGCGCCAACGAACGAGCGACATGAGCTGGAACGGCACAAACAGACATATATATAGGAATACCAGGTCGTACTGCTTGGTCAGCCAGAACTTAACACCCAGCAACACGGACATCGTCACACCCACGTAGAAGCCGATATAGTTCTTCGGATTGGAAATAGTCAGCACATAAGCCACACCCAGTATAGATGCCGGGATGCCGATGATAAACGCAGGACTCCAAGCCAGCAGGCGACCCTGCATCGACGGCACAAGAAATTCCACCAGCCACAGACAGGCAAACAATCCGGCAAAAATAGCGCAGGAGAAGAGCAACTTACGGCAGAGTTCGAGAGAGAGTTGTTTTGTCATGATAGTTGATTTTTCTGATTATTCAGATTATTCAGATTATTCGGATTAATCTGATTAAATAATAAGGGGCAGACATGCTTGCCCGCCCCTTACCGTCGCAAGGATTACTTGCGGTTGCGATTGCCATAGCGCGACATGAACTTGTCCACGCGACCGGCGGTATCCACCAGCTTCGACTTACCGGTATAGAACGGGTGCGAAGTGTTGGAGATCTCGAGCTTGATGAGCGGATACTCTACACCGTCAATGGTGATGCTGTCCTTAGTAGCAGCGGTAGAGCGGCTGAAGAACTGAGTACCGTCAGACATATCTTTGAAAACTACTACGCGGTAGTTATCGGGATGAATTCCTTGCTTCATAACAATTAAAAATTAAAAATTAAAAATTACGAATTACTCAGCAACTACATTGAGTTTGATATCAGCCTTTACCTCACGGTGGAGACGGGCTTGAGCCATGTGCTCGCCGCACTCCTTGATGGGCTCGGGAATAGTGATGACCTTCTTGTCGATCAGGATCTCTTGTGCCTCGAGAGCAGCTGCGATAGCGGCGGTCGTTACAGCACCGAAGATCTTACCGTCCTCGTTAGCCTTCACCTTCAACTCGATTACAGTCTCCTGGAGCTTAGCCTCGAGAGCCTGTGCGTCAGCCAGCAGTTTAGCCTGCTTGTGCGCCTGCTGCTTGAGGTTCTCAGCCAGTTGCTTGCGGTTGTGCTCATTAGCGATGATAGCAATCTTCTGCGGGAGCAGGTAGTTGCGACCATAACCGTCTTTTACCTTAACGATGTCGTTCTTGAAACCCAGATTAGCCAGGTCTTGAATCAGAATTACTTCCATTGTTCTTTCCTTTCTCTAATTTTAACGGGTTAATTACTTCATCAGGTCAGTTACGTAGGGCAGAAGAGCCAAGTGGCGTGCCTTCTTTACAGCCTGTGCAACCTTGCGTTGATACTTGAGCGAAGTACCGGTGATACGACGGGGAAGAATCTTACCCTGCTCGTTGAGGAACTTCTTGAGGAACTCAGGATCCTTGTAGTCGATATACTTAATTCCACTCTTGAGGAAGCGGCAGTATTTCTTCTTCTGCTGACCCTTGGTCTGCGGGGTCAAATAACGAATTTCATTGTTCTGTGCCATAATTAAGCCTCCTCCTTTTTAGAATGGTTACGACGCTTTTCAGCGTACTCAAAAGCATACTTGTCGAGGCGGGTGGTCAGGAAGCGAATAATACGCTCGTCACGACACATCTCGGTCTCAAACTTAGCGATGAATGCCGGCTCAACGTCAAACTGCAGCAGGCAGTAGAAGCCGGTGGTTTTACCCTGGATAGGATAAGCGAGCTTGCGCATACCCCACTCCTCACGGTTCAGAATGGTGCCACCATTCTCCTTGAGAAGATTCTCGAATTTGTCTACCGCTTCCTTCATCTGTGGCTCAGACAAAACGGGAGTTAACACGAAAGCGGTCTCGTAATGATTTAACATACTTTTTTAAGTAAATTAAAAATTAAAAATTATAAATTATAAATTATTTTCTAGATACTCTAGATATGCTAGATGCTCTAGATAGTTTTCAGCGCACAAGGCGCGAAAAAGCGTGCAAAGGTACTGCTTTTTTTTGAGATACACAAATTTTTCGTCAAAAAAAAGCAGTTTTTCATTCAATTAGTACTGTTTTGCCAGCAAATCGAAGCTCTCACCCTGCGCATCGGCTACGCGGAAGACCACTTTGGCCTGCTCAGCCGTCAACAGCTCCAGCACCTCCGGATGATCAGCCGCCATCATCGAATCGGCCAGGATCTCATCTACCGTCTTGGCTACGTCCGGCATCAGGTTATCCTCTGCCGTAGCCTCGAGCAACTCGAGTTCGATCTCTGCATCTTCGCTCAGCGCACACGAGAAAAGCAAGGTGCTATCTGCATAGCTCACGGATGCAATGGTGGTGGCATTACTCTCATCACCCAGCACCTGACCTGCGCACACAGAATCCGTAGCGGCTACAAAGCTATCCAGCAGGGCTGCCGGCTCCGGCTTTTGCTCCTTAGCGCATGCTGCAAAACAGAGCGCTACCACTAAAAAAAGTAACGATTTCTTCATTCTTTCAATTCGTTTTTTATGAAAAGGACTGCAAAAGTACAACAATTTTCTGATATACACAAATAAATGTGCAAATTGTCAACCAAATATTGAAATTTCTACTCCACGTACAGCACCAAGCCCTTCAGATACTCTCCTTCGGGGTGATAGATATTGATGGGATGGTCCTGCGGCTGATGGAGCTGGTGCAGGATACGCACACGTCGTCCTACCTGCGCCGCCGCACTAAACACCGCCAGCCGGAACGCCTCCTTATCCACCGCCTGGGAACACGAGAACGTAAACAGTATACCTCCCGGACGGATCTGCCGGATGGCCTTGGCATTGATGCGCTGGTAGCCACGCAAGGCATTCTTGATCGCATCGCGATGCTTGGCAAAGGCCGGAGGATCCAGGATAATCAGGTCGTAGGTATGGTTCTCCGCACGTTGGGCATCCAGATACTCAAACGCATCCGCCGCCACCGCCTTATGGCACGTACAATCGGGGAAGTTGCGAGCCACATTCACGTTGACCAGGTCGATGGCCTTCTGACTTACGTCCACCGAGTCCACCCTACGTGCCCCACCCCGCAGCGCATACAGCGAGAAGCCTCCGGTATAGCAGAACATATTCAGCACATCCTTTCCCTTCGCGTAGCGCTCCACGAGGGCGCGGTTCTCGCGCTGGTCGATAAAGAAACCTGTCTTCTGACCACGCAGCCAGTCGATACGGAACTGCAGACCATTCTCGGTTGACCAGAACTCATCAGAATTGGTGATTGGTGATTGGTGATTGGTGATTAGCCAGCCTATGCGGTCGCCGTCAATCTGAGCCTTGAAGGGCAAAGTATCGTCGGACTTATAGTATATATTACGCACAGCCGGCACGGTATTAAGGATCGCCTCAGCTATCTCGTGACGGGCATAATGCATACCTATCGAATGCGCCTGAACAACCGCCGTATCAGCATACACATCTACGATCAGCCCCGGCAAGAAGTCGCCTTCGCCATGCACCAAGCGATACGTATCGTTATCCTCGCGCACTAATTGCAGCATTCGACGAACCAGATACGCCGCCGCAATGCGCTCACGCCAAAAATCCTTGGGCAACGCATCCACGCCAAAAGCCAGGATACGCACCGCAATACTCCCTACCTGCCAATGGCCGACGCCCAGTACGTCGCCCGAAGCGGCACGCACCTGAACAAGCTCGCCCTCGCGCGGCGCATCATAAGGATAATCCTTATCCAAGGCCACACGAGCAATCGCCCCCGAGAACACCCAGGGGTGCTGACGAAGCAGCGATTCTTCCTTCTTTGGCTTTAGTACTACCGTTGTCATTCGACGCCGTTGGTTAATTCATGATATGCGTGCAGCGAGAGATTGTCGCTCACGTGCTTGATACTGCTCAGGCGCTTGAAGCCCAGCGAGGCGATGAACGCCAACTCCATATCGAAGACGCAGTCGCGATAGTCGGACTGGAGCACGAAGTCGCAGTTCGAGTAACAGATGGCCTGCGGCAATGGTGTATGGTGTATGGTGTATGGTGTAAGGGGCAATGCAGGTTCCGGATAGGTAACGTTCGGATGGTTGAGACGCACCTCCGTCACCTCGATGAGCGAACCTATCTCAAAGTTCGCACTACCGGCATAGCCGATATTGAGCAACTCCGCATCGCGGTCAAGCGGAGCGAGCGTACGAATCACATTAATAGCCCCCACGCCGGTGATGAGTACCTGCCAATCCTGAAGAGAGCAGCCTAACGACTGCTCCACTTCGGATATTAAACTACGTTCGCCTTCCTCGGCGAGCAAGATATATCGCTTCATATCTGTTTAACGAACCATAACAGGGTGAATAGTGCGTGCACCCTCCGCCTGGAGCATCAGCAACCAGTAGCCGGTAGTAGCAGGCGTCGTAATGGTGCTATTATCATAAGCCTCTTCGCCAAATCGGCGTCCAAGCGGATCGTACCAGTAGGCCGTACCCTTGCCCTGGATCAGCATCGGCGAAGCAGGCGGCACGAGCGTCGGCATATCGGTCACGTCGGCAGCCACGGGCGACGGAATAAAGGCACACGTGAATATCTTCGTACCATCATTACGCGTCAGCAGGGCGGTATATTCCTTACCGAACTGCAACTGCTGATCCGGACCTACGTAGTAGTTGAACTGCGTAGCACCCTCGATAGGCGCACCGTTCATATACCACTGTACGGAGTCGAACTGATAGCCGCCGTTGTAGTCTGCATTACGGATAGCCAGCACGTCGTTCCAGCGCTGGGCAATCACGGACGAAGCGTAGTTGATAGTCAGGGTATAATCCACCGTAATATTGAACTCCGGCTTCAGGTCGATGAAGTAGATCTTTCCGTTATATACATTCGGTATCAGCGCCGAGCCGATATAAACGGTCGGTTCATAGTGGCCTTTGGCCTTCTCAGTGGTATATATCGTATCCTGTTTGCCGCCATCGAAGGTATAATAAACGGCCTGGCTGCGTCCACGGATAATATCCCATACCAGGGTCAGCGAGTCGGAATTGGCGTCGTCCTCACACCTGGTATATACCGTGACGGGATTTACCACAAGCGACTCATAGATCTCGAGATTGAGCACCCAAGTCGAGTCGCAGTTGGTCGGCGACGGAACGGTATCCACCATTGTCTTGGTATCCGTGCCATATACACGACCGTGATACGTGAACGGCAGACTTTCCGGCAGCAGCATCGTATCCTCGTAGATACGGAGCGGCTCTACCAGCTCCAGGTAGATAATACTGTCGCACGAAGTAGCCTCGCTATAGAGCACTACGGAATCTACAATACCATACTCCGTGTATGCCGAACCCGGCTTCTCCGGCCACTCATAACCGGTCGTCTTGCGTACATCGTCGCAGAGCGTGAAGGTCTGAGTCTCGTGGGTAGGACCGAGCGGATCCAGATGGAGGTTATAGACGATCAGCGAATCGCAAGTACCGCACGTAGTACGGAGTTTTACGACATAGTCGCCACCCGAACGCGGGAAATTAAAGGTAGGTGTCGGTTCGTCGGACCATCCTCCGGGCAGGCCGTCGATCGTCCACTCGTAATTCTCAATATGATAATTCTGGCTTACCAGCGTATCACCCGTCACGTGGTCGATCTCTTGTACCCAAGAATCCGAACCATCAAACGTGATGGTATATTTATCTGCATTACAGTTCTTGACAATCACCGGCTCCTTCATCACGGCAATCGGATTGGTAGCCAGCGTAGATGCATAGAGCGAGAAGTAGCACGTACTATCCTGCACGAACATACAATCCACCACATACAGACTATCGTCCTGATAACCGGCATTGTAGAACTTACCGCGATGGACGATATATTGCTCAGGCAGCGAACCGTCCGGACGACGATACCGCTCGTTGTAGGCATAAGCCCAGCGATAATTAAATCCATCCGGTGCCTCGAAGATAGGGTTAATCGCGCCGCACTTCATGCCTTTCAGCTTACCATCCGAGCAGCCGAGCGTAAAGTATGCATAGCCGCAGTGAGCCGAGAAAGTACAGTCGTGGGTGGTCAGACGAGCCGTCAACTTCTTGCCGGCATAGTTCTTATTGCGCAGGTTGACACCTACGGTCGTCCACTCCTTCCATACGATATCTGCCGAAGTCTGCGCTACATTATTTTTGGTAATATGCCAGCCGCTGAGTACCGCCTCGGGTTTGAGCGTATTGCCTTGCATCACGTTATTGGCATTGAAGTCGGCCTGTCCGCAATCTCCAATGGATACCCCATTAATGAGGATATCGAGTTTGAAACGCGGATTCTCATGGTCATCATGACCCGGAGCCTCCAGAATAGGCATGTACTTGAGCAGCAGAACCGGGAACTTGATCGTATCTACGTCAAACTCAAACTCGATTCGCTCAGCATGGTTGTTGGCCTCCCAGTTTCCCAGACGTACCGATGCCAGTTCACCATCGGGTATCGTCTTGGCCAGTCCGCCGGTGCGGGGCTCCGTCTCCTGACGATCAAAGTGCACAACATGACGGCTGGCGATATTCGACGGTCCGTAATCCACCGGAGCTACCTGACGGAAATCGTTGAAGGTAAGCGTATTATTCGGCGATGAATTGTCGATATAACACCTCGCGTTATTCAGGTTGAGGTAATCCACGCACATCTCATCGGGATAATAGATGAGCTTGGAAACGATGGTCTTCAGGCTATAGTCGTACTCCGAGCACTTAGCGCGTACGATAAAGTCGGTCTGTCCGATAGGAAGTCCCGTGAACTGGGTCTGCGTACCCTGCACCAGTTTCGGTCCGGCCCACGTGCCGGTCTCGTAGGAGTAAGCACTTACTTCATACTCCGTCGCCGCGCCGGTCCAGGAGAGCGAAACGGTAGTACCGTTCGGCGTGACCGTCAAACCCGTGACGGGATCACAAGGCAGGTTGTCGGTAATATTGATATTATCCACCATACCGCCCGGTTGCTGCGCCTGCGAACCACCATTAGCCCAAACGAAGGCCAGGTAGTGCGGCGTTCCGTCACATTTGTTACCCTTAATCTTCACGGCGCACTGACGCCAAGTGGACGTACCGTTCAGGTAGTCCATACCGGCTGTTGGTTGGAGTTGAAGCACATAATTCTCGTAGGTAGACGGAATCGAACCGGACGAAGTCGGCACACACAGTACCCTAATCGAGTCGGTCGTTCCGGGCTCCGTCATTGGAATCCAAAGCACGTACAAGCCATCGAAGTTGCTCGCTACGTTAGCCATAGCGGCATAGTCAAAGCTGAGGGTATAGTCGCCCGAAATATTATCCAGCGAAATTGTATCGTAGGCGAATACCCAGCATCCCTTATTGGTATAGTGTGCTGTCTGACCGTCATCATCAGAGATATACAGACCGTACTGTCCGTTACGATCGTTATTTCCCGGCGCACCCAGATACCACTTATTTTTCAACTGATTGTAGACATTCTGGTTGGCCGTCGGGTTGAGGTGCCAACGAGCACGCGCAGCCTCTGTCTCAAAATCACAGGAGTAGCGCTTGAGTGCATGGGCCGGCATTACGCATACCATCAGGGCCACAAGCACTATTTGAACCAATCGTTTCATATGCTTCGTATTATATATTCATTATTATTGTACGATCATTACCTGAGCCTGCGTCTCGCCGCGTGCGTTCACCGACTTGAGGATATACGCACCGGTCTGATCAGGTATCGGCAAGGTTGTATAACCGGCATTCAGATCCACGCTGCTGTACAGTTGTCCGGCAGCGGTATAATACCAAATCGTAGCCGGCTGCTCCATATATACAGGCACACGTTGTCCTACCTGTACAATCGACGGATAAGCCGTTTGCTGCTCGTGATATACAGGCTGGATAGGACAGGTAGCTATCTCAACGCCATCCGCACGGGATACTACTACGTAGTACTCCGAGTTGAAGTCGAGCGGCTGGTACAGATACGAGTGCGTCTCACCCGCGAGCGGCACATTATCCTTGAACCACTGGAAGGACGTGAACTCGTAGCCTCCGTTATACGCCGGCGCCAGGACGGTCAGTACATCGTTCCATTTCTGCTCTACGATCGAACTGCGGTAGCGCACATCAATATCGCGTTCCTCAATATGACGGCCGCAGCAGTACTGATAGAACGTGAGCGTAGCCGTATAGTGGCCCGGCGTAATGCTTGCCGAATACGGAATAGCTATCGATGTAACATACGGATCATTGATCATCGTATCGCGCAACTGTGGCGTCGAGAACGTGATCTCCAGGCTGTCGTATTCACCCGCCAGGATATTATAGGTCAGATAGAAGACCTCTTCATCGGCACACGCATACTGCAGGTGATCAACCTGCGCCTGAATACGCTCGTTGACCGTCAGGGTGAAATAGATCGCACTGTCGCATCCGTTCGGCGTCTTCATCATGATCAGGTAATTATCGAGCGGCTGGTTGTAACGCACGCCGTTGATCGTCACGCTACCGTCCGAACAGATCGAGTCGTGGCGGTAGGTATCAAACGGCTTGTCATATACCTTGAGATACAAGGTCGAAGTAGAGTCGCATCCCGCAAAGTTGGGGAATACGCCTACATAGACCGTATCCCGGTCAAACCACTGGCCGTCGAACTTAATCGGGCTCTCGGCGCAGGTGCGATAATGGAACTCGGTCTTCTCCGGAATAATATTCGGCACTATGATCGTATCTACACGCGTACTGTCGCACGAGTTATTGGCACCAATATAGCAGGTATACGTTACCTCGATCGGTCCACCGGTCTGCGGACAGAGATAGATAGGCGACTGCGCATCGGTTACCTTGGTCTCGCCGGTTGTGAGGTTACGGAACTCCCAGTGGAAGTCGGTACACGGTTCCGAGGTATGGTTCTCAAAGCCCTCAAACTTATTCATCACGTGCGAAGTATTCGTGAAGCGCAACTTACTCTGGCACTCAGCGTAAATCGGCTCAAACGTATAGTCCGGCACAGGGAAACGCGGTGCAGATAGCGTACTGATCTCAAAGTAGCATGCCGGTTGCTCTACGAACGACACACGGCAGGTATAGGTCTGACGGCTGGCATCGACATTCAGTTCCTGCTCGGTGCTTACGACATCCCCCTGTTCGTTATACCAGGTATACGCGAAGCCGTCCGGTGCCTTACACGTGATACGGGCATCCGTACCGCAGTTCTCGGTCTCGATATGCGCGTTAGCACAATCTACCGTGAAGTATGCATAAGCATAGTGGCCCGACCAACCGCAGTCGAGGGTCGTAAAGCGCACCTTAATCGTCTGGCCGTGATACGGCATGAGATTCAAACCTACCGTAGTCCACTCTTTCCAAGCGACATTATTATCCTTCGTGATATGCCATCCGAATGCACCTTCTGCCGCACCGTCCGAATAGGTAAAGTTGGCCTGTCCGCAAAGCTGGTCGATGACTTGTCCGTTCGGATCAAGCACCTCCAGTTTGAATGCCGGTTCATCCTCTACGGGGTGACCTCCCGGGTTCTCAAATACGATGGCGTACTTAACAATCAGGATACCTTGATTGGTCGAATCAACCAATATATCGTATGTTACAGACTCTGCCTCACCGCCCGTACGCCAGTTACCCAAACGGATAGAAGCCAGCGCACCGTCCGGCACGGTATGTAGCAGACTGTCGGTACGCGGATCCAGTTCGTATGGATCTACGTGCAGGGTATGACGACTGGTCTCTGCATCCGGACCGTAGTCGATAATACCTATATTATCATAAGGAGTCGCGCCCGCCTGCGCGCCCGGGTGATGACCGTAGGTACAAACCACACTGGGGTCATACAGGTCAATATAGTTGATACAGTGATTCTCGGGACAATAGACGAGAATGAGTGTCTCATAAACAAAACCGGTGCGCAACTCGTCCGCCACGCCGCGTACACGCACGTCGTAACTTCCCTCCAATATACGCTTGAGCACGTAGGAGCACTTCGTGCCATCCACGCGCGAGAAGCCATCCATACCGTCGGTCAATCCGTTAGCACGACGCCAAGACGTTTCTCCTGTCTTGCGATACTCAATATCAAATTCCAGCAGACCGCTTTCCCAACTAACGAGCAGCGTCGAGTCTTCGCACTGCGGTGTAACTACCAGGTTCTGAGGCTTCTTGATAGCCGCCGAGTTGATTTGGAAGTTATCAATAGCAATACTCGAGATATTAGCCGTATCCACGCGGTTGTCGTTCACCCAGATGAACACAACGGCAAAGGTCTGGCCGGAGTTGGCGGAGTTGATACTTACCTCGCGAGTAAGTGATACATTCTGCCAGGTCTCGCTACCGCACACGAATTTCTCGCCCGACTCGCCCAACTGCTCGCAGACGTTGACCGTAGCATTCGTCAGACGGCCGGAGGTCGTGGAGACGATATTGTTCAGGTAACGCGGGTTGTTGGTCGGATTGCTGAGCAAGTAGGTCTCCGGACACACCATTACATAGAGCTTGGAGGTCGTCGAGTCGCCCGTACCGCGCCAGTCGAAACTAATATCGTATTTCTGCGTATTGGTAGAAGTCGGGAACTTATAGCGCAGATAGGACACTACCACGTTAGGGTTGCGCCCATAGTTAGGGTTGCTGCCGTCCGCAGAGACGTACAACGAGCGCTTACCCTCGCTATGCACAGCCGTTCCGTACATCCATCGGTCGGTCGCCGTAGCCGTTTGGGGGTTGAGCACCCAGTTCGACAGGTCCTCACTCTCCTCGAAACTGCATTCATAAGGGAGTGTTACGGCCTGTGACCAAGCCAGAAGGCTGGTAAGCAAGATAATATGTAGGAAGAGCAGTCTCTTCATAATTATTCATAGATTTGTTCGATATCAGCACCGTCAGTACCGGTGATCGTAAATTCTACACGACGGTTGAGCTGACGACCTTCTTCGGTATCGTTGGTTGCGACAGGTTCTTTCTCACCCTTACCCTCAGCAGTCATACGCTCTGCAGCGATACCGCGCTTGATAAGGTCGTTGCGGACAGCATTAGCACGTCCCTCAGACAAGATCTGGTTAGCCAGGTCGGTACCTACTGCATCGGTGTGACCTACAATATGGATCGTTACGCCCGGATTCTCCAGCAGGAACTCTGCCAATTCAGACATTGATTGCTCAGACTCCGGCAGGATCACCGTCTTGTTGGTAGCGAAGAACAAGTTCTCGATCTTCACCTTGATACCCTCCTTGATGAGTTGCATATACAGATCGACGGTATCCTCTACGAAATGAATCGTATCATCCTTGGTCATATAGCCCTGCGCAGTCAGGTGGGCCACGTAGTCACCCGCGGTGAGCGGCGTCTCCATAAATCCGTCGTCGCCGGCCTGTGCGGTATAGAGCGCTACGGTATCCGTGAGTGCACTGATACGAGCCATGGCCTCGATCGGTTCACCGGTCTCCTCATCATAGATATTCATGCACAGCGTCGGGATGATAGGCTCCGGAATACGACGCAACGGCAGACGCAGCGTATCAAACGTAAAGTCCTCCACCGACTGGATAACCGTATCCGAAGGATAGAAGCCGTTCTTGGTGGCCGAGATACGATACTCGCCGGCAGGGAAGCGTCCCTGGAGCAGACCTTGACGGTTGGTATTCTTCTGTATCGTCTTGCCGGTCTCCAAGTTGGCAATCTCCACAGCTGCACCACCCAGCGGAGCATCCTGCTCTTCGTCGTACATAAATACGCCGATACGCGGTTGCGGCTTCTTGGGATAGACATAGAGCGGTTTCTCGCGCCGCGGCAGATCAAACCATACGGCAATCTTCGCACCTACCAGGAACGGATTTACCTGTGCGCCGGCGGCCGTTGTTGTAGCCAATGCCGAGTTAACGGGGAAATCCAGAGGATTAGCGGCCGTCATCATCTGAGTCGGAATATCCTGTGCGGCAGGTGCAGCCTTATATTTCAGGGTGTTGAGCACGCCGTAATCGGCAAACAAACCTACGCGCATACGTACATCATCTACCCACTGATCCAGATTGATACCTATCTCGGCGGTAGCAGCTACGTTCAGTCCGAATTCTACTTTCTGGGCGTCGCGCTCCAAGTCCTGATCAGTCACCAGCGTATGTGAGTACATATCGGTCAGACCGGAGATCAACTCCTGGTCCTCGATATATGTCGTATATTCACCCGTCATCTTCGACGAGCCCAGCAGACCCATACCTACTTTCACACCGGCCTGCCAGTACAACGGCACGTTCTTCAACTCCATACCCATCAGCAACGGCAGCTGGACATAACCGCTGATCAAGCGATCCTGGAGTTTCGAGAAGTCATAATGATACGTCATCGTCGATGCGTAGGGCTTCATACCGTAGTGGAGCGCAAACGTACCGTCCTCTTGGTTCGCGATACCCATCAGCGAGTTGTAACTCGTGAACTCCGCACCTACGGTCATAAGGAATTGCTTGTAGCGCAACTGATAGCCGAGGCCCAGACCGCCGCCTACGAAGCCCTTGTCCTTGTTCATAAAGCCGATCGGGTTGCTCGTGCCGGTAGCCGGGGTATAACCGATACCGCTGGTAAACAGGTTGCTATAGCCCACCAGTCCCCAGAATCCGAGTCGGTGCGAGATATCACGTGTATTGTATGCTTCGGCGCGGGCATTCGACTTATCGATAGCCGCAACCTCTTTCATATAAGCAGCCTTCTCCTCCGCAGCCGACAGTTGCGGTTCGGTGCGCTTTTGCTGTTGCTTGGCGCGATCGGCATCCTTGCGCTCTTTCTCCTTCATCTTGCGCAGCGAATCCTTCTGGCGTTGCGCCATAGCTTTCTCGCGCTCACGCTCCTTCTGCGCCTTGGCTTTATCACGCTCCTTTTGCGCTTTAGCCTTGGCTTTCTCGCGTTCTTTCTGCTTCTTAGCCTTTGCTTTCTCGCGTTCGCGTTGCTGCTTTGCCTTGGTCTTAGCGTCCACGGCATAAACGGCAGCGATACGGTTATCTACTAGGGCAGCTACAGGAGCCAGGGTCGTCATGCCCATGGCCAGCAAGAGTATGTAGAGAATTCGTTTCATCACGCTTAGAATTTAATCGTTTGGTTACCTCCGCGCTTTATCGTGTTCTGGTCGCGTTTCCAGTCATAAATATAGGACTTACCGCGTTGCGGCAATTCGAATGCAATAGTATATTTAATGCCGATACTTAGGTTGTTGATCACGGCATTGTCCGACATAGTGCTCAGCAGCATAGGCTGGATAAAGAACTTCACACCCTCATCGGTCTCGCGGTACTCAAAAGCCGGCGCACCGGAACCTTGGGTATGCAAGTTAAGCAGACCGTAGTCGGCATACAGCGCCAAATACATACGTATACGATCCGGATTCAGGCGGAAAGCCTTGCGGCGATACATATGGTTGACACGAGCACCCAATTCCAAGTGGGCCATGACGTTCATGTTCCACTTCAGCGGCAGCGTACCGCTTTGCATCACATGGCCCGACTCAAACTGATGGTTGGGCATATCGTAGAAATCGTCGTAATAACGCTCGTACTCACCGTAGGTCGTAAACTCCGCCTTAGAGGAGGCAGCGCCGTACATATTGAGCGATACTTTCGGACCGACCAGGAAATAGAATCGTCCGAACTCACCGCCGACGAGCAGCGGGATATTGAGATTCACCATATGGCTCAAATCGCTCGACTTGTCCACGATGACGTGCATATTAAACAAGTCGCCCTCGGTATCTACCATCGGCAGCGCGAAGTCCATTGCATCCAGCGGATTGGAGTGCATCTCATACAAACCCTCCACACCGGCAGAGAACAAGAAGTTGTTGTAATGCAAGCGGTAGTCCACGCCGATATTAAAATTCATACCCGGCGAAGGCTTCCGACCCTGGATATTATGCAGCAGCGTTGAGTAGCCCAGATCGCCGTGCAGCGACACGAAATGTGCCTTCTCCGGCGCCAGAGCGGTAAAGGCGCACGCACACGTGCACCATGCCAACATAGATACTATGAATAGATACTTCTTCATGCCTATTTCAGGGCATACTAACATTCAGGCGGCAAAATTACTAAAAAAAACTCAAACATGCAAGTTTTTTATTTATTTTTTAGCATTTTTAACTATTTTTCGCTTTGTTCATACCAAAAAGCCTTTCTTACACGCCACAAAAAGGGCCGCCGTACAACGGCAGCCCCTTTTGCGAATTTATTCTGATTTTCAGAACTTATTTCATCTCAACCTTACGTCCCGTTACGTCGTAAACTACGCCATTCAGGAGGATATAAACCTGGTTGTTGTAGATGAACTTCTGAGCCTGTACACCTTCCGTAGCGTTGCCCATACCGGTCGGATACTCGAGGTGCTGGATATGAATATTATCCACAGCTGCAGGATTCTGCGAACCAGAGCTATTATCGTTACGCCAAGCAAATACTACTTGGTAGTAACCCGGAACGATGTTCTCAACAACGACAGACTTATTCTGCCATGCATCGCTGAGGTTCAGCTTGCTTCCGCCATCCAGAGCCTTCCAACCGGTCGGCAGACCTGTGGTAGAGAAGCCCGAAGGAACAGCCGTCGCTGCAACGAGTTCAACATCAGCAGGAACAAGTGCTACGCGCAGGTAGTCGTAGTTCGACTCACCGTTAGCACGCCAATCATACGATACGGTGTACGATCCGGCCTTGTCGAAGTTGAATGCCTTAGCAGCGTAAACGATTACAGGAGCTGTAACTGTGTACTCGAAGGTGGTACCACCGTCGTTGGAGATGTAGAGTGCGTTACCGCTTTCGGTAGCTGCAGTACCTACAGTCCAAGCGTTGGTCATCGTACCGTTCACGAGCAGCCAGCTGTTACCGTTCTCGAAGTCCTCGTCATACGGCAGTGCCGTAGCCGTCATAACCGTACTGAACGACTTGTAAACGATCGGGCTCTTGTCATTGCCGCAGACTTTGCGCATGAAGAACAAGTATGCGGTTTGCGGAGCCAATGTATCGATCGTTACTTCGTTCACGAATGTTACACCCGTGAAGTCAGCGTCAGCCGGTACGAAGTTAGCCGCCGTATCCAGTACGAGGCCGTACTCCCAAGCTACGTCTTCCTCATTATCCCATGCGAGGGTAGCGAGCGTATCGCCAACCATCACAGTGCGGAGACCCGTCGACTTCGGACAAGCAGGAAGGATTTCCAGTACTACATTATCCAAGTAGAGATAAGCATCGCCACTACCGTAGTTACTTGTTCCATGGAAATAGATAACTACTGTATCGCCTGTGTAAGCCGAGAGGTTGAATTGGAACGGAGTCCAATCAGCAATACCTGTCAATGCGCTTGCCAACGTATCCATAGTCAGACCGCCGTCATTCGAAATCATAACCAAACCTGCACCACCGGTCGGGTTCTTCCAATCGAAGGAGAAGAGAACCGGCTCGGTCAGAGCGAACTCAGGTGTAGCCAGAACGTTGGTCTTGTTGTTCGAGTTGCTATACGAGTTGAAGCGCAAGCAGGTATCGGTGGAATTTGCAAAGCGGTTCCACTTGTACGAATCCGTAGTAGTCGTACCCTCCGAATTATCCCAGCAGAGCGGAATACCAGCAGCGAGGCCGTTGAAGTTCTCGCTCCATGGATAGGTAGCAATGATGTCACACTCAGTTAGGAATTGTACAGACTTGCTCCATGCACTGGTGTCACCCTCGGCGCAGATAGCACGTACCTTGAACTCGTAATTAGTAACAGACGTCAGCTCGTTGAGCACATACGGTTTAGCCGTTACGCTGATCAGGTTCTCCTCATCACCATTGAGGCAGATTTGCCACTCCGAAGCCGCGGATACCCAATCCAGTTTCGCACTATTGACACCGATTTCAGATACTGCCACACTTGTCGGCTCGATACAAGAAGGAATCTCTTCCAGTTCTACGTCATCGATGTAAGCACCGTTGTACGAGGTAGCAGGAACAGGAACCTTGAATGCAGCGTACATACCCTCGCCTGCATATTCGCCGAACGAAACCATAAACGGTTCGTAGGTGGCAGCAGCAGGACGAATTGTATCGATAGCTACGAAGGTAGCGGCATCAGCCGGATCGGTCATGATACCTACAACAATCGTTGCATCGTACGTTGCCAGATACTTACGTGCATTGAACTTCATACGCAAGCCATTCAGGCCTTCTACAGCCGGAAGGATAGCGTATTGATCAGCATATGCCGTACCGGCATAGGTATAGAACTTCAGCGAGTTGCTACCCGAGTTAGCATATGAAGCACCTTCATAAGCTGTCGGGAGATATGCGTAGGTAGTACCACCGTTGAGATAGTTCCAGCAATCAGGCAGTACGTTCGCGCTGGTAGAACCGGCAATACCGTCAAAGTTCTCAACAACCGTAGTAGCCGGAGAACAAGCGGTCTTGAAGGTCTTCGCCGTAGAGAAGGTAGCAGCATCACACTCAGCAGCCACTTTCACCTTATACGAAGTGTTCGCATCCAAGCCCATGATGGTATAGGTGCCACCCGTTACCGTTACCGTGTCAGCATATGCATTACCGATACCGTAGGTAAGGATGAAGTCAGTCTGACCATAGGTATTCCAGGTAACGACAGCCGACGAGTCGGTGATAGCAGATACCTCCAAGCCATCCGGTTTCTGACAAGCCTTAGCAGTCTTGAACGAAGCGCGAGCGGTCCAAGCGCTGTAGTTCTCGCCACAGTTCGCGCGAACATATACATAATAGGTTTGCTCCGGCAGCAGACCCTCTGCTAAATACGGATTAGCCGTAGCGTTGATAATCGACGTGAGGGTATCCGGGTTGAAGCCGGCGATGGTATCCATAGCAATTTGCCATGCCGTCTGGCCTTCCTCTGCCGTCCAAGCTATTTCGGCAGTTGTCGAAGTAATGTTCGCCTTAGCAATCGTTACGTCAGTCGGCTTGTAGCACAGTACCTTCATAATGCTGAAGTTATCTACAGCAGCAGACGGTTGCGTACCACCACTACCATCGTTGCGCCACAAGAATACAATGTCGTAGGTTCCTGCAGGAATATCCATCTCTACACTCTCGTAGGTCGTCCAGGCCGTGCTGAGGTTTTGCTTGCCGCCATCCAGAGCAATCCAGCCTTCCGGCAGCTCGGTAGCCAGCAGATTACCACCAGTTCCGGAGAGTCCGGTAGGCATTGCTGTACCAGCCACATACTCATAACTATTAGTCGGAACAAGAGCAAAACGCATGAGGTCATAACTACCCTCACCATTGGCTATCCAATCGTACTTGAACGAATAGGTACCTTCTTCGAAATTGAAGGACTTATAAGCATATACCGTAGAAGCGCTATTCGCATAAGCGTGAGTTGCACCACCGTCATTTGTGATATAAAGAGCCTTGGTACTTGTCTGGCCGTTATGTGCTGCAGTACCAATTACCCAGGTATTCGCAGCATTACCATTCTCAAGCGTCCAGAGATTCTCGCCCTCGAAGTCATCGGCAAAGCCGTTGCCAAGGTCAATCGGGAGTTGCTTGGTCTGGAATTCAGCCTTGAGAGCAACACTGTGACTGGTGGCGCACTCGGTACGCAGGTAAACCTCATACTCTGAACCGGCCTCCAGGCCTTCTACTAATACGGTATCAGCGGTTACACCAACAAACTCGGTCGGCTCAACGCCCTTCAGTACAATAGCGTACGACAGGCTGTCACCTTCCTCGGCTGTGTAGGTAAACCGTACGCTGGTAGCCTCGGTCTTAACCACCTTCACAATAGTCGGCTCAATACAATCAGGAATCGGATCAATTACGATATCATCGATATACGCACCATTGTAGTCATATAGCGTATAATCCGGAGAAACCATCTTAATAGCAATGTACTTGCCAGTGCCCTCATATGTATTGAACTTCACCTCGAACGGCTCGTAAGTAGTCGTAGCCGGCGTGATGGTATCCAATGCAACGAAATTAGCTGTATCCGTAGGATTGTTCAGAACACCTACTACGAAGGTTGCGTCGTAATACGTATAACTGGTCGAAGCGGAATACTTGCGTGCATTGAACTTCATACGCAGCGTATTCAGACCCTCCATCTCAGGCAGGATAGCGTACATCTCACCTTCGTAATTGTAGTACGACAACAACTTCAGCGAGTTAGTTCCGGAGTTTGCATACGTGCTACCCTTATAAACCGTCGGATAGTAATCGTACGAAGTACTTCCGGTAACCGTGTTGATATAATCCCAACATACCGGCAGCACATTACCGCTGGTTACACCCTCCATTCCATCAAAGTTCATGGTATACGGGAACTCGTTGATTACATCACAAGCAGTGGTTACACTAATGGCACTGCTATACTCACTTGCAGAGAGTGAATCGGTAGGATCACACCAAGCTGCAACACGAATGTTATACGTGCTGGAGGCGCTAAGACCGGTCAGAGTGAACGGATGTACATTCACATCACCGTCAAATACAGTCCACTCTTCGGCATCAGCCATCTTGTACTGGATGAGCCAGTTGGCTTCGCTACCCTGCGGCACCCACTCGAGCTCAACAGAATTGGTAGAAACTGTGCCATTCTCTACTACAAGACCTTGCGGCTTCAAGCAGCTCGGTACCTCATGAATGCTTATGTTATCTACAAAGATAGCACCGCTACCGTAGTTTGCATTCGCAAAGAACTGCAACATAATCGTACTACCTGCGTAGTCTGCGAGGTTAACCTGTGCCTCAGAGAACTCGCCCGGATTATCCTTATCGGTTCCGGTCGAAGTCTTGCTATACGTGCCCGGAAGGGTTGCCCAACTTGCACCACCATCTGCAGAGATCTTCACACTGAAGTCACCACAAGTTGCTGTGTGTGCATAGTCGAAGGTCAATTCATAAGCAGGATCTGCCGGCAATACGATATTCGGTGTGTTGATAACAGCCGTACCACTAGATACGAAGTAGTTATACATACGAATCATCTTATTGCTACCATAAGAATATACACCCCATACATACTGCGGGTTCGTGCCGGTTACGGTCGTAGTAGACGAAGCAGAGTTATCCCAGAATTCCGGTATCGTATTGGCATCCATAGCCTCGAAGTCTTCTGCCCAAGGCGCATGAATCGGAGCGGGGAAGGTCGTTACGGCACATGTAATAGCGTCGCTATAGATACCACCACAATCCTGACGCAGATAGAATGCATACGAAGTATTCTCCTGCAGCGTGTCAAACGTAATGGTGAAGTCCTGCGTAGTACCTACAAAGTCTTCTTCCGAAACCACAACAGTATCTGCAACCAGTGCATACGACCAAGTAGCACCTTCTACTTCATCCCAACGGAAAGTAGCAGACGTATCAGACTTACCAACCATCTCAAGACCGGTCGGCTTCTCGCAGTCAGGAATGGTGTCAATACGTACGTTAGCGATGTGCAGATAGTTGTTACCACCGGCTTCCGTGGACTCGCCATAGAATGCGAATGCAATCTTGTCGGTAGCGTAAGCGGTCAGGTCAATCGCAACCGTTTCACCTTCTGCCGAACAACGGATCTGGTCGTACGTAGGATCGGTCGTTACGTTGTCACGCGTATAGATCTCTTCCCAACTCTCGCCACCATCTGTTGTAATCAGCACGGCGAACTTATCGTCTGCCTGATCACCAGCTGTAGCTGCATTCAGGTTACCTGTGTTCGTGGTCAATGCCAGATCGAAGGTCAACTGCATATTCTCGTCCATCTCAATGAAAGGCGATACAATCCAGTGCTGTACAGCATCGCCATACACTTGCAGTTTCAGGTGACCGTTATAATCCGGGAATACGCCATTCTTGGTGGACGAAGCCATCCAACCGGCGCTTACCGTTGTGGTCAAAGCGGTATCCATTGCGAGCACATCCGAGAGCAGCACCTTATAGCGTTTCCAGTCACCAGGAAGCGTGGTCGCATTGAAACTCTCTGCAAACGGAGCAACAGCAGCCGTCTTAAACGAGACAGCCCTGCTATACTTGCTCATACCATCCTCAGCAATCGGATCGCAAAGAGCTGCTACCTGTACATCGTAGTTGGTATAAGCATCCAGGTTCTCCAGCAGGTACGGATTCTCCGTTACGTTCACCTCCTGCCAAGCATTCTCGTTGCTCTTCTTGTACCGAAGAATCCATGCATCCTCGCTTGTGTTAGCCGTCCACTCCAACTCAACAGAGTTGCTGGTCGTACTATTCGCTACTACATGCAGATCCGTCGGCTTCAAGCAGCTCGGGATATAGTCAACGAGGATGTTATCAATGTGCAGATAGTTGTCACCACCGGAAGCAGTAGATGCACCATAGAATGCGAGTTGGATATTCTCACCATTGTATGCGCTGAGATCAATAGCCACCTCTTCGCCATACAATGCTATGTTGTCATATACATACTCCGAACCGGCATTGTCCCATTGACGAAGAATCGTCCAGGTCTGCATACTATCCGTCGAAATCAGCACAACGAACTTATCGTCATCCTGACTACCCGGGATAATAGAGGTGTATGCCGATGAGCTCTTGCTCAGCGCCATATCGAATGTCAGTTGTACATTATCCTCCATCGGAAGAACAGGTGATACAACCCAATACTTGTACGTACTCCAGATGTTAACGTACATGTGCTTGCTCTCAAATACACCGGTAGTGCTTGAGCTGAAAGTCCAACCGGAAGAAACGGCAGAACCAAGTGTCGTCGTTCCGGCCATAACATCATCAATCAACTTTCCGCTATAACGTTTCCAATCTGCAGGGAAAGCCGAGAGAGCATCGAAGTTCTCCTCGAACGGCAGACCAATCATCGTCTTGAAGGAAACAGTCTTCCAAGAGCTGACAGGATTGTCTTGATTGTCTGCGCAAACACTTTGTACACGAGCTTGATAGTCGGTGTTAGCATCAAGACCGGTAAGGTCTGCGGTGAGCAGGGTCGTTGCCGTCAACCAAGGAGTCCAGTCTGCGTCAGCAGCCTTCTTGTACTCTACATTGTACACACCGCTACCGTCAGCCCATGCCAACGTAGCCGTATGAGCCGTTACATCCGAAGCAACAATACCGGACGGCTTGTCGCAAGGAATAACAACCGCGCCACCCGTAGTCATATCCAGCGTAAGAACCAAACGCTTCTTCAATCTGGTTCCCGTACCGGGGGCAGACATGTCATACGCAGATGCGTCCTTATTAGCATACATTGCCAAATAAGGATCATCCGTTGTAGCTGCACCGAAAACGATGCTTCGCATTCCGGTTACATACGAACCGGTCATGTTGCGAAAAGCAATCAACAAGTTGTCCGAACCATTGTAACTGAACGGCTCATCCAACTCAATCGTAACCTCTTCTGCAGTTGTGCTGGTCACATTCACCGTGCCGGAGAAAACGAGGTCGTCCTCCGAGAGAATCTCCCAGTCGGACGTGTTTGCAAACTCCTCTTTGTCCACTAACGCCATATACACTTCAATGGCGAAGTCGGGCAAAGCTGCGGTGCCGCTTTGCCACAGCTGCATCGTAAGAGAATTGATTGTTCCTGCCATACCTATCTCATCCGCAGTGTAAATCTGCTGACTGTAGGCATACTTGTAGAAAGAGTTCCATGGAAGATACTGATTACCGGTAGCATCCGCCTCATCAGCTCCAATGGTCACCTCCGTCGCCAGCACTGTAGTAAACATCGTACAGAGCAGCGTCAACAAAAGTAGGACTTTTCTCATAAGTTTTAGCTTTTAATTAAACAATAAAATTAACTGAATATAAATACTATATATCTATATATACACGATTTGAGCGCAAAGATACGAAAAAAAAAACGATATGCGCAAATAATTTTGCATTTTTTCGTCAAAATGTAACAAAAATACCATTTCCGGCACACAAAATGTCTTCCTCCCGGCTCCTTTGCCCCAAAATCCATACTAGTCATAGGGTACATCGGTAGTCCGCCGTGGGAATCACGTATCCCACCCATACCTATATATACTACGTATATATCCCGTGATTTTAAAAAACCAAGAGAGTGTGCCCCTTCGGACACACCCTCTTTCGTTATCTTCAAGACCGATTATTTCATCGGATTCTCTACTTTCTGGCCCGCAGCGGTATACCACTCATCGTTCAGTATGATATACAACTGATCATGATAGAACACCTTGCGTGCACCGCGACGACCTGTACCGTAGATATCTTCAATACCCTCCGGCCATTCTACCGTAGCAGTCAGCACGAGGATCACACCGCAGTTCTCGCCACGTACCATCGCTGTATCGCTATAGACGCCGCGTTCCGTACCCTCGGCATATACAATCGGTGCTTGGCCGTCTACGTACGGATGGAGCGGGTTCTCATAGGTATACGGCAACTCGTTAGTATAAACCGTCACGAAGTCGTATAGCGTATCCTCCGAGGCGTTGTACGAAACGATAAGCGTCATCACGCTATCGCAACCCAACGACGAGGTAATCGTATCGCGGAAGATACCGGCACGGTTATACGGGTTATTGTTCCAGATATAACTCTCACCCGGACAAATCGCTACTTCCTCATCCTCGGCATAGGTCGTCGGTACGACATTCAAGTACAGCGTAATAATACTGTCGCATCCGTGAGCCGACTCCATCTTGCGGCGGTATACACCTGACTCACTCTTGCCGTGGAAGTTCAGATCGGTATAGGTCTCGCCCTGGCAAATCGTATCGTACATGATCGTCTCCTCGGCCGGATAAACCTCAATCTCGAGCGAGTAAACCAAGTCGCGAGCACCGGCCTTAGCCTCCTCATCGCTTGCATACGTACTCTTCGGATAGATATGTATACCCGGAGTCGTCTCCTCCGACGGCAGCACGATATCACCTACTACGATATCCTCGTACTGGCAGCCCGAAGCCTGATCTACGACCTTATCGAAGTATGCCAAGCGGACATTATCCACGTGAACGGCAATACCGGTCGTCGAACTGGTCTTTGCCTCGCGGTACAAACCGATACGTACATTCTTGCCCGCATATTGTGCAAGGCTGAAGCGTACTGTCTGACCCGTAGCCGAGATCTCACGGAGCTGCTTACCGGCAGGATTGGTATTCTGCCACTTCATCAATATATTCTCGCTCTTCCAGGTCTCACCGCCGTCCTCGGAAACGATTACCATGAAGTAGTAATCATCCTTCATGTCGCTCTCCGTTACGGCCGCACTGGTCGCCGTATGGCTCGTATTACATGCCGTGAGCGCCAGATCCATCGAGAAGTGAACGCTATCATTCTCCGGCAGGTAGAAGGCCGGCGTGATCATCCAGTTGTAATCTCCCAGATAACCTACCGAGGTATAGTGCGAGCCCGTCAGACCGTAGTCGTTCGTGATACGCTTGAAGCCATACGAGTTATCCGTCTTCGAGGTTGCCACGTTGTGGTCCACAATATCATCGGCATGACTACTGCTGAAGGTCCACTCGGAGGTGCTGACAGTAGCATTGAACGGCTCGTAATAGTACGGACTAACCAGCGTCTTGAAGCTCTCCTTCTTGGCGAAGTCACTCGTACCCTTATCACCGGCGCAGATAGCCATAACGCGCCAATAGTAAGTCGTCGTCTGCTCCAGGCCGGTTACGGTATACGGATTCGTAGCCACCGTGTCGTTAAAGGCCATCGCCTCCTCATCAGCAAAGTACGGATCCTCCGATACTTGCAGTACGTAGATCGAGTCGCCGCCTTGCCAGCCGAGCGTAGCATCCGTAGCACCCAGACGCGTTACCGTCAACTCGGTCGGCGCCTTGCACTCCTGACGATGCTCGAAGCGAATATCGTCAATCCATACATAATCGCTATTCTGACGCGTATCCGAACCCTTGGCATAGAACGAAGTCATAAAGGCTACGTACGGTCCGGTACCGCCCGCCAACTCTACCTTCATCTGCTGATACAAGTAGTCGTTGGCGGCAGTTGCCTCATCAGCCGTCGTAAGCGTGCCGTCGTACGTTACCGTATCGATAGCTACAAACGTTGACGCATCCGTCGGATCGGTCATCGTACCTACGATAATCGACTTGGAATAACTGCTTCCCGTATAGGTCGTAGCTACCTTATTGGTCGTACGGCGGATAAATGCCGGACGCATCCAGAAGCTTACCTGGAGCGTATCGTATGCGGTAATATCCATTGCCGGCATTGCGATATACGGCTGATACGACGTACCGTAACTGCTGTACGATGCACGCATCGCTACGGCCGTCGAGTCGGTATGGCTGTATGCATAGTTCTCGTTGTTCGACTGGTTCTGCGCATCGTAAGTGGCGTTCTTCCACTCACCCTGAATAGCATCACCGTACGTCCAGCACATAGTCTGCCATGCAACCGTCTGGCCCTCGATATACTTACCACCCTCCTGTGCCTCAAAGCCACAGGTATAATCCGGCGTAATCGTCACACACTCGGTAGCAAACGTTACAACCGTCGAAGCCGGCGTATTGCGCGTACCGTCGGTCTGGTATACATACCACTGGTAGGATACACCCGAAGCCATATTGGTGATTTGACACGTGGTCGCGTTAATCGTATCTCGTAGTACCTCCTCGCCGGCGGCATTAAGAACTACAAATACCGACGGGAGTTGCGGATGACGAACCTGCCACGAGAGCCTAGCCGTCGTAGCCGTAATATCCGTCGTAGTCGCACCAATAGGAGCAAACAAGGTGTTCGAAGACGACTTCACGCTCATATCGTCCAGGAAGAACAGACCCGGAGCAGGCTGGAAGAGCACGATATATCGGCCCTGTGCACCAGCCAGCGGTGCTTGCATCTTCTCCCAGTAACGCAATCCCGTAGGATCGTTCTCTACATAGTCATACCCGCTGAGGTTGGTCTGACGATACGTCAGCGTATCCAGTACCTGCAGCGTAGAGAAGTCATTCGGATCGGTCAGCGTACCTACTACCATCGAGTGGCTGTAGCCTGCTCCCAGATAGTTTGCACCGACAATCCTACCCTGACTGCTCGACGGCTCATACTCATCATCGTAGTTAACGAAGCAGCGGCCGTAGAACTCAATCATCATCGTATCCAGATCGCAGTTCAATGCCGGCAATACCAGATACGAGGTATTGTAATTGCTCGTCGTATGTACGCGCAGTGCCGACGAGTTGTCGCGACCTACTTCATAGTTCGCGTAGCTGTCGCCACCAACAGCGGTAGAATAATAGTCATAACCCTTCCGCTGAACGAGCCATTGATAACCGTTAACCGGTGTATCATACGTAACACCTACATGGAAGCATCCGGGCTTCAGATACAACGAGTCGCTCGAGCCAGAGAGCACATCATTCGCTTCATACTCGTTCTCGTTATCGAAGTCCCAGTAGAAAGCACCTACCGCATCCGGCTCCAATGCCTGGCATACCATACGGAACGCCAACTTCGAAGTCACGACATATTCGGTCTTTCCCGGAGCATTAGCAGCGGTCAAAACAGCCGTATAGTCCGAACGCGGCGACAGGCCCTCTACCAGTTGCGAGGTAGTCGTCAGGTTGTTGTACTGCGCTACCGGATCACCGTTGACATCCAGGATCTGCAGATTCCACGGACCACCGATATTCTGCCATTCTACCAGGGCTGATGTACCGTTGAGCGGCGTCACCTTCTCCAGGTTCACCAGACTGTATCCCTTCGTCGCACCAAGCGTCACGTCATCAATATACAAGTACGTAGTCAGCGACGGCTGCTTCGGCGTATGGATTACCAATTGCTTGTTTGCCATCGTAGCCGAATCGAGGTCCAACGTATAGTAACTATACAGGTAGTTATTATCCTCATCCGCTACGGTCTTGGTATCCAGCTTGTCGATGCGGATAGCTACCATCGGTTCGTACGTATCGAAACTGCGGTTGCGATCTACCGTACCGATTTCCAGGAGTGCATCACCGGAAACCGCAGGTTGCATCGTTGTGGCCGAGATATATGCCGGACGCACCTTCAGTTCGAAGCTGCGTGCCTTGGCCTCATCGATAGCCGGGAAGATAACATATGCACCATGGTAGTTAGCCGACGAAGTCATCGACAACGCACCCGTTCCCGTATGCGCATACAGATAGGCCGTCGTATTTTCCAAACTATACGGATAGTAGTTGTACGACGACGAAGTCGCACCCAAGGTATCACGATCAGCTACCAATGCCGGGTGGATATAGTAGTTATCGCTCGACGAATTGGTACTGCGCTCCCATAGCTCGGTCTTCTCAAAGCCGAAGAAGTAGTCCTCCTTGAAGTAGAAGTTGGTATGTACCTTGAGCGGATTCTTGGTCCATGCACTATTGCCCAGTACATCGTCACATATAGCGCGTGCGTATATATAATAGGAAGTAGCAGGCTGCAGGTTCGAGATCGTGAGGAAGGTCGTATCTACACGCATTGCCGAAGCGCCATCCAAATAACTCTCTATGTCGCGAATCTTAGCGTATGCATCCTCCGAAATAACGACCACCTCACACTCTTCTGCGTCCATCGTAATCTCAATCTCTACGGCATTCGACGAAGTGGTTACCATCTTCAGTCTTGGCGTATGACAAGCAGAGATCATGTTCAGTCCGATATTCGTGATATAGATATCGTTCGACGAACCGCCGGATTGCATACCGGACGTGAATACCAATCGGTCGTGCGGCAGGTTGTAGTCACCCAAGTTGACTTCGAAGCGCTGGAACTCCGATCCACCGAGCGGGAAGGAGGCCGCCTGTACGAAGGTCGTCGGGTCTTCCGGATCGGCCATCGTACCCATATAGAGCGTTGCACTCGAAGTTGCGCCACCACCATACGTGCGGGCTTCAAACGTAGCCTGTAGATCTGCCAGATTCGCCTGAACTGCCGGCACTACAATATAACCGGCATTACCCGAACTGGTCGTATAGAGGTCGATCGCATGATAGGTCTTTTCTCCGGCTGATACGGAATAGATCTTGGTATAAGTCGAGCCGCGGAATATCCAGCAACCGGGAGCTGTCTCACCTACTGCATAACTCATGAAGTCCTCATAGAACGGCAGAGGTACACCGCCTGTCTTCGGACACTCGGTACGCACCGCAGCATACTGCAGCGAGATATCCGTACTGTCGGTCTCGGAGCAGATACCTTGTGCATAGACGTAATAGGTCGTTGCGGGCAGCAGGTTCTCCAGACGGATACGGTCTGCGTGATCTACAATAGAATCTACCAGGTACGGATAGCCTGCTTTCTCATCATCCGCCAGTATACGGTCTGCTACCAAGAGACGGTAACTCTCCTGGTAACCCTTCCAGCTGACTATCGCGGCATTTTCGCCCACGCTGTCTACCGTGAACGACGATACCGGACGGCAACTCGGGATAAGCGATACGGAGATATCCGAGATATATGCGTAGTTGGTTACGCCGAACTCGCTGAGGAACATGATATACTTACCCATGTTGCCCAGGTAGTCACCCTCGTAACTCTCAAAGCCTACGCTATACGGCTCATAACCCGAATGGCTGAGGTTGATCGTATCTACCGCCACAAAGGTATTCAAATCACTCGGGTCACTTACGATACCTATGATCACCTGACTGTTGTAAGACGCAGAACTGTTACCACGACCCCAGAAGTTGACCTGATACTTGCTAATCGTGTCAACATAGACCTCCGGCATGATGGCATAAGCACCTACGTAATTGGAACTGGTGCCATATACGTAATCATACAGGTAGAGGTAGTTGTGGCCGTCGTGCATATAGCTCGAAGTGGTACCTACATACGGGATATAACTCGACGAAGCACTTAGGCCAGAAGTCTTGCTACCAATCGTCCAGCAGGGCAAGTAGCGGTTAGCACTCGAACCGGTCACAAAACCTTCAGCCGTAGAGAAGGTAATCGTACCCATACTTTCCGGCTTCAGCGGCAGACACGGTGTCGTAAAGTTGAGTGCACTCCATTGCGAAACCACCGAGTCGCAGAAGGAAGCAGTATATACGTAGTATTTCGTCTGTTCCGACAATCCGTTCACGCGTTGCGAACGCATATCCAACGTATCGCGGTAAACGATATAATCCACAGGGATACGATAGGTCGGCGAGAGCAGCGAGTCGGTATTCAGTTCATGGTTGCTTACCAGCAAGATCCAGTCGTTATCCGTACGCAGACCGCTGCTAATACGTACGCTCTGTGCCGTCAGGTCCGAATAACTCGGCTTGGTAAACGGACAGGTCATCTTCATAATCGACACATCATCCAGATACAGCGAACTGTAACTGCCCGATGCCAGATACGGCGTACGCCATGCGAAATACTTCGCCGTAGCCGGTATGAGTGCCTCATACTCGCTCAGGTCGTAGGTATAGGCCTCACTCGTGCCCGTACCCTTCACCGAGTCGAGTGCTACAAACGTACTCGGATCGCGCGGATCAGTCATCACACCGCAAATCCAGGAATACGAACTGCTGGCGTACATATAGAACGTGATCGCCAGATCCTTCATATTCTCAATATCGATCTCCGGCGAAACGACAAATACGGGGCTCGAAGTCGTCGAATAGCCATACAGGTGATACGACTTGGTACCGGAATTCGAATAGGTAGACGAGTTATAGATATACGGCTGGTAACTCGTCGAAGCACTCGCGTTAACATTGTAGGCCGTCCAGCATTGCGCCTGATAGTTTGCGCTGTAGGACGTTCCGCCCGCATAGCTTTCAAAGGTCTCCTTGTTCGGTTTGCTCGGATCCATCTTCTCGCAGGCCGTCTGGATCGGGTACATCACCCAAAGACTGTCGCCGCAAAGCACACGGATATACGCATAATAGGTCGTGATCGGCTTGAGGCCCTCTACATGGAACGCACGGCCGGTCACGATCGTATCGTTGATAATCGCTACATTGACCGTATCATAATTACCGGCTGCCACATTCTCAACACTTACGTTACGATTCAAGATACGAATCTGCCACTCGTCGTTCGACGAAAGGCCATCCCAGGCAAAGTCTACCGAATTGGCATCCTCATCCGTCTGACGGAAATTGTATGCTTCCAGACAGGTAGCATCGCGCAACTCAATATTATCAATCAGCACATCACTCGAACCCGAGAAACCGGACGAGAACACGATATTATCATAAGCCAAGTTGTAGTTACTCAGCAACAGCGTCACCTTCTTGAACTCGCTACCACCCGTGTTTCGGATTGTATCAAACGGCACGAACGTACTCTGATCATCAATATCACCCATCGTACCGACATACAAGGTAGAAGTAGAAGTCGAACTGGTGCCATAAGAACGCGTCTCAAACGTCAGCATCATCGTTGACAAATCACCCTCGATCGGCGGCATCATCGCTACGCAACGGTACGAAGTTCCACTCGTCCAGAGCTCTAAGGTTTTGCCACCGTTGGCGCTGTAGATAATCGGAGTCCATGTACCAAGGTAGTTCACCATCTGCCAGCAACCCATCTGCGGCGCAGCAGAGCCGGTGGTGTATTTCTCGAAGTCCTCTTTGAAGGGGAACTTGGCATTCGGACAAGGTGTCGTAAACGGCAACTCCGTCCACCAGGCTGCATCACCGCCACAAACGGTACGAATATACAGCACGTAGTCGGTCTGGTCTTTCAGTTCACCAATACCAAACTCCGGTGCCTGTTCCTGATCACCCGACCATACCAAGGTGTCGGCAAAGACTACCTTACCCAAACGGGAGAGTTCTTCAAACGGTTTGTCCTTTTCAGCAACAGTCAGGGCGGAATTCTTCACAATAACCACCTCCCAGAAATTCTGCTGCGAAGCCGTCCAGGAAATCGTCACAGAGTCAGACTTCACCTCCATCTCGATATTCTGAGGCGGTGTACACTCCGACACATGCTCTACTTTCAACTCATCGATATAGTTGATCGTATTCTCCGCCATACCGCGTACATCATCCCATACAATCGCTATCACTCCGTCCTTCGGACCTTTATAGTTCTTGAAGTTGGCGTAGCACATGGTATAACCGTCGGCCGTCAGCGTGAAGCTCGACACTTTCTGGAAGGTATTAATATCCATCGGGTTGGTCATCACGCCGAGCGTAGCATGCGCTTTCTTATAGGTGTTCGTACCGGAACCGCCACTCAGGTAGAATTTCACCTGTACACTATCCAGGTCCTCTACCATCGGCAACGTAAACCACGCATCCGTTCCGGCTACCTTGTCCATATACAGACACTGACTGCCCTTAAACTTATTGGTCGTCGTGAGCGACGGATACTTGGAATCGTTACCAAAGAGATTGATACGCTTGATCTTCAACTCAAAGTCCAAGGTATAAGGCACCGTACTCATCGTATCGAGTGTCACGAACGGATAACGATAACTCCAGTCTGCACCTACCGCCTGTACATAGACATAGTACGGATGGTTGTTCCATCCATGGTATGCCTCCAGCGAATCGGTACGATAACTGTTGGTCGTCACCAGCGCCTGATCAACAACAGCTTCCGGATCCGGGTTGGCCGGATCAACCTCCGCATTCGTGATCAGCACGTTATAGGCGGCCGCATTACCTTCCCAACTGATCGTAGCAAAGGTATCACGCGGATTGACGCTGATCTTGGTCACCTTCTGTACATCCGGGATATACTCGATCGACACATTATCGATATAGAAGAGGTTCTGACGGTCGAAATCACTTACAAAACCGATATACGCACCCGTTCCGGTATAGGACGAGAGCTCTACGATATTCTCCTGGAAGGCCTTGTTGCCCCAGACAGTCACCGTATCAATCGGCGTAAAGGTCGTAATATCATCCGGGTCGTCCATCACACCCACAATCAGTCCACGGCCGTACTGACGACCTACATACGTAAATACCGTACTCCAGAAATGCACCTGACACTTGTTCAGCGCGAAGTCCGGATTCAAGGTATCGGCCAAGGCCGGCGTAGCCATATACGCATACTTGCCACCGGCGATAGGCGCACCAACTACAACTTTATTGCTGCTATTCAGACCCGAGAAGATAGCCGCCGAAGTGGTATCATTCGAGTACTTAGCCAACTCCGTCTTACTGGTCACCTTCGAGTTCACCCAAGGCGTCAAGGCTGTAGCACTAACATTATTCACCCAAGTCCAATCAGGATCCTGACTCTGGGTCTTCGGATACGCAAAACGCTCTGTGTACGGCACCTGCTTGGTAGTACGCACACGGAAACGGTAAGGCAGTCCTTCCTGCTCCTCATGGCTCCATAGACTGATCTCGTTCTCGCATATCGAGCGAACATATACATAATACGCTTCGCCCGCCTCGAGCGTAAGGTCATAGTTCTGCTGGAAACCGCTAACCAGTCCATGGAAAGCCAGCGCAGCCTCCACCTCTTCCGTAATCTCGTACGGATTGATTGTATCCTTGCTGACAATCAACTCAAACTGCACTGCATCCCAACTGGCCGACCACGCAATATTGACGCGATTCGAGCCCTTGTTGCTGGCCATGATGCCACGCGGCACGGTACACTCGGGCGCCGAACGCACCTTCACGCTATCCAACACGATACCACGACCCAGGTTATCACTACCCTCAAAGGCGATCTGATACGTCGGACCTACCTCAGGCAACTCCATCGTCACCTTTTGCCAGGTAGCCATGGCCGTACTGTACTCTGCCAACTGTTTCCACCGGGCATTAGGACCGGTACGATACAGCACACGCAGCGTGTCGCGGTCAGCCGCCCATTTGGGGTTGGCATACCAGAACGACAACTCCGGCTGATAAACCTTACGCGGACTGAGGTCCATTATCTTACTGACAAGACGCGTCTTGTAACCCTGGGTCTCACCCGTGGTGTTACGCAGGTAAGCACGCTTCGTACCTTGCTTTACCGTAGCAGGGTACTGCAGGCCGTCCGATACGTCCTCTACCGCCCACGGCGTGTGACCGGCAACGTAATCTTGCGTCCAAACGCTGTCTTGAATTCCGTTCTCAAAGCCCTCGTCGATAACGATAGTCTGCGCCTTGAGACTCATTGCTGCCACCGAAATGGTCGCTAACAATACAAGTAGAAATTTCTTCATAGACTGATGCTATTGTTTTATTAGTATATCCTAAACAAGATATGTACGCTTATACGCGCACAAACGTAAAATCCGGCACAAAGATACAACAAATTTCCCATTTATGCAAATAAAAAACACTTTTTAACAACATTTTGACAATATTTTTCAAAAAAAATGCACTTTTATTTGCGTATATCAAAAAAAAGCAGTACTTTTGCACCCGCTTTCGAGATCTGCGCAAGATTGCCGAACGCGATTTGGCCGGTTGGATGAGCGATTTAGTCGGCGGTCTGCAAAACCGTATAGAGCGGTTTGACTCCGCTACCGGCCTCAAAGAGCCGTCCCTGCCACAGGGGCGGCTCTTAATTTTTGAAACATTTTGAATTTTTAATTTTTAATTTTTAATTCAATTGGATACGTTAATCCAAGATATCACTTCGCAGGAATACAAATACGGTTTCACGACCAACGTGGAGACCGACATTATTCCCGTAGGCCTCAACGAGGACGTTATCCGGCTCATCTCCCATAAGAAGCAAGAACCCGAATGGCTGTTGGAGTTCCGACTCAAAGCCTTCCGTAAATGGCAGAACATGCCGATTCCAACGTGGGCACACCTCGATATACCGCCTATCGATTTCCAGTCTATTTCCTACTATGCTGCCCCTCGCAGCCAACAGCCAACAGCCGATAGCCAGAATCCGGAAATCGACCCCGAAATCCTAAAGACTTTCGACAAACTCGGTATTCCGCTCGAGGAGCGCGAGGCCCTAATGGGCAACATGGCAGTAGATGCCGTCATGGACTCGGTATCGGTGAAGACTACCTTCCGCGAGACCCTGGCCGAGAAAGGCATTATCTTCTGCTCGATCAGCGAAGCTGTACGCGAGCATCCGGATCTGGTGCGTCAGTACTTAGGCTCGGTCGTTCCGCCCAGCGACAACTTCTACGCCGCTCTCAACTCAGCCGTCTTCTCCGACGGATCGTTCGTCTATATCCCCAAGGGCGTTCGTTGCCCGATGGAACTGAGCACCTACTTCCGCATCAACGCCGGTAAAACCGGCCAATTCGAACGCACGCTGCTCATCGCCGACGAAGGTGCTTACCTGAGTTATCTGGAGGGCTGCACCGCTCCGATGCGCGACGAGAACCAATTGCACGCTGCCATCGTTGAAATCGTAGTAAATCGCGATGCAGAGGTGAAATATTCTACCGTCCAAAACTGGTACCCGGGCGATAAGGACGGACGCGGCGGTATCTATAACTTTGTCACCAAGCGCGGCATCACTCACGAGAATGCCCGCCTAAGTTGGACCCAAGTAGAAACCGGCAGCGCCATCACGTGGAAATATCCATCTTGTATCTTGCGTGGCGACAATTCCTCTGCCGAATTCTACTCCGTTGCCGTCACCAACAACCATCAGCAGGCCGATACCGGCACCAAGATGATACATATCGGACGCAACACGCGCTCGCGTATTATCAGTAAAGGCATCTCCGCCGGTCTGAGCCAAAACGCCTACCGCGGCCTGGTACGTATGGGGCGCGGTGCAGAGAACGCCCGCAACTACAGTTCGTGCGACTCGCTGCTACTAGGCGATAAATGCGGTGCACATACCTTCCCGGATATGCAGATCATGAATCCTACCGCTACCGTAGAGCATGAGGCCACGACCAGCAAGATCAACGAAGACCAGCTCTTCTATTGCCGACAACGCGGAATATCTACCGAAGACGCCGTCGGACTCATCGTCAACGGCTATGCCAAAGAGGTGATGGATAAGCTGCCGATGGAGTTTGCCGTAGAAGCCCAAAAACTACTGCAAGTAACCCTAGAAGGCAGTGTTGGCTAACAAAATATTGCAGATTTCGCGGAAAAAATATCTTTTTTCACGAAAAAATTTGCACATATCAAAAAAAAGCAGTACTTTTGCAGTCCGTTTCGTAAGAAGCGTGTTATATCGCGGAGTAGAGCAGTGGTAGCTCGTCAGGCTCATAACCTGAAGGTCGGTGGTTCGATCCCATCCTCCGCAACCAAGAGACAAAGAAGAAAGTTTTTTTCATAAGTTTAAAAATGGGGGCAAAAGGACACCGAATGGTGCCCCTTTGTTTTTTTTACAACGCTCAACTAGACGACTAATTCAAAATCGATCTGCCCTTTCTGTACATCGGCGCGAACCACACGTACTCGTACCGCATCGCCCATCGTATAGGTTTTGCCGGACTCAGCGGCAATCAAGCGGTAGTTCTTCTCGTCGAGCATCATATAATCGCCTTTGCAGATCTCCGAGACATGCACCATCCCCTCACAACGCGAGGTATCGAGTTGCACAAACATACCGAATTCCGTCACGCCAGACACATGGCCGTCGAACTCTTCTCCTAGATGGTCGGTCATCCAGAGCGTTTGGAACAGTTTGACCGATTCGCGTTCCGCCTGCTGGGCTTCCTGCTCCATCTCGCTCAAGTGGACACACATATTCTCCAGTATCTCCGTTGGCCACGTATCGCCCTTGCCTGTCAGGATATATTTGCTCACCAGACGATGTACAATCATGTCGGGATACCGACGGATCGGTGAGGTAAAATGGGTATAGTAGTCAAAACGCAATCCGTAATGCCCGATATTCTTGGTAGAATAGACTGCTTTGGCCATGGCGCGGATAGTCAGCATCTCCACGACATTCGGTAGCGCCTTGTCGCCCATGCGCCGCTTGAAATCGGCCAAATCTGCCAATTTCTCCTCATTCGGTTTATCATGTACGCGATAGACAAACGGACGACTGCCTACCGCCTCAGCGATCGTGCGATTGGCGAGCAGCATAAACTCCTCGATAAGGTGGTGGGCCTCGTTCGGATGCTCGAAGTAAATCTCTATTGGATGCCCGGTTTCATCGAGCCGAAACTTCATCTCGTCCTGCTCCACAGCAAGGGCTCCTTTAGCCATTCTCTCAGCGCGAAGTTTCTGCGCCAGGGCATTTAAGGTTGTGATGGCGGTTTCTAACTCATCATGACGACATGACGTTATTACGTCATAACGACCGCCCTCGATAATAGCCTGCGCCTCATCGTAATTAAGGCGGGCATCCGAGCGAATAACGGTGCGGCAAATCTTGTGTTTTAGCACGCGTGCCTCGCCGTCGATAGTAAAAATCACCGACATACAGAGTTTATCCTCGTGCGGACGCAAAGAGCATAGGTCGTTGCACAATTCTTCCGGTAGCATCGGGATAACGCGATCCACCAGGTAGGTACTGGTACCTCGTTCGTAGGCTTCGTTATCAATCTTACTGCCCGGCTTGACATAATGCGTCACGTCGGCGATATGCACGCCGACTTGGTAATTGGACGCATCCAGCACCGCAAACGAGAGCGCATCATCAAAATCTTTGGCGTCCGCCGGATCGATGGTGAACGTAAATACATCGCGCATATCGCGACGCCGCATAATTTCCGCTGTATCAAACATCGTTTTACAACCTCATTTTACAAAACGGCACAAAGGTACAAAAAATTTTGCATATATCAAAAAAAAGTTGTACCTTTGCACCCGCATTTCGTATTTACGAACATAAATCATTAATTTTATATATATGAAAGTAAGAGTAAGTAACGTCAATCAAGCCGTCTGGAAAGAGGCGAACGTACATGCCAACTTGCCCGAGAACCTGAATAAGTTACAGGAGTTGGCATACAACCTCTGGTGGGTATGGAACCATGACGCAAAGGAGCTTTTCCGCGGTATTGATATCGACGAGTGGCATCGCGCCCAATCGAATCCTATCATGTTGCTCAACATTCTTAGCTACGACAAGATGCAAGAGTTGAGCGAGAACAAGACCTTCATGAAGAAGCTGGACAAGGTATATGCCGAGTTCCGCGCTTATATGGACGAGCCTAAGGACCCGAAGAAACCCAGCATCGCTTATTTCTCGATGGAGTACGGACTGACCCAGGTCGTTAAGATCTACTCCGGTGGTCTCGGCATCCTGGCCGGTGACTACCTGAAAGAAGCCAGCGACTGCAACGTAGACATGACGGCTATCGGTTTCCTCTACCGTTACGGTTATTTCACCCAGACACTCTCACCCGAGGGACAGCAGATTGCCAATTATGAGGCACAAAACTTCAGCAACCTGCCCCTGACGCAGGTAAAGAACGAAGACGGCACGCCGATGGTAGTGGATGTTCCCTACCCCGACCGCTTTGTACACGCATATCTGTGGAAAGTAGCCGTAGGTCGTATGGACCTCTACTTGCTGGATACCGACAACGACCTCAACTCGGAGTGGGATCGTCAGATTACCCACCAGCTTTACGGTGGCGACTGGGAAAACCGTATCAAGCAGGAGATCCTGCTGGGTATCGGTGGTGTCCTTGCCCTCAAGAAACTGGGTATCAAGAAGGATGTATACCACTGCAACGAGGGTCACGCCGCCCTGATGGGTCTGCAGCGTCTCGTTGATCTCGTGCAGGAGGAAGGCCTCAGCTTCAACGAAGCCAAGGAAGTGGTTCGTGCCAGCGGCCTCTATACCTGCCATACGCCGGTACCGGCCGGTCACGACTACTTTGAAGAAGGTTTGTTCTACAAGTACATGAGCAGCTACGCTGAGAAACTCGGTATCGAGTGGAACGACCTCATCGGTATGGGTCGCAGCAACCCGGATGACAACAACGAGAAGTTCTCAATGTCTGTATTTGCACTCAACACCTGCCAGGAAGCCAACGGTGTATCGCTGCTCCATGGCGAAGTATCGAAGAAGATGTTCTCGCCCGTATGGCCGGGTTACTTCCCCGAAGAGTTGCACGTATCGTACGTCACCAACGGTGTACATATGCCTACATGGGCTGCCAGCGAATGGAAAGCTGTTTACGACAAGTACTTCCCCGAAGGATGGACCGCAGACCAGTCGAACCTGGAAATGTGGAGCAACTTCAACAATATTCCGGCCGATGAGATCTGGAAGATCCGTATGGGTCTGAAGCAGCGCCTGATTGATTATATCAAGGCTAAGTTCCGCGAGGACTGGATGAAAACACAGGGTGATCCCGCACGTATCGTTCGTGCATTGAACGAGATGAACCCCAACAACCTCATCATCGGTTTCGGTCGTCGTTTTGCGACCTATAAGCGTGCCCACCTGCTCTTCACCGACCTGGAGCGTTTGGACAAACTGGTTAACAACCCAAACTACCCCGTTCAGTTCCTCTTCACCGGTAAGGCACACCCTGCTGACGGTGGTGGACAAGGACTCATCAAGCGCATCATCGAGATCAGCCGTATGCCGCAATTCCTGGGTAAGATCATCTTCCTTGAGAACTACGACATGTCGCTGGCTAAGCGCCTCATCTCGGGTGTAGATATCTGGCTGAATACCCCGACCCGTCCGCTCGAGGCTTCCGGTACTTCCGGTGAAAAGGCCCAGATGAACGGTGTATTGAACTTCTCCGTAAAGGACGGTTGGTGGTACGAAGGTTACGTAGAGGGCGCCGGATGGGCACTCACCGAGAAGCGTACCTACGAGAACCAAGCTCACCAGGATCAGCTCGATGCTGCTACCATCTACCAAATGTTGGAGAACGAGATCATCCCGATGTATTACGCCAAGAATGCCAAGGGCTACTCGCCGCAGTGGATCCAGACCATCAAGAACTCGGTGACCAAGATCACGCCGCGCTTTACCATGAAGCGCATGATGGACGACTATTTCGATCGTTTCTACAACAAACTGCAGAAACGTCACGCCCTGCTGGCTAAGAACAACTACAAGGTAGCCCGTGAGATTGCAGCATGGAAAGAGAATATGGTCGAGCACTGGGACGAGATCCAGTTGGTAGACTTCAGTTACCCCGACCTGAACAACCTGAACGTAGGTGACAAGGGCACGGTACGCGTAGAACTGGACACCAAGGGTCTCAACGACACCGGTATCGGTGTAGAGCTGGTAGCTATCCGCACTTCTACCCACAACAACGACAAGCTCTACGGCAAACCCCAGCAACTGGAGTTAACCAAGGTAGAAGGTTCGCATCTCTTCTTCGAGACGCAATACAAACTTAACTATGCCGGCGGTATGAAGTTCGGACTGCGTATGTATCCGAAGAACGACCTACTGCCCCACCGCATGGACTTCTGCTATGTTCGTTGGCTCTAAGCCCGATGAATTCGGCAGAAACGAAAAAGAGCGCTCCTTCAACGGAGTGCTCTTTTCGTTTGCTATAATCCCAGATGGATTCGGAAGCGCATCGCCCAAACGGGGTTCGGTGCTTCGGCCCGCAAATTGGGTGTCAGTCGCCATACGGAATACAGATCACATACCCGCAGGATATTACCGATACCTACGCCTACTTCCGCATACACCTGATGCGGCTGCATGCTGACGACTGAAGGCTGATAGCTACAATAGCCATAGGCTACCTTCGCCTCTACCAGTTCGCGCAACCGCAAGTAACGTACGCCCGGGATCAGGTTAAAGAGCACACCCTGACCGTTCCACTCAGCATGTAGCGCCACGTAGCGGTCGGCTTGCAGTTCGCCGTTATGAAGCAGCGTGAAGCGGTAGGGATCGTACGCATAGCCCTGGTTGCCAGCCGCCTGCCACAGCATCGGTGCAGGCACTTGGCCGAAGATCCAACCCGCCTGCAGCGCGTAGTTGAGCGTACCGCCCATACCAAGCGAGGCATGCTGGGTAAGCATCATGCGCAGATGAGCATATAGGCGATAACTACTCGCGTCGGAATACGCATACGAACCGACTTCACCACCCAGGTACAGCACAGGATAACGACTACTATAACTATAGCGGCGACGGAAATAACCGTCGTGTTTCTGCTCGTCCCAACCAAAACGGGCAATCACGTTGAGCGACTCGTAGCGATAGTCGGGCATCCAACCGACACGTACATAAGTCTGAGTCTCCAGGATATCCGTCCAGTCAGCCTCCCAGTGCAGTTGTGCCTGGCGCTGGCGCAAGGCGGTATTCACACAGAAGGTATCGCGATGCAAGGCCTCGAAGGCATAGGACGTAAAATCCATGAGTCGCAGACCCGCACTATTCTCACGCATCAGTCGCGAGAAATCGTCCACTTCGGTCCATACATAATGATCCTGATACTCCAGCCGCAAGATATTACGGCGTGCGGTAGGCAACTGCCAACTCACGCGACCGAGACCCTTCACGCGACGGTCGCGCCATCCATACCCTACCGCCGCTTCGAGCGACACATTGCGCCAGAGTTTCTCGTTGGTGCGGAAGGGCAGTCCCAGATGAACGCCTTCCTGCTCGTTGACCTGAAGAATCTCCTGCACATGACCGAAATCCACGCACATACCGGTAGGTATATATCCGGTCATAGCAATCGTAGCAAACCACGTAGCCGTACGAACCAACGGAGTCTGTAGCAAGGAATCCATCGGAGAGGAAAGCGTATCGCTTGGCAGAGCGTCTGCCGGTTGCATTGTAGCAGTTGCGGTAGCAGCCTTTTCTTGCGCTACCAGGCTATGCTCGATCAATACCGTAGGAAAGACATGTGAAGAATCCGTCTTTACGGCAAAGTCCAGCAAGGTAGAGATACGCTCCTCGCGCAACGTGCGATCCGGATTAAACGACTGACGGATACGCAGATTGCTCAGGTAGTTCACGTTGGTCTGAGCAGGAACGGCTGCCTCCAGTTCCAGGATAGCACAGCTGGCGGAATCTACGGTTAGCGAACCGTCAAACGTAGCGTAATAGGGATTGCGTGTACGGAAATGCAAGATATATTGTTTACCCGTCACGGCCTCGATAGAATCGGCTAAATAGTACTTATAGTAGGTACCGCCGTTGGCAGCGAGAGGCGATACGAAAGGATGGTCTAACAGAGATATCGTCGTAGCATAGAAATTCAGGTTACCCTGTATCGACAATAAAGCCGAATAATCGGTCTCGCTTAGTATGAGTGCCTGGCAATGCGGGTCTCCGACCGGTTGCATATGCGTACCGGTGAGTTGGAAAGCCTGCGTCTCACGATAGAGAGGCAAGAGATACGTACTATCTGCTTGCATCAACATACCGGCCTCCATGCCGCGCCAGAAAGCTTTATTCAGCTGGCGGCGACGAATATGCGAGATATAGAGTTCACGCGTACGATGCGCGGTGGCTGTTTCCGGCAAGAGGGTTCTATCATTCTGCTCTCGTGCCTGGCGGATACGCTGTAGTAGCGGCAGTGCGGGATTCTCGCCCGGAATAGCCAGCACCTCTTCCAGCATCGATACCTTTTCCTTCATCACCACTTGTATACCGGCCATCGTGCCTGGTTCGATCTCATAGCGCTGGGTATGATAGCCCACAGCTGAGAAGACGAGTTGCATCTTCTGGCGGAGATCCACGCGGAGCACAAATGTGCCGGTTTCATCGGTGGCTGTACCTATCTTCGTACCGCGAAAATGCACATTCACCCCACCGATAGGAGCACCCGTCAGTTCGGAATACACCTCACCCACCAATATTGTCTCTACAGCCGAACACATCATAGCGTTCAGCAGCAACAGAAACAATATTGCTTTACGATTCATCTTTCTCTTTGATTTGCGGGATGATACTGTAAAATGGCGCGGCGCAGGTCCTGCACCTCAACATGCGTGTATATTTCCGTTGTCGTAATGTCCTCATGTCCGAGCAACTGCTGGATAATACGCAGATCAGCGCCATTCTGGAGCATATGGGTAGCAAAGGAGTGGCGCAGCGTATGCGGAGATATCGTCTTTTGAATGCCTGCTTGTGCGCACAGGCGCTTGATAATCGTAAAGACCATAACGCGTGTCAGGGGTGCACCGCGACGGTTGAGAAAGACATAATCCTCCGCGCCGGGACGAATGGCCCATGTAGCACGTTCCCGATACCAATAGCTGAGCCACACCTCCGATTCTGGCGAGAGCGGCACCAGACGCTGCTTACTACCCTTACCCTCGATGAGCATGTAGTGCTCGTCGGCATATATATTGCTCAGCTTAAGATTGACCAATTCGCTCACGCGCAAACCGCTACCATATAGCACCTCGAGCATAGCACGATTGCGATGCCCCTCATGACTGCTCATATCAATAGCAGCAACCAATCGGTCGATTTCTTCGACGGATAACACCTGAGGTAAGTGCAGTTCTTTGCGCGGTCCTTCCAGCAGTTCGGAAGGATCCTGATCGAGATAATTGTGATACAGCAAAAAACGGTAGAAGGAACGTATACCGGCGATGACGCGTGCCTGCGTACGGCTATTGGAGTCCGTCGTAAAGCAGGCTTGAACAAAACTGCGCAAGTCATCTAGCGTAGCGTGCACAGGTTCAATTTCCTTAGCGTTGAAATAGGAGAAGAGTTTATCCAAGTCGCGCAAGTAAGCCTGAACGGTATTCTCGGAGAGTCCCCGTTCCATCTTCAGATACATCGTATATTCGCGACGGATGTCCGGCATCTTAGTTTAGCATTAGAGGTCCTTGGTAATGGGCTTCGTAGGTAGTACTACCATAATAGAGGTGCAGCGAGATATCCACGATTCCATCGAGTGTATCGCGCACTACAAAATAGCCGGAGTCCACGAGTTGAATACTCTCCAATTTACCGTCGTTCACATAGAGCAGGTATGCGCCAGTAGGCATACCTTCAAAGTCGCGTCCCGGCAGAAAGGTAAAGCGCTGAGCGACCGAATCCGCCGTATAGGTTCCGACAGTAAGCAAAGAATCCTCCACAAAGATATCAGACACATAGAGATTATATCCCGTACCCTGCATACGATGCACGGAGTCGAGTGTCAGGACCTCGGAATAGAGATCGAGTGAGAGCACTGAAGCCTCGATGGAATCGTAACAATGTCCATGCCGAGTAAGATATGCCTCCCGGTATTCCTTTGTCACCACAGGTCGCGGCGTCGGACTATTCGGATGGCAAGCCGTCATCATTAACATAACAGCCAAAACTACGATAGTTACTATAGACTTCTTACTTTCCACTAGACGACTTCTTTTAACTTTTAACTTTCAACTATTAACTCTTAACTTCCTCACCGGATACCAAGCAGCCAGGAATCCGAGCAACAGCACCACAGCAATAACAAACAGCACATCCGTCCATTGGAGCAAAACAGGATAGGCAGTCAGCACATAGTCGTTACCCGAACCGAGCTTAAGAAAGCCGTAATGTTGCTGGAGCAGACAGACGGTTACACCGAGGATCACACCCAGAATAACGCCCAGAATACTAATCAGCCAGCCCTCAAGCAGGAAGGTACGACGTATCTGCGTGGGCGTAGCACCCAGGTTGTTCAATATACGAATATCCTCACGCTTGTCGAGCATGAGCATAGTGAGCGACGAGATGATATTAAAGCTGGCTACCAGCAGGATAAACACCAGCAGCAGAGCGGTGAGTAGTTTTTCCACGCCGAACATACGGAAGAAGTCTTCCTGCTGTTCATAGCGGTTACGCACAACATATCGATCCCCCAACAGCTTCTGGATTTGGCGCTGGGCCGCGGGCACAGAGACTTCGGGCACGAGACTTAGGTTGAGCGACGTAACCGTCAGACTGTCATACTCATAGAGTCGGCGAACGAGCGGAAGCGAGACAAGCATCACGTGATCGTCATACTGAATCTGGTTGACAGCAAACGTACCGGCCATGAAAGCATGCTCGCGCCTTAAACTCTTATCGGGTCGCATCAGGTTGATACGTCCTGTGCGCTTAGGCGCATAGATATAAAGCGGTTCTACAAAATGCGCCCCCACCCCTAAGGTCTGCGCAAGTCCGCGACCGAGCACGCATCGCTCGAAACCGCCCTCGTCCCGAACGCAAAACGCGCCCTCAGTGAGGATAGAATCGATATGTGTAGCACGAGCAAAGAGCGAATCCACCCCCATAAGCCGGGCGGGTGTTTGCTTGTCGCCGTAGCGCAGCATAGCCGTATTCTCCACGACCTCTGACACATACGCCACCGTCTCATGCTGACGCAACTGTCGGATCGGTTCGGCATCGGTGCGAAACGTCTTGCCTTCATGGGCTACGACCTGCAGTTGCGGATCGAATTGAGAAAACATCTGCTCTATGACACTACCAAAGCCGTTCATGACCGACAGTACGCATATCATCGCAGCGGCAACGACAGCAACAGCCCCGGCACTGACACCGGAGATAATATTAATAGCGTTATGTCCTTTTTTGGAAAAGAGGTACCGCCAGGCTATATGCAGTTCCAATCGAGCCATTAGCCATGAGCCTTTCTAGCGGTTAGCGATCCTGCCTCAAAAGTTCGTCGATACGTTCCATACGATCGATAGTCTCATCGAGATGGAAGACGATTTCGGGAATAATGCGCAACTGGTGACGCTCGAGTGTACCGAGTTCACCGCGGAAACGATGACGGTTTTCATCTATGAGTGCCATCGTCTCAGCCACCTTGTTTTGCGGGAAGACAGAGAGATAGATATGCGCCATAGATAAATCAGGCGATACGCGCACCTCGCTTACGGAGATTAGAGTTCCGTGAAGCGTGCGCGCGTAACGCAATAGAATGTCGCTCATGTCCTTCTGGATCAGGCGAGCGATCTTGTGTTGTCTAGTTGACTCCATTAAAATTTGTGGCGACCTTCGTCAGCAACGGTCAGCTTCTTACGTCCTTTAGCACGACGAGCAGCCAGTACGCGACGACCGTTAGCGGTAGCCATGCGCTCTAAGAAGCCGTGTTTGTTGCGACGCTTGCGCTGCGAGGGTTGAAATGTACGTTTCATTGTTCTTTATACTTGTTTATGCCTTCTCTCGAAGACTGGTTTAGCGAAAAAAGCGTGCAAAATTACTGCTTTTTTTTGATATACACAAATTTTTTTGCTATTTTTTTCTATTTTCTGCGATTTTTATGGGATTTAGGACGCATTTATGGCATTATTCCTCGTTGAAGTAATCTAAATAATGCGACATAAAACAGGCAGCCGCCTCATCCACCGAACCGAAGAATTCACCCCCTGCCGCATTCGCATGACCACCTCCGGCGAACCAGTCATGCGCAAAGCCATTCACCGGACGGTCACCCTGGGAACGGAACGAAATCTTAACCTTGGTCTTGGCTTCGCCCGCACGCTCGCGCTCGTGCGGTTCTATTTTATCTTCACGCATAAAGCAGGAGTAATATACGTCCTTGATCTGCAAGGGCATATTCACGATGCCCTCGGCATCGCCTTTCTGGAAACGAAAGCGATACAGTTCCTTGCGACTAAGGCAGATAAGTGCCGCATGTCGTTCCGGCAGGATACGCATCTTACGGTACAAACAATAGCCTACCAGACGCATACGATCCGCCGTGTGGGCATTAAACACGGCGTTATAGACGGCATCCTTATCTACGCCCACGCGCACCAAGTCCGCCAGTATCTCGTACATCTCCGGGTGATTGGAGTTGAAGGAGAAATTGCCCGTATCGGTCATCATACCGGTATAAATAGCGGTAGCAGCCGACAGATCGAGCGTGCCGCCGAGGCTACGAATCAGCCGATAGACCAACTCGCTGGCAGAGGGACTCTCCGGATAGGAAAGCAGCACCGTCTGCGCATGCCAATCCGCGTCCGATCGACAGAGGATATGATGATCAATCACGATCTTCTTGCACGCATTCTCCAGCATTCGCTCTCCCGCCAGACCGATACGTTTCGGCTCGTTGAAATCGGTACAAATAATCAAATCCGCTTCCCGGATTAATCGGTCTGCATCCTCTGTATGCTCGTCGTAAATCAAGACCTGTTCTGCGCCCGGCATCCACGCCAGAAAATCGGGATAGGTATTCGGCACAATGACACGAACAGACCGTTCGTTGCACTCACTGATTGAATATAGACCACTCAGGTAGTGCTGCATACCCAGCGCCGAGCCCATAGCATCGCCGTCGGGCGACATGTGGGTCAGGATTACAATATGCTTTGCCTCGGCCAACAAATCACGTATGACCGTCAGTTTTTCGGATGGAAAGAAGTCGTTTTGCATGGTTTTTGTTCTATCAAAATTCGGATTTACTATGCGATTGTTTCAATATTCTTATCCCCTTGGGAACGATTATCTGCAATTTTCGCTGCAAAATTACAAAAAAAATTGCGTATATCAAAAAAAAAACGTACCTTTGCGCGATATTTTGTATGTATACAAACAAAAAAACATATAATTTATAGATAATGAAACGATTTTTCTTGAGTATTGCCGTGCTGATCGGTATGACTACCGTAGCCATGGCACAGGAGGACAAAGTACTAATGACCATCAATGGCGAACCCATTATGGCATCCGAGTTCCTTTACATCTATCAGAAGAACAACCAGGAGACCACCTTGGACCAAAAGACCATGGACGAGTACCTGGATCTATTCATTAATTTCAAACTTAAAGTGGCCGAGGCGAAAGCGCAAGGCATCGACACCACCGCCGCCTTCCTGAAGGAACTGGCCGGCTATCGTGCACAGGCTACGCCGAAGTACCTGCAGGACGAGCAGGCGCTCGACAGCATGATCGAGCTCAGCTACAGCCGCATGAGTCGCGACCGCCGCGCTTCGCATATCGCTATCCAGTGCCCGGCAACGGCTTCCGATTCGGCAGAACGTGCTGCACGTACGCAACTCGAAAAAGCCCGCAAGCAATTGCTTAAAGTCAAGGGGCAGAAACGTGCCAAACTCTTCGAGGACTTGGCTCGTCAGCTCTCTACCGACCCCAGCGTCCAGGACAATGGCGGTGAACTCGGCTGGATCACACCTTTCCGGTATGTCTTCAGTTTTGAGGAGGCTGTCTATACCACCAACGTGGGTGACATCACGCCTATCTTCCGCACCGCCTACGGTCTGCACATAGCTCTCGTAGAAGAGGAACGCCCCCACGAGGAAGTCCATGCCGCGCATGTCATGAAGATGGTGCCGCGTGGCAACGACTCGATTAAGGCTGTCATGAAAGTACAGATCGACTCTATTTACGGTGAGTTGCTCCGCGGCGGTGAATTCGAAGAAATAGCCCGTCGTCTATCCGATGATCGCGGTTCGGCCGCACGCGGAGGTGACCTTGGTTGGTTCGGCCACGGCATGATGGTACCGCAGTTTGAGCAAACCGCCTTCTCGATGCAGCCCGGTCAGCTGAGTGCACCTTTTACCAGCGATTACGGATGGCACATCATCAAGCTCTACGATCGCCGTCCTATCCAACCGCTCGATAGCATCCGTACCATGGTGGCTCGTAATGTACAGCGTGATGAGCGTATGCAGGAGACCGACAAGGCCTTTGTACGTCGCACCCGTGCCGAGTACAACCTGCCTGCTGACATGAGCGATGAGGACGTAAAAGCCTACGCCGACAGCCACCTGGAGGAGAAATATCCCGAGTTCGCCAACCTCGTTCGCGAGTACCATGACGGCATCCTGCTGTTCGAAGTATCGCTGCGCGAGGTATGGGATAAGGCTGCTAAGGACACCGCCGGTTTGGAAGAATATTTCCAGGCGCACCGCGACCGCTACCAGTGGACCGAAAGTCGCTACAAAGGTTATGTCGTATACTGCAAAGACAAGAATACGATGCGCGCCATGAAGTCGATCATCCGCTCCAACCCTGACTCTATCGAGAGTTATGTCAACCAGCGTATCAATATCGACGGTCAGACCTTCGTGAAGTACAACCACGGTCTTTGGGCAAAAGGCCAGAACAAGGTAGTAGACCGTCTTGGCTTCAAGGATAAGAAAGCGCCGCAGCCCGAGACCGAAGAGTGGCCTTACGTCTTCTGCGTAGGTCGTACGCTCAAGGCACCGCAGCATTATTCCGATGAACGCGGTCGCGTGACCACCGACTATCAGGACTACCTGGAGCAACTATGGATCAAGCAGTTGCGCGAGAAATACGAAGTAGTTGTAGACCAAGCGGTATTCAACGAAATAAAGAAATAAGCTAAAAGCTGAATGCTGAAAGCTGAAAAGTACATATGGGCGGTTGTAGTGGTACTGATGGTAGTCGCCACGGTGATGGCACGCGTATTTGTAGTACGCGTAGACATGACCGACGACCGCCATTACACACTCGGACGGCAGACCAAGCAGTTGCTCGGTTCGCTGGAGGAGCCCGTGGAGGTGACGGTCTATTTGGACGGCGATCTGAATGCCGGTTTCCGCAAGTTGCGCAACGCTACCGAAGAGACGCTCGACGAGTTCCGCGTATATGCCGCTATTAAAAGCCATACCTTCGATAGCGAGCACGATAAGTTGCCCGACGGTATGCAACCAACGATTGTCCACGAACGCCAACGCAACGGCAAGACGGCTCAGACACCGGTCTATCCCTATGCCAAAGTATCCTACAATGGACGCTTTACCGTTGTGCCGCTGCTTAACAACAATCGGCAATTGTCGGGTGAGGAAAACCTGAATGTCAGCATCGAGAATCTGGAATATACGCTTGTAGAAGCCATCAGCGAACTGATGCGCACCGAGACACCGAAGATCGCCTTCATCGAAGGTCATCAGGAGTTGTCGGAACAGCGTGTAGCGGATATTACGCAGCAACTGAGCCGCCATTTTCAGGTCGACCGCGGACGTATCGGCAACCAGCCCGAGGCGCTCAATGCCTACCGTGTACTCATCATCGCCGACCCGCAGACACGTTTCTCGGAGGAAGACAAATATTGTCTGGACCAATACCTGATGCAGGGTGGACGTATCCTGTGGGTGCTCAATGGCGTTGTCTTCTCCGATGAAGTGCTCAGCAAGAACGGCTTTACGCCCGTCTTGCCGCTCGATCTCAACCTCTCGGATATGCTCTTCCGTTATGGCGTACGTATCCAGCCGGCACTGCTGCAAGACGTACAGTGCCTGCCTATACCGGTCAACGTATCCCAAGACCCGCAGCAGACCAACCTGCAACCGATGCCGTGGTACTACGCACCGCTATTATTGACCTCGCAGGAGTCGCCCGTCACCAAGAACGTGACGCAAGTCTCTTGTTCTTTTGCCTCGCCTATTGAGGCCGTAGGCGGCGAGGACGGTATCCGCAAGGAGATACTGCTCGCTACTTCCACTGCCAGCCGCGTTATTCCGACGCCTGCCGAAGTTGATCTGGGCGACATGAATCCCGACATGAGCACCTTCCGCTACCAGTATATCCCGGTAGCTGTGGCATTGCAGGGCGAGTTCCCGTCGATATTTGCCCACCGTATGCGACCGGATAGCATTCGCACCCAACAGTCGCAGCGCGAGCAGAGTCTCGACACGCGTCAGATCATTGTAGCCTCGGGTAGTATCATTCGCAACGACCTGGAACAGGGACAAGCCCTGCCCGTCGGCTATGACCGCTACTCCGGCATGCAGTTCGGCAACCGTGACTTCCTCACGAATGCCGTGCTTTACCTGGCCGATGACGAGGGACTGATAGCCTTGCGCCAGAAGAAAGTGGATCTCCACCTGCTCAACCAGAAACGCTCATATGCCCAACTGTCCGCCATCCAGGCCGTCAGCACCATTGTGCCGATAGCCCTGCTGGCACTGGTGGGACTCACGGTCATGCTGAGCCGAAAACGTAAATATACCCATAAATGACATATCGTATGAAGCAACGATTGATTACACTGATGATGCTTTTGAGCCTGACTGTCACCATGTTGGCGCAGACACTCAACTACCCGACCGAACGTGTCAACGGCTATCTGGTATATCGCTACCAGGTGGAGAAAAGCGTAGGTCTCTACCGCATCAGCAAAATCTTCAATGTCAACCAGGACGACATTATCGCCTGGAACCCCCAACTGCGTGAACGCGGACCGCAAGAAGACGAGATTCTGCGCATCCCCGTAGCCGGTGCACCGCGCGAGATGGATGGCGAGAACCTCGACTCGATCATCGCCCTGCTGCCCCACTACAGGCTGGATGTGATCATGCCTTTCCACGTAGGCAACGATGCCCCGAATGCCCAGGAGGAACGACTTATTGAGTTCTACCGCGGTATCATTATGGCGCTCTACGAAACCCCGCAGAAAGACTCGCTCTATATCGACCTCTATGTCCACAACAGCAAGACCGACACCGTAGCTGTTGCCGCCTTGCTGCGCGACAGTTCGCTCTATGGCACGCATGGTATCATCGGTCCGTTCTACCCTGAGCAAATCGAGTTGCTCAGTCCGTGGATCAAGGAGAACCGCATACCAACCATCTTACCCGTGACCAACAATGCCTCACGCTTGGGCGACAACCCTTATCTCATGCAGTATAATTCTACGCCGGAGCAAGAACGCAAAGCCGTCGTCGAATACTTGCTGTCGGCCGATCAGAAACTCAACTGCGTCTTCATCGAGGATTCTACGATGGACGCTGAGACGCATGCTATGCGTGATGCAATCCTTGAGAACGGACTTAGTTGTACCTCGATCGCCAGCCATGCCGTGCTGCACGACTCCTTAGTATACGCTCTGCGTACGGGGGCGGAGAACATTGTATTCTTCCCCACCAGCCGCTTCCAGCGCAATCGTGCGTATGTAGCCAAGATTGAGGCACTCCACCCTACGCACAAGATGGCATTATATGGTGTCTTCTCGTGGCTCAAGGAGCAAATCAACGTGCCGCTCATCTATACTTCCACCTTTGTAACGGAGCAAGAAGCGGACCTCACGGCCTACGATGAAGCCTGGGATAAGTATTTCAATATCCGCCATGCAGTCATCTATCCCCGCTACGACTTGCTGGGCTATGACGTAACGCGCAAACTGATAGGCATGCTCATCGGCAAACGTTACCACGGGGCGCAGTCGGATATCGACTTCGAGCCCTATGCCGAAGGCGGCGCGATGATCAACTCGCATATCGAGGTACTACGCACGGAATGAATTTGAAAAAGTACATACTTATTCTGGTTCTTTGCTCGCTGAGCGGAGCAATCATAGTTCCTTCTATGGCGCAGCCTATGCTGCGTGCACCGGAGATGTATATCGGTGTGCAAGGCGGTGTACAAGCCTCTACGGTGCTCTACAGTCCGACGGTATCCTACATGAACAACCCGTTCACCAACGGCGTCCTGCTGGGCGGTGACGGCGGACTGGTCTTCCGCTATGCCGGACATAAGGTGTGCGGACTGCAGGTCGAGCTCAATTACATGCACCGAGGTTGGCGTGAACATGACGCCTCGACGGGCACTTACGAGCGCCACCTCCATTACCTGGAACTGCCTTTCCTCATGCACCTCTATTTTCCGCAGCAACGTAGCGTGCGCGGATTCCTCAACCTGGGTCCGCAAATCGGTTTCTGCATAGCAGATACCTACAGCGGCACACCGCTTTCCGCTGCAGCGTCGAAGCAGTACCAGTCGCTCAACAGCCGCTTCGACTGGGGACTGGCTGCCGGACTCGGTTTCTATGTGCGGACACAAAAAGCCGGCCTCTACCAGTTGGAACTGCGCGCTAATTACAGCCTCGGCAGTATCTACGGTACGCAGCCCGGGGACTACTTCTCGCGGGCCAACCCGCTGGACGTAAGCATCAATCTCGGATGGTTGTGGCCGCTGAATAAGCAAGTTAAGAATCCAAAAGTAAAAATTAAAAATTAAGCATATATAATGAAAACAAATTATGAAGTACGCTATGCGTCCAACCCTACGGATGCCAAGCAGTATGACACGAGCCGTCTGCGTCAGGATTTCCTGATTGAAAAGCTCTTTGCGGCAGACGAAGTGAATATGGTCTATTCGATGTACGACCGCATGATTGTAGGCGGTGCCATGCCCATTCAGGAATCGCTGTTGTTGGAAGCCATCGACCCGCTGCGTGCACCGTATTTCCTCACCCGCCGCGAGATAGGTATCTTTAATGTCGGCGGCAAAGGACGCGTCATAGCCGGCGATGAGGTATATGAGTTGGACTATAAGGAAGCGCTATACCTGGGTCGCGGTGACCGCGAGGTGCGTTTCGAGAGTCTGGATGCGAATAAGCCAGCTCTGTTCTACTTCAACTCCACGACTGCTCACTGTACGTATCCCAACAAGAAGGTGACGAAGGCCGATGCCGTTGTAGCGCATATGGGTAGCCTCGAGATGAGCAACGAACGGGACATCAACAAGATGCTCGTCAACCAGGTACTGCCGACCTGCCAACTCCAGATGGGTATGACCGAACTCAACACCGGTAGCGTATGGAACACCATGCCGGCCCACGTACACAGCCGCCGCATGGAGGCGTATTTCTACTTTGAAGTGCCCGAAGACCAGGCTGTTTGCCACTTCATGGGCGAAGTACAAGAGACGCGCCATATTTGGATGCGCGGTAACCAGGCCGTACTGTCGCCGGAGTGGTCGATCCACTCGGCTGCCGCTACCCACAACTACACCTTTATCTGGGGTATGGGTGGTGAGAACCTGGATTACGGCGACCAGGACTTCAGTCTAATAACAGACCTTAAATAGAAGGTGAATTACTAAAGAATAACCAAAGAATAACTAAAGAATAACTAAAGATTTACAGCTTATCATGCTTAAATTATTCTCTTTGGAGGGCAAGAATGCCTGGGTGACAGGTGGTTGCTACGGAATCGGTTTTGCTATCGCCAAAGCGTTTGCCGAGGCGGGTGCAGACCATATTATCTTCAACGCCCGTAGCCAAGAGGCGATCGACAAAGCCATGGAGGCGTATCGCGCCGAGGGTATTATGAATGCCCACGGCTATGTATGCGACGTGACCGATGAAGTGGCTGTCAAGGCACTGGTGGAGCAGATCCACCGTGAGGTTGGTCCTATTCATATCCTGGTCAACAACGCCGGTATTATCAAGCGCATCCCGATGCACGAGATGAAGCGCGAGGAGTTCCAGCAGGTTATTGACATCGACCTGGTAGCCCCGTATATCGTCAGCGCGGCGGTGCTGCCGGAAATGATGGAGCGCCGCGAGGGCAAGATCATCAATATCTGCTCGATGATGTCCGAACTGGGACGCGAGACCGTCTCGGCTTATGCGGCTGCCAAGGGCGGACTGAAGATGCTGACGCGTAATATCTGCTCCGAGTACGGCGAGTATAATATCCAGTGTAACGGCCTCGGTCCGGGCTATATTGCCACGCCACAGACCGCTCCGCTGCGCGAGCCGCAAGCGGACGGAAGCCGTCATCCCTTCGATGCATTTATCTGCGCCAAGACCCCTGCGGGCCGTTGGCTCAACCCCGATGAATTGGGTGGTACGGCCGTATTCCTGGCCTCGCATGCCTCGGATGCTGTGAACGGACAGATCATATACGTCGATGGCGGCATACTGGCTTATATTGGTCGGCAACCTAAATAAAAAACGTCGTCATTACGTCATTACGTCATTACGTCATTACGAAGAATATGAAAAAATACACATTTTTTCTTTTGATGTTTCTTGCTCTCGCAGCTTGTGCGCCGGAGGGGCAGCGCGTATTCGGCCGTTTTGTGCCGGAGCGCAAGGACGACTTCGCCTGGGAGAACGAGTACGCCGCCTTCCGTATGTACGGTCCGGCACTGGCTCCGGAGAACCCGTCCAACGGTGTAGACCTGTGGCTCAAAGCCTCGCCAGAACTGATTGTAGATACGTTCTACTATCGCGAGACAGAACTCGGACTGCCGTATCATATCAACTATGGCAAGGGGCTGGACTGCTATAAGGTGGGCCATACCACAGGTTGCGGCGGACTGGCTATCATAGCGGAGGATCAGCTCTGGATTGCCGGTCCCTATTCACGCTACGAGATCCTCTACCAGGACCAGGAGCGACTGACCTTCCGACTCGAATACGACAGCGTTCCCGTAGCCGGACATATCCTGCACGAGCAGATCACGATCACCGCGCAGGCCGGCACGCCGATGAACAAAGCGGAGGTAGTCCTCAGTTACGTCGGTAGCGACTCGCTGCCCGAACTGCAACTGGGTGGCGGCATCTTCCTCCACGATAATCTGGATCGATGCGGCTACAACGATGAGACGCGCACGCTCACCTATTGCGAGGACGCCCTCTCCGACAAGACAGCGGCCGAGATGAACCGCGAGTACAACGGTTCTACCTCCCAGGGCCGCAGTTACATAGCGGTCTATGTGCCCGACACGGCAGCCAAACGCCCCATGGTTTACGACAATACCGTTGTGCTGGTTGCTCCGTATCAGATAGGAACTACCTTCACTTACTATTTCGGCGCATGCTGGAGTAGATGGAGTGACGGTCGCCATGCCTACGAGACCGACATGGACTGGGAACAATTCATCGCCGAGGTGGCAGCAAATATTAAATAAGGACTTCGTACATGAGGACTTTTCTTATCATACGACTCGAGACGCTTGGCAATGTAGCCATGACCGTACCGGTGATCGCTTCGCTCTCGCGACGCTATCCCGACGACCGTTTCGTCGTCGTGGCCAAGAAGGACCTCCATGACATGTTCTACGGGCTTAAGAACGTAGAATACGTCCAGGCCGACTACCGGCAACGCCTCGATCTCGTTCGGCTCATGCACCAGTTGCGCCGGCTTAACATACGCGAGGTGATCGACCTACAGGACCGCCTGAATACACGTGTGCTTCGGCTCTACCTCCGCATGCATGGAGCGCATATTCATGCCGTGCATTACGGCCGTTGGCACAAACGCTGGTTGACCTTCGTCGGGGCGAAGTACCATGACGCCCTTCCTACGGAGTTTGACCGCTACCGCGATGTATTCCTCCGGGCGGGACTGGAGACGGATACCGAGTTCGAGGCCTTGGCGGTCAACCGCACCGCCCGCACTCGGGTCAACGAACTCTATGGTGAGCGGAAAGGCCAATGGATAGGTGTAGCACCCTTTGCCAAATCAGCATCTAATATGCTGCCCTACCGCGTCACGAAGCAGCTCATCCTGCGACTGGCCGAGCGGCCTAACACACGGATCTTCCTGTTCGGCGCCGGCGAGGTGGAGTGCGAAATGCTCAGCCAGTGGGCAGGGCTACATAAGCAGGTAGAGAGCGTAGCCGGCCGACTGCGCCTGGGCGAAGAACTGGAACTGATGCGTCAGTTGGATTATATGATATGTATGGACTCGGCTAACCAGCACTTGAGTTCACTGGTGGGCCTGCGCGCCGTGAGTATATGGTGCGGCACGCACCCCAAACTGGGCTTCATGGGCTGGAAACAACGGCCTGAGGACATTATCCAGCACAACGAACTGGCTTGCCGACCGTGTACGATGCACGGCACCAACCACTGCCGCTTCCTCAACTACGCATGCAAACAAATAACCGCAAAACAAATTATACAACATATCTATGAGTAAAATCATTTCACTTGCCAATCAGAAGGGTGGCGTAGGTAAGACGACCACCTCGATCAACTTGGCCGCAGCCCTGGCGCAACAGGGTCAACGCGTACTGCTAATCGATGCCGATCCGCAGGCTAACGCCTCTTCGGGTCTGGGTATCGATATCGAGCAACTCAACCATACTATCTACGAGTGCTTGATCAACGGCATCGACCCGCACATGGCTGTGCGCAGCACTTCGGTGAAGCGACTGGATATCATCCCCAGCCATATTGACCTGGTGGGTGCCGAGATCGAGATGCTCAATATCGAGCACCGCGAGACGGTTCTGAAGACGATCCTCTCGCATCTACGCAGCGAGTACGATTATATCCTGATCGACTGCAGTCCGTCGCTCGGTCTGCTGACCGTCAATGCCCTGACAGCCAGCGATAGCGTCATCATCCCCGTACAGTGCGAGTTCTTCGCTCTGGAGGGTATTGCTAAACTGCTCAACACGATCAAGATCATCAAGTCGCAACTCAATCCGTCGCTCCAGATCGAGGGTTTCCTGCTCACGATGTATGACAATCGTCTGCGATTGAGCAATCAAGTCCTGGAGGAGGTGAAGCGCCACTTCGGCGACCTGGTGTTCAACACCGTTATATCGCGCAACGTGCGTCTATCGGAGGCACCGTCCCACGGCCTGTCGATTATGGAGTACGATCCCAGCAGTAAGGGCGCTAAGAACTATGCGGCGCTGGCCAAAGAATTGATTAAGAGACAATAGTCGAAAGTAGAAAGTCGAAAGTAGAAAGACAAAAGATAAAAGACTGAAATGAAGAAAGTAACCGGACTTGGGCGTGGACTCGATGCACTCATCGATACCACGCATATCGAGACCCGCGGAGGCAGTTCGATCTCCGAGGTAGAACTCTCGAAGATCATCGCCAACCCTGACCAGCCGCGTCGCAACTTCAACGAAGAGGCGCTTCAGGAACTGGCCGACTCGATCCGCGAGCATGGCGTCATATCGCCTATTACGCTGCGCAAGAACGAGGATGATACGTATATGATTATCGCCGGCGAGCGTCGTTTCCGCGCGGCTAAGCTGGCCGGACTGAATGCTATTCCGGCGTATATTCGTACTGCGAAAGACGAACAGGTCATGGAAATGGCTCTCATCGAGAATATCCAGCGTGAGGACCTCGATGCGATCGAGATTGCCCTGGCCTACCAGCGCTTGATGGACGACTACCAGTTGACCCAAGAACGTATGGCAGAGCGCGTGGGCAAGAAGCGCGCTACGGTGGCCAACTACCTGCGCCTTCTGAAACTGCCCGCTGAGATCCAGATGGGTCTGAAGGAGAAGCGCATCGAGATGGGTCACGCCCGTGCTATCCTGGGCGCTAAGTCGGCAGAGGAGCAATTGGCGCTCTACCAGCGCATCTTGCGCGAGGGTATGTCGGTGCGACGCGTTGAGCAACTCGCCCAGGAGACCGACCAGCCCAAGGCAAAAGCCAATGCCAAGGCCCAGGCCAATCCTTATCCCGAGGAGCAGAACACGCTGAGCCAACTGCTCGGCCGACGCGTACAAGTAAAGGAAGGCAAGGTCATCATCCCCTTCCGCAATGCGGACGAACTAAACCAACTGATCGACCAACTGCGTTGAAACGATTGCTTATCATAGTGCTACTCCTAATGCCGCTGTGGCTGCAAGCCGCTGCAGTACGGGATACTATTGTCCCAACCGACACGGTCTATTACCAGCCGGATACGACTGTCGTGCGGCCTACAGACGGAGCCGAACCGGAGTACCGCTATATGATCGATCTCAACCGCAAACCCGATGCGATGCGGGCTGTTTGGCTCGGGGCTATCGTCCCCGGCCTGGGTCAGATATACAACCGCTCCTATTGGAAACTTCCTATCGTGTATGGTGCATTCATGGGATGCGGCTACGCTATCTCTTGGACCAACGGACGCTATACCGGCTATAAGGCGGCCTATAAGGATCTATATATCGACAACGTGAACGGCACCGTCTCCACGGATGCCTCCAAGTCGTATATCGCCTTGCTGCCCGAGGGCTATACGATCGACCGTATGGGTGGCGTGAGCACGTATATCAATACGCTCAAGAATCGCCAGAACGTCTATCGCCGTTATCGCGACCTGTCGATTGTAGCTACGGTGGCGATATATGCCCTCTCGCTGGTAGATGCCTATGTAGATGCCCAGCTCTTCGACTTTGACATATCCGAAGAACTGTCGCTGGATATACAACCCCAAATCTATTTCGACCCCTACACCCAACGTACGGCCGAAATGAAATTAGCTATTACCCTAAAATGAAACGACTCGCATTCATACTCGTCGCCCTGATGCTCAGTCTGTCGGTTTCGCCCAACGAGACCGTCAAGCAACGCATCAAGCAAATGCAGCGGACCGTACCGATGCAGTACAATCAGGAGGTACAAACCTACGTAGATCGTTACCTGAAGGCACCGGGTATGGTGAGTCGTGTGCGGGGATTGTCGCTATACTATTTCCCGATCATCGAGCAGATCTTCCGCGACAACGGACTGCCGACCGAGCTGAAGTACCTGACGCTCGTGGAGTCGAAGCTCAACCCGCAGGTCGTCTCGCCACGCGGCGCTGCCGGACTGTGGCAATTCATGCCCGAATCGGGTAAGGCCTTCGGACTGCAGCGCAACGCATATGTCGATGACCGACTCGACACCTATCGCGCTACCGAAGCCGCAGCCAAACTGCTTAAGCGGTTGTACGGCATGTACGGAGACTGGGCCATCGTTATCGCTGCGTATAACTGCGGTTCGGGTACTATACGCGGTGCTATCAAGGCCGCGGGAGGCAAGAAGTCGTTCTGGGCGATCTATCCCTACCTGCCCAAGCAGACGCGCATCTACATGCCTATCTTCATTGCCTACAACTACGTGCTGGAATATGCTGACGCCTATAATATCCAGCCCGCCACGATCGATAACCTGCCTGCGGCGGCAGATACGATCCATACCACCCGTCGCCTCAACTTCCAGCAGATAGCCCGCACTACCGGTACGCCCGTAGAGACCATCCGCATGATGAATCCGCAGTACTTACAGGGCGTCACTCCCGCCGGTCGCGACAATATTATCTGTCTGCCGCAAGGCAAGGCACGCTTCATGCGCAAGCATGCCGCTGAAGCAGCCGAGGCAGACGAGACAAAGGAAGAAACCGTTGCACAACAATGAGTGAATCTAAGATATATTATTCTATCAAGGAGGCGGCCGAGATAACCGGTCTCCCCTATCCTACTTTGCGGTATTGGGAAGAACAATTCGAACAACTCAATCCACGCAAAGACGGTCACGGTAACCGCTACTATACTACCGAGGATATCGAGTTTCTCAAGCGTGTCCGCTATATACGCGACGAACTGAAGATTACCCGTATCGAAGCTATCCGACGCGAACTGCGCAACGACGGCCGTCAGGTAGACGTCCGCATCCGCGCCACCGATATTCTCCAGCGCATCCGCCAGGAACTGGTGGACATCAGATCGTATATATAATCCTGCAAAAAACGAAAACACAGATATGAAATCATTTGATTGGAAAAAGATTCTGCCCTTCTTAGTGGCTTTTGTGGTCTTTATTGGTATAGCGCTGCTCTATTGCAGTCCGATGCTCCACGGCAAAGTGCTCGCGGCTGGAGACGTCAGCAACTGGCTCGGCTCAGCCAATGAAGCCAGGACCTACCACCAACAGACGGGCGAGACAACATGGTGGACGAACTCACAGTTCAGTGGTATGCCTACCTTCCAAATTACCGGTTCTCTTCCTTCGGGCGAGATGCGCAGTACGCTGGAAAACTTCACCCGTCTGGGATTCTCCGAAGGCACCGCAGCCATTGGACTGATCTTTGCCTATTTCTGCGGATTTTTCCTGATGCTGCTATGTTTTGGCATCAGCCCGTGGTTGAGCCTAGTAGGAGCACTGGCGATTGGACTGAGTAGCTATTTCTTCCTCATCATTCCCGCCGGTCATATGACCAAAGCGGCTGCGCTCAGCATGCTCGGTCCCGTCATCGGCGGATTCTATGCGATCATGCGCCGCCGATATTGGCTTGGCGTACCTCTAATGCTCGTATATGGCTTTATCGGCATTACGTTGCATCCCCAAATGACCTATTACATGGCTATGCTTATAGGCGTCATGGCTTGTGCCGAACTGTATATTCATATCCGCGAGAAACGCTTCAAGGATTTAGGAATCGGGATTGGCATTCTCGTTGTCTGCGGGGTTCTGCTATTCGCGACGAAGTACAGCTGGTGGGATATGAATAACTCCTACCTCAAGGAGACTATGCGTGGCGGGCACTCCGAACTGACCGCCAATGATACAACTTCGACCTCTCAAGTCGGTCTCGATCTCAAATATGCTACCGATTGGAGTTATGGCAAGGCCGAGACGATGACGCTGCTCATCCCGAACTGGGAAGGCGGTGCCAGCGGTTATAATGTAGGCAAGGACTCGCAACTCTGCCGCGCCATGCGCAAGCAGGGCGTCGCCAAGCGCGATGCGGAGCAGTTCTGCAAGCAAGTACCTACGTATCATGGCGAGAAAGCCTTTACCAGCGGACCGGTATATGTAGGAGCTATCGTCTGCTTCTTGTTTATCTTAGCACTGCTAATTGTGCCCGGACCGTATAAATGGGCGCTACTTTTTGCCACGATTATGTCTATCCTGCTGGCGTGGGGTAAGAACTTCATGTGGCTCACCGAACTGTTCTTCAACTACTTCCCGATGTACAATAAGTTCCGCGCCGTGGAGTCCATCCTCGTTGTAGCGGAAATCACCATGCCACTTCTCGCCTTCATGGGCCTGCAGCGTATCGCATCCGGTGAAGTAGAATGGAAGAAATTGCGTATCAGTCTGCTCATTGCCAGCGGTATCACGATGGCGCTGTGTCTGTATGCAGCCCTCTTTGCCGGTGGCTTCGACATGACCAGCACCTACGACGAGCAATGGACCACCAAGGTGCCCGACTGGTTGCGCCGCGCCATCATGGACGAACGTGTAGCCATGGTCAAAGCCGATGCTTGGCGCTCGCTGCTCTTCGTCGCTCTCGGCTTCGTCCTTACCTATTGGTTCGCCTGGAAAAATCAAATCACAAATCACAAATCACAAATACAGTATTATATGCTGGTTTGGCAGCATTAATACTGTTAGACATGCTTCCCGTTGACAAGCGTTTCTTCGGCGACAACGCCTTCGTCTCCGCTCGCGAAAGCGACAACTACTTCGCTATCCAGCCATACGAAGAGGAGATTCTACAAGATACGACGCTTGACTATCGTGTACTCAATCTCACGACCAGCACCTTCAACGACTCGCGTACCAGCTATCGTCTCCACTCGATCGGAGGTTATCATGCGGCCAAACTGCGTCGCTATCAAGATCTCATCGAGGCGCATATCGTACCGGAGATGAATCCGCTCTACCAGACCATCTTCCGCACCAACGGCTTTACGATGCCGGACGAGAAACAGGGAGCCGACTTCCCTGTGCTGAATATGCTGAATATGCGCTATGCAATAGTATCTACCCAGAGCGGCGAAGCAATGCCTGTCAAGAACCCGTACGCTATGGGCAATGCATGGTTTGTAGACAATGTGCAATTTGTGCCTACGCCGGATGATGAAAGTGCAGCACTCAACACGGTTGACCTGCATAAGACGGCTGTGGCTGATGAGCGTTTCCGCGAAGTGCTAACGTGCGACACTAAGCCGGATAGTACCGATCGGATTGAATTGACCGAGTATAAACCCAATAAACTTCAATACACTTCTAACTGCGCCAGCAATCGTGTCGCTGTCTTCTCCGAGGTATACTTCCCGGAAGGATGGCACTTGTATATCGATGACCAGGAGGCTTCTATCGGCCGTGCCGACTATATTCTCCGAGCAGCTGTTATTCCGGCAGGCGAACATACCATCCGCATGGAATTTGTGCCGGGCGCATTGACAATAGACAAATGGAGCATGGCATGCGCCATACTCCTGTTACTCATCGCACTCGGCTCGATAACGTGGCCGCTTTGGTGTCGACTATTGCCGAGCAAGGCCGAGTAAACCGCGTGTTACGTTACGACGGAATAGAATTAGTTTCCATCCTTTCATGGGGTGGAAACTAATTGTATATAGCCCCATTAGTGCGAGCGTGCCGCACCATTTGATGAATTCCGAGAATAGTCGTTTGAAGTATTTCGCCTTACCTATCGCTAGTGTACGTTGCCGCTCGCTAATACCTATTTGGAGTGTCAAACGGTCAAAATAATCTTTCTCGAGTTTAGTTTGAGGAATACAATGGTGCAAAATAGGCGTCGGTAGATATAATACCTGCATACCTTGTGCATGCATCTTATCGAATATATCTTTCTCCTCCGAGCCCATCAGGTTACCACCTTTACGACCAAGCGCTGTATTAAACAATCCGACTTTGTCGAATACCTCTTTGCGATAAGCGGCATTACCACCTCCGGGATAGCGGCCCTTCGGATATTCGCGCACCTTATCACCATAGTTCATCCATGCCGTGAGCAATGCTTTTGTATAGGGTGTCATCCATTTTGGCTCTTCGGTCTCGTAGAGCGGTTCGATCGGTCCGCCGCATGCCATAGTCTGAGGATGCGCAGCAAACCATTCTACGTAATCACGCAAGTAATGCGGATCCACTAGTGCGTCATCATCTACATATACGATTAGATCGCCTTTTGCCTCGCGGATACCTTTATTTCGCGCGGCAGAGAGTCCCTGCTCGGGCTCTACTGCGTAGCGGAACTGCACATCTTTATGCGCCGATGCAAAAGCTTCGCATATCTCTCGCGTATTATCCGTGCAGTTGTTATCCACGAGCACTACCTCGTACGCCTTCTTATCCAAATCATTGGCTGCAATGCTTTCCAACAAAGCCCCGATATACTTCGCCCGATTATATGTACAAATGATTACGGTTAGCATGATTTCTTTTCTCCAAAAATCCAATAGAAATACCTATTTTGATATATAAAAGTAAGTCCCCCACAAACTATAAATATACATATCCAGTCAATAAACAACATTAAGTGCGCAGAGATGGAAAAATGGGGATATACCAATATGTGCATAGCCTCATACACTAAGGCATGAGTACATAGAAATGGCATCGTATTACGTCCAATCCATGGTAACATAGTGTGCAATTCTCTGTTTCATCCATCTTTGTTTGCATTGATTAACACATCATAGAATGTGCCCTTCTTATTTATGTCAATACCATATTCAGCGAACTTATAAGTCAACTTATGAATGGCGGAAATCTGACACATCTCTTGCCATGTAGTTGCTTCATATGGAGCATTAAGCTGTATCCTCAATTTTTCACAGTCGGCATAATAATACAACGGCATCTCTTTCCACATTCGCATATTCGCTTCGCTACTATTAACTGCCATCGTAATAGCCAGGTGAATAACACTATAGGAAATCAACTTATTTTCGTATTTCCAATATTCGTTAATAATAGCTAATGTATCTTCAATGATTGGATGATGCGCACACGATGCCATAAAACCAGTTGCACAGCAAACGTGCCCAATGACACTCGGTGTTTGGTATATAAACAAAGGACTATCCAAAATATACTTAGGCAAATGTTCTGTCATAAGTATTGTACTATCAATCCAAACACCTCCATAACGACTCAAAAGATGTAGCCGAAGAATATCCGAAAAATGTGTGCGTGTCATTTTCCCTGCCCTATATTTTTGTAGAATATAGTCTGGAAAATCCACATATTGCCCCATATTATTCTCCGTCAATAGGATAGTTTCTTTATCCGCATTATTTCGTTTAATACTATCTACACATCGCTGCACTAAAAGAGGCGCATTTTCTATTCCTTGAAACCAACACACCCAAACGTACTTCGATTCTTTTATTGGCTTTAGGGTTTCTGTTTCTCTCTGTTTCTGACATGCATATTTATACCGCAATAAATATTCATATGCACCGTTACGGGACACAATACTCACCACCTCACTATCCGGCACAAGCAGATTCTTCAGCTTATACCACGCCGGCAACAACCCTATTTGATGCAAACGTTTCAGCATATAACTTTCTTCAATATTTCTTCACATGAATTCAACTTCATAGTCTCGCCCCAAAATTTTCGGATAAATCCTTCTCTTTCTTTTTCAGACAGAATAAAGTTCTTCTTTCTTATTGTCTCACATAGTTCATCGAATGATGTCACTTTTCGTCCAATTATATTTCCTTCTAACGGAAAATTAAACTCGCGTTCAGCTATGTATTCTTCATAATCGTATTGGTACAAAATCATACCCTTACCATGCATCAGCGGATAATCAAACATTACAGAAGAGTAATCTGTAATTAGCACATCTGTAAGGGGCAAAATAGAATATACGTCCGTAGTACTATCCATAAAAACCAAATTTGTAAAATCAGCATGCTCTGGCTTTGCTGTATTTGGATGTGGTTTCAGGATTGCTAAAGCCTTTTGCTCTTGCATCTCCTTATTCAATGCCTCTAAATCTATACCCTTCGCAAAGAGATCCTTTTGTGAATCGCGCCATGTGGGCATGTATATATATACTAATTTGTATTGTGCCATCTTCTTCGTTAATGCCGCGGTGGCATTTGATTCATAGCGCTCAATATGCGCTAGCACACTCTCCTTTGGTTTGGTAAGCAAAATGTTCCGAGGATACCCGTATGGTAAGCAGCATAATTTGTCTATTCTAAAAGAATAAGCAAAAATACCTGTTATCATTTCCCCTCCAGATAGCACATAATCCGGACGCATAAAACACGCAGGATGGAAGAATACATCCCATTTGTCTTCACGTGAATAACGCTTTGCCAACGTCCCTTTCTTTATGCCAAACTCTATACATTTCCACGGAAGACCATGCCATAGGTTGATTATCTTTGCACCTCCACTCAGACAAAATAGTATATCTGACGTATACGAATTTACAAACCAATATTTTCCACGCAGAGCATACCAAAAACCAAGAGGAGATGCGACCCAATATGTTTCAAATCCTAAGTGACGAATATATGCGACAGTTTTCCGACACGTAGATATCCAAATAGGCCTTATATTTGCCTTGTTCTCATTTGCATAAAGGAACAGATATTTGCTATTATCATTGAATGCTCCTTTGAATGAGCCGAAAACAAGTATCTCTTTTGTCCTCGGCACTAAATAAGATAGCGGATAAAAGAGGTAACAAAGGATATATGTAATAAACTTAATCACTTTCATCTATAACTACCTATAATTATACCCCCCACTTACTTCTATCACACTTCCGTTCAAAAACGCGTTATTAAGGCAAAAACGTACCGCATCAGCAATCTCTTCCGGTTTGGCAAAGCGCTTCAATGCCGTCTTTGCACATATATTATTACGAATCTCTTCCGGTTTATTCTTCTGCCACCCTGTTTCCACAAAGCCCGGAACAATCACATTAACAGTTGTTTCTGTTCCATCAAACTCTTTCACCAAATTCTTTGCCAAGGCGATGACTGCTGCTTTCGTCACACCGTAACTCAATGACACACTATGCGGCAACACGCCCATCATCGAGCCCATAAACACAATGCGAGAACCGGAAGGAATCACATCATATAGGTCGCGGAGCATTGCCATAGGAGCATTCACATTTACCTGCATCACCCGATTCCAATCCTCATCGCTTGTACCTAACAATCCTGCACGATGCGTAGTACCGGCATTGAGCACCAGACAATCTACATGCCCTTTTTTACGCATCTCTTGCACAAACTCTTTTATAGCCTGTGGGTCGCTTTGGTCTGCACGGATGATCTCAAAAGCCTCACCTTCCGCGCGTAATGCGGCTTGACAATTTTCTACAGCTTCGTGGTCATGCGCATAAGTTACTGTCACGAAATATCCTTCGCGCAATAACATTTTAGCGACCTCTAATCCGATACCCTTCGTGCCTCCTGTTACAATGGCATTTTTCATTTCACATCAGGATTTGGTTGGTGATCTATCTTGCCTTTTATTTCTTCGTAATTGGCAATAATCTCTTTCTTGATTTGTGTAGTAGATACACCCTTCCCATAGGGAAAGTAAAAGACCGTTACTCCTAAATCACGCAAATAATCATATTTTCCTGTCCAGTCATCACCAACCACAAATACATCAATATTCAGCTTTTTCACAATCTCTGTATGATCCAATGTGTGCTGTGGAATCACAATGTCTGGATATTTTAATGCCTCTATAATTGCCAAACGTTCCTCAAATGGAATGATCGGAGGACGCTTATAAGAAGCAACCAACTCATCCGTGGAAACACCTACAATCAATGTATCGCCAAGCCCTCTGGCATAGCGAATCATCTTAAGGTGATTACTATGGAACATATCAAACGTTCCACTTGTGTAAACAACAACTTTTCCGTTATACATAGTATCTCTCCTATATTTTTCTCTTTTTTTTACAAAATGTTAATCGCCATTAATATTAATCATCATTTACATTTTTCTTCTCCGATTCCTTCTATTCCCGGGTCAATATCCTGTCAACTTCCTGTCATTCTCGTGGGTATCCTAGACAATATTCGAGGGAATACCCTAAGAACAAGCCTACATCAAGCACCCAAAACCCCTCTCTCCTTTCAAAAATCTCAGTGAGACTTTGGGACTTTGAGACTTTCCTGTGGCACTTTGACACTTTGACACTTTCTGTTTCCAATGGCAAAGTGGCAAACTCCCTTTTAACCTACTCTATTTCAATCTCTTATATCTTGCCAAAACTTTGTCACTTTGTCAACTTTGCCACCTTCTTTTTACCTATTCTCCTGATTTATCAAACTCACTACCACTTTCACCATCGTATCTTTCTCCTCCGTCCGGCTCTCAGCAATCATCAGCGTCAACGCCACCAGTGTGTTATCGGCTATCCGCTTCGTCCCGTCCTCGCGATACAAGATGCCATTGTTATTTAGGAACCACAAGAACAATGTTGCCGCGATTCGCTTATTCCCATCCGAAAACGAATGGTTCTTCGTAACCAAGTACAGCAGCATCGCCGCTTTCTCTTCCACACTCGGATACAAGTCCGCACCGCCAAACGTCTGATAGATCTGCCCTATGCTACTCTTGAACGAATCATCTTTCTCGTTCCCGAACAACGTGCTCCCTCCAAATTTCTCCCGCAACGCACCTATCGTCTGCATTGCGTTCTCGTAGGTTGCACGGAAGCATGCATCCGGCGTCGTCTCTTTGACGGTCAGCCGCTCGTAGTCGTAGTTATCCAGCGTATCCAAAGCGTACGCATAATCCACTACTACATTAAATATTGCTTGCGTCTCATCTGAACTCTCTATCGCCTTACTCTGCACCGTCCGTCCAACAATCTGCACCAACTGCCTCAAGTCCGACAACTGCTCTCGACGTATCTTATCATTGATGGCAAAGCCTTTGATAAGGTAGTCTTTCAGGACTTTATTCGCCCATTTCCGGAATTGCACGCCTCTATTGCTCTTCACTCTAAAACCAACAGAAGTCACCATCTCCAGGTTATAGTACATTACTTCTTTGGTTTGTGAGAAGCCATCTCGACGACCATATTTCTTGGTGGACGCAAAATTTGCGCCTACCAACTCTCCTGCCAACTCTTCACGTAATGCATTGTTGATGTGCTTACGTATGGTTTTTACATCACGGCCAAACAGCACGGCCATTTGTGACGCTGTCAGCCACACGGTCTCATTCTCCATTCGTACATCCAACTGCACGGTATTATCCTCCGCACGGTAGATGATTATCTCTCCTCTATTTAACTCTTCGCTCATCTCTCTCCTAAATTTTTCTCTTCTACAAAATTTTCCGCTGCAAAGGTACTACAAATTTTTCAAATTTGCAAGAATTTATGCAAAAAATAACATCTCTTCTTGCGTATATGCGCATTTTTGTGTAACTTTGCAGCGGAAAATCAGAATACTATGAAACGGATTGTTGTTTTCACCGGTGCCGGCGTTAGTGCAGAAAGCGGACTCGGCACATTCAGAGACGCAGACGGACTATGGGAGCAATACCGCATCGAAGATGTCTGCACCCACGAGGCCTGGCTACGTAATCCCCAATTGTGCGTCGATTTCTACAACGCACGTCGCCGCGATGCGCTGGCCGCAAAACCGAATGCTGCCCATCAAGCGATCGCTAAGTTGCAACAGGTATTCCCCGACACCCGCGTCATCACACAGAACATCGACGACCTGCATGAACGGGCCGGCAGTACCAACGTGGTTCACCTCCATGGTGAAATCACCAAACTGCGTTCCTCCATCGACGAAGTCGCCACCGTTCCGCTCGAGGGATGGGAACAGCATTACGGCGACCGGCATCCCGACGGAAGTCTGCTAAGACCGTACATCGTCTTCTTCGGCGAGGGCGTACCCTATTTCTCCGAAGCATGCGCCATAGCAGCACAGGCCGACATACTCATTGTTGTCGGCACCAGTCTGAATGTCTATCCGGCTGCGTCCTTACTTCAGTACGCCAAGCCGGAGGCAAAAATATGGTTTGTAGATCCGGGCATGCCCGAGTTCGGTCCTTACAGAGATCGCATCACGCATATCCGTAAGCCGGCTACGCAGGGTGTCCCAGCGCTCGTAGAGCAACTTATCGCATCCGAGCAGCCTTAAGCGCTTGCGCCAGTTCACGACGGTCATCCGCCTCGCGGAGCGAGTCGCGCTTGTCGTAGGCATGCTTACCCTGGCAGAGAGCGATACGCAGTTTGGCCAGGCCTCGCTCGTTGATAAACAGTTCGAGCGGGATAATCGTCTTGCCCGTCTCGCGGGTAGCGCGATCCAGTTTACGCAGCTCGCGGCGGGTAAGTAGCAACTTACGTGAACGCTTCGCCTCATGGTTTGCATAACTGCCGAAACGGTACTCGGCAATATGCATCTCGCGCACAAAGAGTTCATCGCCCTGGAAAGTACAATAACTATCCACGAGCGAAGCCTTCCCCTCACGAATCGACTTGATCTCCGTGCCGTAGAGCTGGATACCCGCCGTATACTCGTCGAGAATGATATACTCGAAGCGAGCACGTTTATTCAATATTTTAATGTCGGATTTTAATTTCATTTTTTCGTAATGACGTCATGACGTAATGACGTAATGACGAACTAGTTTTCCTTGGGAGTCAGCTTCTTGTACTTCTTCTGGCGTTGCTCCCAGCGGTCGCGGGCATACTGCTGCATGTCGATAACCGTATCGCTCTCGTCGATAATCTCCAGTCCGAAGATGGTCTCGATAATATCCTCGAGCGTCAGAATACCTACAAACATACCGTACTCGTCAATGATCTGCGCGATCTGGCTCTTCTGCTTGAGCATCGAATCGAAGATCGTGCCGAGCGTCATGTCCTGGTCAAACGAAGGCAAGGGACGCTTGATACCGCCGAGGGTCTTGCGGAAATGATCTTCGGTCAGTTCCTCCAGTGCATCGTTACGCAGTACATAACCCGTAATATACTCCGGCGAAGTGGGGTTATAGAGCGGAATACGCGAGAAATGGTCGTATTCATCGTTGTCGTAATATGCACGAAGCGTCATATTCTCCGGCGCAATCTTCGCCACCACGCGCGGCGTCATCACGTCGTAGGCATGAATCGAGTCGAGCCGCATGAGATTGGAGAAAATCTTATTCTCATCCTCATCCACGACACCTTCTTCCTCACCAACATTCACCATCGCCAGCACCTCTTCGCGCGAAACCGTCGGGTCGTCCTCACGGCTCGGGAAGATACGCGTAATGAGTTCCACCAAGAGTACGAACGGATACAATATAACGATTAGCGCACGTATCGTGCGTGCCGTAAAGCCCATGAGCGACTTCCACCAAGTCGTACCGATCGTCTTTGGGATAATCTCTGCGAAAATGAGGATCAGCAGGGTCGTCACCGCCGAGACCAGGCCGAACCATACCTCGCCAAACACCTCCGTAGCCTGCATACCTACGCCGGCCGCACCAATCGTATTCGCAATCGTATTCAGCGACAAAATAGCCGCCAAAGGGCGACCCGTCTCGTCCTTATACTGCTTCATCAGGGTAGCCGGAGCATACCCCTCCTCCATACGCAGATTGATATAACTGTAGGTAGTCGTCATCAGCACCGATTCCAGCACACTGCACAGGAAGCTGATGGCCATCGCACCCAATAAAAATACTAAAAGTAGTCCCATAATTTCAAAATCGGGTACAAAATTACAAAAAAAGTTGCATATATCCAAAAAAAGTAGTACTTTTGCACGCAAATTTGAGAAAAAGACAAAATTATCGACGCATTATGCTGAAAAATATCCTCGCTATCACCGGCAAACCGGGACTGTATAAATTAGTGAGCCGCGGCTCGAACATGCTTATCGTAGAATCGCTTGTGGACGGCAAACGTATGCCGACTTACGCCCGCGACAAAATCGTTTCGCTCGGCGAGATATCTATGTTCACCAACGGCGAGGACGCCCGACTCGGCGACGTACTGACCGCAGCCGGCAAGAAAGAAGCCCTCAAACCCGTAGGCTTCGACCCCAAGAAAGCTGACAACAAGACGCTCTGCGCATGGTTTGACGAGGTGCTGCCCAATTGGGACCAAGACCGCGTATATCCGAGCGATATTCGCAAACTCATCCAATGGTATAACATCCTCATCAACGCAGGTATTACCGACTTTAGCGACGAAGAAGAACCGACTGCTGAAAGCTGATAGCTGATAGCTAACAAGTGCTCCTCAGAGCCATCATTAATAGCATAGAATCTGTAGCTCCCTTGAGTTACCAGGAGAATTGGGACAACTCGGGAATGCAGGTGGGTGATCCAGGATCGGACGTACGGGCCGTCCTGCTGACAACAGACGTAACAGAATCTGTTGTCGATGAAGCTATTGCCAAGGATTGCCAACTCATCATCTCCCATCACCCGCTCCTCTTCCACGGACTCAGACAAGTCTGCGGGCAGTCGCCTCAGGCACGCTGCGTAGAACGCGCCATCCGCCACGGCATCGCCATCTACTCGAGCCATACGGCCATGGACAGTTATCTCCACGGCGTAAGCGGACGTATCGCCGAGCGTATCGGCCTTACCGACTACCGGATCCTGCACGAGAGCGGCGAGGGCTACGGCCTGGGCGTCATAGGCGATCTGCCGCAACCCATCACCGCGGACGAACTGCTCCGGCTCATCAAAGACGGTATGCAGGCTCCATGGATACGGTACTGCTGCGGACAGAAAGATACGGTACAACGCATTGCCGTATGCGGCGGCGCAGGTGCTGAATTTATCGAGGACGCCATCGCCCAAGGTGCTGACGCCTACCTGACCGCCGACTGTAAGTACCACGAGTTCCAGGCCGCCGACCGGCGGATCCTACTCCTGGATATCGACCACTGGACATCCGAGCACTTCACCCGCGACCTGTTCCGCGAACTGTTGGAGCCGTTGGGCATCCGATGCGTCATCAGCGAAGCGGACGAATCGCCCATCAAAATTAAAAATTAAAAATTGAAAATTAAAAATTATTATATAGTATGGCAAGACAAGAAAAAGAATTGACCGTTGAGGAAAAACTGAAGACCCTCAATGAGTTGCAGAAAGTAGATTCGCGCATCGACGAGTTGCGCACCCTGGCCGGCGAACTGCCCCAGGAAGTAAAAGATATGGGTGACGAGATCGAAGGTCTGCGTACCCGTCTGCAGAACATCGAAGCCGAGATCAAGGACATGGAAGTGCGTATGTCGGACTACCGCGTACGTTCGGAGAACGCCCTGGCCAGCATCTCGCGTTATGAGGAGCAGCAGAAAGAAGTGCGTAACAACCGCGAATTCGACAACCTGAACAAGGAGATCGAGTACCAGCAACTGGATATCGAGCTCTGCCAGAAGAAGATGAAGCAACTCTCGGCTGACCTCGAGGCACGCCGTGAGGACAAGGCAAAAACCGTAACGGATATCGAGGAGAAGACCGTTGACCTAGAGCAGAAACGCAACGAGCTCGACACTATTCTCGCTGAGACCAAGTCGGACACCGAGGCCCTGATGGTTCGTTCCGCCGAACTGGAGCGTCATATCGACGAGCGCCTGCTGACCGCCTTCAAGCGCATCCGTAAGAATGCCCGCAACGGACTGGCCGTCGTAAAGGTAGAACGCGACAGCTGCGGCGGTTGCCACAGCAAGATACCTGCACAGCGTCAGGTAGATATCCGTCTGCGCAAGAAAATCATCGTTTGTGAATTCTGCGGACGTATCCTGGTAGATCCGGAAATCGACAGCAAGAGCCGTCGCAAAGACTAATAACGGCGAATACCCACCAGCTGATGGGTCAATACCCCCTCCGGCTGAGAAGCATCGGCCAATTCGACAGACCATATGCCGGATTGGTCGATTCTTTCTATCTTAATGCGACCCGAGCAATGCATGACGCGCTCCGAGTCGAGCAAGAGGCCTACATGCGTAATTCGTCCGTCGCCATGATCAAAGAAAGCCAAATCACCCGGTTTCACCGAACGGAGTGAACTGATCTTACGTCCCTGGGTAATCTGCTCACGCGCATTACGCAGCAGGTTGTGACCAAAGAGCGAATGTACAATCTGCGTAAATCCGCTGCAATCCATACCCAGCGCACTCTTGCCGCCCCATAGATACGGTACGTTGAGCAGAAAACGCGTTACCTGCATGAGGTTCTCGGGCGTTAAGGCCAGCGGCTTTATGACGACCATCTCCGGCTGGATACGAAACTTCACACCCAGCACCTCAAACTCGCCGTCCTTATAACCGGGCAGGCGCGTACCCATAGTAAGCGGAATCGTCTGGCCGTTATTCGCACTCATGGCAAAGGCTACGGGAAAACCCACCTTAGCCTCCGCTGACTGCCAGCGAGGATGATACGCGGCATATTCCACCGAACTCATCGGGCTGATCATCTTAAAGTCCACCCAACCCGTCTGACCGTCCAGATCCGACTTAACGCGTTTCCATCGAGGCTTTTCCTCCAAGATAGTACAAGTCTCTCCGAAGAGCAATTGGGTCAATTGCTCCGCCGCCTCCGATGCCTCGCTGCGCATCGGCACGATACTATGTAAGATGATAGCCTTCGGCATTTACCAAACTTCTTGCGGGTGGTCGGATTCCTGCTTCGGGTAATCGATCGAGTAATGCAGGCCGCGACTCTCCTTGCGCTCCATAGCCTGGCGCGTAATCAGGTAACCGACATTGATCATGTTTCTTAGTTCGCATATATCGCGCGTAGCTTTCACGCGTTTGAACAGATCCTCGGTCTCCTCGTAGAGCAAGTCCAGACGTTCCCAGGCGCGGCGCAGACGCAAATCGCTACGCACAATACCTACGTAGGTAGACATAATCTGGCCCACCTCACGTACGTCCTGAGCGATGAGTACGCGTTCTTCGTTGCTGAGCGTACCCTCGTCGTTCCACTCCGGCACGGCCTCGTTCCAATCATACTTATCCACGACGCTCAGGCTATGACGAGCCGCCGCGTCGGCATAAACGACTGCCTCGATGAGCGAGTTGCTGGCCAGTCGGTTGCCGCCGTGCAGGCCTGTGCAGGAGCACTCGCCAACGGCATACAACCGATGGATAGACGACTGACCGTCCAGATCCACCTTGATACCGCCGCACATATAATGCGCACAGGGTGCTACGGGGATATACTCCTTGGTAATATCGATACCGATGCTCAGGCACTTGGCGTAGATATTCGGGAAATGATGCTTAGTCTCCTCGGGATCCTTATGCGTCACGTCCAGGCATACATGGTCGATGGCATGGATCTTCATCTCGTTGTCGATGGCGCGAGCGACGATATCTCGCGGCGCGAGCGATAGACGCGGATCGTATTTCTGCATGAACTCCTCGCCGTTAGGCAGGCGCAAAATACCACCGTAACCGCGCATAGCTTCGGTAATCAGGTAGGCCGGATGGGTCTCCTGGGGATTGAAGAGCGAGGTAGGATGGAATTGTACAAATTCCATATCCTTGACCATGCCCTTGGCACGATAAACCATCGCAATACCGTCACCGGTAGCGATCTCAGGATTGGTAGTCGTAGCATATACCGCCCCCGTTCCGCCGGTAGCCATCAGGGTCACGCGGCTCAGGAAGGTATCGATCTTACCCGTCTCGGGATTGAGCACGTAGGCACCGTAGCACTCGATATCCGGCGTACGACGCGTCACGCGCATGCCCAGATGGTGCTGGGTGATGATCTCTACGGCGAAATGATTCTCCAGTACGTCGATATACGGATTACGGCGCACCGCCTCCATCAGTCCGCGCTGGATCTCCGCACCCGTATCATCGGCATGGTGCAGGATACGGAACTCGGAGTGGCCACCCTCGCGGTGGAGGTCAAACGAACCGTCCTCTTTCTTATCAAAGTTCACTCCCCAGGCTACCAGTTCACGAATCGCCTGCGGCGCATTACGCACCACCTGCTCTACTGCCTGCGGGTCGCTCAGCCAGTCGCCGGCAACCATGGTATCGTGGATGTGCTTGTCGAAATCATCCACCGCCAAATTAGTAACTGAAGCAATGCCTCCTTGCGCCTTCGCCGTATTTGCCTCCTCGAGGGTGGTCTTACAGCAAAGCGCGATACGATAACGCTCTGTACGCGCAATCTGAAGCGCATAACTCATACCGGCTACTCCTCCGCCGATAATCAGAAAATCATACTTACGAATCATACTTCCAGGGCGGTCTCCCGCCAAATCCGCTGCAAAGTTACTGCTTTTTTGTGACATACGCAAATTTTATCGTGCTTTTCCGAGTGAGAAGACGCTAAAACAGCTTCCCCGGAAGGCAGACATCGTCCGAAGACACGACCGAATCGTGGCTCCGGTAGTAATAATATCGTCCACGAGCAGGATATGTTTATGGTAGAGTTCCTCTGGGTGAGAGACGCAGAAAACAGCCTCCACGTTGCGGTTACGTTCGTCGGCATGCAGCATGGCCTGCTTGGGATTATCCACCGCCCGCAATAAATGTTCCGTATCCATCGGTATGCCCGTCTCGTCGCTTAGTCCGCGGGCGATCCACTCGGACTGGTTGTAGCCGCGCTGGCGAAAACGCCTGGGATGAAGCGGTACGGGCACGATCACATCCACCCCGTAGAAAAACTCATCCGCCATAAACTCCCGTGCTGCCTGGCGCGCCAATTCATACCCCACCTCCGGTCGGCTGGCGTATTTCATCTGGTGCACAGCCCGGCGTAGCAAGGAGTCGTGCTGGTAAAACAGGAAAGATGCCGCCGAAACGACGTGAGGCAGATCGAGGAAGAGTTGCTCGGTGCTGTTCTGACGCAGCCGTGCCTGTTCGGTGCGAGGCAGGGATGCCATACACCGGGGGCAGATACAGCCCTCGTCGACATACCCGCCGCATATCGCACAACGCGATGGCATGAGAACCGACAGCAGACTGCGGCCCAACTCGGAAAACAACACACGCACAAGATGGCTCTCGTGCGTGTGGGTATGTGCGTCAATATTATAAGGTGACGCCATTCTTGAAGATGGCTATTTCGTGATAGCCGTTCTTCTCGTTGTTGACTTCTCGTCCGTTAGCGACCTCCAGCACGAAGTCCGCAAAGCGACGTGCCACCTCATCCATCGGTTCGCCGTCGGCAATCACGCCGGCGTTGAAATCGATCCATTTTGGCTTACGCTCATACAGACCGGTGTTCGTGGAGATCTTCATGGTCGGCACGTAGGTACCGAACGGCGTGCCGCGACCGGTGGTAAACAGCACCATATGACAACCGCAAGAGGCCAAGGCCGTAGATGCAACAAGGTCGTTGCCCGGTGCAGACAAGAGATTGAGTCCCTTCTGCTCCAGTCGTTCGCCATAGGCCATCACGCCGCGTACGAGCGACTTGCCGCATTTCTGGGTGCAACCCAGCGCTTTGTCCTCGAGCGTAGAGATACCGCCGGCTTTATTGCCCGGACTCGGGTTCTCGCCTACAGGTTCACCATGACTGAGGAAGTAATCCTTGAAGTCGTTGATGAGCGAGACGGTCTTGTCGAAGAGGGCTTTGTCTGCACAACGGTCCATGAGGATGGTCTCGGCACCGAACATCTCCGGTACCTCGGTCAGTACGGTCGTGCCGCCTTGCGCTACGAGCCAGTCGCTCAGGCAACCGAGCAGCGGATTGGCTGTAATACCACTGAAACCATCGGATCCACCGCACTTGAGGCCTACGCGCAGTTCGCTCACGGGCACCTCAACACGCTCGTCCTGCTGGGTCTTCGCGTAGAGTTCGCGCAGGATAGGCATGCAGTAGGCTACCTCATCGCCCTCGATCTTCTGCGCTACGACAAACTTCACACGGTCCTCGTCGATCTCGCCGCAGTACTCGCGGAAGACATCCGGCTGGTTGTTCTCGCAACCCAGGCCTACCACGAGGATCGCACCCGCATTCGGGTGATGAATCATGTCACGCAGGATCTTCTTGGTATTCTCATGGTCGTCGCCCAACTGGGAACAGCCGTAGTTGTGCGGGAAGGCGAAGATATTCTCTGCACCCGTCTCACGGCGCAGTTGTTCGGCACATTTCTGGATAATACCGTTGACGCAACCGACGGTCGGGATAATCCACACCTCGTTGCGGATACCTACCTGTCCGTCCTTACGGCGATAGCCCATGAAGGTGCGCTTCTCGTCGGGGATACTGAGCACCACCTCGCGGGGATGGTACTCGTATTCGAGCAGCCCCGCCAGATTGGTCTTGATATTATTCTCGTTCATCCACGAACCCGCTTTCTTGGCCTCGCGGGCATGACCTATCGGGAAGCCGTACTTGATGACGTTCTCACCCTCAGCCAGGTCGCAGATAGCGATCTTATGGCCTGCGGGCACATCTTCGAGCACAGTGATTTGCTTGCCGTCTACTTCTATAACGGCACCTGCCGACTGCGGCTGTATAGCTACAACCACGTTGTCGGCAGGATTGATTTTCAGAACTGATGTCATAAGTGATTTTCGTAATGACGTAATGACGCAATGACGTAATTACGAAGGATTATAAAATCGTCTTAACCGTCTCGAGCATACCCTTCTCTTGGATGTCTTTCAAGAAGCCCTCAACCATCGCGGTGAGACCCGGGATCTTATTCAGATCCTCTTTGCTCTCTTTCCAGATAACGTCCGTAGCACCGAGAACGCCCTCTGCTACTTTCTTTAGGTCGCCGGTAGCCCAGAGTTGCTTCAGCAGGTCCATGATCTCTTGAGCATCGTTCGGCTCGATAGGTGCACCATCGGCACGCGTACCACCCTTGTAGTAGGTGATGATAGCCGCGAGACCGAGTACCAGACCCTTCGGCAGTTCGCCCTTGCGCTCGAGATAAGTCTTCAGACCCGGCAGGTCGCGTGTCTCGAATTTCGGGAAGGAGTTGAGCATGATCGACGTAACGGCGTGGTCTACGTACGGGTTGTTGAAACGCTCCAGCACACTCTCGCCGTAAGCCTTCAGTTCATCCTTCGGCAGGTTGAGCGTCTCGAGTAACTCCTCGAACATGACCTTATGGATGTATTTGCCAAGTACCTCATGGTTGCAGGCATCGCGAACGATGTTCACGCCGCTCAGATAGGTTACGGGGCTCAGTACGGTATGCGGGCCGTTGAGCAAGGTCACCTTGCGCTCGTGGTACGGTTTCTCGGATTCGGCGATCAGCACGTTCAAGCCGGCTTTGTTTGCGGGGAACTCAGCCTCGAGTTCGGCAATCGACATATTCTCCGGCTTCTCGATTACCCAGAGATGGAAGATCTCGGCCTGAACCACCAGGTTGTCGGCATAGCCCACTTTCTCCTGGATCTCAGCGATATCCTTGCGCGGGAAGCCCGGCACGATACGGTCTACGAGCGTAGCGCAAACGTAGTTGTACTTCTCAAACCACTCCTTGAAGCCCTCGTAATCTGCTCCGAAATCGTCCTTCCAGAGCTCGATATACTTGCGGATGCAATCCTTGAGGTGGTGGCCATTGAGGAAGATGAGTTCGCAGGGCATGAAGATCAGACCCTTGCTCGGGCAACCGTTGAAGGTCTTATAACGACGGAAGAGCAGTTGCACCAGTTTGCCGGGGTAAGCCGAAGCGGGTGCGTCGGTGAACTTACACGAAGGATCGAAGGTAATACCGGCCTCGGTGGTATTAGAGATCACGAAACGAATCTCGGGCTGATCAGCCAGCGCCATGAAGGCTGCATTCTGGCTGTAAGGGTTCAGCGCACGCGAGATAACGTCGATACGCTCCAGCGAGTTGACAGCCTTGCCGTCCAGACGACCCTGGAGGTTGACATGATAAAGGCAGTCCTGGCCGTTCAACCAATCTACCATACCGCGCTCGATAGGTTGCACAACAGCTACCGAACCGTTGAAATTGGTCTTGGCGTTCATGTTCCATACGATCCAATCTACAAAGGCGCGCAGGAAGTTACCCTCACCGAACTGAATGATTTTCTCAGGCATCACGCTCTTAGGCGCAGTCTGCTTGTTGAGTGCTTTTTTCATAAAAATGCTGTATTTGAAAGATTAATATTATTCGCGCATTATTTCACGTTGCAAAGGTAGTGATTTTATTGCAAACGGGCAATAATAAATTGTCGTTTTTTGTGGAAAAATTGATATTTGTAAATTTTCTTCGAATTATTTCGATAAAAAAGCGCAAAAATCACACAAAAATTTGCGTATATCAAAAAAAAGCCGTACCTTTGCACTCGAAAATAAATTTTCATAGTTAAGGTTTAGGTTTAAAATGAGCAATAGGAGGCTGTGAAGTTTCCTATTGCTTTTTAAGCAAAAAAACGCAAACTAGGATACTTAACCGAAAAAACAGCTCGTTATGATGAACGATAACACACAGAAAACGAACAAAAATGTTGTAGACAGCATGCCCAACCTAAAGGACATTGATGAGGTGCGCAAAGCCGTGATTGCATCCGAGATACTACAACGTAAATGGTAACAGACGAAATATAATACATTAGAATATATGGCAGTAACTTACATGACCGCAGAAGGTCTGCAAAAACTTAAAGAAGAGCTCCAGCGACTGGAGGCTGTAGAGCGTCCGCGCGTGATTGCCGCTATAGCGGAGGCACGCGACAAAGGCGACTTGAGTGAGAACGCCGAGTACGACGCTGCAAAAGAAGAGCAAGGCATGCTGGAAAGCAAGATTGCTCAACTCAAAGGACGTATTATGGATGCGCGCATCATTGATCGCAACTCCGTTTCGACCGACGAGGTACAGATATTAACTAAGGTACGCGTGCGCGTGAAGAAAACGGGTGCCGAGAAGACCTACCAGTTGGTAACCGAGGGCGAGGCTAATATTGCCGAGGGCAAGATTGCCGTGACGACCCCGATTGCCAAGGGACTGATGGGTAAGCACGTAGGCGAGACCGCTCAGGTACAGGTACCGGCCGGTATTATGGAGTTTGAAATCCTGGATATCAGCTTATAATCGTCAATCGTTATGACACTTTTCACACGCATTATCAACGGTGACATCCCCAGCTACAAGGTGGCTGAGGATGATCGCTACTACGCCTTCCTGGATATCAATCCGCTGCAGAAAGGCCACACTCTGGTGATTCCCAAGCTGCCGGAACCCGAGGCCGACTATATCTTCGACCTCGACGACGACATGCTGGCCGGATTGATGGTATTCGCTAAAAAAGTAGCCCGCGGCCTGAAAGAGGCCACAGGCTGTAAGCGTGTCGGCGTAGCCGTACTGGGTATGGAGGTGAATCATGTGCATGTCCATCTCGTTCCGATGAATTCGGAGAAAGACATGCTTTTCACCAATCCCAAGCTTTCGCTCGAGAGCGAGGAGATGGCTATGATAGCCAACTCGATTGCCGAGGCGGTAGAATCACTTGACGCGTAACCAAGTCTGGCTGCGGCCAAGTATACCGGCTCGATCGAGCGAACCTCGTAGCACGAGTTTTCCGTTCTTTAGGTAGATTTTACCATAGTAAAACTTACCACTCTCAGGATCAAGGAGTTTGCCACCGCGCAATTCTCCTTTTTCTTCGTGCATACCCCGAATGAACACCAGTCCCTCGAGTCGCTTGTCCTTATCCGCACCGGTGCACTCCTTGCATACGGCATCGCGAGGACCCACCAAGAGGCGGTCGATCTTGCCGTAGTACAGTCCGTCCGCACCGCGGTAGATCAGTACGATAGAATAACTGTTACCCGTGCGGTCATCCACGGTCTTCCAGCGCCCTACTATCTCGCTCACTTGCGCCGATGCCAGAAGGGCCGAACAGAGCATAAGCGCCAAAAATACGATACGTTTCATGCGATTTGTTTTGATTTCGCTGACAAAATTATACAAAATTTTGCATATATGCAAATTCTTTTGTATCTTTGCAGCATGAAATTGGTTTTTGCAACAAATAATGCCCATAAATTAGACGAAGTACGTCATATTCTGCCGGCTGATATAGACGTTATCAGTCTGGAGGAACTGGGGTATACCGATGAGATCGAGGAGACCGGCGCCACGCTCGACGAGAACAGCCGTATCAAAGCCGAGACGATCAGCCAATGGCTGAGCGCTCGCGGTCAATGGAATACGATAGACGGCGTCTTTGCCGATGACACGGGGCTGGAGATAGATGCGCTGGGCGGTAAGCCGGGTGTCTATACCGCCCGCTGGGCCGGAGAAGCCGCCGCCAATCGGCAAAAAGCCCTCCACGAACTGGCAGGCGAGACGAATCGCAAGGCGCAGTTCCGCACCGTCGTGACGCTCATCACGGCCGACGGACGTACGCAACAGGTGAGCGGCGTAGTAGGCGGATGGATTGCCGACAGCGAATACGGCAACGGCGGGTTCGGTTACGACCCCGTATTTATTCCTGACGACTACGACCGCACCTTTGCCGAACTGCCGGCCGAGTTGAAGAACGCTATCAGTCACCGTGCTCGCGCCATGAGCGAACTAAAACGAATCTTACACGTATCGTGAGACGCTTCCGTTACATACTGCTGCTACTCCTGCTGACTGCAACCGCCCACGCCGGGCGGTGGACCACGCATTATGCGTATAATAATGTCATCCAGATTGCCATGGCACCGGAACGTGTCTATGCCGTCTCGGACGGTAGTCTATTTAGCGTAGACAAGCAGACGGAGCAGATACGCGTTTACAACCGTCAGTCCGGACTGCATGGCATCAATATCACGTGTATCCTGTACGACGAGGCAGGTGAGCAACTCCTGATTGCCTATGAGTACGGCAAGATAGACGTCCTGTCGGCAAGAGGTGTCAAGTATGTCGGCGAGCTCTACGACAAGGACATGACCCAGCGCAAGACCATCTACAATATCACTATTCACGGTCGCACCGCTTATCTGTCCACGCATTATGGTATTCAGACCATGGATCTGCGCGAGCAGAAACTCGTAGATACCTACTGGTTGCGCCCCGATGGTCAGGAGACACCCGTCAAGGATATCGTCATTCAATCGGACAGCATCTACGCTTTCACCGATGACAGCCTCTATTGTGCCCGACTGAGCGATCCGCTGGAGGATTACCGTACCTGGCGGCACGAGCCCCTGGGACGTATCGCCCGCGACGAGGAGAAAGGTATTCATTATCAGGATGCCACCAACCACTGGTATGTAGGTCATGCCGAGGGTATCGTGCGTTTTACCCAGACCGACCGACTCACCTACAAGCCGCAAGGTCCGCTGGAGAATAAGCCGTATCGCATGACGGCTTACAACGGCATGCTCTATGTCGTACCCGGTGGACGCTGGGATACGCAATACAACACGCCCGGCTTCTTGATGCGCTACGACGGACAGAACTGGTTGAATATCACCAGCGATGCCATCCGTGCCAGAACGGGCAAAAACGTACTGGATTTCGTCAACGTAGCCGTAGATCCGGCCGATGCGCATCATTGTTTTGTTACCAGTTACGGTACGGGATTGTATGAGTTCCGCGACGACAGTCTTCTGAGTCACACCTCGGCCAACGGTGTGATTCATGCCGCCATCCCCAGCAATCCGGACAACTACACCCGTCTGGACAATGCCGTCTATGACGGAGACGGTCGTCTATGGCTCACCGTGGCGCATACTGTACCTTATCAGCTGGCCAGCTTGGACAACACCGGTGAGTGGCACGGTATAGCGCTAACGGCAAACGATGTACAGTGGGCCATGGCTACACCGGGAGGATTGGTCATCGACAAGACCCGGCCGCAGCGGAAGTGGATAGCCGGTGCACGTAAGCCGACAGGCCTATGCCTCATGGATGATAACGGCACGCCCTACGATGCCTCGGACGATCGCACCGTAGTACGCGACGAGTGGACCAACCAGCATGGCCATTCATTCAAGCCCTCCTCTATACTGGGCATCACGCAAGACAGTCACGGTCGTCTGTGGCTGATGACCGGTCAGGGAGCTGCCTATATAGATCCCGATACTGACTTCTTCACCTCCGATGCCATCATACAACCCGATATCGTGGATGAGAATGGCGAGAACCCTATTGGCTCGCAACAATTCCAGGCCATGGTGGAAGATGCGGAGGGCAGACTCTGGCTCGGCAGTCAGGGATACGGCGTGTATCTACTGAACGCGGAGGCTGATACGCTCGTGGCGCATTACACTTCGGACAACACGGCCTTGTCGTCGAATGCCATCCTTTCGCTGGCTTATGACGCCTCCACGGAGCATGTATTTGTCGGCACGGGAGACGGACTGGTAGAATACGACCCCAAGGGTACGGACGACGGACTGCCCGCCACGCAGACCGATGACGAGGGACGCGAACTAGGACAGATGATGCAATGGCGTCTCCATCATGCCTACACCAACCCGACAGAGGTAGCCGGCAACCGCGAGACCATTTATGCACTGGCCGACGGAGGCGTATTCTCGGTAGATCGTGCCACGGAGGACATCACCGTATGGAACAAGACCAACGGACTAACCGGCGAGACGGCCGTACATATAGCATATGACAAAGCAACGCACCAACTGCTGATCGCTTATAGCGACGGCCGTATCGACCTACTAGAGGACGACGGTACGGTACATAGTATGCCCGACCTAATGATGAAAGCCAGTTCGATGGCCGTAGATATCCAGGCTGTCTGCGTAGGCGGCAAGTACACCTACCTGGGTATGCCGTTCGGTATTATAGCCGTTAACATGCGCAAGGCTGAAGTGGCAGAGACCTACTATATCGGTTCGAATGCTTCGGACGTATCCATCGAGCAACTGGCCGTATTAGGAGACAGTCTGTATGCCTTCACCTCAGACGAACTGTTCGTAGCCAGCATAAACGACCCGCTGGAGGATTATTCTGTATGGCACCGCCGATGGTTGCCGCAGACGGGTACGCCGCAAGTAGCTACGTGCTACGACCGCATCTACCTGCTCCAGCAAAACCAGCTCTACCGTCTGCAAGACGGCGGATGGCTCCCCATAACGACCCATCCTACCCAATGGATGCATAGTAGCAACCATCAGTTGTTGGTTTATCAGGAAGGGTACGGCTTGTTCCTACTCGCAGAGGATGACCAGACGAGTGGTCTGACCGGCAGTTACCAACCCCAAGATGCTATCTATTCGGAGGGACAGTACTGGCTGGCCGTCTCGGGACGCGGACTGGTACGACTGAGTGCGGAAGGCGATCAGTTCTACCAACCGGAAGGTCCCATCAATAATATCGGTTACCGGCTCTTTGCGGCCAACGACCGTATCTATGTCGCACCCGGTGGTCGTTGGGCAGAGAACTACGGTCGCCTGGCCGATCTGAGTATCTATGACGGCACGGGCTGGCGCGGTATCCCCTGGCACGAGACCTATCAGAAACTAACGGTAGATATGCGTGATGCGGTTAGTTTCGCCGTAGACGAACAGGATCCCGGGCACTTCTTTGTAGCCACGTACGGTACGGGCGTCTTTGAGTTCCGCGACTATCAGGCGGTGAACCATTACGACAGTCTGAACAGTACCCTGCGTCGCGTCAACGCGCAGGTGAGCAATACCTATTTCACGCGTACGGATGGTGCTACGATGGATGCCGCAGGTAATCTATGGGTGCTCAACGCCACCTCGATAGGTGCACCGCTGCATGTGCGCAATCCCTACGGACAATGGAAGGCGCTGCAGCTATACGGTCAGGGAGCGGCTATCGAGCTGAACACACCGGGGGCTATCTATATCGACCAGCGCAATTCGAATCGGAAATGGATCATCGATCAGCGACAGACCCAGGGACTCATCCTATTGGACGACGGCGGCACGCCTATGAACAGCGGCGACGACCGTTGTATCAAACGCAGCACATGGATCGATCAGGAGAACGGAAATACCCTGACGCCCAACAATATTATGTGTGTGGCACAAGATGCGCAAGACCGTCTGTGGGTAGGCACCTCCGCGGGCATACTGTTGATCCCGAGTGATATTGATTTCTTCAGTTCGAATGCATGCCGCCGCATCGTTATCCCGCGCAACGACGGCACCAATTTGGGCGATTACCTGCTGGGCAACGAGAAAGTCAACTGTATCGTACCCGATGGCGGCAACCGTATATGGATCGGCACCGAGAACTCGGGTCTGTATCTCATCGAGGATGATACGATTACCGTGGCGCATTTTACGACCGACAACTCGCTCTTGCCGTCCAATAATATCCAATCGATTGCTATTATGCCGAATACGGGAGAGGTATTTGTGGGTACGGCCAACGGTATTGCCAGTTATCGCAGCGATGCCTCCGCTCCGCAAGAGACGCTGGAGCACGCCTATGCCTTCCCTAATCCGGTGCGGCAGAACTATGGTGGCGTGATCAGCATAGCCGGTCTGATGGAGAATACGACGGTGAATATCATCGACGAGCAGGGCAACCTGGTTTGCAAGACGCGCAGCCACGGCGGCATCGCTGTCTGGGACGGTAATAATCAGTACGGTAAACGCGCACAGAGCGGCGTATATACCGCTCTGTGTAATGAACCCAACGGTGCGCACACCGTGGTAAAAATCCTATTTATTCATTAGGAGGTTTATTCCTTGATGAGTCGCAAGAACTCCTCGCGGGTCTTGGCCTGATTGAACACGCCGGTGAAATCCGACGTGACGGTCATCGCGTGCTGTTTCTGCACACCCCGCATCTGCATGCATAGATGTTCGGCTTCGATGACGACCATGACGCCCAGGGGGTGCAAGGTCTGCTGGATGCAATCCTTGATCTGGGTGGTCAGTCGTTCCTGTACCTGCAGACGGCGCGCAAAGACATCTACTACGCGGGCTATCTTGCTCAGGCCCGTAATACGTCCGTCGGGGATGTATGCGACATGCACCTTACCGAAGAAAGGCAACATATGATGCTCACAGAGGCTGTAGAAATCGATATCTTTGACTACGACCATCTGGCGGTAGTCTTCCTCAAACAAGGCGGAGCGCAAGATAGCCTCCGGATCTTCTCCGTAGCCCTTGCACAGATACTGCATCGCCTTGCCCACGCGGTGGGGCGTACGCACGAGTCCCTCGCGCGAGGGGTCTTCTCCTATCTCGTTGAGCAGGGCGGTAATATGCTCCGCGATACGTGCCGTACGACGGTCGTCGGGATTGAATTGCTGTAGATCCATGGTTTATCTCTCCTCTCTTTCTTTCGGGCGTTGGATAACCACCGCCTTGATATGATCACGCACCACGTAGGTCTGACGAGCCATGCCCGGGAAGCGCTGGATAAACGAGCGCTTGTAGTCGTTGGCTTCTTCCAGGGTACGGAAGTCGCCCAGACGCACACGCCAGAAAGGTGTATAGAAACGCACGTAGATAGGTACGGTCACCTTACCCGTCAGCGTCGCGCGAATACGGTTGGCCTCGGCCTGACCGACACGCTGGTCGTTAGACTGGTAGATCTCCAGTCGGTAACCTACGGGGTTGGCACTGACGATTTTCTTACGGCGCACCTTACCGGGCGTAGTCTTTACATAACCACCTTCTGCCAGGATACGGATATAGCGCGGTTGATGCACCGTCACGAAGGGCATGTCGCGCCAGATATTATTCTTCAGGCTATCCAGCATCAGCGAGTCTTGGGCAAGACTGTCGGTAAGCAGTTGTGCCGTAATCGGTTCGGTTGGCACCGGGTAGGTGTCCTGTGCCATGAGTCGCATACTCGCGAGGGCACAGCATGCCAGCAAGGTATATAAATAGATCTTTCTCATACGCATTAATAATGGAACGAACTACCACCCACGAACTCACGCAACAGGGACGTCGGCGGAATCTCTTTCTCGGGTATCGGTACGAAATACTGCAGGAACTTGATCAGGCGGTGCGCCTCGGTATATTCCTCGCAGTACTTAGGTACCTCTTGCAGTATCGGTTCGGCATGACGCTTCAGCACGGCCAACTCAAAGAGCAGGGCGGAGTTGAACATCACGTCGGCTTCCTCCTGGAAGGGGTATATCCACTTATCCTCACCGCGGCGCACACTCGGGCAACGAGCGATGGTCTCGCGGGCGGTGTAACCACGATACTTGTAGTCGCGTACGATACGGCGCAGCAGACGAATATCGGTGGTAGGAATCCAGTTGTGGTTGTCGATATTGATGGTGGTCAATGCCGATACATATATTTTGAACGTCAAATTTCGTGCTACATCGGGCAGGATAATCGGATTTAATGCATGCAATCCCTCGATGAGGAGCACATTATCTTTCTCCAGCTTGAGTTTATTGCCCTCAAACACACGGGCACCTTTTTCGAACGAGAAGGTCGGCAGTTCCACTTCCTTACCATCCAGCAGGTCGTGTATCTGTTGGCGGAAGAAAGGCAGATCTACGGCCTCTACGTTCTCAAAGTCCCAATCACCGTTTTCGTCACGCGGCGTATCCTCACGATTGACGAAGTAGTCGTCCATCGAGATTACTACGGGGCGAATTCCGTTGACCATCAACTGGATCTGCAGACGTTTGGAGAACGTAGTCTTACCCGAAGACGACGGACCGGCGATGAAGATCAGCTTGGGTTGCTTCTCGGTGATGCGGTCGGCAATCTGCGCCACTTTCTTCTCGTGGAGCGCCTCCGCCAACTTGATCATCTCGAACGAACGGTTGTTCTTGCAGGCGATATTGAAATCGCTTACGTTGTTGATATGCAGCAGTTTATTCCAAGCGCTGAACTCCGAGAAGATCTGGAACATATTATCCTGTACGAGTTTATCCTCGAGGCAGTCGGGGTTCTTGCGGTTGGGGATGCGCAGCAACATACCGTCGTGGTAGGGTTCCAAATCAAAGATATTGACATAGCCGGTCGAGGGCATCGTACTGCTGGTATAGTAGTCGATATAGTCGCCCATACGGAAATAGCGGCAGTAGGGATTGCCCAGAGTCTCGAATATTGTCGATTCGCCGTCTGCACGGGCGCCGAACATCTTAATGACCTCTTTGGTCTGCTTCTCCTCCTCGTGGATAATACGGTTCTCACGCACGATCTGCAGCATACGATTCTTGATCGTCTCTACCATTTCGGGCGTCAGTTGCGGTTGTGCCGACTCGGCATTCAGATCACCGTTCTTGGGGGTACGCCACTGGAGCGTACAGTAGTAGCCCTTGGAGATCGGATGCTCGATACGCAGGTCCGCACGCGGGTAGAGTTCGCTGATGGCGCAGGAAAGAATCATGTTGAGCGTACGCACATAGCAACGCATACCGCTCGGACTGCTGGCGTCCAGAAACTCGACATCCTTGGGTTTATAGAGCAGGAAGTCGAGGCTCTCTACCTTATAGTTCACATGGGCCGCGATGATGGGATAGTTGAGTTTGACCCCGATGCGGTCCTTGAGTTCAATCAATGAAATTCCGCGTGGCACCTCGTGGTAGGTGCGTGTATTCTTGCAATAAACAGTGATTGTGTGTTCCATATATGAGGAGGGTTAATTAAAGTCGATAATATGGTGTATCGATAGGATGCCGATGATCGGCGTGGACTGCTCCGTCTCGGTCACGGCGAGGGTCGTAATGTTGTGCTTGTCCATCAGTTCGAGTGCATCGCTCATGAGGGCGTCACGATGGATGCGTTTGTAGCTCGGCGTCATGATGTCAGCGGCTACGAGGACGTCCAGTTGGGGCTTGTGCTCTATGGCGCGACGCAGATCGCCGTCGGTGATGATGCCCCGGCAGGTCTCGCCCTCGTATACCATGGTCATACCCATATGGCCTTTGGACATCTCGAGCACCAGTTGGCGGAGCGGCGTCGTGGTCTGTACGCGTGGTACGTACTGCTGCATATGCTGTCCGACGCGGCCCAGCAGTTTGCGGCCCAGGGCACCGCCCGGATGATAGACGGCGAAGTTCTCCGCACGAAAACGTCGCTTCTCCATGAGGCATACCACGAGTGCGTCACCCATCATGCAGGTGGCTGTAGTGCTCGTCGTGGGTGCCAAGCCCAGCGGGCAGGCCTCACGATCTACGTGCATCGAGAGCACGATATCGCAACTCTTAGCCAGTCGGGACTGCTCATCGCCCGTCATGGCTATCAGCCGGCAGCCTATCTTGCGCAGCGGGTCGATGACGGAGAGTATCTCGTTGGTCTCACCGCTGTTGCTGACCAGCATGACGATATCCTCGCGGCACACCATACCCAGGTCGCCATGTACTGCCTCGGCGGCATTGATAAAGATAGCCGGCGTACCGGTAGAAGCCAGCGAGGAGGCTATCTTATGACCGATAATACCGGTCTTACCGATGCCCATGATGACGAGTTTGCCCCGGCAGTCGTAGATAGCCTCGACGGTGCGGTCGAAGCTCTCGCCGATCTGCTGACTGAGTTGTTGCAGTTCGTGTATCTCGTCGCTGAATATTTGTTTGGCTCGTTCGCTATGCATCATAATGATTGCGCTAATTCGTGTAGCTGTTTAGCCTGGGTTAGTATGTGCTCTATGTCGCTTAGGCGTACCTGGTTGGCAGCATCGGAAATAGCCTCTTCGGGGCGCGGGTGCACCTCCAGGAACAGGCCGTCGACACCTACCGCCAGGGCAGCACGCATCAGGTAGGGCACCATTTCGCGGTTACCGCCCGTGACGCCCGCAGCGTTGCTTGGTTGCTGCACGGCATGAGTGGCGTCGAAGATAACGGGACATCCGTAGCGGCGCATCTCTACGAGCGAGGTCATGTCCACCACCAGTCGGCCGTAACCGAAACTGGAGCCGCGTTCGGTGAGCCAGATACGATCGGTCTGTCCGTCACGCACGGCGGCTATCTTGTCGATCGCACCGCGCATGTCCCACGGGGCCATGAACTGGCCTTTCTTGACATTCACGATACGTCCGGTACGGGCAGCAGCCTGCAGCAGGTCGGTCTGTCGGCTCAGGAAAGCCGGTATCTGGAGCACGTCGGCCACTTGGGCGACCGGTTCGCACTGCCAGGACTCATGTACGTCGGTAAGGATCGGTACCCGGAACTGCTGCTTGACCTCTTGTAAGATCTTCAGGCCTTCGTCCATACCGATGCCGCGGGCCGAAGCTGAGGTGCGGTTGGCCTTGTCGAACGAAGACTTGAAGTAGAGCGTCATGCCCAGTTGCGCACTTACCTCACAGAGCCGCTCGGCGGTCTGCATGACGATGTCGCGATGCTCGATGGCACACGGTCCGGCTATGAGCAAGAGGGGTTTCATTTCTTCATCTGGAATACGCGAATCCAAGCTACGTTGAGCGAACCCTCCATGGCGCGCTGTTGCTCGTCGATAAACGAGGAGATAGCCAGGAACAACTGCTCCTTAGGCAGGTTGTACGACGTACGGTATACCTCTACGTTGTTGACATACCAGATGAGTTCGCGTTCGGTCCAGCGGAGCGAGTAGATATAGTACTTGGTAGGCTTGATACCGCGTACGGTGGTGCCGTCGAAGCCGCGCTCCTTGTAGTTGCCAACGGTGATGTGCTTTCCGTTGTAGTGGAAGAGGCTGATCATCGGCAATTTCTTGCCCGAACCGAGCCATACGGCATGATGGATATTGCCTTCGGTGCGCAGCTTGACCATGAAGAGGCCTTCCTTCTGACGGAACTTATCCGCCGTCTGGATAATATCGCTGGTATAGTCGAAGTCTTTGTTGACAAATCCCTTCTTCGGGTCCCATGCGGGTGCGGTCACTTTCTCCTGCTTGGTGAACAAACAGAGCTTGGCATCCATCGTACCGACGTTCTTACCGCCGTTGTTGGCCTGCTGCTCGTTGGTAAAGGAGTGGATGGTCTTGAGTTTCGGGTTCTCGTACGCGAAGCCGGGCTTCCAAGCCGACTCGTTGATGCGGAACCACTCAAACTCATCCTTGAAGGTCTCCTGCCAGCGCTCCATTTCCTCGATCTCCTTGCGGTTCTCCTTGAAGAAGTACTGGATATCCGTCATGGCAGCCAGTTGTTTGTAGCGCACTTCCTGCTGGTACTCGTCGGTGGTCTTCCAGCGCTTGGGGTTGGACCAGAAAGCATGCTGCTCCTTATACTCCGGCGTAGCCACCTCGGCTACGAGCGCGCGGAAGCGCTCGGGCGTCTTCGAGTTGCGGTAACGGATATAGGCCTTGAAGTCTTTGGACTTCTCGAACTCGGCCCACTGTTTCAATTCGAGCGAGTTGCGCACCTCTTTCTTGCTCTGGAGTTTGATATAGTTCGGACTCTGGCGGAACTCCAGATACTCCTTGAGTCGCTGGCTGCCATCCAGCTCGAGGTAAAGCTGCAACTCCTTATCGTGCAAGAGCTTCTTGTACTGACTGATGGTCTCGTAGGTAGAAGTCTTCTTGTACTGCGTGTTCACCCAGTTGTACTTCTTCTGCTGGAATTCCTTGCTCTCAACGACTTGCTTGAGTTCAAGGTACTCTTTCATTTCAGGCGACTGCTCGATCTGGCGGTAACGTGCGATACGCTCCTCCTGAGCAATCATACGGCGCTCCATTTTCTCGGTAGAATAGAAACGACCGGTAAGTCTTGATAAGAAAAGATTCATACTAAAAATGGTATTATTGGATCATTTTATAGATTTCTTCCAAGCTATCCAGATAGCATGGTTTGTAATGTTCCTCTTTGGGCAGGAACTCGAGGGAACGCATATGTTCCGAGAGCGCCTGCAGGTGGCTGTAGAAGCCTTGGTAGTTAAGTACGTAGAGCGGCTTACGATGTTCGCCTACCGTACCGCTGGCCAGCACGTCCATCATCTCGTCCAGCGTACCGTAACTGCCGGGCAGACAGATGAAGCAGTCGGCCAGTTCGCGCATGCGTTGCTTACGCTCCGCCATGTTGGCCACTTCGATCAGCTCATCGCAGTTCGCAGCCAGTCGTCCGGCGGCCTTGATACGCGGCGGGATAACACCTATCACGTGGGCACCGGCCGTCTTGGCGGCATTGCTCACGCGGGTCATCAGTCCGCCCGTAGCACCGCCATACACCAGGGTATGGCCGTGCGCACCTATCCAGGCTCCCAGTTGATCCCCGAGGGCTAAGTACTCCTCAGGAATCACGTCCTTTGCCGAACAATAGACTGCAATCTTCATTACGCGTCGATGTTTGCGTAGGTAGCATTCTGCTCGATGAACTCACGACGCGGAGCGACATCATCACCCATCAGCATGGCGATGGTGCGGTCGGCCTCGGCGGCATTCTCGATGGTCACCTTCTTGAGCAGGCGGCGTGCGGGATCCATGGTGGTCTCCCAGAGCTGCTCATCCGACATCTCACCCAGACCTTTGTAGCGCTGGGTCTTCACCTGACGCTCATCACCACCGGCATATTTCTGGATAAAGTCGTGACGCTGCTGATCGTTCCAGCAGTACTCCTTGGTATTGCCCTTCGAGCACATATAGAGCGGCGCCATGGCGATATAGAGGTGGCCTTGCTCAATCACTTCCTTCATATGACGGAAGAACAGGGTCATAATCAGGGTAGCAATGTGCGCACCGTCGACATCGGCATCGGCCATAATGATCACCTTATGATAACGAATCTTCGAGAGGTTGAGCGCCTTAGGATCTTCCTCCGTACCAAAGGTAATACCCAGAGCGGTGAAGATATTGCGCACCTCCTCCGACTCGAAGACCTTATGGTCCATTGCTTTCTCTACGTTCAGGATCTTACCACGCAGCGGCAGGATAGCCTGGTGCACACGGTCACGTCCGGTCTTAGCCGTACCGCCTGCAGAATCTCCCTCCACCAGGAAGAGCTCGCACTCAGCCGGGTCTTTCGACGCACAGTCGGCCAGTTTACCGGGCAGACCGCCACCCGTAAGCGGCGACTTACGCAGCACCGACTGACGGGCGTTACGCGCAGCGATACGTGCCTGAGCGGCCAGGATCACCTTCTCCACGATCTTCTTGGCGTCATCCGGATGCTCCTCCAGGTAGTTCTGGAGCGCCTCGCCTACGGCCGCACTAACCATACCGGCCACCTCGGAGTTACCGAGCTTGGTCTTGGTCTGGCCTTCGAACTGCGGCTCAGCCACCTTGACGGAGATCACGGCCGTCAAGCCCTCGCGGAAGTCGTTGGGATCGATGGTAGAGTTACCCTCTTTGTCTTTGAGTTTAGCCTTCTCCAGCATCTTGCTCTCCTCGGCGTATTTCTTCATCACACGCGTCAGCGCAGCACGGAAACCGGCTACGTGGGTACCACCCTCGATGGTATTGATATTGTTGACGTACGAGTGTACGTTCTCGTTGAAGTCGGTATTATAGAGGATTGCTACTTCTACCGGCGTGCCGTACTTGTCTGTATTCAGGTGGATCACCTCCGAGATAAGCGGCGTACGATTGCTATCGATATAGCGCACGAACTCCTGCAGACCCTTCTCCGAATAGAAAGCCTCGCGCTTGCACTCGGTCACCTTGGTGCCGTCCTCCAGGACGTGCTCCTCCATGACGCGCTTGTCCTTGAGCACGATTTTGATACCGGCATTCAGGAAGGCCAGCTCGCGCATACGGTTTGCCAGGATATCCCAGTGGTATACCGTCTCGGTGAAGATGGTATTATCCGGCCAGAACTGCACAAACGTACCCGTCTTGCGTTGCTCCCAGTTACCGATAGCCTCTTCTTCAGAAATGACATGCACCGGCGCCAGCGGCTTACCCTTCTCATAATCCTGGGTATGGATCTTACCGTCACGATAGACCTCGACGTGCATCTTGGTAGAGAGGGCGTTCACACAACTCACACCCACACCGTGCAGACCGCCGGATACCTTATACGAGTCCTTGTTAAACTTACCGCCGGCATGCAGCACCGTCATAACGACCTCGAGCGCCGACTTATGCTCCTTCGGATGCATATCTACCGGGATACCACGACCGTTGTCCTGAACGGTGATGGAGTTATCCTCATTGATGTGCACCGCGATCTCGCTACAGAAACCCGCCAGGGCCTCGTCGATCGAGTTGTCCACAACCTCATACACCAGGTGGTGCAGACCCTTGAGCGAGATATCACCGATATACATCGCCGGGCGCTTACGCACCGCCTCTAATCCCTCGAGCACTTGAATACTCGAGCCATCATACTTTTCTTTCTGTTCTTCCATTTTTATTGTTGCGAATTTTTATATTCTACCTTATACTATAGCACGCGCACAACGCGCCGTATGCGCGCGCACATAAATCGACCGCAAAGGTACAAAAAAAATATGATATACGCAAATAAAAAATGAATTTTTTACGCAATCAGCCCTTTTTCGCGTGCTAATTGCATCAAATAAGCCTTCGCGGCCTCGGATTCATTCGGAATAATGCCATCCAGGATAGCGTCCTTGATAGCCGATTTGAGTTCGCCCACCGTGGAGCAGGGTTCCAGATGGAGCAGTTGCATGATTTCCTCGCCACGCACAGGCGGTTGGAAATTACGGATACGGTCGCGTTCTTCGAGCTCGACCATCTTCTCGCGAACGAGTTGATAATTCCGATGGAACCGGGCCACTTTCTCTTCGTTGCGGCTCGTTATATCCGCATCGCAGAGCAGCATCAGATCTTCGATATCATCGCCCGCCTCGAATAGCAGACGACGCACTGCCGAGTCGGTCACCGTGTCCTCGATCAGATGAATCGGCCGCATATGCAGGTCGACCATCTTCTGGACGTACTGCATCTTCTCGTTGAGCGGCAACTTCATCTTACGGAAGATCTTAGGCACCATCTTTGCGCCGATATAGTTATGGTTGCGGAAGGTCCAACCGGCTACGGGATCCCACTGCTTGCTGCGCGGCTTACCGATATCGTGCAGCAGTGCCGCCCAACGCAGCCATAAGTTGGACGACCTTTCGCCTTTAGCCTGTAGCATGGCTACATTATCCACCACCTGGAGTGTATGGTAGAACACGTCCTTATGGCCGCGGCCATTCACCGTCTCTACGCCTTTCAGGGCAGCCAGTTCGGGGAAGATGAGTGGCAGCAGGCCTGTCTTATCCAGCAACAGCCAGCCCTCGGACGGGCGACGGCTGAGCATGATCTTATGCAGCTCTTCGTTGATACGTTCACGCGTGATGATATGAATACGCTCTCGGTTGCGAGCGATCGCATCAAAGGTCTCGCCGTCCAGGTTGAAGCCCAGTTGGGTAGCGAACCGAATGGCGCGCATCATGCGCAGCGGATCGTCGGAAAACGTGATATCCGGGTCGAGGGGTGTGCGGATGATACAACGTTCCAAATCGCCGATTCCATCGAAGGGATCCACCAGTTCGCCGTACCGGGAACGGTTGAGGCAAATAGCCATGGCGTTGATAGTAAAGTCCCGCCGGTTCTGATCCTCTTGGAGCGTACCGTCCTCTACGATCGGATTGCGGCTTTCGTGGCGGTAACTCTCGCGGCGTGCGCCCACGAATTCCAGTTCCAAATCTTTTTTCTTTACTTGCGCCGTTCCGTAGGTCTTGAAGACCGACAGATGGGCGCCCTTGCCCAAGCGACGGGCGACGGCTTCGGCGATGGTAATACCGATGCCGGAACGCTGAGGCTCATTCACCTCATTCGCCTCCTTCCTTTCGCCTTTCGCCTCATCCTGCCGGCTGGCTACGACGATATCGATATCCGTACACGGGCGGTGGAGGATAAGGTCGCGCACCCAACCGCCAATCACGTAGCAGTCGAGTGCCAATTTATCTGCTTCCTCACCGATAAGGTGCAAAACAGGATCGTCTATTTTCGAGTCGTGAATCCTCATTCAGCGTGCAAAATTACACAAAAAAACGCACATATGCAAATTTATGTGCGTTTTTTTTACATTAGCCTCTAGCCTTTCGCCTTTAGCCGTTACTTAGCCATTAGCCGTTCTGGGCGTCGTAGGTGTCGCCGCATACCTTCCACAAGTAGGACTTGAGGGTTTTCTTACCACCGGCAAGATCCTTCTGGGCCTCGAAGGCTTCGCGATCAGTTGCGATCGTCGAGAGGTTCTTCATACGGGTGTTGACTGCCGCCTGTACAGCGGTGAAGCGGGTACGAGCTGCGAGCTCGTTCTGGGTGGGCTCGGTCGAGCGCTCTACC
>JAFZNG010000036.1 GCA_017551025.1 Paludibacteraceae bacterium | reverse complement strand
CACCAGCCCCCCTACACTCTACACCCTACCCTCTACACTCTACACCCTACCCTCTACCCCCTACACCCTACACCCTTCCCCCCGACACCGATCCCGGTTGGCTGTCTCGTATTACCGCCCAGCTCAAGGTGCATCCTGATCGCTTCGAACAGCTGCGCAAGGCCTATCCCTTGCGTTGAGAAGGGCAGGTTATGCCTTCCCAAATTCAAGAAAATGCCAAAAAATCTCGCGTACACTTGCGTATGTGAGATTTTTTTCGTAATTTTGCAGCCGAAATGAAAAACACGTGTTCCAAGTTGAAACGAATACAAAAAAATAATCATTATTCATTATTAATTATTAACTATCTATGTGGTTAAAAGATTCATCTATCGGCCGTAAATTCGTGATGAGTATTTCCGGCCTGGCCTTGGTCTTGTTTCTGCTTTTCCATGGCTGCATGAACCTCGTTTTAGTCTTCTCGGAAGAGGCGTACAACTTCATCTGCGAGATCCTGGGTGCCAACTGGTATGCCCTCGTCGGCACACTCGGTCTGGCTTTCCTGGTGCTGGTGCACTTCTGCTACGCTATCTATCTGACCCTTCAGAACCGTGCCGCCCGCGGTAACGACCGCTACGCTATCTCCGGAAAGAAAGAGGGCGTAGAGTGGGAGTCGGAGAACATGCTGGTGCTCGGTTTTACGGTTATCGGTTTTCTGGTGCTCCACCTCTGGAACTTCTGGTTCAAGATGCAGTTGGCTGAGCTCTCCAGTGGTGCTACCGCTCCGCTCGAGGACGCTGCTAACGGTGCCAAGTACGTGATCGCACTCTTTACAACGCCCGTTTACGGTCAGATCTACTGTGTGCTCTACCTCATCTGGCTTGGCGCACTCTGGCTCCACCTGAACCACGGTGTATGGTCTGCCCTGCACACCCTGGGTTGGAACAACCTCATCTGGCTCAAGCGCATCAAAGTGATTGGTACGATCGTAGCTTCGCTCGTAGTACTGCCCTTCGTCATCGTCGTTTGCTACTACCTCGGCGTAGGCATTGGGATGCTTTGCTGAAATTAAAAATTAAAAATTAAGAATTAAGAATTATGGCAAAGAATACTGAAATAATGGAAGAGGCTAAGAAGACGGTTAAGAAAGCCGCCGTGAAAGTCGCAAAGAAAGCCGTAGAGGTAGCCGAAGTAGCCGTAGAGAAGGCTGCGAAAACGATGAAGGAGGCTAAGACGCCCGTCATCACGCCCGAAATGGCTAAGATTCCTGCCGGTCCGCTGGAGCTGAAATGGACCAACTATAAGAACCATCAGAAACTCGTCAACCCCGCTAATAAACGTCGTCTGGACGTCATCGTCGTTGGTACGGGTCTGGCCGGTGCATCGGCTGCCGCTTCGCTTGCCGAGATGGGATTCAACGTACTCAACTTCTGTATCCAGGATAGTCCGCGTCGTGCGCACTCGATCGCTGCACAGGGTGGTATCAACGCTGCCAAGAACTATCAGAACGACGGTGATAGCATCTATCGCCTCTACTACGATACCATCAAGGGTGGTGACTACCGTGCTCGCGAGGCCAATGTATACCGTCTGGCAGAAGTCAGCAACAATATTATCGACCAGTGCGTCGCACAGGGTGTTCCGTTCGCTCGTGAATACGGCGGTCTCTTGGACAACCGTTCGTTCGGTGGTGCACAGGTTAGTCGTACCTTCTATGCAAAAGGTCAGACCGGTCAGCAATTGCTGCTCGGTGCTTACAGCGCCCTCAGCCGCCAGATCGGTAAAGGTAAGGTGAAGATGTACACCCGCTATGAGATGCTCGACATCGTTATGATCAAGGACGAGCAGGGCGAACCGCGTGCGCGTGGTATCATCGCTCGTAACCTCGTTACCGGCCGCATCGAGCGCTTCTTCGGTCATGCCGTAGTCATCGGTTCCGGCGGATACGGTAATACCTTCTTCCTTTCTACCAACGCCATGGCCTCCAACGGTTCGGCTGCTATGCAGATGTACCGTCACGGTGCATACTTCGCTAACCCCTGCTACGCGCAGATCCACCCGACCTGTATTCCGAAGCACGGTGACTTCCAGTCCAAGCTGACGCTGATGTCGGAGTCGCTGCGTAACGACGGACGTATCTGGGTGCCGAAGAAACTCGAGGACGCTAAGCGTCTCCAGGCAGGTGAGATCAAGGGTCGTGATATCCCCGAAGAGGATCGTGATTACTATCTCGAGCGTCGTTATCCGGCCTTCGGTAACTTGGTTCCGCGTGACGTTGCTTCGCGTGCCGCTAAGGAGCGTTGCGATAAGGGCTACGGTGTGAACAACACCGGCCTGGCTGTCTTCCTCGACTTCTCCGACGCTATCCAGCGCCTCGGCAAGGACGTCGTTGCACAGAAATACGGCAACCTCTTCCAGATGTATGAGAAGATCGTAGATGAGAACCCGTACGAGAACCCGATGATGATATTCCCGGCTATCCACTATACCATGGGTGGTATCTGGGTGGACTATGAGCTCCAGACCAGCGTCAAGGGTCTGTTCTGTATCGGTGAGGCCAACTTCTCCGACCACGGTGCTAACCGCCTCGGTGCATCGGCCCTGATGCAAGGTTTGGCAGACGGCTACTTCGTACTGCCGTACACCATCCAGAACTACCTGAGTGACCAGATCGGTGTTCCGCGCATGTCCACCGACCTGCCGGAGTTCGCTGAGGCTGAGAAAGCCGTACAAGATAAGATCGACCGCCTCATGGCTATCCAAGGAAAGCGTTCTGTTGATTCGATCCATAAAGAACTCGGTCTCGTTATGTGGGACTTTGTCGGTATGGGTCGTACCGCTGAGGGCCTCAAGGAAGGTATCAAGAAGATCGATGCGATCAAGAAAGAGTTCTGGACCAACGTCTATATCCCGGGTGAGGCGAACGCTCTGAACAACGAACTGGAGAAAGCACTCCGTTTGGCTGACTTTATCGAGATCGGTCGTCTGATGGCCGTTGACGCCCTCCATCGTGAGGAGTCCTGCGGTGGTCACTTCCGCGAGGAGTACCAGACACCGGAAGGCGAAGCACTCCGTCAGGACGACAAGTTCGCTTACGTAGGTTGCTGGAAATATACCGGCGAGGATCAAGAACCCGAACTCATCAAGGAACCGCTTGACTACGAGTTCACAGAACGTAAAACCAGAAATTATAAGTCATAATTTCCAAGTTGAGAGTTTAGAGTTTAGTGTTTAGAGTAGTTTTAAGTTGAAAGTTATGGAGTTCTTCGGTTATCGAAACTTAGTGGCTTACCAGAAAGCGAAAGAAGTACGGAAACAGGTTTACCGACTCTTAAAGCAGTTTCCTAAATCCGAACAATTCGCTTTGTGTGATCAATTACGCCGTGCAGCTGTTTCTATAACTTCAAATATTGCAGAAGGTATAACCCGATATTCAGCAAAGGATAAGGTTCATTTTTTAGAGATTTCCTATGGCTCTCTTATGGAAGTAATGAGCCAAATAGAAGTAGCTGAAGAAGAACAATATATAACAACTGAGCAATTTCACAATATAGAAATATTAATTGCGGACACAGCTCGTTTGTTGTCTGGTTTGCAGAAAAGTTATATAACTCCAAGTGAAAACTCTCAACAATAAACTATTAACTACACTCAACTCTCAACACTCAACACTAAACTATAAAAATCATGGATCAGTATATTGATATCAAAGTACGGGTATGGCGTCAGGCCGGCCCGAAAGCTCAAGGACATTTTGAGACCTATGAACTCAAGCACGTCTTCCAAGGTGCTTCGTTCTTGGAGATGATCGACATCCTCAACGAGCAACTCATCGCTGAGCATAAAGATCCCGTTACCTACGATCACGACTGCCGTGAGGGTATCTGCGGTATGTGCTCGATGTACGTCAACGGTCACCCGCACGGACCCGACAGCGCCATCACGACCTGTCAGCTCCATATGCGTAAGTTCAAAGATGGTGAGACCATCACCGTTGAACCGTGGCGTAGCCGTGCGTTCCCTGTAATCAAGGACCTCATGGTAGACCGTGGTGCCTATGACAAGATCATGCAGGCAGGTGGATTCGTTTCCGTTAACACCGGTGGTGTACCCGACGCAAACGCAATTCCAATTCCGAAGCCCGTGGCAGACGAGGCTATGGATGCTGCCAGCTGTATCGGTTGCGGTGCGTGTGCTGCCGCATGTAAGAACGGTTCGGCTATGCTCTTCGTTTCGGCTAAGGTTTCGCAACTCGCACTCCTGCCGCAAGGTAAGATCGAGGCTGCCCGTCGTGCGAAAGCTATGGTGGCTAAGATGGACGAACTCGGTTTCGGTAACTGTACCAACACCGGTGCGTGTGCCGCTGAGTGCCCGAAGTCGGTTTCGCTGGCCAACATCGCCCGCCTCAACCGCGAGTTCCTCTGCGCCAAGTTTAAAGACTAATAAAGGCGAATGGCTAAAGGCGAATGGCCAATGGCTAACGAAAAGAGCAGTGGACGATCCACTGCTCTTTTCTTTTACGCGTGCGCGATAATATAATAAGGTATGCCCGTCGCCTGTATCTCCCGCTCGTAGCGATCAAACAGCTCCTGTCGGATAGCGTCACTTCCATTTGTCCGTGCCGGGTCCGGCACCCATGGGATATCCGGTTTGGTTAGCAGATACACATCCATCGGATACGTCCGTATCGCCTCTTCCAGCCAGTCCGGTACCTGCCCAAACGCATAATCAAACCATACCTTCGTTACGATCAACTCCGTATCATAGACCGCTAACCGCTCACCGCTCACCGCTAACCGCTCTATCTCTTCTATCTGATGTCGGGCCAGTTCGCACAGCTCGTCCCACGTGAGTTCGGTTCTGCCTTTCTGCTCAACGTATTCGCGGGCGTATTCCCTGATCAGCACGCCGCTGTACCGCTTGGCCAGATACCTTGCCAGCGTACTTTTACCCGTACTCTCCGGTCCTATAATACCTACCCAAAACAATTTAACTATCTACTTTAAACTAGACGACTTTCCAACTTCTCTCAACTCTCAACTCTCAACTATTACCTCGTCAGCATGAGTTTGATATTGATACCTACGTTATCCGCCTTGACGGGATAACTGCTTGAGATAAGCGGCGTCGTACCCTGGTGGTCGTAGAAGAACTGCAGGTTGATCTTCTGGCTCAGCACATAGTCGGCCGAGATCTTGATGGCCAGCACTTTATTGCCGCTCGAGGCCTGGGTGATACCCTCGTCGATCTTGCGAAGCAGGGTCTTCACGTCCTTATACGATACATCGACTTGCAGTTTCAAATCGTTCGATACCTTCTTCTGTCCGCCGTCTTTCTTCTTGGCCACGAAGTTGAGGTTCTTGATCGTATAGCCCGCACCGATGACGAACTCCGAGGTATGACCTTCCGTCAATTGTACACTCGTTACATTCAGCGCCAGGTTGCGCTGCTTGCGATACTCTGCCTTGACCGACAAGGAGTTCTTCATTGTCATGTTCAGTCCGATGAGCGGCGAGAAAGCCTCCGTGAGCGTCACGTTAGCGATATCGTATGCCGAACTCGGGATCGGTTGATCCGTCGTCACGTCGCGTACGAAGCCTATCATCTTGCCGCTTTCGCCTTGTGCCGGCACCCAGGTAGAGTACGAGCCGTACGAACCAATGGCGTACTTACAGGTATAGGCATGCGTCAGCGTGACGGACTTGAAGTGGTCGCGCATCCAGGGCAACTTACCTAACCCGTCATAGGTCACCGACCAGTTGGGCAGGATCCTAAGGATACCTAGCAACGGATTGAGGTCCATCGTCTGCGGGTTACGTCCCGTATAAGCCGCCAGGAAGGCGGGAACGAGTACGTCCGCCGAGTTGTTGGATACATGCCCGTTATTGGCGTTGAAGGTCTTGCCGGCAAAGATACTTCCCTGTAGGAAGCCTGCGTCGGGATACACCGCACCGGCGTACTGCGCCTCTACGCGGTCGCGCAGGATATCGCGGTTGATCAGGAATTGGTCAAAGGCGGCATTCTGGAAGTTCTCCTCCTGACTGCCGATCTTTTGGAACATCGTTCCGATGGCGCACGAAGTGATATTGAACGAACCCGACATATTCTCCTGCAGACGATCGTAACTGTAGATGACCGAGGTGGAACTTGCCAGATAACGCTTACCCGTCGCCTGGATCTTCAGTCCCGGCAGCGGTTCCAGGGTGAGCTTGATATCCAGGTCGCTGGTGCGAGCCTGTGCCGCAGGCTGGATGACCGATGTATCGCCCGACAGCCAGCCGTACTCCTTGGCACGCGCAATCATGTCGCTCGGGATAAAGCCGAAAGCAAAGTCAAAGCCCGGTGCATACACGCCGTTCACCTTTCGTTGCCCCATAAATCCGGCCTCCGGACCGAAGCCCGGCAGGGTCATCGAGTTGGTCTCGCGATACGTGATCTGTATGCGGCGAATCATCGTTCCTACGTAGGCAAACATGTCGCCTGCCACCTGTGCCGGTGTACGTTCGTTCGGGTCTTTGCTCGTCACGCTCACCTTAGCCCCCGAGCAGTTCTCCTTGAGCGTCACCAGTATCTTCGTGTTACCGTCGGTCTTGAACGTAGCCGGTATCTTGCGTCCGGCGCTGTCGGTCACAACAACGGTCAGTTTGTCCGAGTTCAGCCGGTGGGTCACCTCTACGGCCTGACCCTTCTCGCCCGAGACGGTCTGGGTGTAGGTTTTGGGCTTGAAGTTGCGCTTGCCGCCACGACCCGTATAGCGTTGCGTCATATCCTTCCAGTACTTCGACTTGCCGTAGAGTGTCTCCAGGTTCAGTCCGCCGTCTACTTGCCATTGCTGTACCGACGAGACGGTATTACCCAGGTCGGTCTCGCTGCGCGTAGAAGCGGTACGTGCCCAGTTGTAGGTGGCGTTATACGAGGCGTTCGCAGTCAGTGCTTCCAGGTACGGCACACGGTTGAACGGCACGTTCCAGCTGGCGGTAAATACCTGCTGGTACGTGTACGGTGCACCCCACTTAGCCAGCGAACGCTGGATCGTATCCTTCCAGGCCTCGTACTTGTTGTGGTTGAACTCCGCATCAAAATACTGCCCCTTCAGCACCTCTGGCGTATACGCTCCCTCATCGATGATCGCATTCATCGCCGACTGGAAGGAGAACTTCATGTTCTTGGTCAGGTCAAACTTGATATCTACATGACGATCCCAGGTGAAGTCCTTGCTGTAGGTCGGGTCCATCTGTGCACCCGCATCGGCTGTCAGGTCACGCATCTTCATCTGCGAGAACGTACGGTGCATATTCGTCTGGAACGACCACGACTGCGGCAGGTAGTATAGGTTGAATTCCTTGAGCAGTTTTACTTTCTGCACTTTCTGCACCTTGGCAAACGGTTCCCAGGGCTTCGGGTTGAAGTTGTAGGAGTAGTTGAACGAACCGCGTTGGTCGGTCGTCTGGTTGATCTCCATCTCCGGCGTACGTTCGTCCTGGCGGTTATAAGCTGCCGAGATAGTGAAGTTGGCGGGGTCGTAGAACATGTTCCGCTTCTTCGACTTGATGTTCACCTTCATGTTCGTTACCGAGAACGAGGTCGACTCGCGCACCGTATTTGCCATCTTCTTGACCGAGTCGCGCTCCTCCTTGGTCTCAAAGGTCTCGAGCGTCTCCTTGAGCTTGATATCCGTATCCAGCGGGTCGTATTCGGGGGAAGTGGTCTCGTTGGTATAGGCTACGTAGAGCGGTATCTGCAGTTTGGCGGGTTCGGGGAACAGACGTCCTGCCTCCAGGGCTGCCGACACAGACAATTGATAAAAATTCTCCATGTTGCGGTTCAGCACGTTGGCTTCTATCGAGCCGTATCCTGCTGTCTCCAGTCGTCCCGCTACATTCACCTGGGCAATATCGCTCACTGCCAACGAGGCATTGGCCATGGCGGCCATACCACCCTGTTCGTTGAACTGACTCAGGCGCATCTCGTTGACCCAGATCTCAGCCGTATGATCCGTGCGACCGGTGTTGCGCACACCGATCATGATGGTCTCTACATCCTCCAGGGTCGGGTTACCCATCACGGTAATCTTGTTCTGCGGCTTACCCGACTCGTCGTCATAGATGACATACGGGATCGTGTTGCTCACGCCCTCGTTGCCGGCTCGCTTGGCTTTGTTGCGTGCCGTCTTGGCGGCCGTCAGCACCTCGAACGGGAAGTCGAACATATTCTCCTCGGGCCAAACACTCATGCGGTCGCGCTCGTTATTGTTGTTATACTGACCCGGTGCCGTCAGATGGAGCGGGATCTCGTATTCGTAGTAGTTGTTCTTCAGGTCCGAACCCAGACGCACGAAGCAACTCATATCACCGTCCTGCAGACTCGGGTCCATTGACTCGATTTGCTCGGCATGCACAAACAGCTGGAAGTTCTTGTACTGACGCATGTCGTAGCCCGTATTCTTATATACGGCACGCGCATCACGCGGACTGAGGTTCATCACGCGCATCACCATCGCCTGCTCGTTCTGCTCGATCAGCTGAGCCTGACCCGGGTCGGTCTGGCGACTTACACCCGGAGGCAGTACGTAGTTGACCGGCGTACGGGTGCTGTTCTCCTCGATATTGACGGTCTGTACATTGATAGATGCACCGGTATTCACCGTCGCACCAACGGGTGCGAGGTCCTTCGTGTACTGACGCCACTCGCCGCGCACCAGGTCGAGCGTAGCAAAACGCAGATGGGTCTCCTGGTCGAAACCGGTCAAGTACATACGCATGAAGCGCACCGACTTGAAGTTGCGTATCGAACCTACGGTCTTTACGTCCGAACTGTCGCCCTTCAATGGAATCTTAAACTGATACCACGTAACGTCCTGTGTCTCGCCGTTGCGTAGCGTAACCTTTGCCACTTTCTTCTCCGTGATATGCTGACGACCTACCTCCATCATGTCCGGACGCAGCAGCACGCGGTACTGGAAGTATTTCTCGTATTCGTTCAGCGTATTATCATTGTTAATGTCCTCGATATCCGGCTGTAGGGTAGATGCCGTACCGTAACTCTCGGTCTGCGACTCCGTATCGGGCGAGTTGCCCTCCGTACCGTTAAAGTGCTTGTAGCGCACTAGGGTAGGTACTTGCTGCTCGTCGTAGTCCGAACCGCGATAATAGTGGAAGTTATCGCCAGCCGGGTCGTTGAGTGGCGAGAAGGGATCTTGTTGCCACGAGGCGATTACATCGGCATCCACCTTGCCACGCAGATCCGTGATATACTGGCTGTAAATCGGCCAGCGCAACTCCTGGTCGGTACTCAGTCCGTTGAGTCCGACGTCCTGCTTGGGACGTGCACCGGCTTCGTTGGAGAAAGCGGTGACCGTACTCGTCGTACGCGGTACATAACCCCAGATCGTGGAGTCTACGCGTCCGTTGTCCTGGTCCGAGATAGGCAGTCCGTGCTCAAACGACTTCTTGCCGTCGCGCAGGATATCCTCACTTACGTCACCCAGGTTGATATACAGCTCGCCGTCATACCCGCTCGGGTTGGTCAGCGCCGGATCCATCAACCAGAACTCGATATACTCGATATTCGCCTTCTCAAAGTCGGTGTTGTCCAGTCGGCGCATGATACCGCCCCAACGCTGACGCGGGTTGGTCAGTTGGCCGCGGTTGTTGATCTCCGATGCCGAGACGTTATACGGACCGCGTTCCTCGGGATAGAACGAGAGGTTGAGCACCGCCAACTTCGTGTCCTGGTTAGCAGGCTGCTCCTTATTGGGATAGATCTCCTGCTCATAGACGATACGCGTACGATGGTCGCTCAGTGCGGATACGTCGTTGCGGATATGCTGCGGCGTGTTGGTCTGGGGATAACCGAAGATAGGATCTACCGTGTACCATGCCAGCAGGGCACGGTTCTGGTTGTACGAGATCTGGTTGATATCGCGCGCCTCGTTGAACGGACTCGGTGTCGAGGCCAGGAACCAGTAACTCGGATAATGCACGTCGATATTCGTCGTCGTGGACTCAAAGTCGTCGATGTACGCCGTTCCTACGCTACCTACGTCGTTCGTGTGACCCGGTATCATGTGCGCAAACTCGGCATTGATCTGGAACGTACTCGGTGCGGTAGCCGTGATCCATGGGATCTTGTCTATGGCATTGGTGAGCCATTGCATCTCGGTCTTGTACGAACCGTTCACGCCCCAGATGGTATTCGCCAGCGGTTCGGAACCCGTATTCACTTTCGTGGTCAGCGGACGCTCACGCAGGTGCATAATCGTCGCACCCAGCATGAAGTCTTTGGTGAACTCATATTCGAAATGCGCACCGAACAACGACTTGCGTTGCAGCGAGAACGTGCTCTGGTTCTCCAGCCGCACATCCACGTTGGTTCCCGACTCCAGAATCGACTGATTCAGTATCGTCACCGTTCCCATCACGTAGTCTACCGTATAATCTACGTTCTCCACTAGCGTCGCACCGCCGGCCGTCACGGTCACCGATCCGCGGGGCACGTTCATCGCACCCAGACGGATCTCCGAACCGCTCGTACCCTTGTACTTACCCGTCAACTCAAATTTGTTCTTCTCGCTCATCTCCTGAGCGATGACCAGCGTCGAGTCGTATAGTTCCTGGAAACAGTATTTCTCCGTCAGTCGTGGATCGTTGCCCAACTGTTTGGCCAGGTGACTGCCGAAGGGCTCCAGTACGGGGAAGATGATGCGGCCGTTCGAGGCATAAATGGTCAATCCCTCGATGAAATCGAACTTACCGTCCGGCGAGGGGTTGTTCTTCGAGTCCAATCGGTCCAGGTCCATCACGCGAATCAACTGTTTGCCCTTGATGGGACCTTCGTTCAGATACTGCATGTCCGTACCTACCGAGTCGTTGCGGTACATGACATACAATTCGAATTTCTCACTCGAGATCGACGTAGCGCCCAGCGAGTAGATGTTCTTCATCATCAGGTCCCACGTACCGCGACCTTTCTTGTCCGGCGCGTTGTTGGTGGACTTCAGCAGCTTCAGCGCCAGGGCATTCGGCGCACGCAGATCCTCCGAGCCGTCCGTGGAGAACTCACCTACTTGATAGACCTTGCCGTTGTAGGTATATTCATACGCTACGGCCAGCACCTCGTCCTGGTTCAATGCCTGCTTGAGCGAGATATAACCCAGACTCGTGTTGAGCGAGTACTCACTGCTGGTCAGCAGTCGGGCCGACTCTACTTTCTCATAATCCACGCCACCCTCCATGCCGTTGAAGTTCTCCAGGGCCGAACTGGTCTGCTGGATATTGCGGAAGTCGGTCGTCTTCACTTGCGCATACAGGTCGTTGGCGGTGTTCTCCGGTGCCGACACGTCATTGCCACCCCAGGCGGCGTTTTGCAAGTGGCTCTTCTGTTCACCCAGGTCGGTGAAAGCCACGATATTACGTGCCTGGTCGTAGTTGCCCTTGCGGTTGGTTACCCATACCTCGATCTTGTTGATCGTCACACCCGAAGCGATATACGGTACGCTCTTCATAGCGTCCTCATACTTGTCGCGGAAGAAATGCGAGAGGAAGAAGTGACGGTTCTCGTCGTAACTGTCACCCGTGATGCTGAATTTCTGCAGCTGAGCACCACCTTGCGAACTCACCGACTGGCTCTCCGAGTTCTGCTGGCTGATCAGCGCCTGGATCTTAAACTTACCGAACTTCAAATTGGTCTTGATACCAAACAGCGCCTGACTACCGCGTATCAACGACGAGTTCAGGTCCATCGTGACGTTTCCGGCCTCGATGGATTGGATGATATCGTCCTCATGACCCTTGTAGTTGAGCTTCAGGTTCTGCTGGTCAAACGAGAAACTGGCCTCCGTGTTGTAGTTGAGGTTGAAGTTGATCTTCTCACCCACCTTACCATTGACCGATGCCTGGATCTTCTCGTCGAAGTTGAAGATATTGTTATTTCTTGCCCGCTCCGTGAGCGATGGGTTGGCTATATACTGGTGCTTGAATCCGAAGAGCAGTTCGGCAGATCCCTGCATCTTGAGTTGCACACCGCCCGGACCGAAGATCTTATCCGCCGGACCGATGTTAAACTTCATGTCTGTGATGTCAAACTTCGACTCGTTGTTGTGCTCTACCTCGCCGATCTTCTGCTGCCAGTATTTGTGCATTAGCTGCCGTTCGGTATAGGCATGATATTCCTCCGAACTCATCAGGTAAGGCGTCGTGATCTCGGTGTCGCCCATCTTGGTGCGCAGCACGTACATACCGGTCTGTAGGTCGTATTCCACCTCCGTCTTGATGTTCTCCGGCGTTTGCAGATCCATGCTGCTATGCGGCAGGGTGAGCGATTCGTAGTCCTCTTGTCCGAGCGGCGCCACTTGCACCGGTGCCCAGATCGCGCTGTCTTCCGGTGTGAACGCTACGGCAGTTTCCGTGCTGTCGGTCGAAACGGAAGCATTATCGGTCTTTGCTCTTTCAGCCTCAGCGGTCTTTGCTCTTTCAGCGTCAGCGGTCTTTTGCGCTTTCTCCGCTTCCTTCCTGGCCTTCTCCTCTGCCACCAATTCCTTCAGCGTTTTCGGTTTCTGCGTCTGCGCCAAAGCAACTGTCGCCATCATTGGCAACAGGAGTAATAACATTACTATGAATATTCTATTCTTCAGCAAAATCAGTCTTTACTCTTTCAGTGAGTGAAACGAACGGTCTTTATTCTTTCAGCGAAGCGGTCTAATTTTCAGCGAAGCGGTCTATTTACAGCATCTTCAGCGCCTGCCGTATGACGGCCTCTACGCTCGCCGTCGGGTCGGCTTTCAGTATCTTATCTACTACCTTGCCGCTGGCGGCAGTCGGGAATCCGAGCATCGTCAGTGCGCTCACGGCTTCGGTCTTCAGTTCGTTGTCTGCCGATGGCATATCCGCAAACTGTATCTCGCCCGTCGGGGCGGCCAGATCTACTTTCAGCACTTTGTCTCGCAGATCCACGATGATGCGCTCTGCGGTCTTCGGACCCAGACCTTTCACTTTGGCGAGGGCCTTCACGTTACCCGTGGCGATGATGGTACGTATCTCGGCGGCGGAGAAAGCCGACATGATCATGCGGGCGGTGTTCGCACCGATACCGCTCACGGTGATGAGCAGCAGGAACAGTTCGCGTTCGCCGGTCGTGAAGAAACCGAACAAGTCATGCGTATCCTCACGGATGATCTCCGTGATATAGAGTTTCACTTCCTTGTTTTCCAGTCCCGCGAGGGCGGAGTAGGTCAGCAGGGTGATGTTCACGCCGTATCCTACACCGGCTGCTTCCAGCACGGCCATCGTCGGATTCAGTTCTGTCAGTTGTCCTTTGATATATTCAATCATGTTCGTACGTATTCACATGTATGTTCGTATGCGTGTTCGTATATACTCACGCGCATAATTACGCAAATTAGGGTGCAAAGGTACAACATTTTTCTGATATACGCAAATTTAAGTGTGTTTTTATGATTTTTTCATAAAAATCTTGCAGATATCGATAAAAAATCGTAATTTTGCAGCCGTTTAAAGTATTTTTTTTGTGACCACGCAAAGTGATAAGACCATGAAACAAATCCTACGCAAACTCTTTCTGAACGACCAGTTGATCCTGGCGGTCATACTGATTAATTCTGCGATTATCTATGCCGAGGTGGCGGGCAATGAGAGTATCTATATCCATTCGCTCGATATCCTCTGTACGCTGATCTTCATCGTCGAGATGCTTGTCAAGCATGCGGAGTACGGCGTCCGCGGTTACTGGCGCGACGGTTGGAACCGCTTGGACGGCACGCTCGTCATTCTATCCCTGCCTTCGCTCGTGGAGCTGTTCGTGCCGCTGGATATGTTTAACCTCTCCTTCCTGCTGATTCTGAGGTTGCTGCGTGTCATGCGATTCTTCCGCGTGTTGCATTTCTTTCCGAATTTCAGCAAAGTGGTTCAGGGCTTCACCAAGGCCATGCGCGAGTCGTATGCTATCTTGCTGAGTTTCTTTGTGATCATCGTTATCTTCGGCCTGATCAACTGCAGCCTGTTCCGTGATGCCGATCCGGTGCATTTCCAGACGCCGCTACGCTCGATCTACGCCGTGTTCCAGATATGTACTGTAGAGGGTTGGTACGAGATACCGAATACCGTCGCTGCTTACTATGGCGGCTCTACCGTAGCGGCAGAGTGCGTACGCATCTATTTCTGCGCCTTGCTGATCCTGGGCGGCATCATCGGTATGTCGTTCATCAATTCCATCTTCGTGGACGCGATGGTCTCCGACAACAACGATGATGTCAAACAGCAACTCCGAGAGATGCAAAAGACCCTGGATGAAATCCAGCAATCCCTTGCTAAAAATTAAAAATATTTGCATATGTCGCAAAAAAGTTGTAACTTTGCAGCGTGAAACAAAATCGATAGGATAATCTATGGAACGCGAGTTGACGTTACATCAGGCTAAAATGAACCTTTTGCGCGTAGTTGATCGCATTAAGACTGTTGATGAAGTACAAGCAATACAGCAAGTACTTGCCAATTATTATGCTCAGAAAGTAAACGAGGAAATGGATCGTTTGTGGGATAACGGCACCATCAACGAGCAAGTCATCGAACAATGGGGTAAAGAACATATGCGTACCCCCTACCGCTATGCTCAATAAGGTTGTTTTGGACACAAATTGTCTCATTATGGCGCTTTCGCGACATAGTGAGTACTATCCGGTTTGGTTAGGAATACAAGTCGGACAATATACGTTGTGCGTATCCAACGATATTCTTTCTGAGTACCACGAAATCATCGCGCAAAAAACCTCAGTCACCGTTGCTGATAATGTGATCCGCCTGCTGGCCGAGAGCCCGTTTGTGGAATTTGTAGATCCACGTTATCATTTGGAACTTATTCAAGCAGATCCTGACGATAATAAGTTCGTGGATTGTGCGTTTGCTGCCAATGCTACTTATATCGTTTCAAATGACAAGCATTTTGACGTGCTGAAAGCGATTGATTTCCCTCAAATCCAAGTGCTGAAACTAATAGAATTTTTACATACTTTATTGTAAAATAACCTCCGCCGCATAGGTATTAAATGCTGCCGTCGGATCTAAGACGTAAAATGGGATGACATAGTGAACAATAGAGCTTAGCTCTTATTCTCAGTTCCACAAATCTGGTAAATTTATAGAACTATACGAGAATAAGCAAGCGGAAGTTCGCGCGCCAGCGTGAACTATTCGTGCTTATAGTATAGTTTGGTTTACCAGAACCAGTGGAACTATATAAGCAAGAATAGCTTCACGCTTTTTGTATGTATATAAGTAAATCATAATAGGAGATTGCCGAAAATCCGATAAAGAGTAGGCGCAAAATCTAATCAGTATGGATTTCAAAGACTCAATCAAACAGTTAGCTAAAAGAGCCGGAGAACTGAAAAACAACTTACAAACAGAAGAGGCTACAAAGAACGCCCTCATTATGCCTTTTATTCAGGCTTTGGGCTACGACGTTTTCAATCCGCTGGAGGTCGTTCCTGAAATGGACTGCGACCTCGTCAAGAAGAAAGGCGAGAAGATAGACTATGCCATCATCAAGGACGGCGAGACAATTTTGGTCATCGAATGCAAGCATTGGCAGCAGAACCTGGATATACACAAGTCGCAATTGGCCCGCTATTTCGTGGCATCTAAAGCAAAATTCGGCCTTCTGACAAATGGTATCGAATATCGTTTCTACACCGATCTTGCGCAAACCAACCTCATGGACGAAGTCCCCTTCCTCTCGTTTGATATTGAGCAACTTAAGGAGGTACAACTCAAAGCCCTGGAGAAATTTACGAAGGAGAATTTTGACGTAGATTCTATTATGAACTCGGCGAATGAGTTGAAATTCATGAGCGAACTCAAGAAGATCATCAAAGAACTCATCGAAAACCCGAATCAGGAATTTGTAAAATCCCTCGCTAAGCAGGTTTATTCCGGCAAGATTACCGGTAATGTCCTCGACCAGTTCACCGAACTCGTCAAGAAAGCTAGCGCCAGCTATGTAAACGACAAGATCTCCGAGCGCCTGAATATCGTGGTAAAAACGAATGAGGAAGAACAGCAGAAAGTAGAGGACACTCCTGTCGAGATTCCCGGCGCTAAGAAAGAGAGCGAAATCGTTACCACACAATCGGAGATGGAGGCATACTATATCATCAAGAGTATTTTGCGCGAAGTAATGCCGGGCAATCGTGTTACGATGCGTGACGCTATTTCCTATTGCTCAATCTTTATCGACGACAATAATCGTAAACCTGTTTGCCGCTTGCATTTCAACAACGAGAGCAACCTGCGCATTGAACCGGTAGGTGCTGACGGCAAGGGAGAGAAATATAAGATCGACTCCCTTGATGAAATCTACAACTATGCCGATCAACTTTTAGAGGCAGCCAAGCGCTATCTCTAATCCTAAATTCAGCACTATTTTTGCTTTTTCGCAGTCATCTTTGATGGCTGCGATTTTTTATGTCTTTTGCCGTTCGATACTTTAGTAGTAACTTTGTGGGTTTTTCTAAAATTTACAAAGTTATGCATTACAAATCAATGTACAAAAACGAGCTGGCAGACGCTGCCGGCGTAACCCGACAAACATTCTACAATTGGACCAAAAAAGATCAAGAGACCTTACGTACTATGGGTGTAGAAAGAAATGCGAAATTGCTACCTCCCAGAGCGGTTCAATACCTCTGTGAAAAGTACCTTATCTCCCTCGACGAATAACATTATCGTAAATTATCGTCAAATAACGTAACGTATCGTAAGGCATCGTCAAAGTGCTTTACAGATTCTCCCTACCTTTGCATCGGATTTCCATTGAAGTCCGGTGCATTTCCTTTATGCGCCTAACCCTTAAAAACATTATCGCATGATGCTCAACTACCATCCTATCCCCATCCGGTCATGGGAGTTTCTAGACCCCGGAGTGGTCGTTATTACCCGCTGCTGCGACTTTGTCGCACAACCTCAAGAATTCGTCCGCGTACACTTTATCGATGGCTCTTCCGTCCTTGCTCGTCGTCACCCCACTGCACGTTCTAAATCCGGAGCTCGTCTCTATGGTGGCGAGGGAGAGTCCTTGTGCTTCTTCTCATTATCCTCCAAAGGCTTCAACCAAATCAAACCGAATTGGAATAAGGCTATGGCAAACAATCGTCCAAATATGCATTCGGCGTATGCTATCTTACGTCAATTTTATGATGATAAGCGCTCCGGCGGCATCCTCTGCCATCATGCCATGTATGAGATCTGGTACGGTCTACGTGACCCTCAAAAACAGCTCCATCACCTCAACCGTGACAAGTTCGATTGGTGTGCGAACAACCTCATCGAGTTATCCATCCCCGGGCACAAGAATGCCGACGCCCGACAGAAACTTGTCGAGTCTATCGTGGGCGATCTCCATCTGCTCACCCATGACGAACTGCGCTACCTGACCCTCCTGCCCGGCAACGAGTTCCTCCACGAAGTCGAAAAAATGAAACTAATTTTTAATTCTTAATTTTTGTTATGAATATTCCTGATCTAAAACGCGCCTTATACGAAGGCATCGTGCTGTTCGAGTTTGTCAAGCGCGACGGCACGCTGCGCCATGCACGCGGCACTACCTGTCCCGACCTCGTCCCTACGGATGATACGCCCAAGGGACGACGCACCCCCGAGCAACAAGCTCTTTACGACCGTCAAACCGTCGCGTTCTATGATATCGACAAGAAAGGCTGGCGCTCCATGCGCATCGATACCATCTGGTCGTACCAGCGAGCGATGAAACTGACCTAGAGCCGCATGGAATTTTGGGTGTAGAACCACTCGACAAAAAGAAAAGAAGCAAAAGAAAAAATAAAAATGTTTCAGTCAATTGAATGTCGTCCCCTATAATCCCCTAGATGGCAGGACTGAAACGGACGACATTCATTGGACTTATAACATTTAAAAATTTTAATTATGGACTTTAACATTTTTTGGACGCGTATGGGCTCGGAAGAAACCTTCCCGTATCATAAGAATGCCGCCCGGATAGAATGGAACAAACACCCCGAAAAACATGCGGCAATCCTTCAATGGCTTCAGAAACACGGACCCTACAAACAGCGCAAACCGAATTTCTTCATCCAGGACTTCAAATTGCCGAAAAACAAAGCGGCTCCGGAATTCCTCCGAGGAGATGAACCCGGCGACCTGGTACAAGTACGGTACGGAAATTATTACAAGATCTGCTATAGAGAGGATGCACTGACATTCGGCCTGGAAATTACAAAAGACCCATGGAATCAGAAGAAATCATGAACTACGATGACCGCCAACTCGACCTCCTCTCCGACGCTCGCTGGGATCAGTATCTCGACGCACGCGCCGCCGACTATGCCGTCTATCTCGACCTCTGCGCCATCAACGATTGGTCGCCCGACGACTACACCTTCGAGCAGTACCTCGAAGACAATTTTTAATGTTTAACTTTTAATTTTTAATTTCTATGGAACTATCTAAAAAAGTAGCAAATTTTATGCTCGAATCATTCATCGGAGCTATCTGCAATTGGGTAAAGAAAGTATCCGGTGGTTATTTCTTTATCGTCATTGGTGATGATAAAGTATCGCATGTTGCCTGGGCGAATGCCGAAAAACTTGCCTTACACGGGGCTATTGCGATTTCTTCCGAATTCAAAAGCGTCGCCGCTCTCCAAACCATTCAGGTCGGCGTAGATTTCCTTACCGAGGAGGAAAACCTCTCGCCCGAGTACAAAAAAGAACGCGACGAAAACTGTATGGTAGACGTTCCAGACGGCTGGTTCTCTGTCGATAACTGTAATTTTTAATTTCTAATTCCTATCATGGCTACTATTAAATTAAAATCCGGTATCGGACCTCTCTCCGGCACCTTTGGCGGACTCCTGTTCTCGCAACGCGGCGGCAAACAACGCCTCTACGTGCGTCCCACGCCCCGCAT
>JAFZNG010000004.1 GCA_017551025.1 Paludibacteraceae bacterium | reverse complement strand
TTGGGAAATGCAACTATTATCCTTGCGGATGGTTCGGTCAATTATGTAAAGGGGTTCATGGATGGACCTTCAGGTATCCATGTAGCCCCTAATTATACCGTAACTATCCAAGGAAACGGTACCCTTCATGCGGCTACGAAAGGCGGTGGTGCCGCTATCGGTAGTGGTTACAGCGCCGAGAACGGAAACCGTAATGCAGGAAACATCGTCATCAACGGTGGTACTATTTATGCTAACGGTGGTAACTTAGGTGCCGGTATCGGCGGCGGTGGTCGTGCTACCATCGGCAACATCACCATCAACGGCGGTATTATCTATGCCGTCGGCGGTGGTACCGGTGCAGGTATCGGTGGTGGACAATCCAAAAGTAACAGTTGGAAATCTATATGTGGAAATATTACCATTAGTAGCAACGTCAAATACCTGAAGGCTACGAAAGGAAGTGGTGCAGCACATAGTATAGGAAAGGGTTCCAGTTCGTATTCCGTTTGCGGCACGGTGACCATTCCCGGTGGTGCGACAGGATATGTTTCCACCAGTCCCTATGTCTATTGTAATCCTGATTACGTAATAGAACTGATTAACGCTATTCCGCAGCCGGTGGTTTACACCGACGAATGCAAGGCGGCTATTGACGAAGCACGTGCTATGTATACCGCTTTGACCGATGACCAGAAGACGTCGGTGACCAACTATAGCACGCTGACCGACGCTGAGGCAGCATATGCCGCATTGCCGGTAGAGGATAAGATTGCCGCTATCGGTACGGTGGAATACACCGCAGAGTGCAAGGCTAAGATTGACGCGGCTCGCACCGCCTACGACGCATTGAGCGACGAGGTAAAAGCACATGTTGGCAATTATACCACACTGACCGATGCGGAGACGGCTTACGCGGCATTAATCAAAGCCGAGGCAGACAAGGTAATCGCTAAGATTAACAACATCCCGACGCCGGTAGAACTCAAACTCGCTACGCGCGATTCGATACAGAACGCACGCACAGCATACGACGCTCTCAACGCAGCTCAACAGGCGCTGGTAAGCAACTATCAGATCCTGCTCGACGCTGAGGCTGCTCTTGCAGAAAAGAACAAAGGCGGCTCAATACCGATGGACATCGTTTGGGACGGTAATACCGGTATCGCGAATGTTGACCCCAATACCACCAGTCCTGCATACGAAGGTATGACCGTCACAGTTGGTCAAGGTAGTTCGTTCTCGACGTATCAAAGTCGATTGTACTTCACCTTCTACAGTCAGCCCAATGGTGGTTTTATCTTTGCGAATGAGAATGGCACCAATATTACGAAAGTTGTCATCGAATCCACCACAGCGCTTACTTCTACTATGACAGAGGTAGATAGAATGGGTAGCGGATGGGTTATCAGCAATGAAAATAAAACCGCTACTTGGACAGGTAATACAGATTCCGTATCGATTTGGAAGGGTCAGTCCTTTACCAACTACTGGGTTGTAGATATGATTACGTTCACCGTTAACGGTGTAGGTGCTACTCCGCTGGATTCGGCTCAGGCTGTCAAAGACCTGATTGATGCTATCCCTGTTCCGGTAACGCTGGACAGCAAAGACGAGATCGATGCAGCACGCGATGCATACGACGCACTGGCTGACTTGACCAAGGGTGCGCTTGATAACGCTACCGTAAAGAAACTCACCGACGCCGAAGATGCTTACGCAGCATTGATTAAAGAGGCTACGGACGTAATAGCATTGATCAACGCTATCCCGCAACCGGTAGTTTACAACGAGGCCTGCGGCGATTCGATTGCTGCAGCTCGCGAGGCTTACGATGCACTGAGCGACGAACTCAAACCGCTCGTAACCAACTATCCTGTTCTGACCGACGCAGAGGCTACCTACGAAGCACTGGCTCCGAGAATCTGGACCAGCGGCGACTGCCAGGTTATCTACTGGCCGGGCGACAGCGCGATGATCGTAAGCAAACTCCCGGGCGAAGGCAACGGCGTCATGGATAATTACGCGAACAAGAATAGCGTGCCTTGGGTTGACTACCAACTCAAAGTGAAGACCCTCACAATTGAAAGCGGCGTAACCGAGATTGGTTCCTGCGCTTTCTATGATTTACGCAACTTGGAAGGTGGTTTGGTTATTCCGGAAGGCGTAACGGCTATCCATGAGAATGGTTTCCGCAACAGTCTGAAGCTGACATCCATCACGCTGCCTTCGACCATCACGCTCTTAGGCGACAACGCAGATGCATTCAACAACTGTGCGGCTGCGAACATCTCTATCACGGCTGATCCGAATAAGCTGGCTTGGAATGAAGACTTCGATGACTTCATCTATAGTTATACCAAACCGGATGTACATAAGACCACCGTTTGTCACGTACCGGTTGACTTCTACGAGATCTATGTAGCTAAGTTCGACCAGACGGTCAATGTGACCTTCGTAGGCGACCTGCCTGCAGCACTGAGTCCTGCTGAGCACGCGGCTATCGAGGCTGTCAAGGATTCGATTGCTGCTATCGGTGCGGAAATAACCTATCCGGAAAGCGGTGCGGCAATCGACGCAGCTCGTTCTGCATACGATGCACTGGACGATGATCTGAAGCCGTTCGTAAGCAACTATCAGACCTTGCTCGATGCAGAAGATGCATACGCAGATGCAAAACAAGCGCACGATGCAGTGGCTGCAGCCGTAGTGGATAAGATCAACGCTATCCCTGTTCCGGTTGAGTATAGCAGCAAGGCCGCTATCGATACCGCACGCGTAGCATATGATGCTCTGCTTGATACGCAGAAAGCGCTCATTACGCCGGAACAGCTGAAAGTGCTGACCGATGCCGAAGCGGCTTGGGCAGCTATTGCAGCCAAGGTAGAGCATAACGTATCGTATATCGGTAAGGACGGCGAGCTCAAGCACGAGACTGTAGCATTGCTCCATATCCCTGATCCGGCTCCGGACTTCAACGGTTACGAGTTCGTTCGCTGGGATGTCAAAGCCGGTGACTTCCTTGAGGAAGGTCTGCGTGTTAAGGCTGTTTATACACCGATCATTACCACCAACCCGCAAGGCTTCGACACGCTCGCATACAACGGCTTGGCACAAGAACTGGTTAAAGCCGGTGTAGCTAAGGAAGGTCATATTGAGTACAGTCTCTATCCGGAAGAGTCGGAGAGCTGGAGCGCAGAACTGCCGAAGGCTACTATCGCGGGCGTATACGCGATCTATTATAAACTCGTGCGCGAAGGACATGCGGATTATATCGCTCCGGAACCGACGATGGCTACTATCGCCAAAGTGCCGGTAACCTACGTGGCTCCGATTGCTTACGACACGCTCGTTTATACCGCATCTAACCAGACCCTCATCGCAGCCGGTCAGACACAAGACGGTACGTTCTGGTACAGCCTCAACCCGACGGATGATAACAGCTGGAAGACGGAGCTGCCGCAGGCTATGAGCGCCGGTACGCACAATGTTTACTACCGCGTACAAGGTGATATCAACCACCTCGATTCGACGGCTGTTGATCCGATAGCTGTAACGATCGCCAAGGCTGCGTTGACCGCTACTGCGGATGATAAAAATGTTATCTACGGCGACGCTGTACCTGCATACACCGTTACCTATGCCGGATGGCAAGGTACAGACGATGCTTCAGTCCTGACCGGTGACATCGCATTCGCTTGCGAGTACGCTTCGACGAGCAATGTAGGCGAATACACGATCACTCCGAGTGGCGTAGATGCTGCTAACTATAACATCACCTTCGTCAACGGTAAGGTAACCGTTGCCAAGGCTGAGTCCGGTTGTGTCGCTCCGGTGGCTTATGACACACTCGTTTATAACGGTGCTAACCAGACCCTCATCATTGCCGGTCAACCGATGGGCGGCGAGATGCAATACAGTCTCGACACCACCGTGCTTGACTGCTGGAGTACCAGCCTGCCGCAAGCAAAAGATGCCGGTACATACAATGTTTATTACCGCGTCAAGGGTGATATGAACCATAACGACCATTATTACGATCTGATTGCTGTTTCGATTGCTAAGGCAGCCCTCACCGCTACTGCGGAAGACAAGACCGTGACCTATGGCGACGCGGCTCCGGAATACACCGTTTCTTATAGCGGTTGGATGGGTACCGACGAGGCTTCTGTCCTGACCGGCACGATCGCATTCGCTTGTGAATACGCTCCGACGAGCAATGTAGGCAAATACACGATCACTCCGAGTGGCGTGGATGCTGCTAACTATAGCATCACCTTCGTCAACGGTAAGGTAACCGTTAATAAGGCTGACCTGATGATCACTGCAGACGACAAGTTCGTCATCTACGGCGAGGTTGCTCCGGCATTCACCGCTTCGTATAGCGGCTGGAAGAACAGCGATGACGAGTCGGTAGTAAGCGGTTTGACGCTCACGAGCGAATACCTCGTAACGAGCAATGTCGGCACTTACGACATCGTTCCGGCTAACGCATCGGCTACCAACTACGCGATCAGCTTCACCAACGGTACACTCACCGTTAACCAGGCAGCGCTGACCATCACCGCCAACGACACCGTGATGATCTACGGCGACGAGCATCCTGAGTTCACCGTAACCTACGCGGGTTGGAAGAATACCGATGACGAGTCGGTAGTAAGCGGTCTGCAGTTCAGCACACCGTACGCTCCGGGTAGTTATATCGGTACCTATGCGATCAACCCGAATAGCGCTACCGCACTCAACTATGCGATCACCTTCGTGGATGGTACATTGACGGTCAACAAAGCACACGTCTATGTATCCGACGCAGAGGCTCAGATTGCTAAGTTCGCGGACGGACACGCTAACGCAGTCGTTCTCAAGCAAGGTACGCTCAACGGCATCAAACTGAATGATCCGATAGCCCACGTCACCACCGCTGCCTTCAGCAGTGCAGACGTAGCAGAGAATCTGACGCTCACTCTGTTCTACGAACTGACCGGTGATGCCGCTCTGCTCAATAACTACAACCTCGATCCGACTTCCGATATCTTCACCACCGAAGGTGTCATCATCGAACCGTTCATCCCGGACAACGAAGAAAAACCGGAAGATCAGGAGGCTACAGTCAAAGAGGGTATCGAGATCTATGCGTACGGTTATTGCGACGGTAGCGGCTACAGCCTCAAGTATCATCTGGAGAGCGGTAACCCGGATCAATACAAGATTGACTTCGCCGACAGTCGCTTCACCGACGTCGATTGGACCAACCTCGAGATTACCGGTAAGGACGGAACGATCGATATTGAGATTCCGGTAGATCTGCCGACGGGTGACTACACGATGACCGTTTACTTCCGTGACAGCCGCTTCGACTGGCTCGAGAGCCGTCAGTTCAACGTGACGTTCCATGTCAACCTGCCGGAGACCTACGTGCGTCCGCTGTTCGACAACGTGATTGCACTGGTAGATACCTGCAACTGTCTGACCGACATCCAGTGGTACTGGCGTGCTAACAGCTCCGAACCGTGGCAACCGATTGAGGGGGCTAACGGCTACTACTACCACTCGGAAGGTAAACTGACCGGTGAGTACTTCGTTTCTGCGAAGATGAACGGTGAGCCGACCTACACCTGCGGTCAGGCAGATATGGAGACGCTTTATGGTGCAGGTCAGCAAGCACAGGCTCCGGTCGTACGTGCTTACCCGAACCCGGTTGTTAATACCACTACTGTGACCATCGAGAACTCGGATAACTTCGAGCATAACCTGCGCGTAGTCAACCTCATGGGCGCTGAAGTAATGAACACCACCTTCGAGGGCAACGAGACCAACGTGGAGATGAGCGGTTATCCGCAAGGTAACTATATGATATCTGTCGATGGTATTGTAGTCAAAGTCATGAAACAATAAGCGAAAGGAGACATCATTATGAAAAACAATCGTATTATAACTATCATCGCTGCTGCAGCACTGGCCATCACGGTCAGTGCACAGCAGAGCGTGCACGATAACTACATCGGTGTTAACTTCGGCGGCGGCCTCAACTCGATGCTCTATAAGCCGGCAAACGGTACGCAGGGCTTGGGCTTCGGTTTCGATGCAGGAATCCATTATGGTCATTTCTTCAACAAGACCGTCGGCCTTGGTGTAGGTCTTCAGTACTCATGGGCCAACGCCTATGCTACCTACAACTGGAACGAAGTGACTAACGGTCTTACGCACCCCGATAACCCCAACACACCGTATAACCTCACCACGGGCTTTACGGACTTCAAGGAGCGCCAGAACGTAGGCTACATCAGCATCCCGGTGGAGATTCTGTTCCGCAAACCGCTTAACGACCGCGCAGCGTTCATCGGCGGCATCGGACTGGCACTCGACCTGCCTATCCACGGTAAGTACCTCGAGAAAGGCGGTAGCTATTCTACCACCGGCGTCTTCCCCGCTGCTGGTTCGTATGTGTTTGAGAACATGCCGGAGCACGGCTTCAGCACGTACACCACTACTCAGAACGCAAAGATCAACAATCGCGCGAAGGTAGGCGGTTCCGTTATCGCTGATCTTGGTTTCCGTGTAGCACTCAATGAGAACTGGGGAATGTATTTCGGTGTCTACGCCGGCTACGGTTTCACCAACCTCTTGGCTGAAGCCAAAGCGGACGAGATGATCATGATCAATGCGACCGACCCGTCCGTCATCGACTACCGTGGTACCTTCGATTCCAATGAGACAGGCAAGGCAAACCTGCTCCGCTGCGGCGTGAAGATAGCCGTTGATTTGGGGTGGTCCAAAGCACGCAAAGAGACTCCGGCAGAGGAGCCGTTGCCTGTGGTGGATGAGGAGGCTGAGCGTCTGGCGCGCGAGGCTGCAGAAAAAGCAGCACGCGAGAAAGCTGAGGCAGAGCGTCTGGCAGCCGAGAAAGCCGCTCGTGAGAAAGCCGAAGCTGAACGTATTGCACGTGAGAAAGCAGAGGCGGAGCGTCTGGCGGCAGAGAAAGCGTTCAGAGAGAGCGTAGAGTCTGTCTCTGTTCACTTCGATATCGCAGGTGCAGAACTCAATATGCCGGAGGCAGAGCAGAACATCGTTGATCAACTCTGCGAGCGCATGAAAGCCGACCGCTCCATGAAGATCGTCATCACCGGTCATACGGATAACTCTGGCGATCCCGAGCAGAACCTCCGTTATTTCGGTATGAGACGTGCTAAAGCTTTGAAGAACTACATGGTTAATAAAGGCGTATCTGCAGACCAGATCCGCTGCGATTCCAAGGGACAGACAGAGCCTGTCGCTCCGAACGACACCCGCGCTAACCGCGCTAAGAACCGCCGTGCCGACATCCGCTTCGAGTAATCGAACCGATATCTGCTATCCCGGATAGTAGTAAAACTTTTTCATAAAGTATGGACTCCCGTGCAGAGATGCATGGGAGTTTTTTTTTATGCCCCGCGCTCCGCCATTTTTGCTTGTTTTATTCTTCGTTCATTTCCTGCAATTGCATGCGGACCATCATTTTTTTGTAAAATTATTTGCACATATCATTTTTTCTTTGTACCTTTGCAGCGGAAAAAGTGTCAAACATACCACAAAAGTCGCCCGATAAAGTGTGAAATACGGCGCAAAACTCGCCCGAGGAAGTGAAATAATCAGTCTAAAACTCGCCCGTAAAAGTGCAAAATGATAGAAACTTAGCGATATGTACAAGCGAAAAATTGAAGAGGTATTACTCAAATGGAAGAATGCCAAAGACCACAAGCCACTGGTGATTAAAGGTGTGCGTCAGTGTGGCAAGACCAGTTCTGTCAAACGCTTCGCCTATGAACATTATGAAAATGTGGTGTATATGGATTTTCGTGAGGATCCTGCTCTTATCGAATTGTTCGATGGCTCTTTGAAGGTGGATTTCTTGTCGATGTCCATCACCGCAGCTATCCCCGGCTCGCACTTCGTTCCGGGTAAGACCTGCCTCATCTTGGATGAGATACAAGAGTGTCCGCGTGCTCGTGGCGCGTTGAAATTCTTCTGCCTGGACGGACGCTACGATGTCATCTGCACCGGTTCGTTACTGGGTGTTAACGGCTATCAGACACCCGAGCAGAAACGCCGCCAAGAACTGTCTTCTATCCCCGTAGGCTTCGAGGATATTCGCGATATGTATCCAATGGACTTTGAGGAATGGCTTTGGGCAAATGGCATCAACGATGATATCACTCAATATCTGCGCACCCAGTTCGAAAACGAAGAGCCTGTTGCTCCGGGTGTCCACGCGCGTCTGCGTCAGTTATTATTGGAATATACTATAGTCGGAGGTATGCCGGCAGCGGTAAAGAAGTTCTTGGACACGCACGATGTTAACGAACTGAAGACCGTGCAACGTACCATCATCAACGAGTACAAAGGCGATATGATTAAGTACGCTCGCTCGGAAGACAAGCCGCGTATTCGTGAGTGCTTCGAATCTATCCCACGCCAATTGAGCCGCGAGAACAAGAAGTTCACCTATGCTATCGTGCGTCCCGGTGGTCGTAGTAAGGAATATGCCGGAAGTCTGCAATGGATAGAGGATGCCGGCATCGTTCATCGTTGTTACAATCTCCAAATCACCGAGTTGCCCTTGGATGGGAATGCCATACAAGACCATTTCAAGGTCTATATGGCTGATACCGGTCTGTTTATCAGCATGCTGGATGAGCATACGCAATCGGATATTCTGCGCGGCAATCTGCTCAGTTATAAAGGTGCCATCTTTGAAAACCTGATGGCGGATTTTATGGGCAAGATGGGGCGTAAACTCTATTTCTATCACAAACAAGACAGTATCGAAATAGATTTTGTGATACGCTATAAGGATGAGTGCACGCTCGTAGAGTGCAAAGCCACTACAGGCAATGCCAAGTCCCTGAAAACGGTCTTGAAACACCCTGAGATATATCACGTATTCCATGCCCTCAAGTTCGGCGATTATAATGTCGGTCGTGATGGAGCAACACTTACTCTGCCGTTCTATATGGCTTTCCTCTTGACAGAGGTATAAGTACATTTATGCCCCTCGCAACGCAATACATTCTATAGAAAACACACCACAGGCATCCCATCCGCGGATGCTTGTGTGCGTATATATTTATTAACAATTTAAAATTTCACTAACAATGAAACAAGAAAAAAAATGCCCCGCAAAATGCGGACAATCGTGAGTCCATCAATGTGAACCTCACCCTTAACCTCTCTCCGGATTTAATCCATCTTCTCAAACTATTTCTCACTCCGTCTGTTAACTCGGCATCTAATGCCGATCGGAGTTCGTCCCCTGGTTCGGACGTCAGTTCGAAGCCCCGCTCACCGCTCACCCCTCACCGCTCAACGTTATTTCCCCGTATCACCAAGGCAGCCTACGATGCCGGAAAAGCGGAAAGTGTCGAAGCCGACCTCCGCAGCGCATCCGTCAGTGCACCAAAACTCATCAAAACCATCCGCTTCAACGAATCGATGGGCTATCTCAACACCCAAAACCTTTCCTCTGCTTTTCTCTACCGACTCCTGGACGAGCACTTTGGCTTATCTTTTCAGCCGCGATGCTTCCGTAAGTATCGCAGCAAGGTAGGTGCCATTTAGTGCCATTGAGTGCCACGTTTAAAGGACTATAGTGCCAAAAGACGGTACTATAGTGCCATAATGCAGTCACAATTTCTGTGGCTGCTTTTTTTGTTGTACCTTTGCACCCGAATTCAAGCTAACAAGGCTACCGGTAGCCATAATTATTAATCAGTGCTACGCACGTTAAACTGTTAAATTGTTAAACAGGTGCTACGCACGTTAAATCGTTATTTAATTATGGCAACAAAAAACAAGAGTCTTACACTCAAGAAAGGAACAGGTCGTAAACACCTCAAGCCCTACTGCGAAAAGGCAAAGACTGCAGCTGATCTGAAAACTGAACTGGAAGTATTGCGTCCACTCGCTGCCGAAGAACTAAAGGCTAAACTGGATACCGATCCCGAGACCAAAGACTTCACGGGAACTGTCGTCTGTATCTACAATGATACGATGTACAAGATCCGCGTGCAGCGTCCCACGTCGTGCGATTGGCGTTCGCAGGATATCGACGATCCCGACCTCCGTCAGTATCAAGCCTTGATGGATGAAATTGACGAAAAGAAGGCAACGGCTTCCGAACTGGAGGCAACGTTGGCAAAAGCGCATCCCGAGTGCCTCGAGCGTGGTTTCGTCATCGGTTTCCTCGGTAACTGCCCTCCTCCCCCTCTCCCCCAAAAGAAAGCTGATAAAAAGAAAGAAGCAAAGAAAAATTAATAAATAAAAAATCCTCTCTCCCCCTCCCTTCGTAGTATGCCTGCATAGTGTATCTGCATAGTATAGTAGGGGAGGGAGAGAAGATTTAAAATTTTTTAATTATTTATTTTTTTCATTTCGATGGCTAACAAGCAGTCTTCAAGCGATATCATGTGGGAGTTTTTGGCGCCGGACGAGAAGCAGTTCGGGAATCGTCGCACCGCTTTCACGCAACTGTGGAACGAGCTCTCCAAACCGCAACAACGCCGGATATATGCGACGCTCTTCTGGCAGCGGGAGCAGAAAGTGGCAATCAACGAGAATCCTTATTTTGCCGTTAAGAACTGCGAACCACACCCCTTCAACTACAACGGGCAGGACGTGCCGCTACCCACCGACCGCCGACTCTACATAGCGTTCTACAAAGGCGGTTACGGTATCTATAGCAAACTCGATACCGAGGCCTTTGAAATGACCGATAAACGTGAATTTAAAGTCTGATTATGAACTACGATGACCACCAACTCGACCTCCTCTCCGACGCTCGTTGGGATCAGTATCTCGACGCACGCGCCGCCGACTATGCCGCCTACCTCGACCTCTGCGCCATCAACGATTGGTCACCCGACGACTACACCTTCGAGCACTACCTCGAAGATAATTTTTAATTTTTAATTTTTAATTTCTAATTCCTATCATGGCTACTATTAAATTAAAATCCGGTATCGGACCTCTCTCCGGCACCTTTGGCGGACTCCTGTTCTCGCAACGCGGCGGCAAACAACGCCTCTACGTGCGTCCCACGCCCCGCAT
>JAFZNG010000035.1 GCA_017551025.1 Paludibacteraceae bacterium | reverse complement strand
TTCATTACCATCAGAAAATGCTTGGAATGTTATGATGCAATAGATTACGTATACGCGTACGATGTCTATGATTTTCCAAAGGATGCTATCAAACACATAAGGCCAATTGTACAAATCATTAATAAATATTAATTTATGAAAAAGCGATTTCTATTATACATTTTCACTTTACTATGCATTGGCGAATTATTTGCAAATGGTAAAGTTCAACAATCTATCATAACAAAGAATGATACAATTTATGTTATCGACAATAATAGAGAATACAAAGTATTACCTATAGTAACGGTAAAATACATTGATATATCACTCCTACAAACTAAATACCAAGTCATTAGGTATAACAAACTCAATTATGCGGATATAGAAATCTCGCGTAATTCTTCTTTTGATGAATTTGTTAGTGCTTTAGAAACTGATGAGAATATCTCAAGTATTGACTATAATAGTGAAGGTACATACAACGATTTTATCCCCAATGATGAGCATTGGAATGATATGTGGCATCTTAACGCGATTAATGTACCTCAAGCATGGGTATTTACTACTGGTAGCCCATCTATCAAGGTAGCAGTTTTAGATTCCGGCACTGATTGGGAGCATCCCGACTTAGGAAAAGGAAGTGATTTATACCAGAATGTATTCTGTAATGCGCAAGAAAATGATTGGGCATCTCCGAATAATCCAAATTCCGGAAATCATATAGATGATGATTTGAATAGTTTTGTTGATGATTATAAAGGTTGGAATTTTGATTTAAACTCAAATGATTCTAGGGGAAGTTTTTATCATGGAACATTTGTAGCAGGCATTATCGGTGCCAAAACAAATAATGATTTGGGGATATCCGGAATAGCAGGAGGCTGGAACTCTCGCGGTGTTAGTATTATTCCATATTGTGTGGGGATGGATTATCCAAACTCCGCCGTCATTGATGATGCAATTATTGCAGCAGTAGATAATGGAGCCAGAATAATACAATTCAGTTTGTCATGCATGGAGACTAACTCAATAAAAGCTGCTTTACTATATGCAAAAAGCAACAACGTATTAGTGGTTTGTGCATCGGGAAATGAAAGCTATTCATATATAACATTCCCCGCTTCAGATACCACAGTAGTTGCAGTAGGAGCAATAAACCAAGATTTTGAAAGAGCGTCAATATCAAATTATGGTTCGAATCTAAGGCTCGTTGCTCCCGGTGAAGATATACATGGATTAAATTTATCGTCAGAATCATCAATCTATAGAGTTTCAAGCGGAACATCCTTTGCTGCCCCTCAAGTTTCTGGTGTTATGGCATTGATGCTCTCCATAAATCCTGATTTAACTAGAGAAGAGATAATTGATATTATTGAATCTACTGCACAAAAGGTAGGAGGTTATTCATATACATCTCACTCAAACCATCCAAATGGTACATGGAATATAGAGATGGGCTATGGATTAGTTGATGCGTATGCTGCGGTTTTAGAAGCAAAGGCAAGATTGCCGCTTCAAGGTCCTGACATTATGTGCGATACAGCAAAATATTATCTAAAAAATCAGCCTCTGCAGGGAGAAACTGTAACTTGGAGCGTGTATAACGGATCGTATGACAGCCCGGTCTATTCTATAGTCGGCTCCAATAGTCAAGATACTGTACTGATAGCATGTACTGAGTACGAACTTCCCGCCAAAGGAGGTCTAGATTCAATAGGAATGGTGGACAAGCGAAAATATTTGTCCGTGACCATCAGTTCTAATTCCGGATCTAATACGTATACGAAATCTCTTAGACATACTAAAACGGACATCCCGACTATTTCGGCAAGCAGTTTTGCAACACTTTGGCTCCCGAATACAACTCGTACTTTTACAATCACAAATTGCATTGGCGTGCCTGACTCATTACTGCAATGGACTGTAAAAAAAATAATACCAAATCATTTACCATCCCTTCCTCCTGCGGTAGTTACAAACTATTATTATGGGAGAACGCTGACATACACATCTCCAAACGTCAAACTAGGACAACAGGATAGTCTAAACATCTATGCAATAAATCTATCCGGTGATTGCGGACCGGCTCAATCCAACATATATCAATTCGTGGTATCCCGTCAATTCCATTTTTTGAGCGGCTATGTTGATGGGGGACAACTCGTTGTCTCGATATATGATGAGAGCGATGATCAGGAACATCTACCAGCGCAACTTGAAGAGAATTGTGAATACACATTAGAGATCGAACATAGTATTTATGGGCGCATGGCGATAAGGCCGATAAACAACGCTATTGAGCGGTTGAATATAAGCGCCCTGCCACAAGGAATATATATACTGTCGCTTAAAGCAAATGGCTGTATAATCGCTCAAACAAAAGTACAGATTTAAGAAAAACATGTCATTTTGGCGCAAAATATGTAAATTTATTTGCAAATCCGTAAAAATTTTACTAATTTTGCGCCAAAATTCAACGAACACACTAAATTGTTGAGCATTATGAAAACGAAAATCTTTCTTATCGCAGGCCTTTTGGCTGTATTATGCACGGCATGTGAGACAAATGAACCTATCGAAAAGCAACTGATTGGCAGATGGTCTGAGCCTTATCATGTCAAAGATATGATTACATCAATCACTTTTCGAAAAGATGGGTCAGCTCTCTATCAAGTCATACCGGACACAACCGTTTTAGATAAAGATGATATTATATATCCTGGTGATAGCGTGAATTTTAACTATTCGGTTATAGGAAGCAACAAACTACATTGCTACTATGACGAAACCTTTTGGAATCTGCCAATTGAATCAACAACTACTTTCCGCATAATAGGAGATACGCTGATAATAGATTCTCTTTCGTTGGGATATTACCATTGCAATGGATTAAGACTCGGCAAACAATAGGTACAATACCTAAACGACTCACTTCGGTGGGTCGTTTTTGTGTCCTTCGCTTTGTGGGCGATATGCGCGCCGTTCGGTACGGGTCAGTTTTTCCGCTCTTTCAGTAACACCATTCGTACAAACACAGGAAACATACCGTAAGTCCTCTTTTCTTTTCTCCCTTCATTCAAGAATGCGTCGCCTCCGCTCTTGAATTGTGCGTTCCATCGCGCTCTCAGCTCCGCATACCGCGGATGCTCCGGATCCTTTACAATCGCGCTCGCCTCCCGGCATACCTCCTGCCAAACCAAGCGTTGCGCCTCTTCTTGCTCGCTACGCGGATGCACCTTGTAGTCGCGCTTGTCTTTCCGATAATACTCCTGCGGACCCATCTTTACGATGTGCCCTTCATCATCGCGATATGACTTGATCCGCATCGTCATGCCTGATTTGCCACTTACTTTTCCTCGCCAAATATCAATCCCGGACTTAATTTTACTCTCGACATATTTATTACTTATTTTTTAGTTAATCTTTAGTTATAATTTAGTTATTATTTAGATATTCTTTAGATATTCTCGGTATCATCAAGGTGTCATCAAGGTGTCATCGTACAATCACGTTCCTCTCTCCTTCCCCTAAAACTGCCGAAAATCTCCTTGTTCCGAAATCCTCTGCAAAAGTACTACAAAAATCTGACATTTCCAAATTTTTACCATCCTTAATGTCATGAATGTTCATTTTTCTTGTTGTTTTTTTTGTGTATGTCATTTTTTTTTTGTACTTTTGCAGGCTATTTTATTTGTAGCAACAAATAACATGATGAAACTGAAACATATCATACCGGCTGTGCTGACGCTTTTGAGCGTGCAGCTGGCGGCCCAAGACAATGTCATTGACGAGGTAATCTGGATCGTAGGCGACGAAGCTATCCTGCGTAGTGAAGTAGAGGAAGAGCGCCTGCGTGCCGAGTACGAAGGGCAAGAGCTGAACGGTGACCCCTACTGCGTCATCCCCGAACAGATGGCTATCCAGAAACTGTTTCTCCACCAGGCCGAGCTCGACTCCATTACCGTCAACGAATCGACGGTAAGTCACCAGGTGGACATGCGTATCAACTACTATATCTCCCAGATCGGTTCGAAGGAAAAGATGGAGGAGTACTTCCGAAAGACGACTTCCGAGATCCGCGAGGAGATGATGACGGCGGTGCGCAACCAGATGATCATCCAGCAGATGCAGAGCAAACTGACCGAGAACATCAAGTCCACCCCGGCCGAGATACGCCGTTACTATAAGACGCTGCCGCTCGACTCGCTACCGATGATGCCCGCCCAGGTAGAGGTGCAGATCATCAGCTTCGAACCTATCGTACCTATCGAAGAGATTGAGCGTATCAAGTCGCAACTGCGTGACTTCACCGAGCGCGTGACGTCCGGCAAATCGCAGTTCTCAATGCTCGCCCGCATGTATTCGGAGGACACCGAGTCGGCCAAGCGAGGCGGTGAACTGGGTTTCGTAGGCCGCGGACAACTGGTGACCGAGTTTGCGGAGGCAGCATTCGCGCTCAACGACCCCAAGAAAGTATCGCGTATCGTGCATACCGAGTACGGTTATCATATCATCCAGTTGATAGAGAAACGCGGCGACCGTATCAACTGCCGTCATATCCTGCTCCGTCCGCGTGTATCAGAGGACGACAAGCAGCGTTCGCTCGCCCGACTCGACTCTATCAAGCAGGAGATCGATAGCGGACGTCTGGACTTCAACAAGGCCGTCATCCTCTTCTCCCAGGACAAGAGCACCGTCATGAATACCGGCGTGATGATCAATCCTGCCACCGGTAGTAGCAGCTTCGAGTACAAGGACCTGCCGCCCGAGATCGCCAAGCAGGTCTATCTGCTGCAAGAAGGCGAACTCTCCGCCCCGTTCGTCATGATGGACGAGACCAAGAACCGCGAAGTATGCGCCATCGTACGCGTAAAGCGTAAGACCGATATCCACCGCGCCAACCTCGAGGACGACTTCCAGACGATACGCTCGATGCTCGAGCAGAAACTCTCACAAGAGTTTATCCGCCACTGGATTGAACAAAAACAACAATCGACCTATATTCATATCGATCCCCGCTGGTCGGGTTGCGACTTCGAATACCCGGGATGGATACATGAGTAACCGGAGTAGGCTCCGGAGCCGAAAAAGTGCGTAATGAAGCGTAGTGTACCGTTCATAATACTTATAGTGCTTGTCCTGGCGACGGCATGGGGTATCGCAGAGACTGCTAAGAAGCGGCCTCAGCAGGCGAGTGCGGCCACTGCCAAAGCCGACTCCACCCGCACCTCCAACGACCGGCTCATCCGTCTGCTCCACTCCGACAGTCTCAGTTACGACGAGCGCAAGACCGTAGGGCTCAAGATCCTGCGCGGACATGTCGTCTTCCGTCACGACGATGCCCTACTCTACTGCGACTCCGCCTATTTCTACGAGAAGCAAAACTCGCTGGATGCCTACGGTAAGGTGCGCATGCTGCAAAGCGACTCAGTCATCGCCTACGGCGAAACGCTGTTCTATAACGGTAATACCCGCCAGGCACGCTTGAAGGGCAAAGTGCGACTGGTGCACAAATCCTATACCGTCACCCAGTTGGCAGCCGACTCTGTAGTCTATGACCGCAATCGCGGCGTGGCCTACTTCGACCGCGGCGGCGTGATACGCGACGAACTGAACACCCTGCGTTCGATACGAGGCGAGTACACCCCGAGTCAGCACCAGTCGGTCTTCTACGAGAACATCCATCTACGGCATCCTAATTTTACCTTGGAGGCAGATACGCTCCACTACAATACCAGCAATCATATCGCCCAACTGCAAGGCCCTACGAACATCGATTATCAAGACTCGACGCATATCTACAGTACGGCCGGCTGGTACAACACCCAGACAGAACAGTCGATGCTGCTCCATCGGTCGATCGTCACCCACCAGAGCGGGCAGACCATGACGGGCGACACGATTTTCTATGACAAGCGCAATAAGTTCGGCCGCCTCTTCGGACAGATGCACCTCACCGACTCCGCCCAGCAGAAGACGCTCTACGGCGACTACGGCGAAATGTGGGAGAAAGACAAACGCGGCTATGCCACCAAGCAAGCGCTGCTCGTCGATTGGTCAGATAGCGTCTGGACGTACGTACATGCCGACACTCTCCGCACGGAGGATAAACCCTACCAACTGGAGGTACTCACGCCCCGTAACGACTCGACCGACCTGGTGGACACAACCTATATCGATACCGTCACCAACTGGATACGCGCCTACCGACATGTGCGCGTCTACCGCAGCGATGCGCAATGCGTTTGCGACTCGCTCAGTTGGATGGATCGCGACTCGGTACTGCGGCTTTACTACGATCCTATCTGTTGGCAGGAAGCGATGCAGGTATCCGCCGACAGTGCCCAGATCTATATCCATAACGGTAGCGTAGAACGTATTTGCGGACAAGGCAACGCCCTGGCCGTGAAGCACGAAGTCAAGGATTACTACAACCAGTTGGCAGGTAAGGACATGACCGCCTACGTAGTAGATGACACCATACGTCGCATCGATGTCAATGCCAATGCCCGCACTATTTTCTTTCCCAAGGAGGATGACGGTTCGTATCTGGGCATGAACGTCACGGAGTCGAATTTCATCAAGGTCTACTTCGAAAAACAGGAGGTGGACCATTCGGTCTTCACCTCGCAGTCACAGTGTACCCTCTATCCGATGGATAAGATACCGGGCGGCAGCGATCGGTTGAGCGGTTTCTTCTGGGCGGCAGCCGAACGGCCCAAACGTCCCGGCGCCGTCATGCAGCATCCCGCACGCACCAAACGACCGTCGGCCGTCATCAGTGCCTCGGATAGCGGCAAAGAACCACCCATAACAACGAATACGAACACAAAAAAATAAAACAACATGAAACGTTATCTATTTATTCTCACTTTCAGCGTGCTCTCATTGGCGATGATGGCTGCTGAACTGCCTAAGCAGGGATTCGGTTTTCAAATCGGCTATGCCCAACCAACCCTGCGTCTGAATTCGCCCAACGTACTGTACCCAAAAGACTCTCTCGTGAATACCACCCAACTCCACGGACTGAAGGCCGGTCTCGTTTACGACGGTAGTTTCATTAAGGGCTTCGGTGCGTCGCTGGGTATCAACTACACCTTTGCCACGACCAATACCGTGTGGGAATCCGGCGTTACCGTGTATCCGAAGGTACGCAACCAATTGTTCTACCACCAGATGGAAGTCTTCGTAGACTGGCAGTACAAATTCGAAATTGCCAAAGAGACCTATCTGATGCTCTATACGGGTCCGACGATCCAGTACGGAATAGCCTTTAAAGAGAAAACGCAAACGGATATGTTCGGTACGATCAGCATCACTGGTGAGGCAAGTCGCTATGACGAGGATCTCACCAACACCAACCTGCGTCAGTTGAACGCTACTTGGGGTGTAGGTGCCGGATTCCAGTACAAGCGTTATTTCCTGCGTGGCGGTTACGACTTCGGATTGATCAATCCGTATAAGAATGCCCAGTTCGCCGTAGCCGGTACAACCATCGACCGTTACACCCGCGGACGTCTCGACCAGTGGGAAATCAAACTCGGTATGTACCTTTGGTATAAGTAATGGCTAAAGGTTAGAGGCTAAAGGTTAGAGGTTAAAGGTTATACGCGCATGATTCCAAAGGAAACCATTGATCGCATATACGAGGCGGCCAAGATAGAAGATATCGTGGGCGACTACGTGAAGTTGCACCGTCGCGGTGCCAACCTCATCGGCTTGTGTCCTTTCCACCAGGAGAAGACCGGGTCGTTCACCGTCAGTCCGTCCAAGGGTATCTATAAGTGCTTCGGTTGCGGCGTGAGCGGTCATGCCGTAAAGTTTGTGCAGGAGATCGAACAATGCTCCTACACCGAAGCGCTGAAGCAGGTAGCCCGTCGCTATCATATCGAGATTGAGGAACGGCAACTCACCGCCGAAGAACAGCAGCACCAAGACAACCGCGAGTCGATGTTCGCCGTCAATGAGTTTGCCAACACCTGGTTTCAGCAGCAGCTTTGGGATACCCCGGAAGGTCAAGCTGTAGGCCTCGGATACTTCCATGAGCGCGGTCTACGGGATGATATCATCCGTAAGTTTCAACTCGGCTACTCGCCCGAGAAAGGCAGTCCGCTTGCCAAGGCGCTCCAAAAACAAGGTTTCCGCGAGGAGTATATCCTCAACGATGTAGAATCCAAAGTCGGCACAGGTATATGCGGACGAGGCCAACAGGACGGTCACTTGTACGACCGTTTCCGCGACCGTGTCATCTTCCCCATCCACTCTGTAAGCGGTAAGATCGTCGGCTTTGCCGGACGTATCCTCAAGAAAAAAGACAACGTAGGCAAATACGTCAATTCGCCCGACTCGATTATCTACTCTAAGACGCGCGAACTGTACGGCATCTTCATCGCCAAGCAGGCTATCTCGCGAGCTGACCTCTGCTACCTCGTGGAGGGACAGATGGATGTCATCTCGATGCACCAAGCGGGCATAGAGAACGTCGTAGCCAGTGGTGGCACGGCACTCACCAAGCAGCAAATCCTGCTTATCAAGCGCTTCACGAGCAACATTACGGTGCTGTACGACGGTGATGCGGCCGGTATCCACGCCGCCCTACGCGGTATCGATATGTTCCTCAGCGAGGGATTTAATGTCAAGGTACTGCTCCTGCCCGATGGTGAAGACCCCGACAGTTTTGCACGCTCGCACAACGCCTCGGACTTCATCAAATATATCCAAACTCATCAAACCGACTTCATCCGCTTCAAGGTGGATCTGCTGCGCACCGAAATGGGCAACGACCCGCAAAAACGGGCACAACTGATCAAGGATATCACGCTCTCTATCGCCCAAATACCCGACCGCATCACGCGTCAGGTCTATATCAGCGACACGGCAGAGCGGATGCAGATAGCCGAGAAGCTGTTACTGGACGAGGTGCAGAAACAGCGCCGAGCGATCTTTAAGGAAAATGAGCCGGACGACCGCACAGAGCCTCAGCCTCAGGAAGAGGCGTTGGCAGTTGAGGGCCAAACGCCGGCGGAGACGACCGTTCCCGTCATGGTGGCTGAGCCAAAACAATCGGCAGCCTTGCTTACCAACTATCGCAACCTATTGCAACTCATCGTACGCTACGGCGAGCGACCGCTCTACACCCTGAGCGACGGCAGCGTCATCAGTGTAGGTGCGTATATCATCGCCCAACTGCGTGCGGATGATATCCAGGCACCGACGCCGCTTTACCAGCAGGTCATTGACGCCTTTGCCGAGCATCAATCCGACGAGGGATTCCAGGCCGCCCAGTTCTATAAGTTCCACCCCGATCCCGAGATCAGTGCGCTGGCTATCGAACTCATTGCCGACAAGTACCAACTGAGTACTATCTTCAGTAAACAGAGCATCTCCGAGAACGTAACTCAGACGGTCAAACCCAAGACCGAGGAAGACGATCTGCCTACGCTCATCCCGCGCCTGCTGCTGGAACTCAAATACACCATTCTGGAGCAACGTATCGACGAAATGGAGCGTGCACTCCAAGAGGCAGAGAAAAGCGGCAACTGGGAAATGCAGCGCTTGTTGCTGGCCGATCAACCCCGACTGCTCGAGATACGCAACCAGATTTGCCGTCAGTTGGGCAACCGCGTCATCACCCACTAATCCTGCCAGCCTATGCTCTTTACGGAAATCGCATACGGACCTATCCACTCGCGCCGACTAGGCGTAAGTCTCGGCATGGAACTCATGCCGCTCAATCATAAGCTTTGTACCTTCAACTGCGTCTATTGTGAATGCGGTTGGAATAGTCCGATCAGTCATCCTCAGTTGCCGTCCCGCGAACAGGTGCGCGAAGCGCTGGAGCGAAAGCTGCAGGCGCTGGCAGCCGAAGGTACGACCCTGGATGTCATCACGTTCTCCGGCAACGGCGAACCGACCCTGCATCCCGACTTTGCCGGTATCATCGACGATACGCTGATCTTGCGCAACCGCTATCAACCTCGGGCCAAGGTGAGCGTGCTGAGCAATGCGACCCAACTGGGACGGCCGGAGGTAGTGGAAGCCCTGCGCCGATGCGACAACCGCATCCTCAAACTCGATGCCGCCACCGACGAGATGATGCGCCGTATCGACCTGCCGGTCAACGCCTCGCTGACCGTGGCACAGATCGAAGCCGGACTCCAACAGTTCGGGGGCGACTTCACCCTACAGACCTGTTTCCTGCGTGGCGAACATGACGGGCAACCAATCGACAACACCAGGCCCGAGGAACTCGAGGCATGGTACGCCGCCGTACATTGTCTGCATCCCAAGCAAATCATGATCTATGTCATTGACCGCAAGACGCCCGAAGAACACTTGTCTAAAATACCCCGCGAAGAGATGGAGCGCATCGCCGCACCATTGATAGCCCAAGGCTACGACGTAATCATCAGCGCCTAAACGATATGCTTGTTCTTGTTTCGCCGCTCAATTGGGGGTTGGGACATGCCACCCGTTGTATCCCGCTTATTCAGCGCCTGCTGGATGAGGGACATCAGGTTGTATTGGGCGGTGATGGCGAGAGTTTGATGCTACTTAGGCGCCATTTTCCAAAACTTAGCGTCTTAGCCCTTTCGCCGCTTAATCTGCGTTACAGTCGTGGGCATAGTCAGGTAGGAGCGATGCTACGCGCGATGCCGCGTATCCTATGGAGCAGCCTGCAGGACCATCGTCTCTTACGCCGCTACCAGCGGGAGTACGGATTCGAGATGATCATCTCCGACAACCGTTTCGGACTCTATACGCCCGGCACGCGCTGCGTCTATCTCACCCATCAATTGCATATCTGTCTGCCGGATGGCTGGCACTGGCTCGAACCCCTTGCGCACGCGTTGCACGCGCGTATATATAATAGGTACGCGGAAGTATGGGTGCCCGACTATGAAGATACATCACGTTGCCTGAGCGGTGCGCTCAGTCACCCTGAGAAATTCAAAATTAAAAATTTAAAATTAAAAATTACGTATATCGGGCCACTGAGTCGGTTTACACTCCCGGCGACTTCGGATAGCAGCACGCCGACAAAAACATACGACACGGTAGCCGTACTGAGCGGACTGGAACCGCAGCGCAGTCTATTCGAGCAACAACTCCGGGAACGCTTTGCACATAGCGAGCAGGAGGTACTGCTCGTGCAGGGACTCATCGGTCGGCCACGCACCACGATACATCGCGGTCATCTGACCGTCGTTCCCCACCTATCGGATAACGAAATGCGCGGAGCATTGCTCCACGCACATCATATCATTGCCCGCTCGGGCTACTCTACTATCATGGATCTGGCCGCCTTGGGCGTGCTGGATCGTGCAGAACTTATTCCTACACCCGGTCAACCGGAACAGATTTATCTCGCTCGCGCCATTGACGAGGCGAGAGGCCGGTGCCGCGACGGAAGAAACGCGTAAACGAAGCCTGTTCGTCGAAGCCCAGCGACTGGCTGATCTCCTGAATATTCATATCGCCACGGGTGTCGAGCAGGTTCTTGGCACGCGTGAGCAGCCACTCCTGAATCCAGTCGGCGGCCGTCTTACCGATGATACGCTGAATCTGCGCCGAGAAATACTTGGGCGTCAAGTGGAGTTGTTCGGCATACCAGGTCATGGTCTTGTGGTCGCGGTAGTTCTTAGCCAGCAATTCGCAGAACGAGGAGAAGAGCATCTCGTTTTTGTCGAGACTGCTGTTGGCCTTGTATTCCTCGGGCTGGTACATCGCAATCACTTCAAAGAAGACATCAAACATATAGGCCAGCAGTTCATGCCGATTGGGCATTTGCTGCAGATCTGTCTGGCTGATCATCTCGATGACATCCACGATCTTCATCGCTTTGCGCACCTGTTCCTCGGTGAGTGCAAACTGCGGACGAGAGTGGTACATGATGTGATTGTGCGCCAGCGTACGATGACGCATCTCTTCGTATAGTTCCGGCGAGATAACCATCAGAACGGCATTATAATCCGGACTCAGTTCCATCGGTGCGATCATATGATTAGGACATACTACTGCTACATTCCACTGATGGAAGGTAAAGCGCTGCATGTCATATAGCACCTCGGCATGACCGGCGAGATTGATAACGACGACCATATCGCGGGATATGAAGTCACCCTTATCAACGGGCAAACGGTCGACATTGCGCAGCACCGCCAGCTCGCGGCGATGGATGTCACGCACGACACGTTCCCATTCGAATTTTTTCATACATTCTACTTCTGTCATAGTAGTGTGTGTTTTTATGGTATATGGTTTCTAGTATTACTTCGCTTGCAAGTGCTCATGCATAGCCGCAGCGGCATGACGTCCGTCAGCCATGGCCAGGATAACGGTGGCACCACCACGGATAATATCACCTCCGGCATATAGCGTCGGGATAGACGACTGCATCTGCTCGTTGACCACGATAGTACCCTTGCGGCTAATCTCCAGTCCGCTGACCGTCGAGGGGATGAGCGGGTTAGGACTGACACCCACGGATACGATGACCAGATCAACGGCTACGGTCGTCGTCTGTCCCTCTACCGGTACCGGACTGCGACGGCCCGACTCATCGGGTTCGCCCAACTGCATGACTTGCAGCACAGCTTCTTTGACGCGGCCGTTCTCATCGGCATGGTACTCGATAGGATTATGGAGCGTGAGGAACTCAACGCCCTCTTCCTTGGCATGGCGCACCTCTTCGATACGTGCCGGCATCTCCTCTTCGCTACGGCGATAGATGATCATCGCGCGCTCGGCACCCAGTCGCTTGGCGGTACGTACGGCATCCATGGCGGTGTTACCTCCACCGATAACGGCTACGTTCTTACCGCTGAGCAGCGGTGTATCCGTCGCGGGGTTAGAGGCATCCATGAGGTTGACACGTGTCAGATATTCGTTGCACGAGAGTACGCCATTCAGGTTCTCACCCGGGATGTTCATGAAGCGGGGCAGACCTGCACCCGAACCCACGAATATACCGGCAAAGCCCTGTGCAATCAGGTCATCTACGGTGATCGTCTTGCCGACGATAGTATCGGTATGGAACTGTACACCCAGGTCGCTAAGACCGCCTATCTCGCGATCCACGATAGCATTGGGCAGACGGAACTCCGGAATACCGTATTTCAGCACACCGCCTATCTCATGCAGAGCCTCGAATACATGCACCTCGTAGCCGAACTTAGCCATATCGCCCGAGAAAGCCAAACCGGCAGGACCAGAGCCAACGACAGCGATTTTTTGTCTTTGAGCGTTAGCGGTCTTTCGACTTTCGACTTTCGACTCTTGCGCATTATCCGCCACAAATCGCTCCAGGTAACCGATAGCTACGGGTTCGTGACCCATCTTATGATGGATACAGCGACTCTCGCATTGCTTCTCCTGCGGGCAGACACGACCGCACACAGCGGGGAGCGTACTGCTCTGGGCAATAACAGCCGCAGCGGCCTGGATATCGCCTCGCTCTATCTCCTTAATAAAACCGGGGATATTGATATTTACGGGGCAACCCTCTACGCAGGTTGGGTTCTTACAGTTGAGGCAGCGGTGCGACTCGGTAACAGCCTGTTCGAAACTGAGGCCTTGGTTGACCTCGTCGTGCAGACTCTTGGCACGTACTTTGGGATCGAGTTCCGGCATCTTGACGCGCGGAATAGCCACGCGGTCTTTGGGTTTGCCTTCAAAGGGTGCTACGGCGCCGAACTGAACATTCTGAGTATTCTGAGTATTCGGATTATTCTGAGTATTCTGATTAACCGAAGTGCCCTTTTGATAGGCTTCAAAAGCGGCAGCCTCTTCCGCCTTGTAGGATTTCATGCGGCTGAGCATCTCGTCCCAGTCCACTTCATGGGCGTCAAATTCCGGACCATCCACGCAGACGAACTTGGTCTTGCCGCCCACGGATACACGGCAGGCACCGCACATACCGGTACCATCCACCATGATGGTATTCAGGCTGGCCTCGGTGGGGATGTTATACTTCGCCGTAGTGAGTGCTACGAATTTCATCATGATCGCCGGACCGATAGTGATGCACTTGTTGACGGTCTCGCGCTGGATAACCTGTTCGATACCCAGGGTCACTACACCTTTCTGTCCGGCCGAACCGTCATCGGTCATGATGATCACCTCGTCCGACCAGCGGGCGAGTTCGTCGCGCAGGATGAGCAGGCTCTCGTTGCGGGCAGCCAGTACGGTGATGACGCGGTTGCCGGCACGCTTCAATGCCTCGGCGATAGGCAGCATCGGTGCTGCACCTACGCCGCCACAGGCGCATACAACCGTACCGTAGTTCTCGATACGCGTAGCGCGACCCAGCGGGCCTACGATATCATGCACCTCGTCACCCGGGTTGAGTGCACAGAGTTTATAGGACGAGACGCCTATACGTTGTACGACGAGTGTGATCGTTCCCTGCTCCGTATCGGCTGCAGCGATAGTGAGCGGCATTCGCTCGGAGTCTTTATCCACGCGTACGATCACAAAGTGACCGGCGCGACGGCTACGTGCGATGAGCGGAGCTTCGATAACCAGTTCCGCTACATTCTCGGAGAAGAAACGTTTGCTTATGACCTTATTCATGATGGTTTAAAATAAACTTAGTTGTTCGTCCTGAGGTTTGGAGTCCTCGGGCACTTCGTTGGTAATGGTCAGTTTCACGCCACTGACCTCGGTGGTGATAGGCTCTTGGCTCTCTTTATTTTCAGCTTCGGAGCCTACTCCGGTTGGCTCTTGGATGTCCTCATCTTCATCCTCGGCTTCAGAGCCTGCTTCGGCGGGTTCCGGTTCCGGCTTTGGTTCCGGCTCCGGAGTAATATCCTCCATGGATGCCACCTCGTAAGTCGTGAAGCGTTTACCCTTGGCCTTGGGTGATTTCTCGTCGATGAAGTCCGACATGAGGATATCGAGCGGTTCGCGGTTCTCATCGCTGAAGAGGATGCGGAACTGCGCTTCCTCGCGATCGCTCAGCAACACGATACGCGACTCCTCACCCTCGCCGAGCATCGACTGCGGCTTATCGGAGTTGTCCAGTTTGAATCGCTTACCGTAGTAGAAGCCCAGTTCGGAGTTCCACATAGCCAGCGACCATAGTTTCTCCGGATCGTATTTCTCGATACGCAGGATATTCTGGTCGAAATGAGCTGTGAGGTCAAAGCCGGTGGTGTAGTAGTCGCCGGTAGTAGTGATGACCAGTATGCGGTCTTCGTCCCAGAACTCACCGAGATAGGTGCCCTGGCCGTCGTAGTTGACGCGCAGCACGTCTGGGTCAAACCACACCTTGCGGCCGCCCAGCGTAGAGTGGCCTTTCTGCTTCAGGGTGATGGACTTCACGTCGTATTTGGTCAGTACGTTGCCACGGGCGGTACGTGACTTGATCGCCAGTTCCGACAGATCCTTCAGCACCTCAAGCTTCTTGAGGTGGAGGGCCGGCTTCAGAGCCACGCGGATCACTTCGGCCTCGCCGTTGGGGTTGGCGGTGAAGTATACGATGCGCGAACCGGGTTTGCCTTGCGTAAGATCGTATTCTTTATCACGCGTCACGCCCGTCACGTTGAAGCGCTTCATGTAGTAGATGCCGCCGCGTCCGTCGCGATAGACTACGTTATAGACCGTGCGCTCGTCCTTCTTCTTGAAGATATCGATATGCAGGATATCTGTACCGATGAAGAGTTTCTCGGCCACGCGTACCACCTTATACTTACCGTCCTTATGGAAGACGATAATATCATCGATGTCCGAGCAGTTGAAGAGGAACTCGTCTTTTTTGAGACCCGTACCGATAAATCCTTCGGCGCGGTTGATATAGAGCTTCTCGTTGTTCTCCACCACGGCTGCTACGTTGATGGCACCGAAGTTGCGCACCTCGGTGCGACGCGGATAGCGTGCACCGTATTTCTGCTTGAGCATATCGAACCAGCGGATCGTATAATCCGTCAGGTGGTTGAGATTCTTCTGGCACTCCTTGATCTGCTTTTGCAGTTCCTTCATCAGTTCGTCGGCTTTCTTCGAGTCGAACTTGGTGATGCGGATCATGCGTATCTCAAAGAGTCGCTCGATATCCTCGGTACGCACCTCGCGGATGAGTTGGGGCTTGAAGGACTCCAGGGCCTGATCCACAAATCGAATGAGCTTCTCCTTGTCGGGTGCATTCTCATAGCCGGGCTCCTTATAAATACGATTCTCTATGAAGATACGCTCGAGCGAGGTATAGAAGAGTTTTTCCTCGAGCTCGGCCTTCTCGATTTCGAGTTCCCATTTGAGCAGGGCCTTGGTATTGTCCACCGACTTACGGAGCAGGTCGCTCACGTTGGTGAAGATCGGCTTCTTGCCCTCTACTACGCAACAATTGGGCGAGATATTCACCTCACAGTCGGTAAAGGCGTAGAGCGCATCGATAGCTTTGTCGCTCGACGAACCGGGTGCGAGTTGCACGACGATACGTGCCTCTTCGGCCGTGAAATCATCTACCTTTCGGATCTTGATCTTGCCCTTCTGGTTCGCACGCAGGATGGTCTCGATAATCTTGCCGGTAGTCGTGCCGTACGGAATCTCCGAAATGATGAGCGTACGGTTGTCATCTGCTTTCTGGATCTTCGCACGAATCTTGATCTGTCCGCCTCGTTCGCCGTCGTTGTAGCGCGTCACGTCGATCTCGCCTCCGGTGGGGAAGTCGGGATAGAGGGTAAAGGGTTCCTGGCGCAGGTAGGCCAAGGCGGCATCGCATATCTCGTTGAAGTTATGCGGCAGGATCTTGGAGTTGAGTCCTACGGCAATACCTTCTACGCCTTGCGCCAGCAGCAGCGGGAACTTGATAGGCAGATGGATCGGCTCTTTCTTACGGCCGTCGTACGAGAGCATCCACTCTGTGGTCTTGGGGTTGAACACAGTCTCCAGAGCGAACTTCGAAAGCCGTGCCTCGATATAACGAGGTGCGGCAGCTCCGTCGCCGGTGAGGATGTTTCCCCAGTTACCCTGGCAGTCGATGAGCAGGTCTTTCTGACCGAGCTGCACGAGCGCATCGCCTATCGAGGCATCACCGTGCGGGTGGTATTGCATCGTCTGGCCGACGATATTCGCCACCTTGTTCATCTTGCCGTCGTCCACGCATTTCATGGCATGAAGGATACGGCGCTGTACAGGCTTCAAGCCGTCCTCGATAGCGGGGACGGCACGTTCCAGGATGACATACGAGGCATAGTCCAGGAACCAGTCCTGGTACATGCCGGTCAGGTGATATTTGATACTACTGTTGGGTTCGCTCATCAATCCAGTTTACGGTTGATCAGGATGAACGACAGGATTCCGATGAGTTCTAGCACGAGTGCACCGGCCAGGAGCAGGTTCTCCGGCAATACCTCATACACACCAAGACAGCAAACACCGAGCAGCACGAAAATCACGCCCAGATACTTCAAAAAATTATTCATAATACTAGTATTTTAAATATGCATATTTAATTCAGCGTGCAAAATTACAAAAAAAATCTCATATACGCAAGCGTACGCGAGATTTTTTTAGTCAAGACTTGAATTTGCCGGGGATATACTCAGAGGAAACGGTACTCTGTTTGCCAGGAATAGGTCTCGCCCGGACGGAGAACAGGCGAAGGGAAATGGGAGTGATGGATGGCATCAGGCCAGCACTGAGGCTCGAGACAGATAGCACTGTTCGGACCGATTCGCCGACCGCCACGACCGATGCCGGCGGCAAGCCAACCAGCGGTATAGACCTGTAAACCGGGTTGGTTGGTATAGACTTCCATCGTGCGACCGCCACCGCTCAGGCGTGCAGCCAGGCTCCCCGGACGGATAATGAAGTTATGATTCAGTCCGCGTGTAGGCGCAAACCATGAATCATGCAACCGATCACCGAGACGAACCGCTTCGCGAAAATCCATCGGTGTACCCCTGACGGAAAGTATTTCTCCCGTAGGGCAGGCCGTGCTATCCTGGGCTGTATAGGTGTCAGCAAAGAGCTGCAAACTGTGGTCTTCCACTACAGGTATGGTACCGCCACAGAGATTGAAATACGCATGATGGGTAAGATTCACCAGTGTGGCCGCATCGGTCGTAGCGCGACAAGAGACAAACAACGACCGGCCGGACAGACGATACGAGACCTCAATCGTCACATTCCCCGGGAAGCCTTCCTCACCGTCTGGCGACAGATACTGCAGCCGCACTTCTGCTGCCGTCTGCCGCACGACCGTCCATTCTCGTTGATGGAAACCCCGAAGGCCGCCATGCAAGCAATTAGGACCATCGTTACAGGGCAAGACATATCGTACCCCGTCGAGCACGAATTCGCCACCCCGGATACGATTTGCCACGCGTCCCATGATGGCATTCATAGAAGGTTCGCCTTGATACCACGCCTCCTCTGTATCATAGCCCAACAAGACATCATCTATACGTCCCTCACGGTCGGGAACCATGAGAGACGTAAGCCTTGCTCCATACGGAGAAACGACGGCCGAAAGAAACCGGTTACGGATGGGATAGAGCATCGAGTCCTGCGGTTAGAGCAAAGAGCGTGACATTCCAGTTGATCGTCACCTCATTCGAGGCGTAACTGGGTTGTTTATCCAGATAACTCTCATCTGCCGGTACGTTCTTCGGATAACGCACGCCATCGGTTACGGCATCCTGCTGAGCCGGATTAGGTCCACCGGCCAGGAAACCGGGGATAGTGCCCTTAGGATGCGAATACGAGAGACGGTGGTGGGGATGCGAAGTAGGCCGGGTTCCAAAACCCGTGACATAGCAGTAACCGGTTGCATTTTGGCCGAGCACGTAATCCAGGCATCGTGCCGCATTACGCAGGAATCGGTCATCGCCCGTCAGTCGGTAGGCATACAGACACTCGATACCGCGCCAACAACAACCCTCAGAATTGCACCCCCAGAAGAAGTCCGACTCGCGGTTGCCGTACGGCGAACGGAAGACCGACAAGCGATCGGCCTCGTCGAGCAGCGGCTTGAGATAGTCGAGCAACGCATCGCAGTTGCCATCGCGCATCGCCTGTTCGAGATAGGCGAGTTCCCATACATTACCCCAAACTGCCGGTTGATAACCGGCGATTGGTGATTTGTAATGGGTGATTTGTGATTTGTACTTCTCGTCACCGGTGAGCAGGTACAACTCGGTGGCAGCCCATAGGAACTCGTCCCGCACGTCGGTATCATCGTACGCACCGGTATTGATAGCAGGCGTAAACTTCTCATTGATCGCCGGCTGGTCGTAATAGATGCGTGGATTCTTCTCCGCCCACTGATAAGCACGAATCGCCGCCTCGGCAGCCTCACCCGGGAAACCCGGGAAAGATTTCTCGTAGGGAGCATAGACGCGTGCGGCAAGTGCCATCGTGGCGGCAAAGTCCAATGCCGCAGCCGTCGTCTTAAGCACCACATAACGCGGCTTACGGCACTTATGCGGAGCGATGAATCCCTCGAAGTCGGGTTCAGTCAACTTATGATACACGCCACCGTCCAAGTCCTGCATCGTCATCATCCAGCGAAGATTGTACATAGCCTCCTCAAGCATATCCGGCGTACGGTGTACGGACTCCGGGATATTGAGCGAGAGGGTATCAAAGTAAGACTTATTCATCTCGTAGGCCATGAGCCAGACGCCCATAGTAAAGCCGCTATTGACGATATACTTATTGTAATCCCCCGCATCATACCATCCGCCCGGACAAGAGATCACGGTGCCTTCAGGACGCTCCGCCGTAGCCGCCGAAGCATGCACCAGTACCCGGTCGTCGGGATGACCCGCCGGACGGGCATATCCCTCAGCATAAGGTTCGACGGTAGCCATCGAGGCACGCTGGTGGTAGTAGGCACGCAGCGCCTGACGCGTCAGTTCGCGGTAAGGACGATCTGTGATAATAAAGCTCTGAACAATCGGAGTGTTCCGATTTCTCAGAACAATCTGATATGCTCCCGGTGTCGTCAGCGCCGAGAAATCGACTATCCGACAGGGTTTGCCGGAAATCGGGTTATGGGTTATGGGTGACGGGTTACCGATCCAAACGGTATCGCGGTTTTCATCGAGGATAAAAACGGTATACGGTGTCTGGTGTACAGTAGACGAAGCATTCATCACAATCGTGGCAGTCTTCTCCTGCCCGGGGGCATAGCCGACTTGGTTGAGACGAATCATCGCCGCCGGTTTGCAGCCCGTAAAAAAGACCGCTGCGCTCAAAGACAAAAGACCGCTTACGCTTAACGATAAAAGACTCTTTTTCATTTCTTCAAGGGGAATTTATACGCTAAAACAGCCATGATGGCAGCAATGGCCGCCGGAAAGAGCGAGAACAACGCCCATACCATGGTGCGTACGGATTGCTCATCCGTAATCACCACACTGGTCTCGCCGGTGAGCATATCCGTCTGGGATACCAGTCCTGCCACGCCGAGCAGCAATGCGATAAGACTACCGGAGATAGCACCACCGAATTTCTGCGCCATCGTACCGGACGAGAAGATAAGTCCCGTAGAGGACGTACCGTTCTGCTCGGTGGCATAATCGGCTACATCGGCATACATCGACCACAACAGCGGTGAATAGAATCCTACGCCGACAGACGTAAGAATCGACACACCGATCATCACCCAGATATACGCCGGGTCCATCGGAATAAAGAAATACGCTACAGAGCAGACGCAGCAGATCAGCGAGGCGAGGATAAAAGCGCGGTGCTTGGAACCTACCTTGCGGGTGAAGGCGGGACTAAACGCACCGAATATCATACAGGCCGCTTCACTGAAAGCCATGAACGCCGTATAGTTGATGATAAACCGTCCAACGGTCACGTCGCCACCCAAACAGTAGGTAATCATATACCCCGCAGCGGCATAGCGGAAACCGTTGAAGAAATTGGTGCAGAACGCGATAAGCGTCATATACACCCAAGGGCGGTTGCGGAACAAGTCGGCAAACTGACGAAAACTGAATTTCTCGGCGATGACGGGCTTATGGCGTTCCGTCGTGAGCAATCCGCAAGCGAGGGTCATCACGGCTGCCACAAGTCCGAAGCCTGCTCCGAGAACGGCATACTGATGCTGCTCCGTACCGCCTACCATCCGCTGGAGATAGGGAAAACTGAACAAGGTAATGAATCCCATTGCATAAGCACCTACCATACGGAAAGCAGAGAACTGATTACGCTCGTCGCTATCCTCCGTCATGACGTTGAGCAACGAACCGTAAGGCACGTTAACCATCGTATAGCAAGCCATCATGAGCAGATAGAGGCTATAGGCCCAGATACGTTTGCCGGTAGGACCCAGTTCGGGTGTGAAGAACAGCAACGCAAAGACCAGTCCGAAAGGTATTGCACCAAAAAGTAACCACGGGCGGTAGGTGCCCCAGCGCGTACGCGTACGATCGGCGATAGAGCCCATCAGCGGGTCGGTAATCACGTCAAACATACGGGCGATAAGCATCAATGCCGCTGCATCGGCAAACGTAAGGCCGAAGACGTTGGTAAAGAACAGCGGGAAGGCAACGGACATAATCTTCCAGGTGATGCCGCCGGAAGCGGCATCACCCAGAGCATATCCGATTTTTTCTCGGAGAGGTATCATATAGATAAACGATTTATTTGTAAGTCACTTTGGTTATCTCCAGACCGAAGCCGGTGATGAGAATACCATTCTTATCCGCCGCTTCAGCTGCAGCCTTGCCGGCGTTGTCATAGACGAAGGTATACGGGTTGGCTTGAGCTTGCATACCATCTACTTGCGGCAAGAGATCCGCACTCCAATCCGGTGCCACTACAACACGCAGCGAGTGGTAATCCGCATCCGGTACGTTATAGTAGATATATACCGTTGATCCCGCAGGCACATTAGCCATCGTAGCTTTGTCCACATTGACATTGGCATCTCCCCAGTTGATCACACAACTGCCTTCCCATAGCGTTCTCTCCTCCGAAACGATCGTGGTCACCTCGGTCACCGCACCGGCGTCGGTAATGAAGAACACGCTCGAACCATCGGCATTCTTCATCGAGAGGGTGTGCTCACCCACTTCAGCGGCCGGAGCCATGAAGGTAATCGATGTAGCCGTGGCGGTCAGTTCGGTAATAACGGTCTCGTCCACCGTAACCGACGCTACATTCTCCAGTTTTACACCGGTAATGGTCCATGCCTCATTCGGCACGAACGACTCATAACCGGCCAGCGCTACCGCCGAGTTATGTGCGGTAAAGGTATCCGCACCGTAGAGCTTTCCGGCTGCATCCTTGAAGCGCACGAAATACACGCCTTCTGCCATTTCCGGCAGGTCGAATGTCAACGTCGCATCGTCTGCAGCAGTCACGTCAATAGCACAAACGACATCGTTGCCGCCCAGATCACGCGACACTACCACTGTCTTTACTTTCGTCAGGTTTACACCGGTCAGCGTAGCGGCCGTACCGGGCACAAAATGGCGACCGGCAGCCGGCGCCTGAGACGACGGATCTTCCGGATACGGGTTGACCGTGACGGTACCCGTACGCGATGTACGCTTGCCTGCGGTGGTCACTGCTTCCAGTGTCAGCGAGTAGTTACCTGCCAGGAAACATTTCTCAATCTTCGTGCCGGTATATACCAGTTCGTCATCGAGATACCAGTTGACCGTAGTATAAGCCGAGGGAGTAACCACCACCGAGTCTTTGAGCGGCGTGTCCGGATTAGCCAGCGTATACGTGATCTGACCCGTCTTGGTCTCGTAGGGTACCAAGATCAGTGGGGCGTCATCCGGCGACTGGGTATCATACGGATCCTGTTTCTCGCAAGAGGTAAAGACCGCTGTCGCCAGAGTGGCTATGAGAATTAAATATTTCGCTTTCATAATTCCTAATTTTTAATTCTTAATTTATAATTTATAATTACTTCACGTCCCACCATAGGCGTGCGTGCCAGTCATACGTACCGCTCACACGAGCTTTTGCAGCTTGATACGCATCGTTATTATAAGTTTCTTCCTTGAGCGGGTAGCAGAGACGAACAGGGATGGCGTTTCCGTCGATAAGCGGGTTCTTGCCAGCCGGATCGGGAGGCGTGAGAGCCGGATAATCCGAACGACGCTGGTTAGCCCAAGCCTCTGCAGGGTTGTGGAAGTGAAGAATCCATGCCTGCGTATTGATCTGGTTCTTCTGTTGTGCTGCACTGGCACCCCAAGCGATAGACGGCTGAGCCAGATAAGCATCCACCTCCGCATCCTCTATCTTCTGGCAACCGTAGTTGTCCGAGAGGAAATTCATCGATGCACGGATACCGTCCTCGTAGTACTGCTTTGCATTATCGCCGGTCCAACCGTTGATAGCTGCCTCCGCACGCAGGAAACATACCTCAGCATACGTCATCAGCACACCCGGGTTGTCCGAACGCAAGAAGTTCATCGCCAGTTTCGGCATCAACCAACGCGGATTCTCTCCCGGGTTAAAGCCCGTATGGGCGGCTTGCACCTCCGCCACTTGATTAGCCAGCGGACTACCCGGTATGTCGGTATAAGAAGGCCAGTTATCCCAGCTGAACTGACCCGGCGCAATCAGATAGATGATCTTACCCGGGTTGGATGCCTCGGTAGCCATCACCGCATCCGTCATGTCGATACGTCCGTCGCCGGTAGAGATAGCCATAAAGTCATCAATATAGAAGCGGAACAGGCGCGTGGTACGCGGGTCGTTGTTGGTATACAACTGATTCCAGAACGTCTCGCATATATACGTCGGGTTGTTGGCCGGGTCATTGCCGAAGAAATACTTCGCCATGGCGTTGCCGCGGAAGTCTTTGTAGGACTCCTGACCGAAACTGTAACTTACGTTCATATGTTCTACACACGCATCATCCGCAGCACTACGCATTACGCCGTCTGCCAAGGCTGCCGTAAACTCTGCTTGCGCCAGGGTCGGATTCACATCCGAGATACGCATCGCATAACGCAAACGAAGCGAGTTGGCAAACATCTTCCATGCGGAGATATTCCCACCGAACAAGGCATCACTCTCTATGCCCTTGGCTTTGCTGTCAAACGAATTGGCCGCATCTTTCAGTTCCGCAAAGAACAAGTTATACAAGTCTTCCTGCGTGTCATACTTCGGCTGGGTGATACCGGAGATAAAAGCCTTACCGGCCTCCGTAAACGGCACATCACCATAGAAATCCGTCAGGAGCGAACCCACATATACTCGGAAGATACGCAACGCGGCATTCACGTTTACCAGCGTACTGTCGTCCTTCGTCTGCTCGATAGCATCGGTCAGGTTGCGAATAGCTGCCGGATAGAGGTTGTTCCACGGACGACTCATCTCGTTGTCATCCGCACGATGCTGACCGCCGTAATTGGTTGTGTTCCAGCAACCCATCAGGTGCTGCGTGAACGCATACGTATACAGACGATGTACATCCACATAGTTCATATCACCGAAGATCTGCAATTCGGCATACGTCAACTGAGATGCCGGATTGATATGATCGGCTTTCGTCGGGTCGGTATTGATCTCCTCGTAAACCTTGTCGGAGCAAGAAGCGAGGCCAAAGACCGCTACGCTCAAAGTGAAAAGAACGCTTGCGCTCAAAGATAAAAGATTCTTTTTCATAATTGCCATTGATTTACGAGTTTAGAATTTGATATTAAAGTTCAGACCGTAGCTGCGACGGCTCGGCAGCGAACCGTACTCCAGACCAAGACCCGAGGTGTTATACTGTGCATCAGGATCGATATCCTTGATATTCTTCCATACAATGAAGGGGTTACGTGCTACAAAACTGATACCTACGTGCTTTACGATGCCCTTCTTGTCGAGCCACTTCTGCGGGAAGTCCAGACTCAGAGTCAACTCACGGCACTTGATATACGAGTTGTCGTAGATAAACAATTCGGGCGACTTACGCGATACCTCGTACCAGTAATCCTCCGGATTGATGTAGATATCGTTCTCGCGGTACGTACCGTCGCCGTTGTCGATCACACCGTCCACCAGATAACCGCCTGTAGCTACCCAACCGCTGGTCACACCTGCCTGGCGACGCGCTTCCTCCGAAGCGTACCACTCGGCACGTCCTACGAGCGTCTCCTTGGCCTTACCGGTCTCGTACGAAGCACGCTCAGACATCGAGAAGATGTCGGCACCTACCTTCACGTCAAACAAGGCCGTCAAGGTCAGCATGCGCCAACGCAAGGTAGTACTCAGACCGCCTGTCCAGTCCCACTGCGCATTACCCAGCACCTTGTTCTCCGTTGTAAAGGTCGGCAGACCGGTCGCTGCATCCACAATCACGCGACCTTCGGCATTACGCGCCAAAGCCGGGCCACAGATCGAACCGTAGTTCTCACCCTCGCGAGCCGATACATAGACGTTACACCACGTAGCCTTGGCCAGTTCCAACTCGGTCGTGCCTTCCGTCAGAGAAAGCACCTTGTTGTTGTTCTTCGACCAGTTGATATTCAAATCCCAGGAGAAGTCCTTGGTCTGCACAAGACGTGCACCGAACGTAATCTCAAATCCCTGGTTCAGGATCGCACCGGCGTTAATCAAACGGTAGTCATAACCGCTGGTAGGCGATACGGCCATACCGATAATCTGGTCACGCGACACCTGATGATAGAACGTAAAGTCCAACGAGATACGCTGGTTGCACCACTTGGTCTCAAAACCGGTTTCCCACGAACGGGTACGCGTCGGCTTCAGGTCTGCATTCGGCATCAGGTTGCCATAGATAGCACCGATGGTATAACCCGAATAACCGAACTGCGACTTGGTATAGCGAAGACCCAACTGATACGGATCGGTATCGCTACCTACCTCGGCCCAACTCAAACGAACCTTACCGTACGGCAGCACTTTGCGGTTGCTCTTGATCAACTCCGAGAACACCCACGATCCGCTCACCGACGGATAGACATACAGGTTCTTGCCACCAGCCAGCGCCGACGACTTGTCACCACGAACCGTAGCATCCAAGTACAACATATGACGCCATCCCAGGTTAGCCGAACCAAACACCGACACGATACGTTTGTTGTACGCACTCTCTTCTACCGACTGCTCCTCAAAACTGTTCATCGCAATCACCTCACGAATACCCATATCCGTTCCGGTATTCACCGTCGTACGGTTGTGTACATCGTAGATATTCGCACCGGCAGTGGCCGTGAAGTCGAAATCGCCCCACGTATCCGAGTAGATACCCAGAAACTCCGCATTGATCATTCGGTTGTTGAAATAGCTGTTCTGCAGACGACCCGACTCGTAACCCGGCGTAGTCGGATACTTGAAGTCCGAGAACTCAAAACGGTTGAGTTCCGCACCGACCGTCGCCTGGATCTTCAACTGCGGAATGATCGTATATACAATCTTTCCGTTCATACGAAGCAGGTTCTTGTACGACTGGTTCTTGTTCTTATTGATATCCCAGTACGGGTTCACGTTATACGGATCCATACCATTCCAGTTCTGATACTCGCCGTACTCGTTCTCATAGTTCTTCAACCACTCCTGATTATAGGTTGTCGAAAGCGTCATCAGGTTCTTACCTACGTTCGACTTGTCGTCGCCCAGGGCCGGACGGTTCTTTACATCCTCGTGCGTGAAGTTGACATTAAAGTCCAAATCCACCGGACCAAGACTCGTGTTCGCACGCAGGTTCAGGGTGTTACGACTCATATTCGAGTTGGGCAAGATATCCTTGTTACGCATATCCGAATAGGTAAAGCGCAGACCCGTCTTGCCCGTATTCATCGATATGACAGCCGTATTCGTAGCCGTCAGACCAAGTTCAAAGAAATTAGCCGTATTGTTGGGCACGATGAGGAAAGGATGCTCCTGACCGTCGTAATAACGCAAGGTCAATCCGCCATCGGCTTTCGGACCCCAGGACTTGTTGGTGTTGCTTACGGCGTCCACGTTATACATACCGTCCGAACCCATACCATAGACTTGCTGCACGTTATCCCACTGGCTCAACTGGCTGTCAAACGTGAACGTACCGTTGTACTCCACGCCCCACTTCGCATCGCCCGTATTGGCTTTCTTGGTCGTGATCAGGATCACACCGTGGCTGGCGCGACTACCGTACAAGGCGGCAGCTGCCGGACCCTTCAGCACCGACATCGACTCGATATCATCGGGGTTGATCGCCGAGATACCGTCACCCAGGTCATAACCGCCTTCCGTTCCGGCCGAACCGAAATTGGTATTGTCCATCGGCACACCGTCGATGACATAGAGCGGCTGGTTATTGCCGGTCATCTCGGTCGTACCACGCAACATGACGCGTGTCGAACCCGATGCACCACCGGCCGTACCTTCTACTACCAGTCCGGCCACACGACCGGCCAGCGAGTTGGCGACGTTCGTCTCCTTGGCTTTGGTCAGCGCTTCGCCGTCCACCTCGCCTACTTCATAACCGAGGGCTTTTCTATCGCGCTTGATACCCATAGCGGTAACCACGACTTCGGAGAGCACCTCTGCGTCTTCTTGCATGGTCACGTTGATGATCTGACCCGTGACCTTGATCGATTGTGCACGATAGCCCATATAGGAGAACTCGAGTTCCTCACCCACATTGGCCTCGATAGCATACTTACCATCCATGTCGGTAACCGTACCACGGGTGGTTCCCTTGACGATGACTGTTGCACCCATCAGCGGGCCATCGGCATCTTCTACGACGCCGCTCACCTTGTGCTGTGCCCACGCGATCGAACTGCCCACGAGGAGCATCATCACGCATAGCACCTGTCTAAAATAAGATTGCATGTCGATTAGATTTTAATTATAGTGATTTGTTGGTTTGCCTGAATGCTGGTCTCCCGGTTGTCTGCCGGACTGCGGGGCCGATTCGTAGATCGACTGGAGCGTGTACGCGGGGTCGTTGTTCTCCCACGAGTCCACCATGGCGCGAACAGCCTGTTCACCGTTACCGATAAACTTACCCGTCTGGTGGTTGATCACGCCGAAACCGTCATTACCCGCCTTGCTGTTACCGTTATCCCAGTATAGCGCCGCGATACGACGGTCGCGCATGGCCTTGCATATATAGCGGAAATAATACAAGCGGAAGGCTTCGTCCTGCGGATTGGTGCGACGCACCGCACCAAACTCACCGAAATAAACCGGTATGCCGCGACGCACATACATATTATACAATCGATTGAGCATGCCTACATAAGCATTCTCATCCGCACCTTCTACGACATCTACACCCGTATGGCCCCACTCGTTTTTCTCGGCCGAACCGGCGTAATCCCACGGATCGTAACTATGTACCGCTACCATCAGTCTATTCTCAACTACATCCTCCGGCAGCACCAGGTTCTCCACCGTCAAATCCGGGTTGCATACATAACCCGGCACACCGATATAGCGGGTCTCGTTCTGTCCGCCTGCGGCACGGATCGCATTGACGCACACCTGATTCCACTCGTTCAGCACGCGGTACTGCGCACCGCCGTCTGTGCGGTTCGCGCCTCCACCCCAACCGCCGTCCTGGATCTCGTTCAGTGTCTCAAAGACGAGCCACTCGCCGTCGTTCTGGAAACGCTGGGCGATTTGAAGCCATACCATGGTCAACTCCTGTTTGATACGCTGGTTGACCGCCTCATCAGCAGCCGCACCCGGCAGGTCGAGCCAGTGGAAACCCTTGCTGGGCGTATCCTGTGCACCGTAACCGTCGTGGTGGATATTGATAATCACAATCAAGCCGGCCTTATGCGCCATCTGTGCCAGTTCGGCTACGCGGTCGAGCCAGGCACGCTCTATCGTATACGTCGGTGCCGCACCGATATGACCCATCCATGTGACGGGAATACGTACCGAGCGAAAACCGGCTTTTCGTACGCCGTTGAAGGTCTGCTGGGTAGCAGCTTTATTGCCCCAACCCTCCTCATAACTACAGCCGTTATAATGCGCGTCCATCTGGTTACCCAGATTCCAGCCGATACCCATCGACATGCAGAACTGCACCGCTTCGTTGTCCATCGGACGTTGTCTCTTCTCTTGCGCTACGCTCACGGCACACACCGTCAACAGCGCCAATAATACTGCAGAAATTCTTTTCATGGTATTAAATTTTTACTAGATATTCTAGAGACTCTAGAGGTTCTAGAGTTCGATTATTACTTCGTGTCTACCCGGCTCATACGGCAGTACGGTCGGCTTCTCCGCCCTCTGCTTGCCGTTCGGGTTCTTAACGGTAATCACATATTCTGCGTCACGCCATTTGCGCGTAACGGTATATTCCTTCATATCGCTCGGGATACACGGATCTACCATCAGTCCCTCGTATGTCGGACGGATACCCAGGATATGCTGACTGATCGTCAACCAGTTCCAGGCTGCCGTACCGGTCAACCATGAGTTCTTACCCTCACCGGGTTTGGCCGCCTCTTTGCCTGCTACCATCTGGCAGTACACGTACGGCTCTACTTTATGCAAGTCCTGATCCTGGATCCATGCCGGAGCGATTTTCTTATACAGCGTCCAGGCATCGTTACCGCGACCTGCTTCGGTCTGGGCGATGATGACCCAGGGATTGTTATGGCAGAAGATACCGCCATTCTCCTTATAGCCGGCGGGGTACGTACTCTGTTCGCCCAGCTCGATATGATAGGTCGTATAGGCCGGATAGTTCAGCACCATACCGTGCTCGCTGTCCAACCACCGTGCCGCACTGTCCAATGCCTTCTCCGGCATACCTTTCTCCGCACCGATACGCGCCATGCCGCACCAGCCTTGGCTCTCGATGAAGATCTTGCCTTCCTCGTTCTCCTTCGAACCTACCTTATGACCATAGTAGTCATAAGCGCGCAAGTACCACTCGCCATCCCAGCCAAACTCCTCTACGGCTTGGCACATCTTCTCAATCTCCTCTTTCAGCGAAGCGATCTTTATTCTTTCAGCGAAGCGGTCTTTCAGCGAAGCGGTCTCGAGCAATTCCACAAACTGCCGTCCGCAATAGACAAACAGACCTGCAATCATCAGGCTCTCTGCCTGGCTGCCTTCGGTCTTGTTGCCCGTCGTCTGGAAACTCTCGTTCGGGTCCATCGAGAAGCAGTTGAGGTTCAGACAGTCATTCCAGTCTGCACGACCTATCAAGGGCAGTCCGTGCGGGCCGAGGTTCTCTACCACGTGGTTGAACGAGATACGCAGGTGCTCCATCAGGCTCACCTCCGTACCCGGTTGGTTGTCCCAAGGCACCATCTCATCCAGGATCGAGAAATCACCCGTCTCACGGATATAAGCCGTCGTACCGAAGATCAACCACATCGGGTCGTCGTTGAAACCACCGCCGATATCATTATTGCCGCGTTTGGTCAAGGGCTGATACTGATGATAACAACCGCCATCCGGGAACTGCGTAGCCGCGATGTCCAGGATGCGCTGACGGGCACGCGACGGGATCTGATGTACAAAACCCACCAAGTCCTGATTCGAATCCCGGAAACCCATACCGCGTCCTACACCGCTCTCAAAGAACGAAGCCGAACGACTCATGCAGAACGTCACCATGCACTGGTACTGATTCCAGATGTTCACCATCCGGTTCAGGCGCTCGTCATCACTCTCCACGTGGTACTTGCTCAGCAACTCATCCCACAAGGCCTGCAACTCCGCAAACGCTTGATCTACCGCCTCTACGGTCGCAAAACGACGAATCACCTCGTGCGCACGTTCCTTATTAATGATATGATGATCTTTCTCACCAAGAGAAGTGAGTAATTTTGAATTTTTAATTTTTAATTTGGAATCCTCGAACTTGTTCGATTCCTCGTTCTCCTCATATCCGAGAACGAAGATAAAATCTCTACTCTCGCCCGGGGCTAACTCTACCTCGATAAAGTGGCTTGCGATCGGACTCCATCCGTGTGCCAGACTGTCAGCCGAATGACCGGCTAATACAACTTGCGGCTCGTTCAGATCATTGTACAATCCCACGAACGACTCGCGGTCGGTATCGTATCCCTGCACCGGACAATTCACGCTATAGTACGCATAGTGATTGCGGCGCTCCTTATACTCGGTCTTATGATAGATAGCCGTCCAACCATTGCTTTGAGCGAAGCGGTCTTTCGACTTTTGACTTTCGACTTTCTCTACCTCCACTTCCCCGGTCGAAAGATTCCTCTGGAAGTTCTCGCCGTCGGTAGCGGCATTCCATAGACACCACTCCGCGTAACTGAAGAGACGCAGCGTCTTCTTCCCCTCCGACTCATTCGTCAGCGTCAGACGCTGAATCTCTGCTTTTACGCCCAGCGGCACGAAATATAGCACACTCGCGCGAACCTTATTCTTCACGCCCGTGATGCGCGTGTAGTTCAATCCGTGACGACACTCATAACTGTCCAACTCGGTCTTGCATGGTTTCCATCCCGGATTCCAGATCAGTCTTTCAGGCGCAGCCGGTCTTTCAGCGTCAGCGGTCTTTGCTCTTAGGTCATCCTGGAAGCGGTCTTCTACAATATAGAAATAGCGTCCGACCGAGTCCATCGGTACACTATTATAGCGATATCGGGTGATACGGCGAAACTTGGCGTCCTTATAGAAATTATAGCCACCGCCAGTATTACTAATCAGTCCGAAAAAATCTTCATTACCCAGGTAGTTGATCCACGGGAAAGGGGTTCGTGGATTGGTAATCACATACTCACGTTTGGCGTCATCAAAATGTCCGTACTCTTGTGCCATCATTCGTCAATTTTAAGATTATTTTTGTCTATGTCTCCAAATTACGCTGCAAAATTACTGCTTTTATTTCACATAGACTGACACTTTTCCGACCGAAATTATGCAAATTTTGCTAAAACTGCCATTTTTGATTTGCAGATATGATTTTTTTGTTGTAATTTTGCAGAAAATTTAGGCCATGAGAGAATCTTTTACCGAAATCACACGACTCGAACCGCTCGATATCTTCTATGTCGGCGAACGTCATAAAACCTACTTCGAGTACCCTGCCCATTGCCATGAAGTATACGAATTGAATTTCGTAGAGAATGCCGCCGGAGCCACACGCACCATTGGCGACAGCCATGAGACAATAGGCTATCTCGACCTGGTACTCGTAGCCAATAGCAAGCTTGTACACGTCTGGGAACAAGGCACTTGCCCGCAACACGACATCTACGAGATCACCATCCATATCGACCCCGATGCGTTCAACGGTTCGTTTATGAACAAGCGGGCCTTCGTCTCTATCCGCCGCATGCTCGAGCGGGCACAACGCGGACTGGCCTTTCCCGAACCTGCCATCCAGATCCTCCACGACGATATCGTCAACCTGGCCCACAGTAATGATAGTTTTGCGGCCGTAATACGTCTATGGAACCTGCTGTATCGTCTCTCGCTCGTCGAGGATGCCCGCGAACTGTCCTCGTCCTCGTTTATCGGTGCCCGCGAAGAGAACGAAGATGAACGCGTACGCCGCACCATCGACTATATCGCCGAGCGCTATATGCAGGATATCAGTCTCCAGGAACTGGCCGACCTCGTCTGCATGGCTCCCGAGTCGTTCTCGCGCTTCTTCCGCAATAAGACCGGGCGCACCCCTAACCGCTATCTCATCGACTATCGCCTCGGTATTGCCGCTCGTATGCTACTTACCACCTCACTCTCGGTCTCTCAGATCGGCTTCTCTTGCGGATTCAACACCCTCAGCCACTTCAACCGGCTCTTCCGCGAATCGAAAGGTTGTACACCCTCCGAGTTCCGCGAACGGTTTTAACAAAAAACGCACGACAGAGATAGCATTTTTAATTTTTAATTTTTAATTTTGAATTATTTTTTGTACCTTTGCACCAAATTTTTAACAAAAACCCACAATATCATGGAACTCCCATTTGCTGAATCGTGGAAAATCAAGATGGTAGAACCCATCCGTAAATCCACACGCGAGGAACGCGAGAAATGGCTTCGCGAAGCCAAGAACAATGTTTTCATGCTCCGCTCAGAGCAGGTGTATATCGATCTGCTGACCGATTCCGGTACGGGCTCTATGTCCGACCGTCAGTGGGCCGCTATGATGATGGGCGACGAGAGCTATTCGGGTGCCCGGTCGTTCTTTGAGTTCAAGAACGTTGTAACCGAACTCACAGGTTTCCGCTACGTCATCCCAACCCACCAGGGTCGTGCCGCCGAGAATGTCCTCTTCTCCTATCTCGTTAAGCCCGGCCAGATCATCCCGGGCAATGCCCACTTCGACACCACCAAGGGCCATATCGAGGCACGCAAAGCCTTTGCTATCGACGTGACCTGTGACGAGGCCAAGGATACCCAACTCGAAGCACCCTTCAAGGGTAATGTCTCGCTCGAAAAACTCGAGAAGGTACTCCGCGAGAACGAGGGCAACGTACCGTTTATGGTGCTCACCGTCACCAACAACACCGTTGGCGGCCAACCCGTCTCTATGGCCAATATCAAGGCTACTTGCGAACTGTGTCATCGCTACGGCGTACCCGTCAACATGGACTCCGCACGTTTTGCCGAGAACGCGTATTTCATCAAGACCCGCGAACCGGGTTACGCCGACAAGAGCATCAAGGAGATCGCCCGCGAGATGTTCTCGTATGTCGATTCGATGACCATGTCCGCTAAGAAGGACGGCCTGGTAAATATGGGCGGTTTTATCGCCACCAACCGCGAGGAGTGGTACGAGGGCTGCAAGCAGTTCTGTATCCCCTTTGAGGGCTTCCTTACCTACGGCGGTATGAACGGCCGCGATATGGCCGCACTGGCTGTCGGACTGATGGAGAACACCGAATTCGACATGCTTGACACACGTATCCGTCAAGTCCAGTACCTGGCATCCAAACTCGATGAATACGGTATTCCATACCAGCGTCCGGCCGGAGGCCATGCCATCTTCGTAGACGCCGATAAGGTGCTCTGTCAGATTCCTAAGGAGGAGTTCCCCGCACAAACACTCACCTGCGAGTTGTATCTCGAGGCTGGTATCCGCGCTTGCGAGATCGGATATATCCTGGCCGACCGCGACCCGGTTACGCGCGAGAACCGCTTTGGCGGACTGGACTTCGTGCGTCTCTGCATCCCGCGCCGCGTCTATACCAACAACCATATGGATGTCATCGCAGCCGCCCTCAAGAATGTCTACGACCGTCGCATGACGCTCACCCGTGGTCTCAAGATCACCAAGGAAGCGCCACTCATGCGCCACTTCACCGTCGAACTCGAACGACTCTGACATACCGCACAATAAGCGAAGCCCGAGGCTCTCCCTCGGGCTTCTTCTTTTCTACACCATACACCATACACCATCAGCAAAACGGGCTTAACCGTTTTGCTGATCGTACGCGTCGCCGCAGACCTTCCACAGATACGCCTTCAGGGTCTTCTTGCCGCCGGCAAGATCCTTCTGCGCCTCGAAGGCTTCGCGGTCAGCAGCGATCGTCGAGAGGTTCTTCATACGGGTGTTGACTGCCGCCTGTACAGCGGTGAAGCGGGTACGAGCCGCAAGCTCGTTCTGCGTCGGCTCGGTCGAGCGCTCTACCTGATCACGCATGTAAACACGCGTACAATTCGGGTTAGAGGTTGCAGCCTTGCGGTGCGTGCCAAGCAGCATCTTCTCGTGCTTGTGCTGACCGTCTTTCTTCGGTTTCGACAATGCGCCGGAT
>JAFZNG010000034.1 GCA_017551025.1 Paludibacteraceae bacterium | reverse complement strand
CGGAGTTAGCCGATGCTTATTCATTCGATACTTGCAATATGGTACACGTACCACACTTTACCCTCGAATAAAAGAAGTTTACAATCCATAGAACCTTCATCCTTCACGCGACTTGGCTGGTTCAGACTTCCGTCCATTGACCAATATTCCTCACTGCTGCCTCCCGTAGGAGTTTGGACCGTGTCTCAGTTCCAATGTGGGGGACCTTCCTCTCAGAACCCCTACTGATCGTCGACTTGGTGAGCCGTTACCTCACCAACTATCTAATCAGAAGCGTGCTCACCCTATACCCTTACGTTTCAAGCGTGTGTCATGCGGCACTCGCTCACATGGAGAATTAATCCAACTTTCGCTGGGCTATGCCCCGGTATAGGACAGATTGCACACCTGTTACGCACCCGTGCGCCGGTCGCCGCCAGGAAAAGCAAGCTTCTCCCGCGCTGCCCCTCGACTTGCATGTGTTAGGCCTGTCGCTAGCGTTCATCCACAGCCAGGATCAAACTCTTCGTTGTAAAAAGAAAAATTATAAGATAGCTCAGAATAACTTATTGAGTGTACTTAACGGGAACCTAAAATTCATTTGACATTTGTCGTTTGACATTTGACATCTGAATCTAAATTCAGTTCTTGTACTACATCATGATTGATCAATCTTTCAAGGATCATTTTTGGCTGTTCACTCGTTTTTCGGAGCGAAAGCGGGTGCAAAATTACTGCTTTTATTTGACATACGCAAATATTTTTGCATTTTTTTTGCATTTTCTTTGTAACTCGCTGATTATCAATAGTGGCATTTTTGAACATTTTTTGGCACAAACGGTAATATAGAACAATTTGCGCAAAAATCCACCAAAACCAACCTCTCTATGCTCGCGCGCATACACGCGTACGCGCGTACCTTATATATATTATAAAGGGTGTAGGGTGTAGAGTGTAGGGTGTAGAGTGGATTTTTTTAAATCCAGGGGAATTTTTGACGGATTTCGGCCTCTTTTTGGGCTAAACGGGTGCGAAATGCCTCCGCTTCCTTAGATTCCGGATGCAAAAAACGATGATTTCGGTCCAAGAAGAGCTGATGCAAGGTCTGCATATCCCTGCGCGTAGCTGCATCGAAATACCTATCCGCGAAGCGCAAGAAGATATATCGCACCGCCTGATCCGACGGATGAATCATATCTTCGGCATAGAAACGATAGTCGCGCAACTCATCCAACATGATCTCGTAAGCAGGGAAGTAGTCGGTATAGGGTGTAGCGTGTAGGGTGAGTTGTTCGACTGCCTGCAGCAGAATGGCCTTAGAGAGTTGGTTCTCATGCAGTCCGTCCTTGAGATGACGGATAGGCGAGACGGTAAAGATCCAGTGCTTATCCCGATACATCTCCAGGATCGGTTGCCATGCCGCCACGATCTCCTCCACCGTCAGGCGGCGACGCGTGAATCGTTCCGCAGGGAGTTTATGACAATTCGCTACTACCGGAGTAGGCTCCGGAGCCGAACTACTCCGCTCACCGCTAACCGCTAACCGCTCACCCTTCCATTCGTACACCCACGCCGTGCCAAACGTTACGCACACCACCGTCGCCTCCTTCAGCGCCTGCTGCATCCTCCGGATCGATTCCTCACAACGCGTCTGCGTCTCCGCGGCCGTAGGACACGAGAAATCACCGTGATGCGCCATCGAATGGAACAGTCCACCCCACTCTACAAGTTCCGGTACCTGCTGCAAACGAATAGCCTGCGCGATCGAGAGCGGGTTATACAACGTACCGAAGGGATTGGCCGTCAACTGAAAATAATACGCCGCCATACATGCCGAAACCGAGTCCGCAAAACACGAACCCAAGAATAGCAAGCGGTCGTCGTAGCGAATCGGACGAGCTGCTGGAGTAATAGGAACGGGAGTGGTGAGCGTCATGGTAGTTGAGAGTTGAGAGTTATTACTCAAAATGCATCACGCGGGCGGGAGAGATGCGGGTGACGATCAACGACGGCAAGAGCATAATCAGGTACGACAACACGAATACCGATACGTTCAGCACCACAAGCCACAACCAGGGGAAGACCACCGGCACCGCATCCACATAATACGTAGCGGCATCCAACGGAATCACATGGGTAAAATACTGCAGCGCACACAGACCGAGCCCCAAGATATTTCCCAAGAGCATACCACGCAAGACAAGCATCGAAGCCCGTGCCAGGAACACACGACGCAGGAAACGGTTATCCGCACCCAAGGCCTTCATCACACCCACAAACTGCACCGCATCCAGGATCAGTATGATCAGTCCGGATATAATGCTAAAGCCTGATACACAGAGCATAAGGATAATAATCACCCATACATTCATATCCAGCAAGTCGAGCCAGGAGAAGATCTGCGGGTTGAGTTCACGAATCGTCTGCACATAATACCCGCTATCATCCCGATCGAAATGATTATACACGGCATCATACAGCGACTCCGCCAACAGATCGATATGCTTCGCATCATCCGCCATGATCTGCAAACCGGAATACTGATCCGCTTCCCATCCGTTGAGCGTCGTCAGCACGGGCATCGTGCACCACATAAACAGTTGGTCGAAATCCGAGAAACCGGTGCTATAAATACCTACTATATGAAACTTACGCACCCGCACGTCTTCATCTACGAAATAGCAGAACAGATCATCCTCCGGTTGCAAGCCGAGCGTTGAAGCCTGGGCCGCCGAGATCAGCACCTCCTTATCCGTCTTGGGCATACGACCGGCCTGAAGTCTTTGCGCCACATAATCGTTCTCACCGACCGACTTAAGCACAACACCGAGGAAGTTATCCTCGGTCTTAGCAATGCCGGGTTTCGTGATAAACGGTTCGCATTCAGCCGTATAAGGCAAAGCACGTATCCGGCCAAGCAGCGTATCCGAGAACGAGATCGGCAGCATCTCGTAGGTATTATTATTGTCGAAATTGACAATCTGCACATGCGCACCGAACCCGGACACCTGGTCGGTAATCGTGCGCTTGAAGCCCACCACCACACAGATCGTGACGAGCATCACCATCAGTCCGATAGCGATTCCCGCCAGCGCCACACGTATCGCAGGACGCGAAGAACGGTTGCGCGTATCATCGGCGTAGTAAAGCCGACGAGCGATGCGATATGGATACGATAAATCGATCAATTAAAAATTAAAAATTACGAATTAAAAATTTTGATTTTATCTATCCTCTTTGTTATCAGGTATATGCTTTCTGCTATAACTAATCCGACCACCAATCCTCCGAGTATATCTCCCGGATAATGCACACCGAGATACATGCGCGAATAACAATTCACCGCCACGTACAGGCTCATTATGAGCGTCATACATCTATCGCGATACACCCGCGAGAACAGATACGCACAGGCCACAGTATTCGCGGCATGCGAACTGACAAAACCGTACATCCCACCCGTATAACCGCGTACGAGATGCAACATACCCTCTAACTGAGGTTCATGCGTCGGGCGCAAACGACAAACCAAGGGTTTGATCAGTCCACTCGACACAAAATCCGCCAAACCAATCGCCACCACAATCGCCACCAGCCATACGAGCATGCGACGCCAACCGAAACGATGCCACAGCAAACCGATCATCAGGGCATAGAGCGGTATCCAGGTAGTCGATTTGGAGATATACCACATGAGCGTATCCGCCCACTCGGCATGATGCTGATTGATCCAAACCAGCAAATCGGCATCTATTTGAAGAAAATCGGACACGGGTTACAGGTTACGGGTTATGGGTTAGTCAGTTAAACAAACGATAGTATGACACGCTACGACCGCAGCCGTCTCCGTACGCAGTCGGGCATTACCGAGTAGCACGGGTTGGAAGCCGTTTTCAATTGCCAACTGTACTTCTTCGGGCGAAAAATCACCTTCGGGACCGATCAATACGACGAACCGCGGTTCGTCGATTGGTGATTGGTGATTGGTGATTGGTGAGTGGTTGCGAATAGCCTGTATAGCATCACGCAATAACACCCGTTCGCATTCGTTGTAACAATGCGCGATAAACTTATAATCCGCTGTGCATGAGCGGATAAAGTCCGAACAGTCGGTCATCGGACTGAGCATCGGCAAGTACGCCGTAAGCGACTGCTTGGCAGCCGACAGGATCACCTTCTCCAGGCGGTCCTGACGCAGGTTTTTGCGTTCGGAGAAGCGGCAAAGCAGCGGCGTAAACGCATCTGCACCAATCTCGGTGCATTTCTCCACGGCCCACTCCAGACGATCGATGTTTTTGGTGGGAGCAACGGCGATATGCACGTAACCGTTATGGTGTTTTTGTTGTTTTTCGGACGAGAGGATCTCCAGTTCGCAGTGCTTAGGATGCGGATTCGTAATACGCGCACAATAAATCGAGCCACGCCCGTCCATGACCGTCAGTTCATCACCTGCGGTATGGCGCAGCACCCGCACACAATGCGCACTCTCCTCTTCGGAGAGCACAGGCGAAGTCGCTATGTCGGGGCAATAGAACAGTTCCAAGTGAATTAAAAATTAAAAATTAAAAATTACGAATTACAATTCACTTTCTTTCAAGCGTTCGGCATTTTCGGCGACTTGCAGCGCATCGATGACACCCTGGATATCGCCGTCCATGAAGGCCGGGAGGTTATAGACGGTATAGCCGATACGGTGGTCGGTAATACGTCCCTGGGGATAGTTATAAGTGCGGATCTTGGCGGAGCGGTCACCCGTAGACACCATCGTCTTACGTCTGGAAGCGATGTCATCGATATATTTCTGGTGCTCCTTATCGTAGATCTGGGTACGCAGACGCGAGAGAGCACGCTCCTTGTTCTTCGGCTGGTCGCGCGTCTCGGTACACTCGATCAGTATCTCCTGCACTTCACCCGTATTGGGGTTCTTCCAGTTGTAGCGCAGACGCACACCGGACTCTACTTTATTGACATTCTGACCACCTGCTCCACCCGAGCGGAAGGTCTCCCACTTGATCTCGCCCTCGTTGATATGCACCTCAAACTCATCGGCTTCCGGCAGTACGGCTACGGTAGCGGCGGAGGTATGGACACGTCCCTGAGTCTCGGTGACGGGCACACGTTGTACGCGGTGAACACCCGACTCGTACTTAAGCGTACCGTATACATTCTCACCCGTAACATTGAAGATGATCTCCTTATATCCGCCCACGGCACCTTCCGTAAAGGACGATACGGTATAGTGGAAACCGCGCAACTCGAAGTACTTGGTGTACATACGAAATAGATCGCCCGCAAACAGCGATGCCTCATCGCCACCCGTACCACCACGGATCTCCATGACGACATTCTTCGCGTCCTCGGGATCCTTGGGCAGGAGTTGGAGTTTGACTTCTTCTTCCAGTGCGGGGATTTGGGGTTCGAGTTCATCGATCTCCGCACGCGCCAATTCACGCAGTTCGGGATCGGACTCATTATGAAAGACCTGCTTGGCATCCTCGAGATTATGCACGGCATTCTTATAGCGTTCGGTGACGCTGAGCACCTGCTCCAGGGTATGATACTCCCGGTTGAGACGCACATAGCGCGCCTGATCGGCAATGACTGCCGGGTCGGTGATGAGCAGACTTACCTCGTGGAACTTGGCTTCGAGGCCTTCAATTTTATCGAGAATATTCATAGTTATTCGTCGTTCTTGGCGCCGCGACGCAGTTCCTTCACGTCTTTTTCGGTCAGGTACCACTCGTCGTGCTTGCGTGGCGGACGGTAAACGGGTACGGTCTGGCGACGTATCTCACGACGCATCGTATCGATATTTTGCGATGCGGCCACGCTATCGCCAGTGCGCTCACGTTCCTGACGCAGTTTATAATTCACCTTGAGCGGATCGTACTCCAATGGCGGTTCGTCGGGTTCGGGCGCAACCCAAGCCTTGATAAGCAGGATCGTCTCCTGGAAGAATGGCCGGAACGGACCGAAGATGAGGATGATACACGTGATCGCGATAAGCGAACTACCGATGATCATTTTCTTGTCGCGTTTCCACTTAAACCGCTTCGGTTCGTTGTTACTTTGGCGGTGATGATGGTGATGATGATGATGAGAAAGAGCCATGGTTTATCGCCGTTTCATTTGTTGTACTTTGCGCATCATTTTGCTGGTCTGGTCAAACTGCTTGAGGAAGCGGTTGACTTCGACTATCGTGGTACCCGATCCGCGTGCGATGCGTTCTTTGCGCGAACCATTAAGGAGGGATGGATTAGCTCGTTCGGCAGGAGTCATCGACGAGATCATTGCCTCGATAGGCTTGAAGGCATCGTCAGAGATATCCACACCCTTCAGGGCTTTGTCCATACCCGGTATCATACCCATGAGTTCTTTCATCGAACCCATTTTCTTGATCTGGTTGAGCTGACCGAGGAAGTCGTTGAAGTCGAACTGGTTCTTGGCAATCTTCTTGGAGATACGTCGTGCCTCGGCTTCGTCGTACTGCTGTTGCGCACGTTCTACGAGGCTGACGACGTCACCCATACCCAGGATACGGTCGGCCATACGCGAGGGGTGGAACTGATCGAGGGCTTCCATCTTCTCGCCCGTACCGATGAACTTAATCGGTTTCTGCACCACGGAGCGGATCGAGAGCGCCGCACCACCACGGGCGTCGCCATCGAGTTTGGTGAGTACGACGCCGTCGAAGTCGAGACGTTCGTTGAACTCACGGGCGGTATTCACGGCATCCTGACCGGTCATGGAATCTACCACGAACAAGGTCTCCGAGGGATTGATGGCCTGCTTGATAGCCGCAATCTCCTGCATCATCTGTTCGTCGATAGCCAGACGGCCGGCGGTATCGATAATGACGGTATCGTAGCCCAGGCGACGTGCTTCCGCCACGGCGTTCTGTGCCTTCTTCACCGGATTGGTCTCCGTCTCCTCGGTATATACCTTTGCATTGATCTGCTCACCCAGCACGCGCAACTGCTCGATAGCCGCCGGACGATAGACGTCACAGGCTGCCAGCATCACGCGGCGTGCTTTCTTGGTCTGCAGGTAGTTGGCCAGCTTGGCAGCGAAGGTCGTCTTACCCGAACCCTGCAAACCCGACATAAGGATGACGGCAGGTTGGCCCTTGAGGTTGATCTCCGCCGTCTCACCACCCATAAGGGCAGCCAGTTCGTCGTGGGTAATCTTGACCATGAGTTGTCCGGGACGAACACTGGTCATCACGTTCTGGCCAAGGGCTTTCTCCTTGACTTGATCCGTAAACTGCTTGGCAGTCTTATAGTTAACATCCGCCTCAAGCAGAGCTTTGCGGATATCTTTTACCGTTTCGGCAATATTGATTTCGGTGATACGTCCTTCACCTTTAAGAATCTTAAATGATCGTTCTAATCGTTCTGATAAGTTATCAAACATAGTACTCCAAATTAAATCGGGTGCAAAGGTACAAAAAAATTCCCACTTATGCAAATTTATTTGCACATTCGAATTATTTTTAGTACTTTTGCAGACGAAATGAAACGAAGCATAGGAATCGTACTGTTGTTGCTGGGCGTGATGAACCTGTGGGCAACGAGCAAATCGGACACCGTCAAGACGTGCAGACCGATGGCTTACCGCTTGTCTGGTATGGCCGGTATGATCATGCCCGACGGTAAGGCCGATCAGTTTATCGAACGCCCCGTGCTGGGCGGTAGTATCGGTGTAGAATTTCTGCCGACAGGTAAGTGGCATTGCTTACAGCAATGGAACAACGCCTCCGTGGGATTAGGACTGAGTTATCTAAACCTGGGCAACGATCGGTATCTGGGTTCGGCTATCGCCGCCTACGGCTATATGAACCAACCCTTCTATACGGGTCGTCACTTCGGTATCGGACTGCGTCCCGCCGTGGGACTTGCAGCCATCACCAAGACCTACAGCAACACCCTACCCGATAACGTTGCTCCCTACTCGATGGCCAAGGATGCCACGGGCAAGTATATCGCCAACTGGTCGATAGGCTCAATCCTAAACGCTTATCTCGCCCTGCAACTCTATATGGATTTCCCGATTCGTGACGGTTGGGCGATCACGGTGAACGGCGGCTGGCAGCACATGAGCAACGGTAGTTTCATGCACCCGAATGCGGGCTATAACCTGTTTGGGGGCGAAGTAGGGGTGAGGTATACTCCGAATAATCAGAATAATCAGAATAATCAGAATAATCAGAGTAATCAGAGTAATCAGAGCGATCGAAGTCAGCTGATGGCGGTGGACAAGCCCTGGGCGGTGGAGGTGAGTGCGACGGGTGGCGCGAAGCAGAACTACTACCGCGACAATCAAAACGGCCAGCAGTTCTACGGTGCGGCTACGGTGAAGGTGGCAGCTTATTGGGTGCCGGTCAGTATCTTCCGTATCGGTCTGGGTGTGGACGGATTCTATGACGGGTATTACGCCGCAGTCAATGATGAGTTTGCGGCTATGAATCCCGGAGCGCCGGTGACGTATTTCGGTAAGACCTACCTAAAAGAGAGCGACGTGAAGAACTGCTTTCGCGTGGGACTGAGTCTGCAACCGGAGTTTATCATCGGACGACTGACGGCCGGACTGCATGTCGGATTCTATCTATATGACCCGATCAAGAACCTGGAACCATACGCGGAGGCCAAAGCCGCAGACGATGCCGGAGGCAGTCTGGACCGCGGCATTTTCTACGGATACGATTTCACGAAGGCCAGCAACTACCAGGACGGTTGGTGCTACATGCAGTTTGTGCTGAAGTACCACGTACTGGATCATCTATTCGTGCAGTTGGGTCTGAAGACCCATGGCGTACGGGCAGAGTTTATGGACGCAGGATTAGGTGTCGCCTTTTGATGCGACACGTTAAACGGTTAAAATGGTGCTGCGCACGTTAAATGGTTAAATCGTTAGATTATTTTTCTATTTTGATAATCTGGTCTTCCATCATATAGACCTGTTCTACGGGGATGCCCCGTTCTACCAGGAAGTTACGGTCGGGACGGAAGATATGATAGAACGACTTGAGCGAGTCGCATAGTTGGCGCGCCTGGCAGTAGTACTCAAAGGCCATCATACGATCGCCACGCAGGAAGCAGCAGTGGCCGTAATTCAGATAGTCCAGCGCATTCGCTTTCCCCGAACGCAAGCGCTTGACGAGCCATTGTTCCGCCTCAGGCAGACGGTCGAGCATCGCCTCGAGATGACCGATCTCCAGATAGGTTTCTTCTATCATACGGATACGTTCTTCGTCTTCTCCTACGATCTGGTCATAGACCCAAGTCTCGGGCAGTATCTGTGCGATACCGCGCAGGTATTCGCGTTCGTCATCCGGCAAACTAAAGAAGGAATCCTCCGGCTTACGCTCCTCGGGTGGCGTGGACATGAGTTGGAAGATCTTATCCACCATTTCGGCACCCGACAAGGGTTTAGCTTTAAAGGAAGTAGGTTTTCCCAAACGGATACAAGCCTGCAGCACCGCGAACAATTCCACTTGGTCTTCGGCAGCACGCATAAAGGCCTCTTGTATCTCCGGGAAGAAATCTACCCGTACATCATAATGCGCCAATAACAAAATCACCTGGGTCATCGACTGCTGCGCCACGATTTCATCTTCTGCGGTCATGGCGTCGATGAGCGAAAGCATCGCCTGCTCGTTGAAACACTCCCGCAGGTTTGCACCCAGCGCACCGATAGCCAGGAGCGCTACGGCACGGCGTTCCGGGTCATTCACGACTTCGCCGAACCATCGCAGGTCATCTTCCTGCAAGTGGACACACGACCCGAAATACTGGAATACGCTGTGCGGGTTATCGGGGTTAAATCCTACCATCTGAGGCGACAGACCGCGTCGCAGACGAATATCCGCATACACCTCGTCCACCAGTCGGTAGGCCTGACCGGTCAAGCGATCGAGCAGTTGGTCACGATCCGGATCATCGGCCGAGAGATAGTATTCGAAGATATGATCGTAATTATCGAGCAGGGTCTGCATACGGTCCTGATATTGGGGCAACCCCAATTCGGTCACCCATGTTCCCATGATGCTAAACGCATGACGCAGCATACGTTCGCCCAGTGCACGTTCTATCGTATTTACCTGCTCAGCAATAGTCATTTAGATCTCTTCCTTAATGAGGTAGTCGTTGCGCGAGGGGGAGTTGCGGATCATCAGTTCGGCCAGGAAGCCGGCGAGGAAGAGCATACAACCCAGAATCATCATCAGAATAGCAATATGGAAGTAGGGATTCACGCCTACCAGCATAGCCGATACGTGATGCGAGAGGGCATACAGTTTCATACCACCCACCACGATGACGGCCACAAAACCGATCATAAACATGAGCGAGCCCACCAGTCCGAAGAAATGCATCGGTTGTTTGCCGAACTTATTGAGGAACCACAGGGTCATCAGGTCCAGATAACCGTTCACGAAGCGGTTCAGACCGAACTTCGACGTACCGAACTCGCGTTTACGGTGCTGCACCACTTTTTCACCAATCTTGGTAAAGCCCGCATTCTTAGCCAGATACGGAATATAACGGTGCATCTCCGAGAACACCTCTATATTCTTCACCACCTCGCGACGATAGGCCTTCAGTCCGCAGTTCATATCATGCAGTTGGATACCGGTGACGCGACGAGCGGTAGCGTTGAAGAGTTTCGAGGGCAGGTTCTTGGTGAGTTTGTTGTCGTAGCGTTTCTGCTTCCAACCCGACACAAGATCATAGCCCTCCTCGGTAATCATGCGATAGAGTTCGGGTATCTCGTCAGGCGAGTCCTGCAGGTCGGCATCCATCGTGATAACCACCTCACCCTGCGCAGCCTTAAAACCGCAATAGAGGGCGGCAGACTTACCGTAGTTGCGACGGAAACAAATACCGTGAATAGCCTTGTCGTCCTGCGCATTAAGCGACTGGATAACTTGCCACGACTCGTCGGTACTGCCGTCGTTGACGAAGATCACTTCGTAGGAGAACTTGTACTCCTTCATCACGCGTGCTATCCACTCGTAGAGCTTGGGCAACGATTCCGCCTCGTTATATAGAGGAACGATGATTGATATATCCATAATATTGGTGTATGGTGTATAGTGTACGGTGTATAAATTTACAAATCTGGTGCAAAGGTACGAAAATTTTTTGAATTATACAAATAATTCATAAAAATAATCATTCGAACGTGATCTGTTGACCGGTCAGGGTATAGCTGCGACCATCGCGAAGGATGTATATTCGGCCGTCGCGGAGGACCTTATTGGTGATGGGTGACGGGTTACCGGTTACGGGGGACGAGGCGTCCAGCGTCGAAGCATCAAAACCGAGTTTGCGATCGATCCACTTGAGACGCTCGCGCAAATACCGCTTCACGTTATCCACCTCCCCCTGGTACGAACCCCAGATACGCGGGTTTTGATGGACATACTGACTCATGATCGGCCAACGCATAAAATTGAGCCGCTGCGACTGATCCAGCATCGCCGCCTGCTCATCGACATACCCAAGAAGCGCCTCCTCGGTCAGACCGCCACGGCGCAGTTGTTCCCACAAGGCAGCCAACTGCCGCTTGGCATCGGCATCGTTGACCACGATCTTATCCACCCACCGACGCAGATAACCGGCCGTACTACCATTAGTGCGATAGATCCAGTCAGAGAGATTATTGATGGGATAAGTGCGGTTGTCGTTCTCAAAAGCCAAGTCAAAATCCCATACAGGCCCAACGTATATCGTATCGTGAGCGCGTTGCTTATAGAGATAGAGACTCCAGTAGGTATCGGTGTTGCCGCTCAACTCACCCACCAGGAAATGACGCAGGAAAGTAGGCAGGTGTAGCGAACTGTGCCAGTTCTGCTCCAGCAGGTCGTAGCGGTTGCGGATATACTCTTTTTGCGCATCGGTAATACTATCCGCGTCGGGCGACTTAATGCTGACGCCCGTACCCTTGGTAGAGGTAAAGTAGCAGGGTTCGTCGTAGTAATACGCGTCCGCCTCGATGAGATAACCGCCCGTGAGGGCCGTACCACTATTGTCACGCGGAGTCATCTCGGTGATATCCACCCGTCCGGGACGCACCTCAATCTGGTCGCAGAGTTGGTAGCAACCGACATAATCGCCGTTGATCAAGACATCTACATAGCGGCAGAAAGGCGTATACGGCATGCCAAAACGGCGACTGAGTTCAAAAGCCAACTGATTACGCATGAGCGTCTTATCACCGTAGTTGTTGATCAGCGTCCATTTCTTGGCCTTAGCGGGCGAACCGAGTACGTTGTGCTTATGCGCGAACTTAATACGATAAGGTTTCTTCGGAAAACCACGCGAGGCATTACCTCGTTCGCGAATACCGGCTGTATCCGTAAGCAACTGATTATCACCAACGATAGACACGATGCATTCGATCTCGTGCTCCTTATCATACGGCAACTGATTGTCACGCGTATGGATCGAGACAGTCGGCAGGTTGGTCAGTTGCGGCAGGCGGGAGTCGTTTCCCTGTCCCGCATCGCCCCAGAGTTCAAGGGCAGGCAGACGGTTCTTATTGCTACTCGGCGCAACATACCGTACATAGCGAAATCCACGCGAACAGTCGATACGGCGGTAGTTCACCTGCCCCGCTATAGCCGTCTCGCTGATAATATAAAGCGGCAGGGCATCCATGAAGTCGGCACGGTTAGCCCCCTCAAAGACGCCAAGCAGCGTACTGCCACCACCATCGGCCTCGGAGGGTGTCCATCCGAGAATCGAGATGACGCACGGTCGTCCGAGGTCCCGGCCTACCCAACCGTTTCCGCTAATCGCCGTACCGCTCAAGAGACTCTCCGCACACAGGCGGAACGCCAGCAGCAAACCCGTTATCAAAAGTATCGTTCTGCACTTCATTTCAGTCTGCAAAGGTACGCAAAATATTCGGAATACGCAAATAATTGTATAAAAATGCAAAAAAATTTGCGTATTTCGTTAAAAAATTGTACCTTTGCACTCGATTTGGTAACCAACAACTTTTTGAGAGATGGAAAACAGGAGATTTGAAGACCGTAAGGAGCCCGAAATCGTATATTCGAAATCGGTGAAAGCAGGTAAGCGTATCTATTACCTGGACGTAAAGAAGGCACGCAACGAGGACTTGTATCTGTGCATCACGGAGAGCAAGCGCAAACAGTTGGGTGAGGATCAGGCACCGCAGTTTGAGAAGCACAAACTCTTCTTGTACAAAGAGGATTTTGCGCACTTCATGGAGGGCTTGCAGGAGGTAATCGGTTATATCGACGAGCAGGTAGGCGGCATCGAGGCACGCGTAGAGCGTCCTCGCGAAGAGCAAGCACCCGAAAGCCCGGAGGCTACCGATGCGGAAGAACCGGAAAAGAAGAAAGGATTGTTTAATCTATTCAAATAAGAATAGCGTCTAAGATCTGACAGGCGACTGTCTCCTTCGAAGCAAGGGGACAGTCTTTTTTTGTGCCATCCTTGGCGAAGATCGTCACACGATTGGTGTCGGTACCGAAACCGGCACCCGTCTCGCGCAGCGAGTTGAGCACGATATAATCGAGTTGTTTGCGCTGCATCTTACGGAGTGCATTCTCCTCCTCAGCTTCGGTCTCGAGGGCAAACCCGACAAGCACCTGGTTTGGACGTTTTTGACTACCGAGCATAGCGGCTGTATCGGGGTTCTCCACCAGACGAAGCGTCATCTCATCGGTATCGGCTTGCTTCTTGATTTTCTCCGGCGCAACCGTTTCCGGGCGGTAGTCGGCCACGGCAGCACAAAGAATCGCCAGGTCTGCTTCGCGGAAAGCCGATACGGCGGCATCAGCCATCTCACGTGCCGTCTGTACGCGACGGAGCGAGAGCATGTCATCGTGGCCGATAATATGCTGATCGCAAGGTCCGCTCACCAGGATCACCTCCGCACCACGGCGCAGGCATTCGCGCGCCAGGGCATAGCCCATCTTGCCGGTGGAGAAATTAGAGATAAAGCGCACCGGATCAAGGGGTTCGACGGTAGGACCTGCAGTAAGCAGGACGCGCTTACCAAGAAGCGTCTTAGGTGTCATAGCGGCGATGACGGCTTCGGTCAGTTCGTCGGGTTCGGGCATACGTCCCTTGCCGCTGACGCCGCAGGCCAACTGTCCCTCGGCGGGTTCGAGCACCGTCACGTTAGCAAAGCTGCGCAAGGTCTCGATAGCATGCCGGGTTGCCGGACTCTCCCACATTTTATCGTTCATCGCCGGCGCCACCAGGATAGGTTTGCGCGCCAGGCAGGAGCAGAACGTAGTAGTCAGTGCATCGTCGGCAATGCCGGCCGCGCATTTGGCCACAACATTGGCCGTAGCCGGTGCTACGAGCATCAAATCCGCCCATTGGGGCAAGGAGATATGCTCCGTAGCGTGCTCGTTGATAGCGGCAAACACGTCGGTATAGACAGGCGCCCCGGAGAGCGTCTGCAGCGTTGTCTCGGTAACGAACTGCAGGGCGTTGCGGGTGGTAGTAACACGCACCTCTGCGCCCTGCTTGATCAGTTGCCGGATCAGTTCGGGAATCTTATACGCAGCGATACCGCCGCTAATCCCGATGAGAATATGTTTGCCTACTACGGTCACTTGAGCATCTCGTCGCGGTTGCCGAGACGATAGACGAGTTCGTTATCCTCAAACTCTTGGGTAGCGATCAGCGTCGGCTTCGGCAGACGCTCGTAGGTACGCGAGATCTCGATCTGTTCCTTATTCTCAAAGGTCTCGTCGAGGGCGTCCTGCGGCACGCTGAAGTCCTGCAACTTAGCGTCGAGTTCCTTCTTGAGGCTGCTGCTAATCTGATTAGCGCGTTTACTAAGAATAGCAACCGTCTCATACACATTACCAACAGGCTCTACGAGCTTGTTGATATCACGTGTTACGGTGTTCTTAGGTGCTTTCGTTTTCTTGAAATCCATAATGTATATTTATTCTTTTGTGATTTTCTGCATTTCGCGAAGCATACGTTCCGCCTGGGAGCGGTGCTTCGACTCGGGATAGTCGGTGAGGAAGTTATAGCACTCATCCTGGGTCTCACGGGCACGGTCGAGACGCTTCTCCTCGTAGGAAATAAGTGTCTGCTGGTACTTGGCCTGGAGGATGAGCCAATGGAAATCCTCCGCATACTGCGTATCGGGATATTCCTTGAGTGCGTTGCGGCTGGTAATCTCGCAACTGAGGTAGTTATTGCCCAGATAGCTGCCGAGATTGTAGTAGAGACGTGCACTGTAGAGCTCCTTGAGCGCCAGTTTCTCGGTCAACTCCGTAATCTCCTCATAGGCCTGCTCGGAATAAGGGCTGTCGGGGAAGAGTTCGACAAACTGGGTAAGGGCTTCGATACCCTTGCGCGTCGTTTCCTGGTCAAGTCGCGCATCGGGCGAATCGAGGTAGTAGCAATGCCCCAACTGGAAACGTGCCTCCGTGGCATACCGCCCCTTGGGGTAGTTGCGGATATATGCCTCGTAGTACTGTGCAGCCGAAGCGTAATCTTTCTGACCCATATAGCAACGAGCCAGGTAGGCTAAGACATCCTCGCTGCGTTCCGTGCCGCGGTAGTAACTGGACACATCGTCGAGCAGGGTCTGGGCCTTCGCATATTCCTTGCGATTGAAGTACTCCAGCGCCTTCTCGTACTTGAGTTCGGGGTCGTTGGACTTCAGCAAAGCCTGGTACTCACCGCAACCGGTCAGTACCATCATGAGCGCGAAGCATACGCCTAAAATATATCGTTGGGTTTGCCGCATTCTTATGCACATTACAAAATCAGCTTGCAAAGGTACGCAATTTTTGCGACTTGTGCAAATTTATTTGCATTTTTTGTTTAATTTGACGCGTTTTGGGTGGTTAAGTCCCAGTTTTTAGTGGTTACCACCCGCAGCGAATCACCTTCAGCTACAATAAAGTAGCCTTTGGCATCCGCCTCCTTCATGAGCAGCATGGCGGAGTCTACACCCAGCACCATAGAGGCGGTAGCCAGTGCATCAGCCCGCATACAACTGGAGGCTACGACCGTAGCGGAGAGTAAGGAGTGACGAACCGGATAACCGGTGCGCGGGTCGATCGTATGACTGCGCCGCTGGTGGCCCTCGTAATAGAAATTACGATAGTTGCCGGAGGTGGCCATACAGATATTCCGCACGGAGACGATCGCCTGGAGGCGGTCGTTGGTGCCGTCGGGATCATCCTCCGGACGCGTAATACCGATACGCCAGGGTTCGCCGGGACTGCGTTCACCGCGAGTCACCACCTCACCCCCGATATCTACCAGGTAATGCTCCACTCCCTGTTCGTGCAACAGGGCGGCGATGACATCACAGGCCTGTCCCTTAGCTACGGCGCTGGCGTCGAGCATGATACGCGGATCGTCTTTGAGTACGTGATGGTTCTCCAGTCGTACGCGCTGATAACCGATCAGGGCACGTGCCGAATCTACCTTCGCATCCGTAACATCTTCTCGGTGCTTAAAACCGAATCCCCAGAGATTGACGAGCGGTGCGACGGTGATATCAAACGCACCGTGACTAAGTCGGCTGACCTGCATCGCCTCATGGAACATCTGTTCGAAATACGCATTGGTCAGCGTATCGCGGTTTTGGTTGACAGCCGAGATAACCGAAGCCGGGTTAAACATACTAAGCGAAGCATCAAACGCTTGGAAAGCCTGGAGAATCTCCGGTTCCAGATCACGGTCGGCAAGATAGCGGATACTGTAATACGTACCGAAGACATGACCCTCGTTGTGGAAATCATGCAACTCCTTGCCAACCGGTCGGCGGACAAGGAGCAGCAAAATGATCACCAGAAGCGTCACTCCCGGTATAAGCCATAGACGTGTATTCATCAAAACCAAACGCCGAGACCGATAACGCCGTTCAGCTTCTGCTGACCGCCCACTTTATTGTCACCGGTGTCCCAGATATAGACATTATTCTTGTTGATATCATACGGGTTGACGCTTGCCTGGGCGTAGAGGTCGAGCGTAGCGTGCTCGAGTTGCCACTCCTTATTGAAGCGTACAGCCACGTTGGTGAGGGCGAAACCGTTCTTCCAACCGTTGTCGTAGTCAGTATACATACCGCGCCACGGGGTCATACCTACCTGGAAGTCGAGCGACATATCGAGCGGCAACTCCTGACGGTAGCCAAGTTCGATATACGTAGAATACGCACGCTTACCGCTGAGGTTGGCATCCGCACCGGCTACCATCGTATTCCAACTAAAGTAGAGGTTGACCGGTGTGAAGGTGCCCAGGTCGTAACCGAACGTCACCTCCGTCTGGCTACCGCCCGCATCGTTGAGACCCGAGAAATAGGGCGTACCGTCGAAATAATAATAGTGGGTAGCGCCCAAGGTCAGACCCAGGATATTAAGCGTCGCATAGACATCCACTTCAGGAACGAAATACGTTCCGCCTTTCTCAAACTTGTAGTCGCTGGCACCAACAGATCCCCAGGCTCCTACGCGGAACTGGATCTTCTCGTCCCAGGAATTAAAACCGACTGCCAGGGTCGGCTGGAAACTCAGCGCACCGTTATACTGGCCACGCCAAACATAAGTGCTTACGAGGTCGAAACCGGCATCGTACGCAAATTCTGTCTCGGCAAAAGCCGCTACGCTCATCACGAGCGCCATCATACTAAGTACAATCTTTTTCATAACAAACTAATATAATAAATTTATTTTTTCGTAATGACGTAATTTCGTAATGACGTCATGACGAGGGTTTTATTTCAACAAAAAGACACCGAATCCGATGTTCGCATTCAACTGCGGTGCACCGAGCACGCTATACGAGAAGGCGGCATCCGCTTCGGCTTTATGGCCCAGGTAATAGGGGTTGATCATGAGTTGGCCGATGAGTTTCAATCCGCAATGTTCGCTCACCTGCCACATACGGCTGCAGCGCAGGTCGATATTACAAACCGTTGCCCCACCCTTGTAACCCGTATACATACTGCGCCAGGGGGTCATACCGATCGCTCCGTAGAGATTGACTCCGCTCGGGAAGGTATGATTATAGCTCAACTCCAGATACGAGGACCAGGCACGTTGCAAATCACCCTTGTCGTCCAGATAACCGTCTTTTGCCGAGACACGCGTTGCCCAAAGGATGGAGAGCGGTAGTTTGCTGCTCACCGTGTAGCGTGCACGCACTTCCAGACCATTGCCGGCCTGGCCGGGGGCGTAGTTGTTGAAGTCGAAGAAGGGACGGTTGAAGTTATAGACATACATCGCACTCAAGTCCAAGCCCCAGCGGCTAAAACCGAGCGTCAGGTCCACCTCGGGCTGAAAATGACGAAATGCATAGTCATCCGTACCGATATTCCACCACATATCCAGATACAGTCCACCGTAGCCGACATTCGCAGCTCCCTGGAGCGAAAGACCACCCACGTAGAGACCACGCCAGATATAGTTGGTTTGGAGTTGTGCCCAGGCATCGTAGGTAAAACCTATCTTGCGATGCGGATCATCCAGCCAGGTACGGGTAGCGGTCGTATCGGCAGGTTGCGCTGCCTTAGCCGTACCCGGAAACAGAAAAGGCAGTGCTCCGACGAGTACAGTCAGAGCCACCACCTTGATTCTTTGTATCATATCACCTCCCAACTCGGCTTACAGACCGTTTTGAGCCTCCCAAGCGCGACGGAGCGCAACCTCCAGGATGCGCGTGTTGGAGAACGTTACGATACCGCCTTCGGGGCCAGCCTCAATATGATAATCGGCAATGCCCTCTCCGTTGAAATAAGCACGAACCTCATCAGCAGCGATGCCGAGTTCCTCTGCAATTGCATTCATACTGCCGTGAGGCAAACTGTCTTTTACGTTACGAAGACGATTAAAAGTTGTTCTAACCATAGCTTTATATGTGTTTTTTAGGATTATTATTTCCGTTGTTTACGGTATGTTTTTGTTTTCGGCTGCAAAGTTACAACATTTTTTTGAAATGTGCAAGGTTTTTAGCAAAAAAATTCACTTACTCGGTTTCCCGCTCACGTTGCCGGGCACGCAACTCGGTGCTGGAAATATCGAAAAGCGGGGCTTGCGACAAGAATACGATATTCTTGGTATTGGTGATGGGTGAAGGGTTATCGGCTGTTGGCTGTTGGCTGTTAGCCATTCGCTCTTTACGGGGATAGACCATGATGCGGAAATTGGCCAGGATATAGTCATATTCGCGCCAGCGGGTAAAGATGCGGAGGTTATCCTCACCGATGACGAGCGTAAACTCGTGCTCGGGATAGGCTTTTCGCAATTCGCGAAGCGTATTCGCCGTATAACTCGGACGAGGCAGACCGAACTCAAAATCCGATACCCGTACGCCGGGTATGTCCCGGACGGCTTCGCGTGCCGCCTCAAGACGCTCGTTCTCAGGGGCTAATTGCGACGATGGCTTGAGCGGGTTGTTGGGTGTGACCAGTAGCCACAATTCGTCCAGGTCGGTATGTTCTACCACCCACCTGGCCAATCCTACATGCCCGAAATGCACGGGATTGAAACTACCGCCGTAGACTCCGATTTTCATCGGGAATTAAAAATTCAAAATTAAAAATTAAAAATTAGTTTTCTCCTTCCTCAATGATCGCATCGAGTTGCTGGAACGCATGCTCGAGGTTGTCGTTGATGACCACACGGTCGAAATACTTCATGTCCTCCATCTCGATCGAGGCCTTGGCCAGTCGCTTCTCAATCATCTCCGGTGAGGTATCACCGCGTCCTACCAGACGACGACGCAACTCGTCGATCGAAGGCGGACAGATAAAGATCGAAGTAGCACGATCACCCAAGATACGCTTGAGATTGATACCACCCTTGACATCGATGTCAAAGAGTACTTGACGGCCAGCCCGTTCGATACGCTCGATCTCCGACTTGAGCGTACCGTAATAGAGTCCTTCGTACACCTGCTCATACTCCACAAACTCGTTGTTTTCGACACGTTGACGGAACTCGTCCATCGAGATGAAATAGTACTCTCGTCCGTGAACCTCCTGCCCACGCGGCGGACGTGTGGTGCACGAAATAGACAGTTCGAACAGGTTGGGATGACAGGTCAGCAGGTGGTTGACCATGGTAGACTTACCGCTACCGCTCGGGGCACAAAAGATATAGATCACAGGAATTAAAAATTAAAAATTACAAATTAAAAATGGTCTTTAAAGGACATTCAACACCTGTTCCTTGATTTGCTCAAGCAGGTCCTTCATACGTACGACGAGGATCTGCATCTCCGACTGGTTGGACTTCGAACCGAGGGTATTTATCTCGCGTCCCATCTCCTGGGCGATAAAGCCAAGTTGCTTGCCTTCACCTTTCGTCCGTTCACCGTTCGTCATGACTTCACGGAAGTAGCGGATATGATTCGTAAGACGCACCTTCTCCTCGGTGATATCCAGTTTCTCGAGATAATAGATCATCTCCTGCTCCAGTCGGTTGCGGTCGATCTTGGACTGCGTATCGGCGGCCAGTTGCTGGAGGTTCTGCTCCAAGCGCTCTTTGATCTTCGCCACGCGTCCCTTCTCAAAGGGTTCCACCTCTGAGAGCAGTTGACTGATAGCATCCAATTTCTCGGTAAACATAGCCTGAAGGGCGGCACCTTCCTGGGTGCGGAAAGCGATAAAGGCATCGATGGCACGATTTAGCGTCTCCAATACTACGGTCCACTCCTCGTCCGTTATGCTCTGATCCTCGTCATGCGCCTGAACCACCTCCGGCATGCGTAGCAGCGTGGCCATCACCTCGGCCGGCACCTCCGTCACACCCATCTGTTCGCGATACTGCGCCGCATACGCCCGTACCGCCTCCCAGTTGACCGTCGCCAAGGAGGCTGCCTGGTCTGCCTGGTCCTGGAAATACAACGCCAGATCCACTTTACCGCGCTCCAGTCGCTGCGTCACCAGCGTGCGCAGGTCCAGTTCACGGGCACGGAGAGAGGATGACAACCGCACCGACAAGTCCATCGACTTGGCATTGAGCGAACGTATTTCGCATACGAGTTTACGTCCTGATAATTGGCTTTCGGCTTTGCCATAACCGGTCATTGATAATATCATAGTCGTCTACTTGGGTCCGGAGCCTACTCCGGTTATTTGCCTATACAGAATTTACTGAATATATTCGATAATACTTCTTGGTTCGTTATCTGACCCGTCACCTCCCCCAGGGCTGCGAGGCAGTCCTGCAAGTCCATCGAGAGCAGTTCACCGCTCAGTCCGTCGTCCATACCCCGACGCACACGGTCTATTGCCTGCTCCGCACGCAACAGCGCCTCGTAATGACGCGCGTTGCTGATCATGACCGCCGAGCGGTCGAGCGTCTGTTGCGCACGCAGCAACAACTCGTCACGCAGCGGCTGTATGTCGCCCTGCTTGGCAGAGATGGTGATTAGCTGTTGGCTGCTGGCTGTTGGCTGTTGGCAGTCGCACTTATTCCATACACGCAGCAGGCGCTCATCGTCCTGCCACTCGGACGAGACTACCGGATTGGTGGCATCCACCACCTCCAGGATAATCTGCGCCCGCTCTGCTGCCCGGAGGCTGCGCTCGATACCCAGTTGCTCCAGTTGGTCGTCGGTAGCATGAATACCCGCCGTGTCGGTCAAGCGGAACAACACCCCTTCTATCAACAGCGTATCTTCTATCGTATCACGTGTCGTGCCGCGCACATCACTGACGATGGCCCGCTGCTCACCCAGCAGGGCATTCAGCAAGGTGGACTTACCGGCATTCGGTGCACCCACGATAGCCACCGGTATGCCGTGACGGATAGCATTGCCCGTGCGAAACGAATCAGTCAACTGACGAAGCGTCGTGTATATCTCATCGGCCAGCTGGTGCAATTCACCCCGATCGGCAAACTCCAGTTCCTCATGGTCGGCAAAGTCGAGTTCGAGTTCGAGCAGCGAAGTGAGATGCAGCAATCGGTCGCGCAAGGATTGGATACGCTCCGATACGCTGCCACGCAACTGACTGAGTGCCAAGTCTTTCTCGGCACGCGACTGCGAGGCAATCAAGTCAGCCACGGCCTCGGCACGCGTCAGATCCATCTTACCGTTGAGAAACGCCCGTTGGGTAAACTCACCCGGACGCGCCATACGGCAACCCGCCTCTACGAGCCATCGGAGCACCTCCTGCTGGATATACAGACTACCGTGGCAAGCGATTTCCACCGTATCCTCACCCGTATAACTGTGCGGCGCACGGAAGACCGTCACCAGCACCTCGTCCAGCACCTCATCCTCGCGATGCAACGCACCATATACCACCGAATAGGGCTTGGCCTGCTCCAGCGGACGGCGCGAGACAAAACACGAACCGACTACCGAGATTGCTCGGTCGCCACTCACACGTACGACGGCTATTCCGCCTTGTCCGTACGCCGTACTTATCGCACAAATCGTGTCCAAGGGCGTATGCTCCACTAAAAACGACTACAAAAGTACACTTTTTTTTGCATACATGCAAATTTTTTACTACCTTTGCACGGTTTTTGTAACGAAAACACGTATGAAAGCGTTGATACCTCTCCGATTTTTAGCCATTACGGCGTGCGTAATCCTCCTGGGAGGCGTTGGTGCGGTGCAGGCCCGCAAGCCGAAACCGGTAGAGGACTTCGCGGCCGACGGACTGGCGTATCATGTCATGCGTCAGGCACCTCAAGGAGAGGTGGAGGTATGCGCTCCGCTGGCGGAGATGAGCAACTATGAGGGGGTGATCAGCGTACCGGACTCGGTCTGCATGGGCAAAGACTGGTACCGCGTGGTAGCCATCGGCGATGAAGCCTTCCGAGGTATGCACCAGCTGCGCCGCGTACGTCTGGGCAACGGGATTCATACCATCGGTGCGTACGCCTTTGCCGGTTGCACCCACCTGGAACATATCGACCTACCGGCATCGGCATGGGCGATACGCGTAGGGGCGTTCAGCCAGTGCACGGCCCTGGATTCGGTGCAGTTGCCCGAGGGACTACGCGCCGTGGAGTTCGGATTGTTCAAGCAATGCGACGCGCTCAGTCAGATACACCTACCCGAGTCGCTACAGGAGATTGGCCAGCAGGCCTTTGCCTACTGCCGGTCGCTTAGAACGATCACCCTACCGGCCGGCATGCTGACCATCCAAAACGAAGCGTTCTACCAGTGCACCGGTCTGCAGCAGGTCGTATGGCCCCAAAGCCTCGTGCGTATAGGCACGCGCGCGTTCAATAATTGTAGTGCGTTGCGCGAAGCCAACCTGCCCGCCGGACTGCGCTTTTTAGGGGAGTCAGCCTTCGAGGGATGCACCCAACTGCTCAGCGCCAGCCTCGGTGCAGGCCTGACGGAAATGGGTGAGGCGGTGTTTCGGAATTGTCAGCGCCTGGAGCTGCTGCGAATAGCACCCGAGTGCAAGCGGGTAATGCGCCGTTCGCAATTCCTCGGCTGCAACAACCTACAAATAGAAGTGATAGAAAATTAGAAGATTATATTATGAAAAAACGTGTATTAACAACGATGAATGTGCTGCTCGGTGCAGCTAGTCTGGCCCTGCTGGGATGTCACAGCCAGAAGGCCGTAAGCCAGCAACCGGAACGCGCAGCACGCGACGGCAAGGTGGTAGCGATGTACGGTGTACCAACTTGGCGTGCGGACAGTATCCCCTCGCAGATAGACTCCATCCCGCAAGCCCAACCGGACACAACCGTGCAACAGACCCCTCCGCGTCCCGCCGGAGGCAAGGTGCTGGTGAAGTACGGTGTACCGCCTACGAGAATGTGATTGGTGTTAAAATAGCCTCGGCAGTTGCCGGGGCTATTTTAATTTTTAATTTTGAATTCTTAATTTTTAATTCCTCACCTGTGTTGGTCGCGCAGCAGGTCGTTAACCTCCTTGACGGGATTGAAGGTCGAGACAGGTACCTCCACGAACAGCGTGTTCCACTTGGCCATGGCGCCGTTCCAGAGACCCGGCAACTCGAGTGCCAGCAGGTCCTTACCGTCCTTCGACTTATGCGAGATAAAGCCCGTAGCGGGATCTACGAAATCGGGCAGGTTGAACGGACGGCCCTCATAGTCCTTGGTAGCGCATACGAGATCCACCGGATTGAAGTGAGTCGACTGTGCCATGAGCGACGGGTCGCTGATCTGGCTCGACTCCAGGATCTGGCGGGAGATACTACCGTCCGCGTCACGTACCAGGAACGGTCCGCCACCGGGTTCACCGGTATTCTTTACTACGCCGCACACACGGATCGGGCGATTCAGTTTCTGACGCTCCTCGTCGCTCAGGTTCGGATTCTTGAGCAACTCAAAGACGCGTTTCTGCTCCGTGACGAGTACACCGGCCAGGATTTGCTTGTAGCGAATCGTATCCTTCTTCAGGCGGTCGGGCACGACGTTATCGATATTCTTGATAAAGATAATATCTGCGTCCTGCTGGTTGAGGTTCTGGATCAACGCACCGTGTCCACCCGGGCGGAAGAGCAACTTACCGTCAGCCGTACGGAAGGGCGTGCCGTCGGGATTACCGGCCAGCGTGTCGGTAGAAGGCAACTGCTCGGAGAACGTGATATCATACTTCACGCCATACTTGTTCTCATACTCCGTCAGGTGCTCGGCGATATGATGACGGAAGAGGGGCAGGTGCTCGTGCGAAACCGTAAAATGCAGGTGCACTTTACCGTCCGAGGCAGCGTACTGTGCACCCTCTACCAGGTGCTCCAACGCGGGCGTACGCGGACCGTCTTTATACTTATGGAACAGTAGCAGACCCTTGGGCAGTTTGCCGTACTGCATATCTTCCAGCAGGTAGCGAACAGCCTCTTGTCCCTTCTTGCCCTTCAACTCCGGACCGAAAGCAAACTCGTCCTGATGCGCCAGGAAGATTTTAATGGCCTCCGTCTCCTCGCCGTTGTCCAGATACTCGAACAGCTTCTTGAACATACGACTGGCCGCACCCGAAGCGGGCACGAACTTGAGGATCTTATGGCCCTCTGCCAGGTAGTTTTGCCAGGTTTGAATGTACTGCTCCTGCTCGTCTTTCTTAGGCGCCAGGATGCCATCCTTGACCGATGCCGGCGCTACGATGTCCAGCGGCGGAAAACCGTTACGAAATGCGTCGAGTTGTTGCTGTGCCTGCTCAACGGTGATGCCGCGAGCCTCTAATTGGCTCAGATCAGATGAAGTAAATGTCATGGTTAATATCGCTTTAAGGGGTTATTAAAATGCGCAAATACGTGTGTATAGCGGGCTTTTTGACCCGATTTTGCTGCAAAATTAGTAAAATTCTTGCATATATGCAAATTTTTTTGTAATTTTGCGCCCAATTAAACAGAAACAATGAAAAATATTGCCTTTCTTATCAATCCGATCTCGGGCACACAGAACAAGCGCAAGTTGCCCAAGATGATACGCGAAACCCTGGATCACGAGCAATGGCTCGAGAATATCGTCTATACCGAGCGCCAGGGGCATGCGGAGGAACTGGCCCGTCAGTTTGCTGAAATGGGCTTCGACGCGGTAGTAGCCGTAGGTGGTGACGGCACGGTGAATGAAGTGGCACGCGGTCTGCGCGATACCAACACCGCCATGGGCATCCTGCCTATGGGTAGCGGCAATGGTTTTGCCCGCCATCTGGACATACCGATGCGTACCAACCGGGCCATCGAGATGCTCAACCACTCGGAGCCGATCAGCGTCGACTACGGTCTGGCCAACGGCCGGCTGTTTGTCAGCACCTGCGGTACGGGTTTCGATGCCGTCATAGCCGACCAGTTTGCGGGTTCTACGCGTCGCGGGTTTGCTACGTATCTGCAAAATGTGCTCAAGGACGTTTTGCTTTACCGTGCAGAGAGTTACCACCTCCACGGCGAGGGTATCGACGTAACCCACAAGGCTTTCCTCATGACCTTTGCTAACGCCAGCCAGTGGGGGTACGAAGCGTATATCGCCCCCAAGGCCAGTGTACAGGACGGCAAGATGGATATCTGCATCATGAGTAGCAGTGCCCTGCTGGGTGCGCCGGGACTGGCGCTGCGTCTGTTCACCAAGTCGATCGACAACAGCCTGTTTATGGATACGATTCGAGCCCGCGAAGTATGGGTAGAACGCGAGACCGCCTCGGCCTTTCATATCGACGGTGACCCGGTAGAGATGGAAAAAGATATCCACGTACAAATCATCCAGGACGGACTGCGCGTCCTCGTCGAGAAACGATTCTAAAATTCAAAATTAAAAATTAAAAATTCAAAATGACGATTAAGATAATCAACCGAAGCAATAATCCGCTGCCGCGTTACGAGAGTGAGCAGGCAGCAGGTATGGACATACGTTGTCATATACAGGAGGCCGTCACGCTGCAACCGATGGAGCGTCGCCTGATCCCGACCGGCCTCTATATCGAACTGCCCGTAGGTTACGAAGCCCAGATACGTCCGCGTAGCGGCCTGGCCCTCAAGCGCGGCCTGACCGTACTCAACACCCCGGGTACCATCGATGCCGACTACCGCGGCGAGGTGGGCGTCATACTTATCAACCTCAGCGGTGAGGCGCAGACCATCGAACCCGGCGAACGGATCTGCCAGATGGTCATCGCACGCCACGAACAGCCGGAACTCATGGAGGTAAGCGAACTGAGCGAAACCGAACGCGGCGCAGGAGGATTCGGACACTCGGGGAGAAAGTGAAATTTGAAATTTGAAATTTGAGATTTGAAAAGTACTCATTCTATATATCGTCGAATAGCCCTGCTGGTGGTACTATGTATGGGTCTCTCGCCTATCTTGGCGCAGCAGACCGAGCGGGAACGCGAACAGCAGTTCACCTACTACTGGCATGCCGCCCGTCAGGCCAAAGAGGCGGGTCAGTACGACCGTGCCCTGATGCTCTTGCTTCAGTGCGAGCAACTCAACCCCAAGGATGCCATCACCCTCGAGACCATCGGTCTGCTCTACTACGGCACCAACCGTAAGATCCAGGCCATCAACTATATCACGCGGGCCTTCTATCTCGACCCGGGTGAGCGATGGCAGACCTATTACCAGTTGCTCGACCTTATCGGCGGGGATGACCCCGATACCCAAAAACAACAACTGGACGCACTCGAAATAGCCGCCAAGGCCAACCCCGATAATGTAGAGATCTGGGAGGCACTGGTAACGATATATGCCCCGCGCGGGGATTGGAACAACACCTTCCACGCCCTGGATCGTATCGAAACGCTCCAAGGAGCACAGGCCCGTTGTGCACAAGCCCGCCACCGTATCTATCGCTACCTCAAGGACGACAAGAAAGCCCAAGCCGCCCTGGAGGACTACCTAAAGGTAGATCCGGGCAACACAGACATCCTCGAGCAACTACTCGATTTCCTCTTCGACAAAGACGCTCCGCTCAAGAAAGTGCGCCCGTTCTTCGAACGGTACGTAGCCTTGGGCGGAAAGGATGCCGCCATGTACAACAACTACGCCTGGCTGCTCGCCACCAACAAAACCGAACTGGACTATGCCGAGACGCTGGCACTGCGAGCTCTCAACTACGACGCCTACGATGCCAACTATATCGACACCTATGCCTGGATACTCCACCTACAGGGCAAACGCGACCAGGCACGTTACTTCATCCGCCAGGCTCTGCAGCAAGCCACGCCCGGTTCGGCGCTGAGCCAAGAGATACAAAAACACTATAATATCATCTACAAAAAATAAGCATGAAACATTACGCATATATCCTACTCGCCGTTATGCTGGCGTTCACCGGTTGCCGTACCACCCAACAGTTGGCACGCATCGAGCAGCAGCAGACGGCTATGAGCCACCGCTTGGACAGTATGAGCCAGCGCATCGACAGCATGCAGCTGCAGCTGACCCAAATGACGGCCCGCCTGAGCGAGCTGACCGGTACACCGCAACCTACGACCACTACGACACCCACTACCCAGCAGCGACGCGACTGGACCACCTGCGTCATGCGTGGCGCGAAAGCCAAAGTGACCGTAGGCGGCAAGACCTATAAATCCCCCTGTGCCACCCAGGCCGTATGGGACTCGCTGGTCATCATATCGATCATGCCGGCCTTCGGTATCGAGGTATTCCGCATCGAGGCCACACCGCGTGACGTGACCGTCATCAACAAAAAAGACAAAGAGTACTACCGCGCCACCTATGCCGAGATCAATGCCTTCGTGCGCCCGTTCGTGACGTATGCCGACCTGCGCAGCCTGGCCGGTGGCAAGAATCCGTCGGTGGCACGCAACGGCGTACTGACCTACTCCGCCCAGGGCAGTAGTGCATCGCTCGAGATGAGTTTTACTACGCCGGTACTCAACCAGCCGCTTACCATCCAGCGAACCAACCTCAAGACATACACCCGAAAAGATATTCATACCCTTATCCGATAATGAGACGCATACTACTGATAGTACTGGCTGCCATCCTCTCGTGCGGCATATGCCCGGCAGAGGAATCGGTGAAGTCGCTCAAGAAAAAGCAGGCCGAACTGCAAAAACAGATGAGCACCACCAATCGCATGATTCAGCAGACCAAGAAAGACCAGAAAGCGACGATGAACAAACTCTCGTTGCTCAACCAGAACATTAAGACCCAGAAACAGCTCATCTCGGCCATCGGGCAGGAGATAGACGCCCTCGACCAGCAAATCGCCACCAACACCAAGCGGCGTGGCGAACTGCAGAAAGAACTGGAACGACTCAAGGCCGACTATGCCCAGTTGATCCGCGAGAGCCATTATGCCCAACTGCAGCAACAACCCCTGCTCTACCTCATCTCGTCCGAGAACTTCCAGCAACTGCTCAAGCGTGTGCAGTTCCTGCAACGCTTCGCCGAGACCAAGTCGGAGCAGGCACGACGTATCCAGCAGACTACGGCACGACTCAACGAGAAGAACAGCCAACTGCGGGCCAATATGAGTGACAAGCAGACCACTATGCGGGCCCAGCAACGCGAGCAGGACAACCTGGCACGCGACGAGCGACGCCAGCAGGCCATGCTCAACCAACTCAAGCAGCAGGAGAAAGACCTCTCCGCCAAACTCAAAGCCCAGCAGAAGAAGTCCGAACAACTCAACTCGCGTATCAGCGACCTCATCCGCAAGCAGGCGGAGCAGCAGGCTAAGAAGGGCAGCATGACCAAGGAGCAGCAACTCGTGCAGGGCGACTTCGAGAAGAACAAAGGACGCCTGCCGTGGCCCATCGAGAAAGGACACATCAGCGGCCAGTTCGGTAAGCATAAACACCCCGTACACGAACGGGTCATCGTAGATAACAAAGGTATCTACCTGCAGACCCCGCAGGGCGGCGATGCCCGGGCTGTCTATAAGGGCGAAGTGACCAGTTGCTTCATGATGGGTCAGACCTATGCCGTCATCATCCAGCACGGCAACTACCGCACCGTCTATGCCGGACTGAGCAAACTGTATGTCAAGTCGGGCGACAAAGTGGAGACCAAGCAGAAAATAGGTCGTATCTATACCGACCCCGAACAGGACAACAAAACCGAACTCTATTTCCAGATCTACAAAGGACGCGATATTCTCAACCCCAGCGTATGGATCTCGCATTAATACCCCGAAACAACTATGCACATGAAACGAATCATATTACTTAGTATGCTCAGCCTGCTGCTGGTAGGTTGCAAAGAGAATAACTGGACCGAATGGAAGGTGCAAAACGAACTGTGGATGGAGCAGAACGGCCAAAAACCGAACGTGCGCACCACCGCCAGCGGCCTGCAATATACCATTATTGCCGACCCCACGCCCTCCGATGCACGGCCCAACAAGACGAGTTACGTCACCTGCGACTATACCGTGCGTCTGATCAACGGCAACCAGATCGAGGGTGGACACGCTACGTTCTACCTCGGGCAGGTGATCTCGGGTTTTGCCGAGGGCTGCTGTCTTGTCCACAACAACGGTGATATCCTGCTCTACGTGCCCTATAGCCTCGGATACGACGAGACCAAAGTCAGCGACAACGACACCTACAATGCCGTAGGCAACGAGGGTACCGAGGGTACCCAGAGTTATATACCGCCCTATTCCACCCTCATCTACGAGATCCATATATGCAGCGTTACGGGAAGCAAATAAGGGTGTATGGTGTATGGTGTATGGTGTATGGTGTACTTCTGACACTACTCACCGCCTGCGAGGGGACGACCTTCCGTAGTGCGGTACCCACCTATCCGGTGCGCATCACCGTCAACACCCAACTCGGCCCCTTCGTGCATTTCGTGCCGGAGGCGACGTATGATTACCTGACCGTCGACCGGGCCGGCTACCACTACCACGACTATACCCAGGCGCTCTCCGCCACCGACATGATCGGTTATGCCGGTGTACTCATCTATATTGACGGTAGCGGGCAGTACAACGCCTTTGATCTCTGCTGTCCCCATTGCCTGGATCCCAAGCACCCCGTAGCGGTTGACGGGCTATATGCCGTATGCCCCGTATGCGGCGAACAGTACGACCTAAGCTTCGGTCTCGCCGTACCTACCCAACATAAATCGACCGAAGCCCTGCGACGCTATCCCGTGGTCAACGCCTCGGGCAAACTGACCATAACGCAATAAATATGTCTCAGTATGCTTACGCTCTACAAAGCCTCAGCCGGTAGCGGCAAGACCTATACACTGGCCTACGAATATATCCGCCTGCTGCTCACTAGCCGGCGAGCCGACACCCATCGGCATATTCTGGCCGTCACCTTCACCAAGAAGGCTACCGCCGAGATGAAAGAGCGTATCCTCAAGGAGATATACCTGCTCAGCACCGACCCCGACCACTCGCCCTATACCGAGCGACTCCAAACGGACATCCATCTCTCCGCAGAGCAGATCAGCCAACGGGCTACCGACTGTCTGCACGCTATCCTGCAGGACTATACCCGCTTTGCCGTACTGACCATCGACTCGTTCTTCCAGCAGGTCGTACGCAGTTTTGCCCGCGAAGTGGGACTCTCCGCCCAGTACGATATCGAACTCGACTCCGAGGGCGTGGTCAACCGTGCCGTCGATGACCTCATCTTCGCCATGAACCATCGGCAGACCACCGACGAACTCCGATCGTGGCTCCATAGCTTCGCCCTGGACAACGTAGAGAACCTCCAGGCTTGGGATCCGCGTGAGAACACCAAGCAACTGAGTCAGCAACTCTTCACCGAACAACTCCAGGCGCGACTGGACGACCTGCGCACCCTGCTTACCGACAAAGACCTGCTCTTGCGTTACCGTGAGATGCTCCAGGCCATACCCGCCGACGACAAGCGGGCACGCAACACCGCCGATGCCATCCTGCAAAACCTCAACACGCTCGGTCTGCTCAGCGACGTATGGGAACAGATCCAGCGCACCAACCGCGAACAGAAACGACTGCCCATCGCTCAGATCAACAGCCTGCTCCATCGTATCATCGACGATACCGACTCGCCCTTTATCTACGAGAAACTCGGCACCTGGCTCCAGCATTACATGATTGATGAGTTCCAGGACACCTCCGCCATGCAATGGCACAACCTGCGCCCGCTCGTGCACGAAGCCGACAGCAACGGACGCGACAACCTCATCGTCGGGGATATCAAGCAGAGCATCTACCGCTTCCGCAACTCCGACTGGCACCAACTCCAGCAGGTAGCCTCCGAGTTCCCGTCCTGCCGCCAACCCCTCATGGACACCAACTACCGCAGTGCACGCACGATCGTCGAGACCAACAACCAGCTCTTCCAGCAGTATGTCGACTGGCTCGACCGTACGCTCAGCCGAGACCGCAAACTGCCTTCCGGACTCGGTCAGGCCGTTCGCGACGCCTACGCTACGCTCCGGCAGAAAGCCCGCAAACAAGAGCTCTGCGGACGCGTCCAGCTACGCTGGTTTGAACAAGACCATAAAGAGGACTTTCTCGACCGTGCCGACGAAGCGGTACTCGAGCTGCTCGACCAACTCCGTGCACGCGGCTATAGGATGGGACAAATAGCGATGCTCGTGCGCAAAGGCGATGAGGCGGCACGCATCGCCAACTGTCTGCTGCGCCACGGCTACGACGTGCAGTCGCAAGACGGTCTGCTTATCGGTTCCCACCCTGCCGTACAGGTACTCATCTTGTTGCTCCGCCTCACGATTGCGCCGGACGACCAGGTGGCAGCTACCCGCCTCCGGCGTGCCGTAGCCGAACAGCGCTATGCCGATAGCCCCACCCTGGCTACCCGCTTCACGCTTAGCGACGAACCTCTGTTCACCCCCGAACAAACCGAGGCCATCCGCCAGGCCGAACTCCTGCCGCTCTACGAGCAGGTACAAGCCCTCATCACCGGTCTCGAGCTCCATACCTGGCCCTACGCCGCCGCCTATCTCACGGCCTTCCAGGACCTCATATACGCCTATAGCGAACAGCAGACGGCGGAGACCGGCACCTTCCTCCAGTACTGGGAACGACGTGCCGCGACCGCCTCGATCTGTTCTGCGCCCTCAGAGAATACGATACGCATCATGACCATCCATAAGTCCAAGGGACTGGAATTCGAGGTCGTCGTGCTGCCGTATATGAACTGGGCCATCAAGCCCGGCAATGCCGACTCGAGCCATATTCTATGGTGCCAACCATCCATACCCCCCTTCGACGCCCTGCCGCTCGTGCCGGTCACGTTCACCCAACGCCTTAAGCTAAGTTACTTCGACCGGGAGTATGCCGACGAGTTGCTCAATATCTATATCGACAACCTCAACCTCAGTTACGTTGCCTTCACCCGACCCGTACGTGAACTGTACGGCTTCGGACAGGTATGCCCCGAGACCAAGACTGCCGGACTGTCGCCCAAGAATATCGGGCAACTGCTCCACCTGCTACTGCGCGAGGACGAGGACTTCCACGAACTCTGCTTTACGCGCGGCGAGGAACAGCCCTATACCCCCGAGACGCAAAAAACCGACCCGCTGGCGATGCCTACCGTGACGCGCCAAGCCCGGTACCACGCCACGCCTATCGGCGATCGACTGCGACTCTCTACGCGCAGCATCCGGGACGAGTTGTCGCTCCAGGACTTCGGTACCCTGATGCACGACTGGCTCTCGATGATCACCACCTACGAGGATGCCGAACCGCAACTTAAGGAACTCATGCGCCAGGGACGTGCCCGCGAACAAGACCAGGAGCGTATGCAACGCGAGTGGCAGCACTTCCGTTCGCTCATCGCCGACCGCGACTGGTTCCTGGGCGGCTACGAGGTACTGAGCGAACGCGCCATACTGACCGCCGCCGGACAGACCCTGCGTCCCGACCGCGTCATGCTGCGTGACCGCCATGCCGTAGTGATCGACTATAAGTTCGGTCAACATATCGCCCCCGCCCATCATGATCAGGTGCGCGACTACATGACCCAACTCAGCCGTATGGGCTACGAGACGGAAGGCTACCTGATATACGTTACGCTCAATAAAATTGTACCTGTAGAATAATTTTTAATTTTTAATTTTGAATTTTTAATTTTGAATTCGAACGACTTAATACATATCGGCACCATGCGCCGCCCCCACGGCCACCGAGGGGAGATACAGTGCCTCATGCTTAACGACTACTGGGACAGTTCCGACCCGGACTTCCTCTTTGTGCAACTCGACCAACTGTACGTGCCCTTCCGCGTCCTGGACTGGCGCGGCAAGGGAGCCGACACGCTCATCTTCTCGTTGCGAGGCGTCGAGACCGAACCCGAGGCGGCACGTCTGAGCGGTGCGGAGGTCTTCATGCGACGCGAAGATATGAACGACGACCAGGCGCACAGCGTAGCCTGGAGCGACCTCGTAGGCTATACGGTCATCGACCGTGAAACAGGACGGCTCGGCACCGTCAGCGAAGTCAACGAGCAGACTATCAACACCCTGCTCACCCTCGACGACGGACGCCTGATGCCTATCCACGAGGACTTTATCCTCGACATAAATACCGAGAAGAAAGAACTAAACGTGGATCTACCCTTCCAACTATAATTTTGCATTTTTAATTTTTAATTTTTAATTTGAACAAGAAGTTAACCACCGAAGAGATGAACCGCCTCACGCCGGAGGCTTTTCATGAAGCTGAGAAACTGCCACTCGTCGTCGTACTCGACAACGTGCGCAGCCAGCATAATATCGGAGCCGTCTTCCGCACGGCCGATGCGATGTGCCTGGAGCGCGTAGTGCTGTGCGGGATATGTTGCTGTCCGCCCAACCAGGAGATCCACAAGACTGCCCTCGGTGCGGAGCAGACCGTAGCATGGCAGTACTATGCGGATACCCTCGAGGCAGTACGTGACCTGCAGGCGGAGGGCTACACCTGTTACGCCGTAGAGCAAGCCCACAACTCCCTCACCCTCGAGCAGGTCGCCGAACAAATCACAAATCACAAATCACCAATCACCAATTGTCCCAAAATGGCCATCATTTTGGGACATGAGGTCTTCGGCGTCCAGCAAGAAGTCATCGACCTCTGCGGCCAATGTATCGAGATACCGCAATATGGCACCAAGCACTCGATGAACGTCAGCGTGACCGCCGGCATCGTCATGTATCGTCTATCAGGGGCACTGCGTGCCGTTAAAGCGTTATGATCTCTCTACTGTCTCCGGCGAAAAATAAAGAGGTTGCCATGGCCGCCATCCAGGCGGGTGCGGACGCCGTGTATATCGGTGCCCCGCAGTTTGGTGCGCGTCAGGCGGCAGGCAATAGTCTGGAGGATCTGGAGGAGGTAGTACGGTATGCCCATCAGTACGGTGTACAGGTACTCGTGACGCTCAACACCCTGCTCCGCGAGGAGGAGTACCCCGAGGCGGTCGCGCTTGCGCACGCGCTATATAAGATAGGTGTCGATGCACTGATTATCCAGGATCTGCACCTGCTGGACTTCCCGCTGCCGCCTATCCGGCTTCATGCCTCCACCCAGTGCGACAACCGCACCCCGGAGCAGGTAGCACGGTTGCGCGACCTGGGATTCCGTCGTGCGGTGCTGGCGCGCGAACTATCGATCGACGAGATACGTGCTATCCATCAGGCGGTACCGGATATCGAACTCGAGGCGTTTGTACATGGTGCGCTCTGCGTCAGCTATTCCGGACGCTGTTATATCAGCGAGGTACTGGCGGGACGCAGTGCCAACCGCGGAGCGTGTGCTCAGTTCTGCCGCATGGCCTACGACCTGCTCGACGCCGATATGAATGAGGTGCTCGACGACCAAGGTCAGCCTATCCACCAGCGGTACCTGCTCTCGCTCCGTGACCTGGATCGCAGCAGCTACCTCCAGGAACTCATCGACGCAGGCGTGACGACTTTCAAGATCGAAGGCCGCCTCAAGGATGCGGACTATGTCACGAATATCACGGCGTACTATCGCGATAAATTAGACCGCTTCGCTGAAAGAGCAAAGACCGTTTCACTGAAAGACCGCTTCGCTGAAAGACATATTTACACACGTTCTTTCGAGCCAAATCCCCTGAAAACTTTTCATCGCGGAGCGACGGATTATTTCCTACACGGCCGCACACCGAATCTCGCAAACTGGGACACACCAAAATCCACCGGTGAGCATATCGGTGAGGTGCTCGAGGTGCAGGGCAATACACTGCGCGTACGCCTGCTGCCGGGCGTCGTACTCCATAACGGTGACGGACTGACCATCGGCCAGGAAGGCTTCTCGGTCAATGGCGTAGAGGGAAACATCGTGAGGATCAACAAAACCCTACACCCTACACCATACACCCTACACCATACACCCTTATATCGTAACTACGATATCGAATTTACGCAATCGCTTCGCTCCGAGCGCCGCATCCCCGTGGATATTCGCTTCCGCGAGACCGAGGAGGGATTTGAACTGAGTTACCGCTCAGCCTTCAGCCTTCAGCAGTCAGTTTTCAGCTTCCCCCACGAGCCGGCCAAGAATCCCGAGAAAGCTTTGGAGACGATCCGTACCCAACTGAGCAAACTGGGCGATACGCCGTATGTAGCGCGTGCGATACAGATTGAATCGAAACCCTATTTTATACCCATTAGCACCCTAAACGAATGGAGACGCCAAATACTAAATCGTCAATCGTAAATCGTCCGATCGGCCATCCCTTGATGACTTGCCGCTACTGCCTGCTATTCGAACTCGGGCATTGCCGTAAGACGAATCCTTATCCCCGCGACAAGGAGCCGCGTTACCTGCGTCTTCGTACCGGCCGCGTCCTCGCCCTCCATTTCGACTGCAAGCGCTGCGAGATGACGGTAGATCTGGAATAACTTTCCTATGGAAACCTTATCCGTCTACCTGAGTTCATCGGGTCAATATCGTATCCCACCACACCTTATATATACTACGTATATATCCCGTGATTTTAATTTTTATCGTTTTGGTATATTTTGGGGCGAAAATCAAAAAAGTGGCATACACATTTGTGTATGTCATTTTTTTTTTGTAATTTTGCAGCCTGAATTAGATTTTTTTGGAGAATGATAAACAGAACATTAGTGCGCACACGAGTGGTACAGACCCTGTTTGCGTATTACAAAGACGGCGACAAGACGCCGTTGACAGCCAAGAAAGAATTGCTTAAGTCGTTTGCTGATACCTACGACCTGTATGTACTGCTGCTCGACTTCGTCAACGAACTGACGCTCTACGCGGAGCAACAGATCCAGCAGGCGGAGCAACGCGCGAAAGTGACCCATCAGAGCTACGTAGCCAATCGTCGCTTCGCCAACAACCGACTGGCACAAGTGGTATTCAACAACCATCAGATCCGCAACCATATAGCCAATCAGCAGTTGAGTTGGGATGCCGGCATGAGTGCCGTAAGTGCGGTATATAAGCAACTACTGGAAGCCCCCTTCTACCAGGAATATATGGAGGCCGCCGAGTGCGACTACGAAGCCGACAAGCGTATATGGCGCAAGATATTCACCGAACTGATGATCGATAACGAGGCCGTTACGTCCGCACTGGAGGAGATGGAAGTAGTGCTTGACCGCCAGAACTGGACCGTAGATGCCGACCTGATGATGAGTTATGTCGTGAAGACCTTGAAGCGTCTGGATGAAGTAAACGGTGCGGACCAGGATATCCTGCCGATGTTTGACAAGGAGGAAGAGCTCGGCTTCGCCAAGGACCTGCTGCGCTACGCCCTGGAAGACAAGCCTAAGTACGAAGCGCTCATCGACTCTCACCTGCGCGGATGGGATGCGCAGCGCGTAGCCTATATGGACCGCATCATCCTACAGGTGGCACTCGCCGAGATCTGCCACTTCGACGAGATCGCCCTCGAGGTATCGCTCAACGAGTATATCGAGCTCGGCAAAGAGTACTCGGGCGACAAGAGCTATATGTTCATCAACGGTGTACTCACCGAGATCCTGCGCGACATGAAACGCGAGGGAACGCTGACCAAGGCGTTGGTGGTGAAGTAGGAATTAAAAATTAAAAATTAAAAATGCAAAATTAATTAAAACGTTATAATTATGCTGAATTTGATTTTATTGCAGGCTACGCAGCCTGGACAACAAGGTAGTCAGTGGTCGTTCTGGATCATGATGATCCTGATCTTTGTGGTATTTTATTTCTTTATGATTCGTCCGCAAACCAAGAAGCAGAAAGAGCTGCAAAAGCAGCGCGACGCTCTGAAGAAGGGTGACCGCGTAGTAACTGCCGGCGGTATCTACGGCGAGATCAAGGAGGTGCAGGACAACGCCCTGCTCATCACGATCGCCAAGGACGTGACCATCAAGGTAGATCGCCAGAGCGTTTACGTAGACGCGCAAGACGCATCTAGTCAAATTAAAAATTAAAAATTAAGAATTAAAAATGAGGTCTCATAGTCTATGAAGATGGACGGTGACAATATTATTTTAGATAAAACGTTTGCCTTTGCGGTTCGAATTGTCAATCTATATAAATACTTGACTATTAAGTCCGATAACAAAGAGTACGTTCTTTCCAAGCAACTTTTGCGTAGCGGCACCTCTATAGGGGCCAATACAGAGGAAGCTATAGGAGCGGCCTCCACGGCAGATTTCGTCAATAAGCTATCCATCGCATATAAGGAGGCCAGAGAGACCAAATACTGGATTCGCCTTTTACACAAAACGGAATATCTATCTGAATTTGAAGCAAATAGCATATTAACAGACCTAGATGATATCTGCAACATATTGGCAAAAATCCAGATAACAACAAGGGGTAAAACTACTCCTGAAAAATAAATAATTTTGAATTTTGTATCTATAATTTTTAATTTTGAATTTTTAATTTTTAATTTCTATGGTGAAGTGGCGTGAGGTGATGATATACCTGCTGTTTGTGGTGCTGGCCAGCCTGATTTGGTATGGCCGGTCGCTGCGTGCGGAGCACGACATAACGGTGCCGGTCAAGGTGCAGTATGTCGGTGTACCCGGTCAGGTCAAGACCAGCGAACCCCTGCCGCAGACGATCCAGGTGACGGTGCGCGATGCCGGTATGCGGCTACGCGTCTATCACCAGAAGCCGCTGCAGATCACGCTCGACCTCACGGGCCGCTTCACGGGTAAGTCGGGAGAGATACAGGTGTCGTCCGACCTGCTGCGCACCACCATCGCGCGGCAGTTACAAGGTACGACAGCACTGCAGAAAGTGTCGCCCGACCAGATCCACACCACCTACTATACCCAGCAGGAGCGCCGCCTGCCGGTGCGGCTCCAATCCCGTATCGATTGTGCACCCGGTTTTCAGATGAGCGGTCTGCCGCAGCTATCCGAGGCCGAGGTCATCGCCTACGGTACGGCCAACGCACTGGACACCCTGCGCGAGATCCAGACCCAAGTGCTGGCCGTCAAGGCGCTCAGCGACTCGGCGCAGTACACCGTAGGACTGATCGTGCCGCGTGAGGTGCGCCTCTCGCAGACGACGGTACGCGTACGCGTAATGGCGGAGCGTTTCTCGGAACGCGTAGTGGACCTCAACCTGCGGGCGGAGGGTGTACCCGAGGGCAAGCAGCTTCACCTCTTCCCGCAGCAGGTACGCGCCACGATGCGGGTGGGTGTCAGCCATTGGGCACAGGTGGAGGACGGCGATATAGAGGCGGTCTGCGTATATAGCGACTCGCTGGAGCAGTTGCCCGTAGAATTGCGTACGCAAAATCCGTATATCAGCGGATTGCGCGCCACGCCTAATCATGTAGAATTTATACTGGAGAATATAGAATGAAGAAGATTCAAATGGTGGATCTGCAGTCGCAGTACCAGCATATCAAGGCGGATATCGACCGCGGCATACAGGAGGTGATCGACTCGGCCGCCTTCGTGAAAGGACCTAAGGTAGCGCAATTCCAGGAGCACCTGGAAGCCTATACGGGTGCGAAGCATGTCATACCCGTCGGCAACGGTACGGACGCCCTGCAGATCGCCCTCATGGCGCTCGGACTGAAACCCGGCGACGAAGTGATCACCCCCACGTTTACCTTTATCGCCACCGCCGAGGTAGTGGCGCTGCTGGGACTGACACCGGTAGTGGTAGATGTCAACTGGGAGACGATGAACATGTCGGTGGAGGCCGTACGCCGGGCTATCACGCCCCGCACGAAAGCCATCGTGCCGGTGCACCTGTTCGGTCAGTGCGCCCCGATGGAAGAGCTCATGGCGCTCGCCAAGGAGCACGGCCTCTATATCGTAGAAGATGCCTGCCAGGCTATCGGCGCACGCTACACTTTCTTAGACGGCACAACCCGCCAGGCCGGTACGATGGGCGAGATCGGTTGCACGAGTTTCTTCCCCTCGAAGAACCTGGGTTGCTACGGTGACGGCGGTGCGCTATTCACCAACGACGATCAGTTGGCCGCCGAGATGCGCGCCATCGCCAACCACGGTATGGTGGTTCGTTACCATCATGACCGAGTAGGTGTCAACTCGCGCCTCGACGCTATCCAGGCCGCCGTACTCGATGCCAAACTGCCCCACCTGGATCAATATATCGCAGCGCGTCAGCGTGCAGCAGCCTATTACGACCGCGCCTTTGCCGGCAACGAGCACCTGCTCGTCCCGGGACGCGAGAAGGCTTCGACACATGTCTTCCACCAGTACACGCTGCGCCTCGAGGGCGTAGATCGTGACCGCGTACGCGAAGCGCTGCAGCAGGCCGGCATACCCGCGATGATCTATTATCCGGTGCCGCTGCATATGCAGAAAGCCTACCAGGATCCCCGCTACCGCGAGGGCGACTTCCCCGTAGCCGAACAACTGGCCGGATGCGTACTGTCGCTTCCGATGCATACCGAACTGGACGACGAACAACTAGCATATATTACCTCGAACGTCCTGAAGGCCGTCGAGGAATAAATTAAAAATTAAAAATTAAGAATTAAAAATTCCTCTGATGGCATCTTTATCGCTGACACAGCAGCAGAAACTGCAGACTAAGCTCACCCCGGCACAACTCCAGGTGATTCGTATGCTGGAACTCCCCACCGTGGAGTTGCAGCAACGTATCGTAGAGGAATTGCAGCAAAACCCCGTACTGGAAGAAGGACCCGATCCCGAGGAACTGGAACGCGAACGACTGGAGCACGAGGACGAGGACGATGAAGCGTACGGCGAACTGGAGGACAGCTATCGTGAGGCGGAACAGGACCGACGCGACTACGATGCGGCGGACGACGACTACGAGCCGATCCTATACAGCAACAACGGCGGCTACGAAGCCGATGCCGGATCGAGAGAGATACCCTACGGCGGTGACAGCCTAATCGACTACCTCAAGTCGCAAGTGTATCTGACGAAGATGACCAAGCCCCAGCGCCATATAGCCAAGTGGGTGCTCGGTAACATCGACGAGGACGGTTACCTGCGCCGCACGACGGAGCAACTGGTGGACGACCTCGCCTTCCAGGAAGGACTGAGTGTCTCGGACGAACAGATGGCGGATATCGTGCGCCAGATCAAGGAGTTCGACCCGCCCGGCATCGCCTCTGCCACCCTGCAAGAGTGTCTGCTCACCCAGCTCGACCAGAAAGAGCAGACCGAGAGTGTGCAGCATGCCAAGATCATCCTCACCCGTGGTTTTAAGGCTTTCTCCAAGCGCAACTACGACAAGCTGATGCAGCAACTGGGCATGGACGAAGAGACTTTCCGCGCCGCCGTCAACGAGATCACACGACTGAACCAGAGTCCGACCAACGCCTTTGAGGCCAACGCGATGGACAGCAGTCGCAGCGCCATCATACCGGACTTTGAAGTCACGCAACAGGACGGTAAACTGCGCGTCTCGCTCCTCACGGGCGACCTACCCGAGATACACGTGAGCGAAGACTATAAACTGATGCTCGACCAGATGAAGGACCAACTCCAGCACTCGCGCGACAAGCAACGCGACCGCGAGGCGATGAGCTTCATCCGCACCAACATATCCCAGGCCAGCCTCTTCATCGATGCTATCCGTCAGCGTAACATCACCCTACTGCAGACCATCCGGGCCATTGCCAAGTATCAGGAGGACTTCTTCCTGGAGGGTGACGAGTCGCTCATCCGGCCGATGGGATTGCAGGATATAGCGCAGGAGGTGGGCGTAGATGTCAGTACGATCTCGCGCGCATGTAACAATAAGTATGTGCAGACCGATTTCGGGGTCCTGCCGCTGAAGTTCTTCTTCTCGGAAATGATGCTCAACACCGAGGGTGAGGAAGTCTCTACCCGAGCCATCAAGGGACTGATGCGCCAACTGGTGGACGAGGAGGACAAGACCAGTCCGCTGAGCGATGACCAACTGGTAGAACAGCTCCGGCAACACGGCTATAACGTAGCGCGACGCACCGTAGCCAAGTACCGCGACATGCTGGATATCCCCGTAGCACGCCTACGCAGAAAGATATAAAACAGAATGAAACTGCTTGAAAAGATATTAAACGTCCTGGCACGCCTACTGAGCGGCGTCCTGTATCCGCTGTTTGCGCCTACCTACGGCATGCTGCTCTTCTGCGCCGGCTTGTCGCCCCTGATAGGTAACCAACTGCCGCTTACCGCCTGGCTCATCAGTGTAGGCATGACCTTCCTGCTAACCCTGTTTATCCCGCTCACGGCGATCATGATACGTATCCGCCGCGGCAAGATAGCGGATATCTATATCACTGATCCGGCGCAACGTACCGTGCCGTATCTGTACACGCTGGTGGGCTACGGGTTCTGGTGCTACTTCGTGGTGCAGGTGCTGCATGCACCGGTATATGTGAGCCTGGTAGTGATCGGTGCGACGGTAGCCCTGGCGCTGGTGATGCTGATCAACCGCTGGTGGAAGATATCCGCCCACCTGGCCGCGATGGGTGGGCTGGTAGGCGGTGTGATGAGTCACCTGATGATGGGAAACAGTGCACCGGTATGGTTGCCCTTGCTGCTGATGGCGGTAAGTCTGCTACTGATGTACGCACGTATCTATCTGCGTGCCCACGACCCGCTGCAAGTTATAGCCGGCTTCCTGCTCGGGCTCATCATGACACTGATACCTAATTGTATATTATCCTATGTTGTATAAGAAACTATATACCGGACTGATCGGCCTGCTCTGCGTGCTGGCAGTCGAGGCGGCACCGCTGGGCGAACACTCCCGCGTGGCGCTGCTCACGTGTAGTCCCGGCGAAGAACTCTATGCACGCTACGGCCATACGGCCCTGCTAGTAGAAGACCCGGACCAGGACCTGGCACTGGTGTTCAACTACGGCATGTTTGATTTCAACGTAGAGCATTTCTACTATAAGTTCGTCAAGGGCGAGACCTATTACCAGTTGGGTGCCGAGACCTACCAACAGTTCCTGCTCCAGTATGCCGCCGAGAACCGACAGGTATATGAGCAGACGCTCAACCTGACGGTGGCGCAACGCCAGGCCGTACTGGACGCCCTCATCGAGAACTACCAACCCGAGCACCGCGTCTATCTGTATAACTTCGTCTTCGACAACTGTGCCACCCGTCCGCTGCGATTGATCCAGCAGGCCGTGGGCGACAGTCTGCAATCGAGTTATCGCGGTTATCAGGGACTCAGTTACCGCGAGTTTATCAGTCATTATACGCGCCCGTCCTCCTGGGCCGACTTCGGTATCAACATGTTGTTCGGTTGCCGTGCCGACCAGCCGATGGAGGGGCAAGCCAATCTCTTCCTGCCGGAAGAGCTGATGAACTACGTAGCGGCCGCTCGTTTTGCCGACGGCACACCGCTGGTCTCGGAGCAGAAGGTAGCCCCCTTTGCCATCCAGGCCGTACCCTGGTACGAGACCTGGTATCTGGGTGCGGTAGTGTTCTTTATCCTGATGCTCGTCATCACCCGCGTGGACAAACATCGCGGCCGGATATCGTGGTGGCTGGACGCGAGTCTGGGCATCGTCTATCTGCTGCTCATCGCGCTGATTGTCTTCCTTCGTTATTATTCGATCCATCCTCTGGTAGGATTTAACTGGCGACTACTGTTGCTACCTATATTGCATCTATGCGCACGATTAAGTTATATCTGTCGTTCCTGATTGCCCTGTTGCCCCTATTGCAACTGCGTGCATATACGCTGCCACGGCTGACGGTGGTGGTCGTGGTGGATGGTCTGGACGAGGCGAATATCCAACGCCTAAGTCCCCTATTGCCGCCGGGCGGGTTGCGTACGCTGACGGAACATGCCGCCGAGGGAACGGTCTGCTATGACCAACTGGTGTACGGTGGTGACGAGACGACCGCCACCCTTATGACCGGTACCCTACCCGCCGAACACGGCTATACGATGAGCCGCTACTACGCCCGCACCGACCGACGTACGCACGAGCTGCTGGAGGACCGTCGCGTGAAGGGTATCGGTACGCAGCAGGCCCTCTCGCCTGCGGCCATCACCACGCCTTTTCTAACAGACCTGGTACGCCTGCGCTACGGCGAATATGCCCAGGTATATGCCATCGGTATCCATGCCGAGACCACGCTACTCATGGCCGGTCATGCCGCCAATGGGTGCTGCTGGATCGAGGACAGCCAACGAGGCTGGGCCACCAGTTCGTACTACCCCAAGGGACTGCCTGCGGCAGCCGACGAACATACTACCGGCGGACGCTTCCGCGAACTGGCTACGCGCGACTGGCGACCGATGTTACCCATCGACCTGTACAGCATGCCTACGCCGCAGGAGCAGAAGAAGAGTTTTAGCTATAGCGGCGGCCACGTGCTGCGCCGCACACCCAACGCCAACGACCTGGTCATAGACCTGGCGCTGCGCCTGCAACAAGACCAACGGCTGGGTGAGGATAAGGTGCCCGACCTGCTGCTACTGGAACTGACGACCGTGACGCCCAACGCCACCTCCGACCGCATCCAGACAGCCGAACAGGAGGATATGTACCTCAGGCTCAATCAGCAACTCGACACCCTGCTGCATAGCCTGCAGACCCGTCTGGGCGGATCGAATATCGACCTGCTGGTCATGGGACGGCCCGTATACGGCATCGGCGAGGCGGTGATGCGCAAGGCCGGGCTGGAGGTGCTCGCATTTGATTGCGACCGCATGGCAGCACTGACCAACACCTATCTCATGGCGCTATACGGCAGCGAACGATGGGTGGACGGAGTCTATGGGCAGTCGCTGTACCTGAACCGGTCGGTGATCTCCCAGAAACACCTCTCACTACAAGAGATACAACGCCGTGCGGCCGATTTTATCAGTGAGTTTGAGGGTATACGCAGCGCCTTCCCCCAGAGCGAACTGCTCTACAGCGACCTGCGTCGCTCGCTCAGCAAACGGCACCAGGGGGATGTGTGCTTCGAGATGGAACGCCAGTGGGTGGTCAAGGAGAACGACCTGACGACGCTGGATTATGTCGTGGAGAACAAGCCCCGCTCGCCGATCTATATCCTCTCGGCCCACCACCAACACCTGCCGGCTACGATGCAGGCAGAACAATTCGTGGAATTGTTTGGGTTGTAATGGGTGTAGGGTGTAGAGTGGAGGGTGTAGGGTGTAGAGTGTAGAGTGTAGAGTGATTTTTAATTTTGAAATAATCGTTCCCTTTATGGGATAAGAATTTTTAATTTTTAATTACAACAATGATACTATACGAAATCAAAGTTCATTATCAGCGACAGACCGGTGAGGACAATCCCGGTAACGTCAAGGAGACCTACCTGGTAGAGGGTCTCAACTGTGCAGACACAGAAAACCGTCTGATGGAGGAGTTGAAGCCGCTGATCTTCGGCGACTGCGAAGTACCGAGTTGCAAGAAAGTGCAGTTCTACGATATCTTCCCCTCGCCCGAGGCTGACAAGTGGTACAAAGCCCGCGTGGAGATGATCACCGTGGAGGACAACGGCAAGGAGACCCGCAAACCCGTCTCTATCCTGGTGCAGGCCACCACGATGGATCATGCGCTCAAGAACCTCAACCACAACCTCTCGACGCTCGACTGCGAGGTGATCAGCCTGCAGCGTTCGCCGATCCTGGAGTTCTACCGCGCCGTATAACGAATGGACGTCTTGCAGTTTGACATACCGGCTATCGTGCGCGAGAAAGCCCCCAAGGCCCATGTGCCGGGGTTCGTGCTGCGTTACCTGGAGCGTATCACGCATGTGAAGCAAATGAACCGCTTCCTGCGTGAGAATCCCGAGTTGCACGGCTACGAATTTATCCGTAAGGTGGTGGCGGAAGAACTGCATTGCACCGCCTCGATACGTGGTCTGGAGAATATCCCGCAGGACGAGCGACCCGTCATCTTTGTGGGTAATCACCCCCTGGGCGGATTGGACGGTATGATCATCGCCGAGATGATTCACGAGCACCGTCCCCTGCCGCTGCGCGTGATTGTCAATGATCTGCTTATGTTCATGCGACCGATCGCCGAACTATGGGTGCCGATCAGCAAACTCGGAGGCCAGAGTCGCGAGTATGCCCGCCTGTATCAGCAGGCTTGGGAAGCCAGGCAGGATATACTGACCTTCCCCGCCGGCGCTTGTTCGCGTCGCCAGAAGATAGACGGACGGTGGCAGGTGCGCGACCTGGAGTGGCAGAAGAGTTTCGTGCAGAAAGCCCAGCAGTACAAGCGGGATATCGTACCGATCTATTTCGAGGGGCATAACTCCCGCTTCTTCTACCGCCTGGCCTACTGGCGTAAACGACTCGGCATCAAACTGAACCTGGAAATGCTCTACCTGGTGGACGAGATGTACGGTGCGAACGGTCAGCATTTTACCGTACATGTGCTGCCACCGATACCTTATACCACTTTTGACGACTCACGCAGTCCGAAGGCGTGGGCCGAATACGTAAAAAATATAGTCTATGCAAACCATCATACCGGCTGTTGACCGCCAAATACTGAAAACGGAACTGGAGGGCCACCTCCTGCGCCCGTCCAACAAGGCGGGCAACCTAATTTATGACATTACCTCGCACGACGCACCCAACGTGATGCGCGAGATAGCTCGTCTGCGTGAGATCAGTTACCGCGACGGCGGTGGTGCGACGGGCAAAGAAATGGACATCGACGAGATGGATCTCATGCCGCGTCCGTATCATCAGTTGATCGTCTGGGACCCCGACCACGAAGAGATCGTAGGTGGTTACCGTTACCTACTGGGCCATGAGGCCGAGTTGCGCGAGAATGCGCAGGGTGAGCGGCAACCCTTCATCACCTCTGCCCACCTCTTCCATTACTCCGAGCAGTTTATTCGCGACTATCTGCCGCATACCATCGAGTTCGGCCGTGCGTTCGTACAACCCAAGTACCAGCAACGCGAAATGGGTGTTAAAGCCCTCTTTGCCCTGGATAATATATGGGACGGTATCGGAGCCATCATGCATAATAACCCGGATATCTACTATATGCTGGGCAAGGTGACCATCTATCCCTCCTACCCCACGGAGGCACGCGAACTGATCTACACCTACCTGGATCGCTATCATCGGGGTGAGGCCAAGCTGTTTGCGCCCTACCAGCCGCTGGCGATCACCGACGAGGCCAACCGCATCGCCGATGCGTTCTATCACGGTCAGGACAAGCAGGAGAACTATAAACTCCTGCTCCAACGGCTGCGCGAACTCGGCACCGTCATCCCGCCTATGTTCTCCGCCTATCTCAACCTCACCAACGACCTGCTCTTCTTCGGCAACGCGATGAATGACGAACTGGCGAACGTGTATGAGACAGGTATCATGGTGGACCTGCATACCGTATATGAAGAAAAGAAGACCCGTTATATAGCTCCATACGTCGAATGGCTACAATCCAAGAACGCATAAAAGATATTCGCACCAACATACCGGAAGGTGTTAACCTGGTATGTGTCAGCAAGTTCCACCCCGTAGAGGCTATCCGTGAGGCGTACCAGGCAGGGGAACGCGATTTCGGGGAGAGCCGTGTGCAGGAACTGATGCAAAAAGTGCCGCTTTTGCCCCAAGATATCCGTTGGCACTTCATCGGCCACCTACAGACCAACAAGGTGCGCGACCTGCTTCGGTTGCGTCCGTACCTCATCCAGTCGGTGGACTCGGAGCGCCTGCTGCGCGCCATCAACGATGAGGCCGAGCGCCAGGGTATCGTGCAGAATATATTGCTGGAGGTGCACGTAGCACGCGAACAGACCAAGTCCGGATTCTCGCCGGAGGAACTGAAAGGGCTCATGGCTAATGGCGAATGGCGAATGGCTAATGTGCGCGTGATGGGTCTGATGACCATGGCCACGAACACGGACGACGAAGAGGAGATACGCCGCTGCTTCAGTCTGGCAGCGAGCATTGCTCGCGATCTTTCAGGCGAAGCCGGTCTTTGCTCTTTGAGCGAAGCGGTCTTATCCATGGGTATGAGCGACGACTATCTGATTGCCATCCAATGCGGCAGTACGTGTGTACGTATCGGTTCGGCCATCTTCGGCGAACGGGACTACGATAAGCCCTCACCGCTTCGAGCCGTCTTCTTCGACCAGGACGGAGTGCTCTTTGACTCGATGCCTTTTCATGCCGAGGCTTGGGCACAGACCATGAAGGCGCACCGGTTGCCCTTCACGGCCGAGGATGCGTATATCAACGAAGGCCGGACCGGTGCGGCCGTGATAGAGGAGATGCATCAGCAGCTCTTCGGCAAGCCGGCATCGGAGGAACTGATCCGGCAGATCTACAAGGAGAAATCCGACCGGTTCCTGCAACTCACTGAGGGTCGTCTGCCGAACATGATACCCGGCGTAATGGAGGTGCTGCGATGGCTGGACAGCCACGGGGTGCAGTGTTGGGTGGTGACGGGTAGTGGTCAGCACGCCTTGTTTGACAACCTGCAACGCGTGTCGGGAGGCATCCTCAGGCGTGAACGAATGATTACGGCTTTTGACGTGACGCACGGTAAGCCCGATCCGGAGCCCTACCTGAAGGCATGGCAGCGTTCGGGTTTCCAAAAAGAGGCGTGCTGCGTGGTAGAGAATGCCCCGCTGGGTGTACGGGCAGGTAAGGCTGCCGGGCTATATACAATCGGCGTGAATACCGGTCCCTTGCCCGATGAATTGCTACGAAAAGAGGGTGCCGACCAGGTACTACCTGATATGAACACCCTCCTAAAATGGTTGGCAGCGAGATAAACCCGCTGCCAATTGTTTTGTATGCGATTTACTTCGTGATTACCTCACCCTCCTGGGTCAGCATCGTGCCCTGGAGACGATCCATGAAGCGCGGAGCGTACGGCATAGCGGCGATAGCATGCAGACCGATCTCGCGCAGGCTCTTACGAGCAGGAGCCGAAGCGCTCTTGTCTTCCCACTTGTACACTACGTTGTAGTTCTTGTCGATATAACGGTACTCATTGGTCTCGTTGTTGTAAATCAGGCACAGACCGTTGTGGAACATATCCTGGGGATACTCTTCCTCTTTCAAGCGGAGGATCTGCTCACCGCTCTTGTCGATCAACTCGATACGGGAGTCTGCACTCTTCTTAACCCATGCTACGTTGTCATAGAAATCGGTAGCGCTGTAGTAGCGCGGAGAGATTACCTCGTTACCGTTCTTGTCGATAAAGCCGAACTTGTCGTTCTTAACGACCATAGCCAGACCGCAGGAGAAAGCGTCGAGGTCATCATAGGTAGCGCTCACTACCTCTTCGCCGTTCTTGTCCCACATACCGTACTTGCCGGTGGTGGATTTCGTGAAGCCTACGCGACCCTCACCCATATTGAAGATACCGCTTTTCTGCGGGGTGATCGTGTACTCACCGGTCTTGTCGATGACGCCGTAACGACGCTCGGTGCCGTCGGAGGTCTTCTTGTCGACACCTACTACGCAGATACCGTCGTCGAACGAACCGCAGTAAGCGAACTCTTTATCCTCAGCATCCATAGCGATCTTACCCTTCTCGTCGATAAAACCGTAGTTGGTACCATCTTCGGTGTACCACATGAGACCGGCATCCGTGTTCGGACCCAGAGCCTTGTATTCGGCCGGGATGACTTCCTTGAAGTTGGTGTCCCACTTACCCAGCAGGCCACCTTCCTTAAAGCTTACCAGGTTGTGGTAGAAATAGGTGTAGTACGTATCTGCATCAGGTACCTTACCGGACTTGCCGTTCTTGTCGATGTACGTAGTCTCACCGTCCTCACGCACCAGAGCCCAACCGCAGCTGAAGCCGTAAGCACGTTCGTAGTTGGCCGCAATGACCATCTTACCGTTAGCGTCGATATAACCCAGCAGATCGGAGTCATCCTCACCGGCGATCCACAGTTTGGTGGTGTCACCCGTCGGGGTCAAACGCTCATTGTCGCAACTCGTCAGCGCAAAGCCGGCTACGAGTGCACATGCAAAGAATAATACTTTCTTCATAATACAACTATTTTAATGGTTAATATTGAGATCAGGATCTATTTTGCGTGCAAAGATACGCGTTTTTTTTCAAATACGCAAATTTTTTATGCTTTTTGTACCTATTGAGAGCGAAATTGTATCATCTGCCATGCCTCTCGACTGTTTTTTTGGACGAATCGGAGTCCTACTCCGGCGGCAGCTTCGATGAGCGGCGGACAGTCTTCTGCCAGGAATCCGCTGATCCATACTTCGCCTCCGGGACGCAGATAACGGGCATAGAGGGGCATTTGCAAGATGAGTATATTGCGATGAATATTACTCAGTATCAGGTCGTACTGCCCCTCCGGCGGCGTATCGCCCAGCCGCGCATCGATCGTGACTTGGTTCAGCGCGGCATTCTCGCGCGTATTCTCCACCGACTTGTCATCGATATCTACGGCGATCACTCGTTGTGCTCCGCGTCGCATGGCCATGATGCCCAGCACGCCCGTGCCGCAACCGTTGTCGAGTACGGTTTGTCCGCTTAAGTCACGCGTCATAAGGGCATCGATGAGCATGCCTGTGGTCTCGTGATGCCCGGCTCCGAAGGCACAATGCGGTATGATACGCACGCCCATCGGCAGTTCTTGGATCGGGTGCTCGGCTTCCCATGCGGCGTTCCAGTTCTCGTCGGGACACGCTTCCACCGAGAGGAGTTCGGCTCCTTCGGTATTTGAGATTTGAGATGTGAGATTTGCCATTTGGGTTTCCCATACCGTCGAGGGGATATAATAATCCCCGCCGTCAATAGTGTCCACACCGAGGTCGCAGAGTTGCTGATCAAACAAGTCTTTCTGCCACTCCTCGCCAAAACGAGTCTCAATATGTAATACGTGATAACGCATAGCCTACAAGGTAGTTGCTTCCGCCGATAAACAGGGCATCTTCGGGCGAGGCGTGTTGCTGCGCATAACGCAGTGCCTCCAGGGAGTCTTCGATCGCAATGCCCTCTTTGCCCCAGAGGCGGAGCATCTCTTCGGCACTACGAGCGCGCTTAGTAGCGGGTGTAGTAAAGATATAGTGGTAGCGCTCACCTTCGGGCAGCAGGCGCATGACGACTTCGGTGTCCTTGTCGTTGACCATACCGAATACGATCCAGATATGCGGATTGGTGAGTGCCCGGAGTTGTTGCGCTACGTAGCGTAGGCCGTGGCTGTTATGGCCGGTATCGCAAATGGTGAGGGGTTGCTCACGGAGTATCTCCCACCGTCCTCTAAGGCCGGTCAGTTGGCAGACATGCGCGAAGCCCTCTCGAATAGCCTCAGGCGTAATTTTTAATTCGTAATTTTTAATTTTTAATTCCCTCAGCGCCTTCAGCGCTACGTAGGCTGTTTGCTGGTTGTGTTGCTGGTACAGGCCGTGGAGTTCGCACTCGGGGGCTTGGCGGAGTCGTTGGTGCTCGAGGAACTTACACTGGTCGGCAAACCAGATACGGCAGTCGGTGGTCTCGAGTCCCTCGCCCAGGATACCGGCTTCGCGGGCGGCATCGAGGAAGACATTCATCGTGGCGGCATCGGTCTCACCGATGACGCAGGGTACGCCGGGTTTGATAATACCGGCTTTCTCGCGAGCGATCTTCTGGAGCGTGTTGCCCAGGAACTCGGTATGGTCCATGCCTATGTTGGTGATGACCGAGAGCAGAGGTGTGATGATATTTGTGGCATCGAGTCGTCCGCCGAGGCCGGTCTCGATGACGGCTACCTCTACTTGTTCGCGGGCGAAATAATCCATCGCCATGCCGAAGCTGGTCTCGAAGAAGGAGGGCTTCAGTTGGTCCAGGAACTCTCGGTGCTGCGCTACCCACCCGGCCACTTGTTCTTGAGGTATCATCTGTCCGTTGATACGGATGCGCTCGCGGAAGTCCACGAGGTGGGGACTGGTATAGAGGCCCACTTTCAGACCGGCGCATTGGAGCACGGCGGCGATGAGATGCGAGGTAGAGCCCTTGCCGTTGGTGCCGGCGATATGTATAGAAGGTACGCGCGCGTGCGGGTTCGCGAGGTGCGCCATCAGCGCCAGGGTATTCTCCGGTCCGGGTTTATAGGCCGTACCGCCCGTCAGGTGGAAGACAGGCAGCGAGGCGTACAGGTATTCTATGGCTTCCGGGTAAGTCATCGTGCGATTAGTCGTAATGCGCCGTCCATCTGCTTGAGTTGCAACCAGTGGTAGAAGGCATGGTCGATATGTATCCGGGCGTTCTTGGCCAGGAAGGTGAGGGCGGTCTTCTGCTGCTCATCTACGACCTGGAGGTTGAGGGCGGTCTCGCCGGGGTGTTGGTCGCACATGTCGGAGAGTTCGTCCACCAGGTCGGGTGTGATCTGCTCGAGCGGGATCTGGAGCGTGATTTTCTCGAGGTGCTTGTGTTGCACGTCGTTGAGTTGCTCTACCTGCTGGATATTGAGTTCAAACTCCGCCTGGTCGTCGGGTTTCTCCTTGAACCATTTTTGGCCGGCACCGCGTTGCTGGATCGTGCCGGTCACATAGACATACCGGTCGGGTTTGAGCAGCGAGGCGCATTGTTCGTAGGCCTGGCCGAAGAGCACGAAGCGGTAACTGCCCGTATAGTCCTCGATGAGGTACTGGCCGTAGGCATTGCCTTTCTGGGAGGTGCGGTCCTGCGCCTCGGTGATGATACCGGCGAAATGGACGGGCTGGTTCTTGTATTTGGCGAGGAACTCCTCGGGTGTTATCTGCAGCTCCTGCTCATCATCCTCATCGCTCGGGGATGCGGCAGCCGCCTTGCGGGCATCGGGCGTGCGCCAACCGTCGAAGCGGTTGAGCGTCTCTGCCGTGAGGTCGCACATCTCGCGCACCTCGAACTCATAGTCGTCGAGGGGGTGCGCTGAGAGGAAGATACCGATAAGCGATTTCTCGGTGTTGAGTCGTTCGATAGCGTTCCATCGCGGCACGCGCGGGAGTTCGGGTTTTTGTATCTCGATGGCCTCGTCGCCAAACATGCCGAACAGGGAGTTCACCTGTTGCTGTTTGTCCTGCTGGTAGCGGTTGCCGTAGCGCATGAGGGTCTCCAGCACGCTCTCGCCCTTGGAGTTGATACCCACGAGTTGCTCGCGGTAGATATCCTGGAAGCAGTCGAACGCACCCGCCAGGGCGAGCGACTCGACGGTCTTACGGTTGCATGCCTGCAGGTTGACGCGCTCCAGGAAGTCGAAGATACTCTTGTACTTGCCGTTTTTCTCTCGCTCGGTGATGATGGCTTCTACCGCACCTTCGCCGACGCCTTTGATACCACCCAAGCCGAAGCGTATATCGCCCTCGCGGTTGACCGTGAAGTTGAGTTCCGACTCATTCACGTCGGGTTCGAGCACCTGGATACGCATGGCTTTGCACTCGTCCATGAACTTGGTCACCTCCTTGATATCGTCCTTGGAGACGGTGAGGTTGGCGGCCATGAACTCGGCCGGGTAGTGGGCTTTGAGGTAGGCGGTCTGGTAGGCTACCCAGGAGTAGCATGCGGCGTGCGACTTATTGAAGGCGTAGGATGCGAATTTCTCCCAGTCGCGCCAGATCTTGTCGAGCACCTTGAGGTCGTAGCCGTTTTTCTTGCCGCCGGTCATGAACTTACCCTTGAGTTGCTCCAGGATGGCCATCTGCTTCTTACCCATGGCTTTACGGAGTTTGTCGCTCTCGCCACGGGTGAAGTCGGCCAGCAGTCGGCTGAGCAGCATGACCTGCTCCTGATAGACGGTGACCCCGTAGGTATCCTTGAGGTATTTCTCCATGACGGGTATGTCGTAGGTCACGGGTTCCAAGCCTTGCTTACGCTTGATAAAACTCGGGATATACTCCATCGGTCCCGGTCGGTAGAGGGCGTTCATAGCGATGAGATCCCCCATCACGGTGGGCTTGAGTTCCTTCATGTATTTGCGCATACCGGCCGACTCAAACTGGAAGACACCGATTGTGCGTCCCTCCTGGAAGAGTTTGTAGGTCAGTTCATCATCGATAGGCACATGGTCGATATCGATATCCAGGCCGTGGGCTTTCTTGATATTCTGCAGGCACTCCTTGATGATGGTCAGTGTGATGAGCCCCAGGAAGTCCATCTTAATCAGTCCGACCGACTCTACGACGTGTCCGTCGTATTCGGTCACGAGCACGCGCTTGTGGGTCACCTTATCCTCTACGCTCGAGAGGGGTGCAAAATTGGTCAAGTCGTCCGCACCGATGATGACGCCGCAGGCATGAACACCCACCTGGCGGATCGTGTCCTCGAGCTGCTTGGCGTACTCGAGCATGCTGCGCAGTTCGGGATCACCGCCACGGTAGATATCCCGCAGTTCGTCCACGTATTTATAGCAGTTCTTGAGATTGACCTTGGGCGACTTGCCCTTCTCGTCCTTGATATTATCCGGGAATCCGCGATCGGGGATATAAGCCTTGATCTCATTGACGGTAGAGAGCGGTACGCGTTGCACGCGGCCGATATCTGCGATAGCCGACTTAGCCGCCATCTTACCATAGGTAATGATATGCGCCACGTGGGTCTCGCCGTATTTTTGGCTTACCCAGTCGAGCACTTTACCACGCCCGGCATCGTCGAAGTCGGTATCGATATCCGGCAGCGAGATACGGTCGGGGTTCAAGAAACGCTCAAACAGGAGGTCGTACTTGAGCGGGTCGAGGTCGGTGATGCGAAGGCAGTAGGCCACTACCGAACCGGCTGCCGAACCACGGCCCGGTCCGACACTCACGCCCAGTTCTTCGCGGGCGGCACGGATGAAGTCCATCACGATCAGGAAGTAGCCCGGGAATCCCATGGAGATAATGGTGTTGAGCTCGAACTCGATACGTTCCTTGAGCACCTCGTCGGTCTGGAGTCGTTCTTCGCCGTAGCGCTTCTTAGCGCCCTCCATGGTCAGGTGGCGCAGGTAGGCTGATTCCAACTGGAGTCGGCCGCCGAACTGCTCCTCGGTACCGAAGTCCTCCGGGATCGGGAACTTAGGCATGATAGGATCGGAGTCGATATCGTAGATCTCCACTTTACGAACAATCTCCTGGGTGTTCTCCAGTGCCTCGGGCAGGTCGCTAAAGATAGCGTACATCTCCTCGGGCGTCTTGAGCCACTCCTGCTTGGTATAGTGCATGCGGTCCAGATCGTCCACGTAATGGTTGGTACTGAGGCAGATCAGTCGGTCGTGCGCCTCGGCGTTCTCTTCGTCCACGAAGTGGGAGTCGTTGGTACAGATCAGCTTCACGTCGTATTTGCGTGCCAACTCGATGAGTACGGGATTGACTTCTTTCTGGCGTTGATAGACTTCCTGGTCGCCACCGGGTTTCTGGGTCTCGTGGCGCTGCAGCTCGATATAGTAGTCCTCGCCGAACAGGTTCTTGAACCAGCGAACGGTCTCCTCGGCCTCCGCAAATACGCCTTGTTCGATGAGTTCGCTTACGTTGCCGTTAGCCCTTAGCCTCTCGCCTTTCGCCATTATTTTCTGCGGCAGTTCGCCACCGAGGCAGGCGGAACTGCAGATGATACCCTCGTGGTACTGCTCCAGCAGTTCGCGGTCGATACGCGGGGTATAGTTGAAGGCGTCGGCCATGAAGCCGGCACTGACGATCTTACAGAGGTTACGGTAGCCCTGCATATTCTTGGCCAGCAGGATAAGGTGCCAGCCGGAGCGGTCGATGAGGTACTGCCGTCCCTCGCCGTTGGTCGCTTTGTCGTCCTTCATCGAGTGGCGTCCACGACGGGCGCAGTAGGCCTCGCAACCCACGATCGGTTTGAAGACCGGCACGAATTCTTTTCCTTTCTCTTTCTTCCAGTCCTTATCCGGTTCGGTCTCGGGGTCATGCTCTTTGGTCCATTCTGCCTTTAGCCATTCGTCCTTGGCACGGCCGTTGATTTTCTTGCAGTAATCGAGCAGTTCTTTAATGCCGTACATATTCCCGTGGTCGGTCAGCGCCACGGCGTTCATACCTGTGCGCAAACATTTGTCCACGATATCGGTCACCTTCGACATACCGTCCAGCACCGAGTAATGGGAGTGTACGTGTAAGTGCGTAAATTGCATAGTCACAAAAAATTTGTGCAAAGGTAGTAAGAATTTCTGACATATGCAAATTTATTTGCAGTTTATTCCGAGAAATCCGATTAATCTGATTAATCCGATTAATCCGACACCTTGCTACGAATGTAGAATATTTGACGAAAATAGTTGAAATTTCGTATTATGCGCACATTCTATTTGCATATATGCGCAAAAAGCAGTATATTTGCAGCACCAAAACGCAAAACAGGTAACCAGGATGGTAGGAAACATAGTCGGAATAGTGCTGGTACTGGTGCTCCATGTAGCCCCCGGGCAGAAAATCGGCGAAGCCTTGCAGCAAGCCCGCGAAGCCTATGATCGCAGGGGCGAGACAACCACTATTCGCATTGCGCCGGGCACCTATCAGGAAGAGCTGACGATAGACGTACCGGGATTGCGGCTGGTGAATGCCTCAGAGCACCCCTCGTTAGGGCTTCAAAACCACGGCGTAGATGCCGACAAGGAGGCGGTGCGTATCACCTGGTACTACGGCCACGGCTATCAGTACCGCTCGATGGGCGACACGCCCAACTACGGCGGCCGACGCACACGTCGATGGAACGCGACGGTGCTGGTGACGGCACCGGACTTCTACGCCGAGGGCATCATCTTTGAGAACTCGTTCAACCTATACGTCTCGCAGATGGAAGCGCAGGACGAGTTGGTGGATATCAGTCAGTCGGAGTTGGAGTGGACCGAGAAAGAGCGACCTAAGAAAACGATGCCCGAGCGCCCGAAAGAGGTGGGCAGTACGGAGGTACAAAAGAAGCAGTACCGCGAGCGCGCCGCAGCTATCTCGTTTACGGAGACCGCCAAACGGGCGCACCTACGCAACTGCCGCGCCACGGGACGCCAAGACGTCTTGTACGGCGACCAGGGCGCCACGATCTACTGGGAAGGCGGCATACTGGGTGGTGCGGTGGACTTCATCTTCGGCGCGATGACGATAGCGGTGGACCGCGCGACCATCGTCGCGAATATCAACGGCGAGAAAGGCGACCGATGCTTCATCGCGGCAGGAAGGAGCGGGAGTGATAGTGTAGGGTGTATGGTGTATGGTGTAGGGTGTAGGGGGATGCTGTTTTACAAGTGCCATATACGACTGGCGACGGAGGAGGAACTGGACATCAGCAATCAGCCATCAGCCATGGTATGGTTGGCACGGCCTTGGCGCTGGTGGGGCGAGACGGTATGGGCATGGACGACTTGGGAGGAAGGTATCCTAGAGACGGAGGCATGGAGCACGGGATTGACGAAAGGCAAGAGCTGTCCGAACAGCTATGAATACCGTTCGCAGGACGGCAGCCGGGGACGGCCGCAATGGGTGACCGTACTCAACCAACCTACCCTACCCGACGGCACGAGACTCACGCCGAAGGCGTGGCTGTTAAAGGCGAATGGCGAAAGGTTATAGGCGAAAGTCGAAAGTCGAAAGACAAAAACATAAAAAAAAACGCAACTTTTTTTTAATTATTAAAATCAAATTATCCTATGAGAAAACTTTTTCTTAGTTTGGCGGTATGCCTCTTGACGGCATTCGCCTGGGCAGGCGAGAACGACCTGCTATGGGATTACACGGAGGCGCAGATTCCGACCTCCTTGTCGGATTCTTCGGCAGCTAAGAATGGCGTACTGTATTACGGTGCGTACGTTAACGATGCTCCGAGCACCAACAACGGACTGAACGGCGTAAAACTGAACAGTAGCGGTTGGGCATATTTTGAGAAGGCCGCTGTAGCCGGTAAGTTGAAACTCACTTTCGCGAACCGTAAAGCGCAGACGGCTTATGCCGTTTCGGTGTACAATGCCACGAAGGCTGAAGGCGAGAACCCGGTAAAGGGCGAGAAGATCGCCGACACCGAGGATATCGATTTCGGTGGGTCGGCAATGATTGAGTTGGGCGCAGAGGTAACAGGCGTCTATATCGAGCGCAAGACCGGTGCAGAGGGTGTACTCCAGAAGATCGAGTTTAAGGAGAACGTAGCACGTACGTTTGTGGACTTTAAGATCGAGTTCCGCGACAACCCGTACACGGTGCTGCTGCCCACGGACGGCAACCTGCCGACCGGCGTAACGGTAGAGAACACCAACTATAACGGTGGTCAGCACGGTATTTTCGGTGGTGTGATCACGGTGCCGGTGGACGGTCCGGTACGCTTCACGATCGGTGCATGCCAGTACAGCGGTACGCCGATTGTGATTAAGAAAGACGGTGTGAAGTTGTTGGACTTCAGCAACAACGCTTCGTGCGGCGAGACCGCCGGTCATTTTGACCAGAACGTAACGTACACCTATACGGGTGGAGCAGGCGTGCTGACGTTCGAGATTGCGGGCAACACGTATATCCCGTATTTCTTCGCCGAGGCAACAGAAGTAACGCCGTGCACGATCACGTTCAAGGATCAGAACGGTGGTGTGCTCGGTACCGTAGAGACCATCGAAGGTGCTACCCTCGAGGCTATTCCTTATGCTGAAGCTGACCTGCCGGCAATTGCAGAAGGTAACGAATTCCGCGGATGGTACTATACGAACGAAAAGAAAGCGAAAGTAGGCGATCCGATTAACGGAAATACCACTATTCAGGCGAAAGTAACCCCGATAGAGGAGGCTACGGTTGGAAGCGTTCAGACATACGACTTTGCAAAAGAGATCTTCTATCCGGAAGACCATGAGACCGTAACGGCGACGAATGGTGCTTTCCATGACGGCACGCACGGCTGGTATTTCGCAGCAGACGGTTCTATTGATGTTCAAGTAGCGGGTAATGCCGTTGTGGTTGTAACGCTCTGTACGTATTCGGAGAGCGGTGACGTAATGGTGATGAATGGAGAAAACGTGCTTAATACGTTCTCTGTTGTTAAGCAGGAAACGGCTGACGGTGCTGAACTGGTTGCTAAATATACCGGTGAGGCTACGACTCTGACCATCAAATGGACGGCTAAACAGTATATCCACAAGGTAGTGGTTTATAACGTAGAGGGCTTCGTGGAGAAAGACGAGGCAACGGGTTATATCATGGTTCCTGCAGGCGATGCAGCTTCGTTCATTCTGGCGCTCGTGCAGGCAGAGAGCGGCGACAAGGTCTTCCTGCCGAACGGACTCTATGATCTCGGCGAGACGGTGCTGACGACCATCAGCAAGAACAACCTCTCTATCATCGGTCAGTCCATGGAAGGCGTGATCATCAAGAACGCTCCGGACGTTAAAACCGAGTCGATCGACAAGACGGCAACCATCAAGATCGCTAAGAACGTACAGGGTACCTACCTGCAGGATCTGACGATCCAGAACGCACTCGACTACTATAAAGCTGACAACGGCCGTGCGGTAGCCTTGTGGGATCAGGGAACGCAGACCGTTTGCAAGAACGTGAAGTTGTTGTCGTACCAAGACACGTACTACAGCAACTTGGTGAAGGCGGTTAAGTACTTCGAGGACTGCGAGATCCACGGTACGGTGGACTTCATCTGCGGTGACGGTAGCGTGTATTTCAAGAACAACCTGCTCTACGCCGAGAAGCGCAAGAAAGACGGTGGTGGTTCGGACGCGCTGACGGCAAGTAACGCCGATGCACTCGACCATGGTTATGTGTTCGAAGGTTGTACGATTAAGTCTGAGTGCCCTGTCGTTTCGTTCGGTCGCGCTTGGAACAACACGCCGCAAGTAGCGTTCCTCAATACTTTGGTAGACTACAGCGCCGGTCAGTTCAGTTTCTCGGACGGCGATAAGATCCAACGCTGGACCAAAGAACTGATGAACAAAGGCGCATGGCCGATGTTCTTAGAGTATAACACGCACCTCGCAGACGGTACGGTTCTCACGCCGGCAAGCAACGAGGTGACCTTCATTGATCCTAAAGACAACAATGCGACCACCACCTACGAGACCGTCATCTCCGCTGAAGGCGCTGCTTTCCGCACGATGGAAGAGACGCTTGGCGAGTGGAGCACCACGGCTCAGGCTGAGGCTACGCAGGCTGTTTGCGAAGAGCAATGGAGTGAGCTGGAGGCAGACGCCATCTACCTGGCTGAGGCCAACGGTGAATTCGTGATGCTGGTGAAGGGTAGCGAGGTGATGGACCAACTCGCCGTTTACGACGGCGTCGAATACACCCTGCGCAAGGCGAATACTCGCGGTGGTTTCGGACTGACCGCAGCACAGCAGCATGAGGGCATTGAGAGCGTTCAGCAGCGAGCCAAAAGTGTGCAGAAGATCCTGCGCGACGGACAGGTACTGATCCTGCGCGACGGCAAGACGTTCGACCTAATGGGGACAGAGCTAAAGTGATTTGAGATTTTAGATTTCAAATTTTAGATTTTAAAAAAAATCTCGCGTACGCTTGCGTATGTGAGATTTTTTTTGTAATTTTGCGCCCGATTTTGGTTTTATACATATCGCACAACAATGAAAATAGCATTAATAGGATACGGGCGCATGGGGCACATGATCGAAGAAGTAGCCCTGGAACGCGGTCATCAGATCGTGGCCCGCATCGACCTGGACAACCGCTACGACATGAACAGTCCCGCCTTTGCGGACGCGGATATCGCGATCGAGTTCACCACCCCGCAGACGGCGCGCCAGAATATCCTGGACGCCTGGAGCCGCGGCGTGAACGTAGTGTGCGGTTCGACGGGTTGGGACGTACAGCAATTCATCCGTGAGCAGACCGAAAACGGCAGGTTACAGCACACAGGTCTTATCTGGAGCAGCAATTATTCGCTGGGCGTAAATATTTTATTTGCGCTGAACCGCCAGTTGGCACGTTTCTTGCAGCCCTACCCGGCGTACAGCCCGCATATTACGGAGGTGCACCACGTGCATAAGCTCGATGCGCCGTCCGGTACGGCCAAGACGCTGGCAGAAGATATAAAGGCGAATGGCGAAGGGTTAAAGGCGAATGGCGAAAGGTTATTGGCGAATGTGCCGATCGAGTCGATCCGCGAGGGTGAGGTGCCGGGCATCCATACCGTAACATGGGACAGCGAGGTAGATACCCTGACGCTGAGCCATAGCGCGAAGAGCCGCAAGGGTTTTGCCCTGGGCGCCGTAATTGCTGCCGAGTGGCTAGCCGGCAAAAAAGGCTTCCACACGATGGGAGAAGTTTTGGGAATTAAAAATTAAAAATTAAAAATTACGAATGAGTTTTAAGGAACGGATAGAAAACGTTAAGACCAAAGGTTGGGTGGCATGCGGCATATGGTGCAGCCTGTACGTGGCCTTTGTCATCTGGGTAGCCTGGGGCGACTGGAAGAGCCTGGGATGGCTCGTGCTGCTGCCGCTGATAGCGGATATGTTCACCACGAAGTATATCAACTACGGCTGGTGGCACAAGTACAAAGACACGAACCGCACGCTGTACACGATCTGCTCGTGGGTAGACGCGATCCTGTTTGCCCTGATTGCGGTATATTTCATCAATGTATATATCTTCCAAAACTACCAGATACCGAGTTCAAGTTTGGAGAAGACGCTACGCGTAGGCGACTTCCTGTACGTGAGCAAGATGGCCTACGGTGCACGCGTGCCGCAGACGCCGCTGAGCATGCCGCTCACGCAGCATACGCTGCCCGCCTGGCTCGGTGGCGGCAAGAGTTATATCGACTGGCCGCAATGGGAATACAAGCGTCTGAAGGGCTGGACCAGTCCGAAGAAGGGCGATATAGTGGTCTTTAACTTCCCGGCAGGCGATACCGTCTGTCTGGATATGCAGAACCCCGACTACTATACGCTCTGCCACTATTACGGACGGGAGGTGGTGCACCAGCGCAAGGACCTGTTTGGCGAGATTGTGGTGCGACCGGTTGATCGCCGCGAGAACTACGTAAAGCGCTGTGTCGGCACGCCGGGCGACTCGTTGAAAATCGTCGATAACGTGATTTTTACGAAGACGAATGGCGAAGGGGCGAATGGCGAATGGACGAAAGAGCCCGATCGCGAGGGCATACAGCTCAATTACCTGGTGCGCACCGACGGACAGGTGCTGAGCGACAAATACCTGGCACGTATCGGTATCGCCAAGGACGATCGCAACCGACTGGAGCAGCCGGGCGAGCCCACCTACCTCTTCCCGCTGACCAAGGCCATGCATAAGGAGTTGGAAAAGAACGAACACATACGCGACATGATCGTGCAACCCGAACAGATGGGTGGCGAAGTATACCCGCTCGGCCATAACGACTGGACACGCGACAACTACGGACCGATCTATATCCCCCGCAAGGGTGACCGGATTATGATTACGGAGCAGAACTACTGGATCTACCGTCGTATCGCCGATGCGTATGAGCACCAACCGATGACCGTGGGCAAGGCGTATGAATTCCAGATGGACTACTACTGGATGCAGGGTGACAACCGTCACAACTCCGCCGACAGCCGCTACTGGGGTTTCGTGCCGGAAGATCATATCGTAGGACGACCGGTATTTATCTGGCTCTCGATAGACAAAGATACGAGGTCGATCCGTTGGAACCGACTTGGAAATAAGGCTACAGGACGATGATCCTACCTACTGCATATTTACCGCCCAGGTCGTACTTCGAGGCCATGATGCGTGAGCCGGCGACCATCGAACAGATGGAGACCTTTGAGAAGCAGACGTTTCGCAATCGTTGCACGATTATGTCGAAAGTCGAAAGTCAAAAGTCGAAAGCCATTATACTCACGGTGCCGGTAAAGAAAGTAGAACACAAGCAATTGACGCGCGACATAGAGATCAGTTATCAGAGCCGCTGGCAGCACCAGCACTGGATAAGCCTCGTGAGTGCCTATCAGCACACGCCTTACTTCCGGTACTTCGCCGACTACCTGCAGCCGTTCTACGAACGCGAATACCGCTGGCTGCTGGACCTGAATGACGAACTGAACGCAACGATCGTGAGTCTGCTGCGCAAAGAAAGGCCGCAAATAGACGAATGGCGAATGGCGAATGGCGAAAGGCGCACACAGGATTGGAGCGGGCAGATCTGGACAGATAAACATCCGTGGCAAACGGAGGTGAGTATATTAGACACTTTGTTTGATGAAAGATATTAATTGGAGTACATTGGGATTTCACTATACCGAACCGGACTATATTGTTCGGGCGGCATACCACGATGGCGCATGGCAAGAGCCGTACGCTACGCGTGACAAGTACCTGCACCTACACGTGTCGGCCACTTGTCTGCAGTACGGTCAGGAGGCATTCGAGGGACTGAAAGCGTTTCGTGGCATCGACGGCAAGATACGTATCTTCCGCTGGCGCGAGAATGCACGACGTATGGCGCGTAGTGCGGAGGGGCTGTTCATGCAACCCGTGCCGGAAGAGTTGTTCGGCCGAGCGATACGGTTGGCGTTGGAGAAGAACCTGGATTTCGTGCCGCCTTATGGTACGGGATCGACGCTTTACTTCCGGCCGCTACTCATCGGTACGACACCCCGCCTGGGCGTCGGTCCGGGACGCGACTTTGAGTTTGTGGTCATCCCCTCGCCTATCGGTCCGTACTACCCGGGTAAGTTCCATTGCACGAGTTTTATCGTCAACCGCTACGTAGATCGTGCGGCACCCTTAGGTACCGGCCAATTCAAGGTGGGTGGCAACTACGCCGCCTCGTTCCGCGCTACGGAAGCCGCACACGCCATGGGACTGGACTGCCTGTTTTTGGACAGCAAGTACCATCGTTATATCGATGAGTGTAGTGCTGCCAATTTCATTGGCATCAAAAGGTCGAAAGTCGAAAGTCGAAAGTCGAAAGACGTTATTGAGTATCTGACTCCGAAGTCGTCGGCTATTTTGCCGTCGATCACCAACGACAGTCTGATGACGCTGGCGCGTGAGCGTGGTTATAAGGTGACGCGTCGGCGGATACAGCTGGAGGAACTGGCCGAGATGAGTGAGGCTGCCGCTTGCGGCACAGCCTGCGTCATCTCGCCCATCGACCGCGTACTGGATCCCGAACGCAACCGCACCTATACGTTTGGTTCGGAACCCGGACCCGTACTGTCGGAACTGTATCGTGCGCTGCGCGACATACAATTCGGAAGGGCGGAAGACAAGCACGGATGGACAGAAATTATGTCGCAATGACATAATGACGTAATGACGAAAAAAAATAAATTTTAAAATTATATATTTATGTTTAGCAATCAACCCAAAGGTTTGTTCGCATTGGCACTGGCCAACACCGGCGAACGTTTCGGCTACTACACCATGTTAGCCGTCTTTGCGCTCTTCTTGCGCGCTAACTTCGGTCTTGCCCCCGGTACGGCCGGCATTATCTACTCGTCGTTTCTGGGACTGGTGTACTTCCTGCCGCTGGTAGGTGGTATATTAGCCGACAAAATCGGTTACGGTAAGTGCGTGACGATTGGTATCATCATCATGTTTCTCGGTTATCTGTTGCTGGCCATCCCGATGGGCGGCATCGATAACGGTTCGATCGTACTGCCGATGACGGCTATGTTCTTAGCCCTGCTGCTCATCAGTCTGGGTACCGGTTTGTTCAAGGGTAACCTCCAGGTCATGGTCGGTAACCTCTACGACGACCCGAAGTATGCAGATCGTCGCGACGCCGCTTTCTCGCTGTTCTACATGGCCATCAATATCGGTGCGATGTTCGCTCCGACGGCCGCTGTGAAGATCATGGCATGGGCTCAGGCAGCACTCGGCTACTCGGTAAACGACAGTTACCACTTTGCTTTCATGGTAGCCTGCGCATCGCTCGTATTCAGTATCGCTATCTACTACGCTTGCCGTCCCTGGTTCAAGCACGTAGAGCATACGGCTAAGCAGGCCGCAGCTGCCGGTCAGAAAGTAGAAGAACTGACCCCGGAGCAGACCAAGAAACGTATCGTTGCTTTGTGTCTGGTATTCACGGTAGTGCTCTTCTTCTGGATGGCTTTCCACCAGAACGGACTGACGCTGACCTATTTTGCCAACGAGTTTGTAACGCCCGTAGTCAACGGTGTGCAGACCATGGCCTTTGATATCATCAACCTCGTAGCGGTAGCCATCCTGGTGTATGCCCTGTTCGGCATCTTCGGTGAGGGTACCCGCAAAGCCAAGACGATCTGGAGCGGCATCGGCGTAGCTACGCTGTGTCTGTTGGCATGGAAATACACCAACCATCCGGCTTCGATGCCTATCTCCGCACCGATCTTCCAGCAGTTCAACCCCTTCTATGTTGTAGCCCTCACGCCCGTGAGCATGGCTATCTTCGGTGCACTGGCCAAGCGCAAGAAAGAGCCGAGTGCACCGCGCAAGATTGCGTACGGTATGTTGGTAGCCGGAGCTGCCTATGTATTCATGGCGCTCTGCTCGGTAGGTCTGTTGACCCCGGCAGCTCAGGAACTGGCGAAGGTCGGTGGCGAGGGTACGTTCGTGAATGCCAACGTACTGATCGTGACGTATCTGATCCTCACCTTCGGTGAGTTGCTTCTCAGCCCGATGGGTATCTCGTTCGTGAGCAAGGTAGCACCTCCGCAGTACAAGGGTGCGATGATGGGTCTGTGGTTCGTAGCCACCGCCCTGGGCAACCTGCTCGTATCGGTAGGCGGATTCCTCTGGGGTAACCTGCCGCTTTGGTCGGTATGGGCTGTATTCGTAGGCGTATGCCTCGTAGCCGCCATATTTATGTTCTCGATCATGAAAAAACTCGAGGATGCAACCAAGTAATAAACGCATATAATCACACGAAGATATGAAAGATAATTTCTTACAATCACTCAACTCGTACGCCGATGCGCTTGAGCAGAAGATGGACTCGCTGGAGAAACGCGTAAGCGACCTGGAGCAACAGCTCCACGGTGCACTCCAGGAGAATGAGAATCTAAAAGGCAAGGTAGGTCGTCTGGAAGAAATGCTTCTGGCTGCCAACCAGCAACTGGCCAGCCTGCAACTCGATACCCCGGTACCGCAGCGTCCGACGCCTATGCCCGAAATAGAACCGGAACCCGAAACGTTCCAAGAACCGGTAGCACCGGTGGAGGAACCTATTGAGGAAACGCTGTTCCAGGAGCCGGAACCGATCGAAGAACCCGTAGCGATGGAAGAACCCTTGGCATTCGAGGAACCGGTAGCCATGGAAGAGCCGGTAGTAGCAGAAGAGCCCGCCGCAACACCCCAAGAGGAGTCGATTGCCGAGGCGCTCTCGCTCGAAGACCTGCCTACGATCGATTCGATGGACGAAGCCGAACCGCTGCCGCTTGAAGGCGACGAGGTGGTCGCACTCGATGCACAGGCTGTGCCCGAACTGGTCACTATTCAGCCTATCGAGGAGATCCCGGTCGTAGAGGAACCCGCACCGGCACCCGTGGCAGAACCGCAGCCGGCAGAAGAACCCAAGGTCATCGCACCGGAACCGGTAGTGATGCCTGCGGCTCCGGCACCCGAACCTGCTCCGGCACCCGCTCCGGCAGCCCGTCCGAACCTATACGGTCCTACGGTAAGTGATATCCGTCAGGCGATCTCGTTGGGCGACCGCTTCCTGTTCCAGCGCGAACTATTCGGTCAGAGTGGCGAGAAACTCCAGAAGACCCTGGATGCCATCAACCAGATGAGTTCGTTCGACGAAGCCCTCGCTTACCTGGACACCAATTTCAACTGGGATCAGGAGTCGACGGCATACAACCTGTTTATCAACACCCTGCACCGCAGGTTTGGTTGAATTAAAAATTAAAAATTAAAAATGCAAAATTAGGAATTATTAATCCAAGCAACGCCATTTTTAATTCGTAACGCCATTTTTAATTCGTAATTTTTAATTTTTAATTATGCTATTTATAGTTCCTACACCGGTTGGTAACCTGGAAGATATCACGCTGCGTGCGATACGTATCCTGGGCGAGGTAGATCTGATCCTCGCCGAGGATACCCGCACCTCGTCGGTACTGCTCAAGCATTATGATATCCATACGCCGCTCAGGAGTCATCATAAGTTCAACGAACATGAGACCAGCGACGACTTGGCGCGTCGTATCGCTGCCGGCATGCACGTAGCTCTCATCTCGGATGCCGGTACACCCGGTATCAGCGACCCGGGCTTCATGTTGGTGCGAGCCTGCGTAAAAGAGGGCGTTGAGGTGCAGTGCCTACCGGGTGCTACGGCTTTTGTGCCGGCCCTGGTGGACTCCGGCCTACCCTGCGACCGCTTCTATTTCGAGGGTTTCCTGCCCCAGAAGAAGGGACGCCAGACCCGTCTTCAACGGTTGGCTGAACAAGACCAGACGATGATCCTGTACGAGTCGCCCTTCCGACTGGTAAAGACCCTGGAACAACTCCTTGAGGTCATGGGACCGGAGCGGCGTGCCAGCGTCAGTCGCGAGATAAGCAAACTGCACGAAGAAACGGTGCGCGGCACACTATCGGAACTGATCGACCACTTCCGCCAGACACCCCCGAAAGGCGAAATCGTACTGTGCGTGGCAGGAATAGAAAAGTGATTGGTGTAGGGTGTAGGGTGTAGAGTGTAGGGTGTATTGGTAATTTTGAATTTTGAATTTTTAATTTTTTAGACGCATGTCTGAAATGAAATCCTTGGCGAAGGACACCGCCATCTACGGACTGAGTTCGATAATAGGTAAGTTTCTCAACTACCTGTTGGTGCCGCTATATACCTATAAACTGGCCAACACGGCCGACTATGGTATCGTGACCAACCTGTATGCCTGGACGGCGCTGCTGCTGGTCATCCTGACCTACGGCATGGAGACGGGCTTATTCCGCTTTGCCAATCGTGAGGACCACGATGCGAAGACGGTTTACAAGACGACGTTCTTCACGCTGCTGAGCACGAGCACCCTGTTTGCGGTGCTGTGCGTGCTGTTCCAGCAACCTATCGCCAACGGTCTGGGCTATCCCGGCCACTCGGAGTTCATCTCCATGATGGCGGTGACGGTAGCACTCGATGCCTTTGCCTGCATCCCCTTTGCCTACCTGCGATTCCAGAAACGGCCGATCGTCTTTGCTGCACTCAAGCTGCTGTTTGTTGCCCTGAACATAGGCTTCAACCTGCTCTTCCTGGTGGTGCTGAACAAGGTAGATGTTACGTACGTCTTCATCAGCAACATATTGGCCACCACAATCCAGACCCTCTGTCTGTTGCCCTTCACGCTGCCGCGAGGCGGACGTTTCTCGTGGCCGGTGCTGGACGAGATGCTGCGCTACTCGTTGCCGCTGCTGGTGCTGGGTATCGCGGGTATCATGAACCAGACCCTGGACCGCATCCTCTTCCCCTACCTCTATTCGGGCGAGGACGCACAAGCCCAACTGGGTATCTACGGTGCCTGCTTCAAGGTGGCCATGGTGATGATGATGTTCACCCAGGCCTTCCGCTATGCCTACGAACCCTTTGTATTCGCCAAGCATAAGGACCGCCAGTCGGTAGAGGCCTACGCCGATGCGATGAAGTACTACGTGATCTTCTCCTTCCTGATCTTGCTGGGCGTTGTCTTCTATCTGGATATCTTCCGATACATTGTACAGCGCACCTATTGGGAGGGATTGAAGATCGTGCCGGTCGTACTGTGGACATACGTCTTCCAGGGCATCTATTTCAACCTCAGTTTCTGGTACAAACTCACCGACGAGACCAAGTGGGGTGCCTATTTCTCGCTCATCGGACTGGTGATCACGCTGGTGATTCAGATTGTTGGCGTGCCGTTGATCGGTTATTGGGCAAGTTGCGGTAGTAGTCTGGTTTGCTATTTCGTGATCATGCTTATCTCCTACTTCATGGGCCAGAAACGTGCACCGATCCCCTACGATCTGAAGTGCATCGGCGGCTATACCTTATTGACCATCGTGCTGCTGGCTGTCTATTACGGTGCGATCTATGCCCTCGGCATTCAGAACATGTGGGCACACATGGGTATCGGTACGGTGCTGCTCGCGGTATACATCGCAGTACTGGTGCGCAGAGATTTCCCCTTATCGGCCATTCTGCGTAGAAATAATACATTAAAACATTAATACATTAAATCATTACAAATCGTGTTTTCAGGAATCGTAGAAACCATGGCTCAAGTCGTTAAGATTGAGACCGAACAGACCAACAAGCATTTTACCCTGCGCAACCCCTTCGGTGAACCGCTATCGATCGACCAATCGATCGCTCATAACGGCGTATGTCTGACGGTGGTGCGTATCGAGGGAGATCTCTATACCGTCACGGCCATGCAGGAGACCCTGCGCCTCACGAACCTCGACTTGCTCCAAGTGGGCGACTATGTCAACGTAGAGCGCTCGATGCTCATGGGCGGCCGGCTCGACGGACACATTGTTCAAGGTCATGTAGATCAGAAAGCCACCTGTATCGAGGCCCGCGAGACCGACGGCAGTTGGTATTACCGCTTCCGCTACGATAGCTCGCGCGAGATGATTGAGCGCGGCTATTTCTGCGTAGACAAAGGATCGGTGACCATCAACGGCGTCAGCCTGACCGTCTGCGAACCCGACATACAGGGTGACAAGGGCTATGTATCCGTGTGTATCATCCCCTATACGGAGGAGAACACCAACTTCAAATATATTGAGGTAGGCACCGTCGTCAATATCGAATTCGATATCTTGGGCAAATACCTATCCAGGTATGCAGCCATATTGAAATCATAAATTTGAAATCATAAATCATAAATAAAATCATCATGGATAAAATCAGTTATGCATTAGGACTCAGTATGGGTCAAAACCTGATGGGTAGTGGGGTTGAGAAGCTCAACTACCAGGACCTGGCACGCGGTATCGAAGACGTGCTCACCCATCAGCAACCGCAGATCTCCTATCAGGAGGCGCAACAGGTATTAGGCCAGTTCTTCCAGGAATTGGAACAGAAAGTAGCCGGTGCGGCTAAGGCAGATGGCGAGAAATTCCTTGCCGAGAACGCCAAGCGCGAGGGCGTAAAGACCACCACGAGCGGCCTGCAGTACGAAGTACTCGAAGCCACAATCGGCCAGAAACCCAAGGCTACCGATAAAGTCAAAGTACACTACGAGGGTACGCTCATCGACGGCACCGTCTTCGACAGCAGTTACCGTCGCGGCGAACCGATCTCGTTCCCGCTCAACGGTGTTATCGCCGGCTGGACCGAGGGTCTGCAACTCATGGCTATCGGCTCGAAGTACAAGTTCTTCATCCCGTATCAGCTGGCCTACGGCGAACGCGGAGCAGGTGCTTCCATCCCGCCTTACGCAGCCCTGATCTTCACGGTAGAACTCTTAGGAATTGAGAATTAAAAAATAAAAATTAAAAATCATATTATGCGTAAATTTAGTATCCTTATCTTGGCAGCCGCCCTCCTGGCTTCGTGCGGCTACAAGGCCAAAACAATCACACTCGAAAACGAGGCCGACTCGATCAACTATGCCTTTGGTGTGTATTACTCCAGTTTTATCTCCGATAGTACCGACGAGGGTATCGAGGAGTTCCTCAACGCAGTCAAGGCCGGTTACAAAGGTGAGATGGACGACCTGGCTCCTACCGCATTGCTCGGTATGCAACTGGGTCTGAGTGCCAAGTCGTTTGAGACCGAAGGTCTGTTCAACCAACCCCAACTGACCTTCAACGGCGAGATCTTCTTCCAGGGACTAGTCAACACCTGGTTGGGCGACACCACCACCCTGCCGACCGCACAAGCTCAGTCTCTCGCACAACGCGTCATGATGGGTCAACTGCCCGAAGAGGACCTGCAGTACGAGACTGTCGGTATCAAAAAATGCCCGAGCGAACTGGCTAAGGTAGAACTCAAAAACCTCATGGACTCGGTTAACTACGCGCTTGCCGTACTCCAGGGCGGTCAGTGGAAAACGATGCTCGAACAAGCCGACACGATCACGCCGGCAGACCAGATGACCAACACCCTTATCGAGAATATCAACAAGGGTCTGAAAACCAAGATCTACAGCCCCGAGACCTATCTCGGCGGTCGTCAATTCGGTAGCATGATCAAAAAATGGGAAGAAGAAAACAAGGGCCTCGGCGATTTCGAAGACATCGAGGTGAAGTTCGACATTATCTTCCAGGGTCTGATCAACGGTGCGAACGAGTACGAGGAGATGATGAACCGTGAGGAAGCCGGCAAGTACCTCAACGACCTGGCTAACGAGCGTGAGTTCGGTGAGTGGCGTCGCGAGAACGAGAAGTGGCTCGCCGACAACGCCAAGAAAGATAGCGTGCAGACCACCCCGAGCGGCCTGCAGTACAAAGTACTGAAAGAAGGTCAGGGTGAGAAACCGACCGCCATCGATACCGTAAAGGTACACTATGAAGGTCGCCTCATCAACGACACCATATTCGACAGTTCGTACCGTCGCAAAGAACCGGTATCCTTCCCGCTCAACGGCGTTATTGCCGGCTGGACCGAAGGTCTGCAACTCATGAGCCCGGGTGCAGAGTACATGTTCTATATCCCGCAGCAACTGGGTTACGGCGAACGCAACACAGGCGGTATGATTCAACCCTTCTCCACCCTCATCTTCCGCGTACAACTGCTCGAGGTAAAGAAAGCGCAACCGCAGACCCAACCCGCTGAGCAAGACGTTCAACTTCAAATGATTGACTGATGAAAAAACTTAGTATAGGTATCCTCATGGCGCTCACAGCTACTACACTGTGGGCGGCCACGCCGGAACTGAAGAACCAGGCCGACTCGATCAACTACTTTATTGGTCTGATCAACGGTATGCAGATGGGCCAGATGATTCAATCCCAAGGGGAGATCATGCCCGACATACCGGCCGACTTCAACATGGTCAAAGCCGGTATTATTGCCGGTATCAACGGTGAGACGGATATGAGTGTAGATCAACTGAGTATGTACCTGCAGACCCAGTTTGAGCAACTCCAGGCACAACAGGCCGAGCGCAAGCAGGCCGAGGAAAAGAAGTTCCTCGCCGAGAACGCCAAGCGCAAAGGCGTGAAGACTACCCCGAGCGGCCTGCAGTACGAGGTACTGAAAGCCGCCAAGGACAAGAAAGCCGCTCGTCCCGCAGCCACCGACACGGTACGTGTGCATTACGAGGGTAAACTCTTGGACGGCACCGTCTTTGACAGCTCCTACGAGCGCGGCGAACCGACCGAGTTCCCGCTCAACGGTGTCATCAAGGGTTGGACCGAAGGTCTGCAACTCATGCAGGTAGGATCCAAGTACCGCTTCTATATCCCCTACGCCCTGGCGTACGGCGAACGTGGAGCCGGTCAGTCGATCCCGCCCTACGCTACGCTCATCTTCACCGTCGAACTAATCGAGGTAAAGTAAAGTTTAATCATGGGCGTCATCGCTAAACAGTCACTGCGCGGCACGATCGTGACCTACCTGGGTATCGCGGTCGGATTCGTGACGACATTCTTCGTGTTGACCCGCTTCCTCACTACCGAGGAAGTCGGGTTGGCACGTGTCTTCATCGATGCCGCCACGCTGTTTATCGGACTCGCCCAACTGGGTACCAGCAGTTCGCTCATCCGCTTCTCGCCCTATTTCCGTACGGAAGACGGTAGCCTCTCCCACGGCTTTTTCTTCTGGGCCATCGTAGTGCCGCTGATCGGATTTCTGGTATTCACCGCCATCTACTGCGCCTGTCATGCTCCCTTGGCAGCGTGGTTTGGTGAGAAATCACCGCGCTTCGTAGATTACTACTACCTGGTACTACCACTGGCCTTCTTCATGCTCTACCAGGTCGTCTTCGAGACCTGCGCCAACGTGCTCATGCATATCGTGCTGCCGCGTACGGTGCGCGAACTCATCATCCGCGTCGGCCTGCTCATCCTCTACCTGCTCTACGCCTTTCATGTCCTCTCGCTCAACGGCCTGATGATCGGTATATGCCTCAACTACGGCGTAGCCGCACTCATCAATATCATCTACCTGTTCAGCCTCGGACATATTCGTTTCCGTCCCGACTTCGACTTCCTGCGCCGTAACCCGGGACTGGTACGACGCTACCTGACCTACACCGGTTTTCTGATCGTCTCCGCCCTGGCGGGCACGCTCGCACCTATCCTCTCATCGTTCTTCATCACGGCGAAGATGGGACTCGACAGCACCGGTATCTTTGCTATCGTCACCTATATGGCCGTCATGGTCAGCATCCCCTACCGCTCCGTCACGGCTATCGCCTCACCCCAAATAGCCCAGGCCCTCAAGGAGGATCAAAAAAACGAGTGCTCGCACCTCGTGCAGCAAGTCACGAGCAACCTGCTGCTCATCGGCGGCTTTATCCTGCTGGCTATCTGGATCAACATAGATCTGATCTTCCATATTCTACCCAACGGCCAGACATACGCCACCGCACGGGAAGTGGTACTCATCCTCAGCCTCTCACAACTGATCCTGGCTACTTTCTCCGTCTGCCTGACCACGCTCAACTACTCGCGTCTGTACGCCCTCTCGATGGTCTATTCCTTTGTGCTGACCCTGACGGCGATGATGCTCAATAGTTGGCTCATACCGCGCTACGGCATGGAAGGTGCCGCCTGGAGCAACCTGCTGGCATACGCCCTGTATTTCGCCCTGATACTCCTCACGGTGCGATGGTTTGGCATACGTATCGTAGAGCGCCGCTGGTACTTGACGCTCGCCTTGCTCGTCCTCATCTTCCTTCTGAATATGCTCTGCGTTCGCTTCCTGCCTATCCAAAACATCTGGTGGAGCAGTATCCTGCGCAGCCTCATCCTACTCGGTGGCGGACTCCTGGTCGCCTACCGTGCCCAATTATCTCCCGAACTAAATGCGCTACTTCATTCGATTCGCTTACCGCGGCACTGATTTTCATGGTTCACAGACCCAACCCAACGGTATCACCGTGCAGCAGACGCTCGAAGAAGCGTTTGCCACGATCCTGCGCACCCCAACGCCGCTCACCTTTGCCGGGCGCACTGACGCCGGTGTACATGCCCGAGAGATGATAGCCCACTTTGATCTGGCGCACGACCTACCCGACAACTTCGTCGGACGACTCAACGCCCTGCTACCCGATAGCATCGCTGTATATTCTATAGAACGCGTATGCGCGGACGCACACGCACGCTTTGATGCCACCGCCCGCACCTACCGCTACTATATCACCACCCGCAAAGACCCCTTTGCCGCCGATCTGCGCACCCGCGTCGCCGGCGGACTGGACTTCGAGCAGATGAACCGTGCCGCCCAACTGCTGCTCGGCCGTCAGGACTTTGCCGCTTTCTGTCGCACCCATACAGATGTCAAGACCACGATCTGCGACGTACGCGAAGCCTACTGGACCCGGGAGAACGAATACGAAGCCTACTTCACCATCACCGCCGACCGCTTCCTGCGTAATATGGTACGCGCCGTCGTAGGTACGCTCTTCGAAGTCGGACGAGGCAAACGCACCGTCGAGCAGTTCGCCGAAGTCATACAGTCGCAATCCCGACCCTGCGCAGGCCAGTCGGCCGACGCAAAAGGACTCTTTTTGGAGCAAATTACTTACCCTGCAACAATTTTTGCACCATTTTAACCAATTAGTGCACACGCGTTTGAAGAAAATGCTGTACCTTTGCAGCAGAAAACGAATAACGCACACATATCATGAGAAGACTTGCACTTTCCCTGGCTATTCTATGTGCTACGATGGTAGTCTACGCACGGCCGTCGTATCAGAACATGACCCAGAAAGAGGCGAATGCGCTCTGCCGCACCGCCGAATTCAAAATGCCCAAACTGCCGGTTCCCGAATTCGGCAAGAAGACCTATAACGTCCTCCATTTCGGTGCCGACCCGACGGGTCAGGAACTCTCCACCAGCGCCATTCAAGAGGCCATCGACCTTTGTAACCGCGAAGGTGGCGGTACGGTCATCATCCCTGCCGGCATGTATACCACCGGTCCCATCCAGTTGCGCTCCAACGTACGCCTCTATACCGAGCCCAACAGCTTCATCTCGTTCTCCCACGACATGAACCTGTATAGCATCTACGACTCCTGGTTCGAGGGCATCCCCACCAAGCGTTGCACCTCGCCGATCTCTGCCTTCATGCAGACCAATATAGCCATCACCGGTCACGGTGTCTTCAACGGTAACGGCGACTGGTGGCGTCCGCTCAAGAAATCGAAGATGACCGCCGCACAGTGGAAGAAACACCTCCGTGAGAAAGGCGGCATCGTCGTCAACGATATTTGGTATCCCGATAGCGGTTCGGTCTATGCGCAAACGCTCTGCGAGGACCAAAACGTACCCGTCGTTGCCAACCCCGAGGACTGGAATCGCATCAAGTCTTTCCTGCGTCCGGTAATGCTCCATTTCGTAGGCTGCCGAAACATCCTGCTCGAGGGCGTCACCTTTGAGAACTCGCCCGCCTGGAACCTCCACCCGATGCTCTGCGACAACCTCATCCTCTCCGATCTCAACGTGCGCAACCCATGGTACAGCCAAAACGGCGACGGAGTAGATGTTGAGTCGTGCAAGAACGTGCTTATCCAGCGTTGCCAGTTCGATGTTGGAGACGACGCTATCTGCATGAAGTCCGGTAAGAACAAACCCGGTCGCGACCGCGGCGTACCTACCGAGAACGTCATCGTTGACCAATGCGTCGTCTATCACGGTCACGGCGGTTTTGTGGTTGGTTCAGAGATGTCAGGTGGCATCCGTAACATCCAGGTAACCAACAACCTGTATATCGGCACCGATGTTGGCCTGCGCTTTAAGTCCACCCGCGGACGAGGCGGCATCGTCGAGAATATCTTTATCAAGAATGTCATCATGTGCAATATTCCCAACGAGGCCCTCCTATTCGACCTCTTCTACGGCGGCAAAGGTGCCGGTGAAGAAACCGAGGAAGAACTCGCTGCACGCATGAATGCCGATGCACCCCCTGCCAGCGAAGAGACACCGCAGTTCCGTAACATCTATATCTCCGACTGTATCGCCACCAACGTGAAGCGCTGTATGTACTTCAACGGCCTGCCGGAGATGAAGATCCAGAACGTTCAACTCAAAAACATCAAGATGCAAGGCCAGGAAGGCGCTCTGCTGCGTCAGACCGACGGACTGCATATCGATAACGTACAGATCACGCCCGCCAACGGCAACGCCTTTATCTTTGCACCGACAGTAACCAATGTTACGTGGAAGTAAAATGCTCCTGCTCTATAGTATGCTACTCACGGCCTGCAGTCCGCGAGTAGCTACTTCTTTCTGGCGTATCGGTACGCCGGCCGACTCCATCCGTCCGGGGTACGCTGTGCTGCACGAGGGCCAGAAGGTGCGTCATTGTTATCCGATTACCAAATGGGAAGACGCGGCAGATATAGATACGTACCATCAGTTGCACCATCACGGTGTAGCCGTCGAATCGAAAAAGATGGCCTACCGCATCTACTTTGACCGAAAGCAGACCATCGATGTCTATTGCAAGCGTACGCCGCGTCTGGAACTTATGGAAAGCCACTGGTATCCCAACGACTCTCTGCTCGCTGCCGGTTACGGCGACGATATCCTCCGCGTCAGCGGCACGGTAGGTGTGGGCAGCGTCAAATACTGGAACGGCCAAAAACAGGTACATATCGAACCCGTCAACCGACGCTCGCAACGTATCGTGAACCAAAACCGCAACCAGGCTACTGTCGAGGTGGCCGTCAGCGACTGGCTCGTAGAGGGCAAAACGGTACAGATGGCCGTACAATACACCCTGCGTGCCGGGCATCGTGATATGCGGTGCGACGTACAACTCAGCCAACCGGTCGAGGGGCTCTGCACCGGCGTACAAATCCTGCCCGACGGTCAGTACTTGGCCGAAGAACTGCCCGGCGGCATCCTCCTTGCCTCCTGGGGCACCGACTGGCCCGTCAACGACACGGTCAAATATGCCAAGCAAACCGTCGGTCTCGCCGTCTTTATCCCCCGTGAATATGCCGGCTCTCTCGTTCGCGACAAGCGCAACAACCTCTGCCTGCTCCAATCACCAAACACCAATATTCATTTCTACCTCACTTGTTGCGGCGCTACAAAAGAAAACCACCCCGTGGCAACTTCTGCCGAGGAGTGGTTCCGTTATCTTCGCCGTTGGGTTAAAAAGCTCCATTAGCCTATAGCCCTTCGCCTTTCGCCTTTATAGTAGTTCTACCGATCGGTTGACAAACTTCGCCAAGGCTTCACCTTTCAGCTGACCGCTAGCCAGCAGGCCAATATCGATCAATTGTTTCAGTCGCTCATCCTCGCCGCTAAGCGTATAGACGGTCTTCTTGACAGCCTCTTTGGGTTCTTCACCTTCCTTGGTCTCCGGCACCTCGTCTATCTCTTCCGAAGTCTCTTTGCCCACCAGTTCCTGGATCAACGGGTGCGAGGTATTCACCACCAGATTATATTGGTCCGGCATATTTCCGTAGAACGACATACCTTGTTGGTGCGCCGACATTTCCTTCATACGGCGCATGAACTCATTTTGCGTCAGGAATATCGGCAGGGCATCCTTGGCAGCCGCTTCGCAGCTTACGTAGTAACGCAACTTTTCGTTCGCGGGCAGAACGGCCTCAACGGCCTTCCGTAGTCCTTCTTTCTGCTCATCGGAGTACGTGTCCTTTTCCGCATCTTCTTTCTTAATCAGGTTTTCAATCGTGTCGCTGTCGATACGCACGAAACGCAGACTTTCGCCATTCGTCCCTTCACCATTCGCCTTACTTTCATACTGGCTCATCTGATGCACATCCAATTCGCCATCCATGAGCAACACGTCATAGCCTTTCTGTTTTGCCCGCTCGATATACGTATAATGCGCATCCTTGTCGTTCGTATAGAGCAGCACCAGGTTGCCGTCCTTATCCGTCTGCGCCTCCTTGACCTTGTCTTTATATTCCGCCAGCGTGTTGTACTCACCCGCGATATTCTTCAGCAACGCAAATCCTACCGCCTTGTCATAGAACTTCTCGTCGGTCAGCATACCAAACTGGATAAACAACTTGATATCATCCCACTTCTTGGCAAAGTCCTCCTTGTCGGCCTTGTACAATTCTGCCAATTTGTCAGCCACTTTCTTCGTGATATAACCGCTTATCTTCTTGACGTTATTGTCGCTCTGCAGGTAACTACGGCTCACGTTCAGCGGGATATCCGGACTGTCGATCACGCCGTGCAACAGGGTCAGGTACTCCGGCACGATATTCTCCACCTCGTCGGTCACAAACACCTGGTTGCAGTACAACTGGATCTTGTTGCGCTTCACGTCCAGATTACTCTTGATCTTGGGGAAGTACAAAATACCCGTCAGGTGGAAGGGATAATCTACGTTCAGGTGAATATGGAACAGCGGTTCATCCATCTGCATCGGATACAACTCATGGTAGAACTTGTCGTAATCCTCATCCTTCAGTTCACTCGGCTTAATCGTCCATGCCGGCTTCGTGTTGTTGATGATATTCTCCACCTCATTACCGGCTTCGTCCTTTACTACTTCCTGTTTGCCGTCTTTCCACTCCTTTTTCTTGCCGAACGCAATCTCTACAGGCAGGAACTTGCAGTATTTCTTCAGCAATCCCTCAATCGTCGCCTCCTCCAGATACTGACTGAACTCATCGTTGATATGCAGCACGATATCCGTACCGCGTTCCGACTTGATGGTCTCCTCCATCTGGTATTCCGGATTACCCTCGCACGACCAGTGAACGGCCTTCGCGTCCTCCTTGTAGCTCAGTGAAAAGATCTCCACCTTGTCGGCTACCATAAACGAACTGTAGAATCCCAGACCAAAATGACCGATGATGGCTTCCGCCTTATCTTTATACTGGTTCACAAACTCCTCCGCACCCGAGAAAGCAATCTGGTTGATAAACTTGTCCACCTCCTCGGCCGTCATGCCGATACCATGATCCGAGACCGTCAAGGTCTTCTTAGCCTTATCGATCGTCACACGTACTCGCAAATCACCCAGGTCGCCTTTCGCTTCACCTACCGACGACAGCGTCTTCAGTTTTTGGGTCGCATCTACTGCATTACTTATCAACTCACGCAAGAAGATCTCGTGATCTGAGTACAAAAATTTCTTGATGACCGGAAATATATTATCCGAAGTCACGCCAATGTTTCCTTTATTCATGTCGATAATCTATTTTAAATGTCAAATCTCAAATGTCAAATGACCAATAACCAATAACCGTGCCGCAATCCCCTTCTCTGCCAAATTGGCAGTCCCCACCCATAACCCGTAACCCGTAACCCACAACCCACAACCGGTCCCTCACCGTAGGATAACCGTAGGATACCCGTAAGATAACCGTAGGATACTTGCCCCGAAATCTACACTTCTACCAACAAATACTATATATATACTACGTATATATATACTTTTCGACACCTCTTTTTTTATTTGCACATGTCAAAAAAAAGCAGTAATTTTGCAGGCTGAATCAGTATGAACGAATTTTTGGAAATAGAGGAAGAAGTACTTCGGATGCTCAAGACGGTATTCGATCCCGAAATTCCCGTCAACGTATATGACCTCGGACTCATCTACGGCGTGGATATCAACGGATCGAAATGCGACATAACCATGACGCTCACCGCCCCCAGTTGTCCGGCAGGCGACTTCATCGTAGAGGACATTCGCCAGAAAGTAGGCTCCGTAGACGGCATTGACGAAGTCAACGTACAAATCGTCTTCGAACCCGAATGGACCAAAGACATGATGTCCGAAGAAGCAAAACTCGAATTAGGATTTTTATAAATATGATCTATTTTCTTAGCGACGCCCACTTGGGCTCCAAGGCCATCAACCGCGGTTGGGCACAACAGAACAAACTCATCCACCTCTTGGAAAAACTGAGCGAAGACGCTGTCAGCATCTATATGCTGGGCGATATGTTCGATTTCTGGTTCGAGTACTACACCCGCGACAAGTCAAAGAAGGAGTACTCTCCGCTCTTCCGCACCATACGCCGGATCGTCAAGAGTGGTATTCATGTCCATTATTTCACGGGCAACCACGACCTGTGGACCTTCGGCGGACTGGCCGCCCTCACCGGCATGGAGGTACATTTCGATCCCTGCACGATCAAGCGCTACGGTAAGACGCTCTACCTCGCCCACGGTGACGGACTCGTTCCCTTCGATATCGAGTCCTCCATCTATACACCCGAGGCACGCCGCCAGATCCAGCGCTTCCAGACCCTGCGCAAGATCTTCCACAACGAGTTCCTGCAGTTCTGCTACCGCTGCCTGCCGCCGCATATCGGCAATAAGATCGGTTACGGCTGGGCGGCACGTAGTCGCCAGAAAGAACTCGACAACCCTTGCCCCTTCAAGGGTGAGAAGCAGGAGGAACTCGTGCTCTTTGCCAAGGAACAGGAGAAACTCGGCAACCACCGCGACTTCTATGTCTTCGGTCATCGACACATAGAACTCGACCTCCAGCTCGAGACCGGTAGCCGCGTCATCATCCTCGGCGACTGCTTCCGCCAGTGGACCTACGCCTCGCTCAACCCGCACGGCGAAATGCAGCTCCATAACTGGGAGTGGACACCCAACAGTAAATCTGAAAACTGAAAGCTGATTGCTGAAAACTGAAAAGATGCACACCCGGGAAGAAAAACTGGCGGCCTTTGGCCGACTGCTGGATATCATGGACGACCTGCGGGAAAAATGCCCGTGGGATCATAAGCAGACCTTCGACTCGCTGCGCGAGAATACCATCGAGGAGACCTACGAACTCGCCACCGCTATCTCGCGCCACGACCTCAACGAAATCAGCAAAGAACTCGGAGACGTCCTCCTGCACGTTGTCTTCTATGCCAAAATGGGTTCCGAGACAGGCGATTTCGATATCTGTGACGTCTGCAACCGGATCTGCGACAAACTTATCTTCCGCCATCCGCATGTATATGGTGACCAGGCCGCTAAGAATGCCGAAGATGTAAGCCGCCTCTGGGAACAAGTCAAACTCAAAGAGAAAGACGGCAACAAAACCGTCCTCGGTGGCATACCCGACAGCCTGCCCAGCCTCGTCAAGGCGTACCGTATCCAGGATAAAGTGGCGAACGTAGGCTTCGACTGGAAACAACGCGAAGACGTCTGGGACAAAGTCCACGAAGAACTCGACGAACTCCAGGCCGAACTATCCAAACCGGATGGTGATAAAGAAGCCGAATTCGGCGACTTGCTCTTCGCCATGATCAATGCCGCACGGCTCTACAAGATACGCCCCGACAATGCCCTCGAGCAAACCAACCTCAAGTTCATCCGCCGCTTTAATTACGTAGAAGCCCGCGCAAAAGAACAAGGATACGCACTCAAGGACATGAACCTCGAGCAGATGGAAGCCCTCTGGCAGGAAGCCAAGGTAAAGGCGAAAGGCTAATGGCTAATGGCTAAAGGCTAAAGGCGAAAGGCTAACGCACCGGCATAATAAACCATGCACTCAGCGGCGAGTACTTCTCGCCGGCCGTCGACGAGAGACGCATACTGATCTTCAGATCACCCGTCTTCTTCGGCACAAACCACAAGGTCGTCGGATAGACATATACGTTGTCTATAAAGCGCAAATAACCGGTCTCCGGCATCGAAGCGTCCGTCAGATGGCGCGTATACCCCGAGTCGATGAGCAAACGAAAATCCACCTCGGCCGTGTCGTACGAGACCTTCAGCTCCGTGAGGTTGTTATAACCGCCCAGCAGCAGGATCGGGCCGCGCAAGGTATCACCTACATGCACGGTATCACCATAATTAATAGAATCATGCACGCCCGCAGGGGTATCATGATACAGATAGGCAGCACGGATAATGGGGGTAGAATGGTCGTCACTCGTGAGACACGAACTCAACATAACAGACGTAATCGCCAATGCGATATAGAAGAAAATACGTTTCATAGTGTGCGGCATAAAAGACTCGAACTTTCACTCCTCTCGGAACCAGATCCTAAGTCTGGCGCGTCTACCAATTCCGCCAATGCCGCGGAAATCGCAAATCTCGATGCTCGAGATTTAGAATTCCCATCGATGCCGATGGAGAATTCTGAAAGCGGGTGCAAAATTACTGCTTTTTTTTGAATTATGCAAGAAAATACGCAAACTTTTTATCATATTCTTTCAAATGGGCTCAAAATTGTGCACCGACAGACCACCTCACCCGTGGCTTACGTCGGTGTTATGGTAGGTGCCGGCACCCGCGACGAACTGCCCGATGAGAACGGCATGGCCCATTATATCGAGCACTGCGTCTTCAAGGGCACCCAACGCCATACCGCCCGCCAGATCATCCGCTCCGTCGAAGGCATCGGTGGCGAGATCAACGCCTACACTACCAAGGAGGAGACCACCTTCTATGCCGCCACGCCCGTAGAACATGTCCGGCTTACCCTGCGCCTTCTCGCCGAACTCGTCACCTCCCCCACCTTCCCGCGGCATGAGACCGACAAAGAGCGCACCGTCATCTACGACGAGATCGAGTCCTACAACGACTCGCCCAGCGAACTCATCTACGACGACTTCGAATCACTCGTCTTCTCCGGACACCCGCTCGCCCTGCCTATCCTCGGCACCAAGCGCACCCTCCGGCATATATCCGCCAAGCCCGACTATGCCTTTAACTGGCTCAACCAACACTACACCCCCTCACGCATGGTCGTCTTCTGCCAGGGCGACATTCGTCCCGATACCATCTTCCGCCTCGCCGAACAACTATTCGGAGAAATACCATCTAGTCTGCCCGCTCCGAATACTCGGATTACTCCGATTATTCCGATTACTCCGAGTCCTCGCACCGCCGTCTACCACAAGCGCACCCACCAGACACACGTCATGATTGGTAGCCGCGCCTACCCGCTCGGCCACGACTGCCAACTCCCGCTCTACCTGCTCAATAATATCCTCGGCGGAGGCAGCCTCAACAGCCGCCTCAACCTAAGCCTTCGCGAGACCCACGGCCTCGTCTATCAGGTCGAGTCCACCTACACCCCGCTCAGCGACACCGGTTATTGGGCCACTTACTTCGCTTGCGAACCCGAACATACCGACCGTTGTGTTCAAATTTTCCGACACGAACTCCAACGCCTCCAGGACCATCCCCTCTCCGAAGCTAACCTCCGTGCCGCCCTGCGCCAACTCCGTGGACAAATGGCTATCGCCGCCCAAAATCAGGAGAGCAACGCCCTCTCCATGGCAAAGTCCATGTTGTATTTCAGCACAGCCCCAACATGGCAACAAACCTACCAAAAAATCGCAAAAACTACCCCCGAACAGCTCCTTCAGATCAGTCAAGAGGTGCTAAATTGTGACAACCTGCTCACTCTTCGTTACGAATAATATACATTTTGTCGGTTTTTCGGTAGTTTTTCGAACATTTTACACCATTCAGCCCAAAAAACACGCAATTTGTGCTAAAAACGTCATTTTTTTGCACAAATACTTGCTTATGTCAGATTTTTTTTGTAATTTTGCGGCGATTTTGCATATTATATACAATAATCAATACTAAATAACAAAATTATGAAGAAAGTTTTTACCCTCTTATTGCTCGTTGTGGCTACATTGACCATGTATGCCCAAAAGCAAGTAAGCGGTGTAGTTGTGGACACGAACGGTGATCCGGTTATCGGCGCCAGTATCGTGGCTAAGGGAACTACACAAGGTACGGTTTCTGACATCGACGGTAAGTTCGAGATGAACGTCCCCACCACCGTGAAGACGCTTATCGTTTCCTACCTCGGTATGTCGCAAAAAGAAGTACCTGCCGGAAAGAACATCAAAGTCGTGCTTGAGGAAAGCACCGAGCAACTCGAAGAAGTCATGGTCACGGGTTATGGTACCGTGAGCAAGGGCTCCTATGCCGGTTCTGCCCAGGCCGTAAAAGCCGAGGAATTGGAGAAGAAGAACCCCTCCGAAGTGACCAAAGCCCTTGCGGGTGAGGTAGCCGGTGTACAGGTCATCAACTCCAGCGGTCAGCCGGGTTCGGTAGCCGGTATCCGCATCCGTGGTATCGGTTCTATTTCCGCAAGTAGCGAACCGCTCTACGTAGTCGACGGTATTCCATTGGACGCCGGTTCTATCAGCTCCATCGACCCGGGCGATATCGCCAGCCTCACCGTCCTCAAGGACGCTACTGCTACCTCGCTGTACGGTAGCCGCGGTGCAAACGGCGTTGTGGTGATTACCACCAAGAAAGGTAGCTCCCACGGTGACGATGCCAAGATCGAGATTGACGTCAAGGGTGGTGCTAACATGCGCCTTCTGCCGATGTACGACGTAATCAGCAGCCCCGAGGACTACGTAACCCTCTGCTGGCAGAGCTTGTACAACCAGCGCTACGCTGCCACCAACGGCGATGAAACGAAGTCTGTCAACTTCGCCAACGCCAACCTCTATGGCTCAAAGGGTATTCCTACTATCTACAACTTATGGGATCAAGCAGGTAACCTGCTCATAAACCCCTACGATGCAGCCGGTAACGTACGTCCCACCTTCAGTTCCGATGCTAAGCGTCTCGCGCAGTTCCAGAACATGGATAGCTGGTACAACACCCTCTTCCACAACGGTCTCAAGCTCGAAGCTACGGCAAAGATCAGCGGCGGTAACGATAAGCTGAACTACTATACCAGCTTCGGTTACCTCAAGGACGAAGGTTACTATACCGCATCCGACTTCCAGCGTTTCAACACGCGTGCAAACATCAACTACCAGGCTAAGAAGTGGCTCAAGGGTGGATTGAATATCCAGTACTCCTACGCTACGATGAGCAACCCGGTACAGGACGACAATGCCGCCAACAACGGTTTCTTGTTCGTCAACCAGATCCCGGCTATCTACCCGGTATACGTTTACGACCCTGTGACGGGCAAGATCATGACCGACCCCATAACAGGTGGTAAGATGTACGACTACGGTGACAACGGTAACGCCAACATTGGCGAAGAAGGTGGTCGTCCGTATTCGTTCGGCATCAACCCTGCCGGCGCCCTGGAATGGGACAAGCAGCGCATTGTTCGCCACCAGACCGTAGCAAACGCCTTTCTCGAGTTCAAGCTCTACGAGGGTCTGAAGTTTACGATCAACCTGGGTGCACAATATCTCAACAACCGCATCAACTCGCTCACCAATAAGTACTACGGCGACGCTGCCGGTGTAGGTCGTGTGGCGAACACCCAGTACAACTACCTCGCCGTTACCAGCAACCAGTTGCTTGAGTACAACAAGACCTTCAGCGAGCATACCATCCGCTTGATGGCCGGTCACGAGACCACGTACTTCACCTACAACATGCAGTACGGTTATAAGAAGAACATCGTAGAGGATAACGTCAACGAGCTGAGCAACGGTGTTGCCATGGACGGTGTTGAGGGATATGCTCGTACCAGCACCCTCGAGTCGGCATTGGCTACCGTTACCTACGAGTACGACAACCGCTACCACCTCACCGCCAACTACCGTGCCGACGGTTCCAGCAAGTTCTCCAAGGAGCACCGCTGGGGTCACTTCGGATCGGTGGGTGCCGCTTGGAGCTTCACCAACGAGGCCTTCATGGATCCTGCTAAGGAGTGGCTCAAGAACGGTAAGCTGCGTCTGAGCTGGGGTGTGCTGGGTAACCAGGAAATCGGCGACATGATGTACACCGACCAGTACGAAGTGACCAACGTGGATGGCAATAAGGGTTATGTATGGTCCTACAAGGGCAACCCCAACCTGACTTGGGAGCGCACCAGTACCATCGACCTCGGTCTCGAGTTCTCGCTCAACAAGTACTTGGACATTGAGTTCGACTACTTCTACAAGAAGACCGACAACATGCTCTTCCCGCGTTACGTAGCTCCTTCGCTGGGTTACGGTGGCTACTATGTCAACGACGCAGCTATGGAGAACCAGGGTGTCGAGTTCGACCTGAAGGCCCACTTGGTAGACGAGCGTAACATTAAGTTGGACTTCCGTCTCAACGGTGGTTACTATCGCAACAAGATGCTCGAAATGCCTATTGACGGCTACAATGCCGACGGTTCGGAGAAGCGTATGGTTATGTCGGGCGGTATGTCTGTAGGTCACTCCACGTACGACTGGTACATGGTACACTATGAGGGTGTCAGCGATAACGGCGAGGCTATGTATACCGCATACTACGATGCTAAGAAGGGTGGTTTCGGTAAGACTTCTGCCGACCTGATCGGTGCAGGCGAAACGGGCGACAACTACATTGCATCCGTTTACGAGTATATTCTCAAGAACAAGGAAGCCGGTGTAGAGACCGACGTACGTTCTACGACCGTTACCGGTGACGACTATACCTATGCCGGTAGCAACTACGTAGGCAAATCGGCTATGCCTGACCTCGACGGTGGTTTCGGTATCGACTTCGAGGCTTACGGTGTTACGCTGAGCATCAGCTGCTCCTACCGTATCGGTGGTTACGGCTACGATAACATGTACGCATCGCTCATGCATAGCGACAAGATCGGTAGCATGAACTGGCACAAAGACATCGCCAACGCTTGGACACCGGGTACCGTGGTTACCGACGAGAACCGCATGACCCTCGCTCCGCGTCTGAGCAACGGTACTGACCAGTACGCTAACGCTGCCAGCGACCGCTTCCTGACCAGCAACTCGTACCTGAGCTTGAATAACATCAACCTCGGTTACAAGTTCCCGAAGAAACTCATTGAGAAGATCAAACTCAATAGTCTGCAATTGTGGGTAGCAGCCGACAACCTCTGCATCGCTACCGCACGTAAGGGTTACAACCCGATGATGTCTGCCAGCGGTACCAATGGCTATAACGACTATAGCCCGCTGTCGACCATCATGGGTGGTATTAAAGTTCAATTCTAAACCATAGGAGATTACGATTATGAAACGTGTAAAGTATTTATTTGCAACTATCGTGTTGGGTCTTGCACTCACCTCTTGTGGTGATTCGTTCCTGACTCAATATCCTGAGGGCGGTGTGCTCTTGGAGGATCAGTTTGCCAACCTGCCCGATAACCTAAAAGGTTCTATCCTGGGTATTTACTCCAAACTGTATGAATATGGAGGTCACTCTACGTTCGGCCTTCGTTCTATCGACATGTACGGCGATATCCAGTCCGGTGACATGGCAATGAGTAAGAGTAGCTACGGATGGTTCGAAAACTACGAGCGCGGATACTTCTATGCTTACGCTCGCAGCTACCTGTGGTCGTTCTACTACGACATTATCAATCTGACGAACCTTGGCACGATGGCTGTCGAGTCTAACACACCGGAGATCATGAGCGCCATAGCTTCGGGTGACGAACCCAACGAGACCATTAAGCTCCAGGGCTACTACTACGGCCAACTCCTGGCTCTCCGTGGCTGGGCATATGCCAACCTGCTCAACTACTACTGCAACCCGATGGACGCACTCGACAACCCGATGGATGACCAGCCGGCTGTGCCCGTATACACCGAGACGGAAGTAAAGAATGGCGCACTCGGTGCTCCGCTCTCCTCGGTAACAGAAGTTTATGAGCGCGTATATGAGGACCTCTCTACCGCGATCGATGTACTCGACTACTACAGTCAGTTCAACCAGCGTGCCTCCAAGCTCGAGGTTAATGCCGACATAGCTCGCATCATGTTGGCTTACGCCATGCTCAACCATGGCAACAAGGAGGGTACCATCATTGCTGACGGCAAGAACGCTTACGAGATTGCACTCGAGCAAGCCAAGGCTGTTATCGACGGCGGCAAGTACCCGATGCTTCAGCAGAAAGACCTGCTCACTACCGGTTTCTCGGACGTAAATGCCAAGAACTGGCTCTGGGGTCAGGATGTAACCGTTGAGACCACCACGGCGCTCGGTTCATTCTTCGGTCAGGTGGACATCCACACTTACAGTTATGCCGCTGCCGGCGATACCAAAGGCATCGACAGCAAACTGTATGACGAGATCGTAGCTACCGGTTGGGATGCCCGTAAGGACTGGTTCCGTTCGGGTAGCGAGAAGTTCCCCTATTGCCCGGATGGTAAATTTTACAACCCCGGCACAAAGAACGAGACCGCACTCAGCAAGGTGGATCGTAACTGGCTTTGCGACAACGTATTCATGCGCATTGAGGTGGCTTACCTGATTGCTGCCGAAGCTGCATGGGCCAACGGTGATGACGCTACCGCACAGAATTACCTCAAGCAACTCTGCTACGAGCGTATCCTCGACGACAAGACCACCGCAGACTTCGACGCTTGGCTGGCCGCCACTCCGGTGAAGGATGCATTGATCTACAACTGGCGTGTTGAAATGTGGGGTGAGGGCTACGGCCTGCAGACCCTGCGCCGTCTGAGCAAAACCAACGCTCTCGGTAGCAATCACATTAGTCGCTCCGACCAAAACGCAACCGTAGACGGCTCGTCGTACATCCAGTTCCAGTGCGAGATCCCGACTTCCGAGACCCGCTACAACCCGTATCTGGCAACGACCGTACTGACACAAAGCAACGACTAATTCTGTAAGAAAAGTCAAATGTTAAATAAATTTATTCACTAAAACAACAAACAATTATGAAAAAGTATCTAGTTGTATTTGCAGCTCTGGCACTCGTATTTGCAGGCTGTAAACCCACGGAAGAAACTTCTGAGTACACCAAGCTTGCACTCAAGCAGACCGAGATCTCCCTCGGCATTGGTGAGACCCAAAAGCTCAATGTCATCTACGAGCCTACCAGCCTCGACGCTCCGGTATGCGAGTGGAGCACCAGCAATGCTGAAGTTGCTACCGTTGACAACGGTGTCGTTACCGCTGTAGCTACCGGTGAAGCGAACATCACCGCCAAGTATGGCAACCTGACCGCTGTATGTAAAGTTACTGTTGCAGACCCGCGAACGCTCTATAACTGGGGCGGCGTAACCCGTTTCTCCGACCTCAAGCCGTTTGTAGAAGGCCAAGAGCTGGCAGTCATTGACGTACCTCTGAGCGACGGAGTTTACAAATGTAAATATGGTCTGGCCACCTATTATTTCTGGGATGACGGCATATATATCAATGGCAACTCGCTCGCCGGTGAGGGCTATATATACGCTTTGGACGTGCCTTGCTTTGTAATCGCTGAGGGCGAATACGAAGGCTACGGTGTAGGCAGCCCGATTTATATCCTCGACCAGGAGTTCAACCCCGCTGACACCGCTTACGCATACTGTGTACAAGCTGGTTCGCTGGGCGACGTAAACAACTGGGCAGACTGGTTAACGAACCAAGATTCAGAGGTTGATATGTACGACTGTTGGAAAGGACCGGAGTGCCTCATCTTCTCTGACGCAGACGGCGAAGGTGGTTTCTACTATCCTTCATGGCCGGGCATCCTCAACAAGGGATATATCTATGGCAACTACCAGATGATGGGTGCTTACAACTTCTCTGTAACCTGGGCTGACGGCTACTATGGTCTGGCTATCGACGAGACCGGCGAGGCATTGGTAGAGCCCTACCAGTGGGCTACCATTACCTGCGACTACGTGCTCGAGCCGAGTGCAGCTCCTAAGGCTAAAGCAGCTCGTAAGATCAACACCAAGAACCTCAAGAAAGCCGCTATGCCGAACCGCGTATTCAAGACTAGCGACAAATTGGTTCTGAAAAAGTAATCAATTACGATTAAATCTTTAAAAAAATCCCGCGTACGCTTGCGTATGTGGGATTTTTTTTGTACCTTTGCCGCGTAATTTGGAAAAATCTATACATATGAAGAAGATACTTGGTATTTTTTGCGCCTGTCTTATGAGCAGCGCAGTCTGGGCAGTCATTGCTACGCCGGAGCCTATCGAGGTAACCCAACCGGACGGCAGCGTCGTTACCGTAAAGCTTACGGGTGACGAGTTTCACAACTACTATACCCTACTCGACGGCACGCCTGTGCGCCGTACCGAGCAAGGTACTTTTGTGCCCGACAAGTCTGTTGCCGTCATGCCGCAGGCTGCCCGTCAGGCACGCCGTGCTGCCCAGCAGACCCAGATTAGCGGTTCTTATCCGCTGACGGGTTCGCCCCGCAGTCTGGTCATCCTGGTCAATTTCGCGGATCTAAAGTTCACGCATACCTTGGCCGAATACCAGAGCATGCTCAACGAGTCGGGTTATAGCCAGAACGGCGGCGTAGGTTCCGCACGCGACTATTTCATCGCCTGCTCGGATAGTATCTTCTCGCCGCAGTTCGACTGCTACGGTCCCGTGACGCTGAGCCAGAAGATGGCCTACTATGATTCCCATACGGCTTCCATGATTGTGGAGGCCTGCAACCTCGTAGCCGACCAGGGCGTCGATATGACCCAGTACGATACCGACAACGACGGCCGTCTGGATAACGTATTCGTGTATTACGCCGGTCATAACGAAGCTGAGGGAGGACCGAGCAGCACCATTTGGCCGCACCGCAGTATCGTCACCTCCGGCGACCGCGTAGAGGGCAAACTCATCTACGACTACGCTTGTACGTCCGAGATGCGCGGTTCGTCCGGCAACGCCATGTGCGGTATCGGTACGTTCTGCCACGAGTTCGGTCACGTACTCGGCCTGCCCGACTATTACGATACCGACCAGTCCAGCAACTATACCGTAGGTACTTGGGATATCATGTGCTCCGGTAGCTACAACGGCAACGGTAAGACGCCGCCCAGCTATACCGCCGGTGAGCGTTTCCAACTCGGTTGGCTTAAGCCCGTCCAGCTCAAGGATGCAGGTTCCTATTCCCTGGAGCCTCTGGAGACCCACAACCAGGCATACCTCATTGCCAAGACCGACCACAACCTCCATTTCGCCGATGCCAGCCCCTATGAGTACTGGTTGCTCGAGAACCGTCAGCACCTCGGTTGGGATGCTCCTGCCAGCGCACTGCCGGGTACGGGTATGCTCATCTTCCATATTACCTATAATAGCGGTTCCTGGGGTTCGAATACGCCCAACAACGGCGACCCGCTCCGCTACGATATAGAGGAAGCCGGTGGCCAGAAAGGCTACTCCGGTCAGGGCGACTGCTACCCGGGTTCGTTCAACGTGACCCAGTTCACGCCGATGCTACATAGCGGCGAAATCGTAGAGCAACCGCTCTATGACATCGCCCAGAGCGGCACGACCATCACCTTCACCTTCAAGTCGAGCGACTTTATGGTGCTGCCGACCGACCTGCCCGTCATTGAGAGCACGTATAACCCCGACACCAAGAAAGCCGAGACACCTGCCAGCCGACTCAAAGTAGTAGGCGAAGGACTCGACCCCAACCAGACAGCTACGATCACGATTGCCGGCAAGGGCTTCCAGATCTCGCTCGATAGCGTCAACTGGACTACCTCGCTCACGGCAGCCGTAGCGGCTGACTCTACGATGGATCAGGATCTGTTCGTACGCTATCGCCCCAGCAAGCAAGTCTGCGATATTGAGCGCGGTACGATTACCGTGCGCCAGGGCACTAAGGTAGGTTCTTATACCGTCCGCGGCACCAGTCCGCGCCCCACGCTCATCGAAGCACCGCAGATCAGCACCATCAGCGAGGTAACACCTACTACCTTTAAGATCCATTGGACGCCGGAGGCCGATGCCGAGTACTACTACGTGACCCTCTATCACATGGAGGACGGCAACGAGACCACGATGGAGAGTTTCGAGGGCTTTGATGATGAGGTGACCGTACGCGAGGCTGACTGGTACACCAATTTCTATCGTACCACCTCCAAGGCTAAAGAGGACGGATCGGTATCTATGTGGTTCAAGGAGAACAACGAAATACTCCTTTCGCCGATCTATCATCTACCTGTAACGAAACTCAGTTTCTGGCTTAGTGCTCCGGCTACAACCGATACGGAAGTTGGCTTCATTACGCTCATCGGTATGGGCGAGGTAGATATCGATACGCTCGATATTATCTCCGTGACCAAGAGCACCAAGAAATATACCTACGAGAAGGCGCTGGATCTGGACAAGGGCTACCGCCGCTTCCGTCTGGAATATACCTCGCTGGGCGGTGAGGGTGTATGCCTCGATGCGTTCCGCACCACCTTCAACCAGAAGACCGTCTATACCTACAAGGGTCGTGAGAAACAGATCCAGGCCCAAGAAGGTGATCTGGCTGAGGACTACGCTATCTGCTACGTTTCGGACCTCATGCCGAATACGACCTACTACGTACGTATGCAATGTTCCGAAGAGAAGGGTTGCTCCGAGCATATCAGTCCGCTGAGCCAGGCATACTTTGTGGATACCAAGCAGGGCGAACCTGCCGACTCGCGCCACCTAACCGTAGACTACGACTCGATCAACTATAATCCGGCCACCCACGTGGTTTATCTGCCGCAGTCGCTAAGCAAGGGTAGCCTGTGTATCTACAACCCGGATGGCGAACTGATCACGCGTATTCCGGTCAGCCCGACCAATAATATCGTCGTGCTGCCCGATGATCAACTCACCCGCGGTGCACTCTACTTGCTCAAGTACATGCCGGAGGACAAGATGAATCGCAAGAGTCCGTGGATAAAGATTATCTTCCAGTAGCGAGTTTGATTACCTCTTCGGCAATGCGCTTTGCAGAGTCGGGTTCGGCTAATTTAAGTACATTGTCGTGGAGGGTCTTGAGCCGCTTGTCGTCGGCGATAAGTGCCAGTGCGGTAGGGATTAGTTTTTCTGCAGCCTCGGCATCCTTGATCAGTACGGCGGCATCGCGGCGCACGAGCGCCATGGCATTATGGGTCTGATGATCTTCGGCTACGTTAGGCGAAGGAACCAGCACAGCCGGCTTACCCAGCAGGCAGAGTTCGCTAATCGAACTGGCTCCCGCACGCGAGATCACCAAGTCTGCCGTCGCGTACCTATCCGGCATGTCGTTCAAGAAGGCCAGACACTCGATATTCTTCGGACTGCCTGCAGCCTCCCAGGCGGCATGACACTTCTCGTAATAGCCCTTACCCGTCTGCCAAACGACATGCAGTCCGGCCTTACTAAGTTCCGGCAAGGCTGCCTTGACGGCTTCATTGATCGTACGTGCACCGAGGCTACCGCCAATGACCAGCAGATTCCTTTCGCCTTTCACCTCTCGCCTTTCGCCCTTAAGCAGGTTCTGGCGTACCGGGTTGCCGGTTAGTATGATTTTCTCTTTGGGGAAGAAGCGCTCCATCTCGGGATAGGCCACGCATATCTTCTTAGCGTCGTTCTTGAGCAGTTTATTGGTCACGCCGGCAAAGCCGTTCTGCTCTTGCAGCAGGATAGGCACGCCCATACGGGCAGCCACTTTCATCGCTGCGCCGGAGGCATAACCGCCTACGCCTACGCCTGCATCGGGACGGAATTCGCGCACGATACGACGTGCCTGACGCATCGAGCGCAGCAGGTCGATCACGACCGATATATTCTTCCAGGGCTGCGCACGGTTGAAACCGCGTACGGGTAGTCCGATGATCTTATACCCGGCTTCGGGTACACGCTCCATTTCCATGCGACCAAGCGCACCTACAAACAGTATCTCGGCCTGCTCATCCAGTTCGCGCAGAGCATTCGCGATACTTACTGCGGGGAAAATATGTCCTCCGGTTCCCCCTCCGGAAATCAGGTACTTCATACTATAGTCGTTATGCCTCTATGGGCTGTTCTTCTATCTCGAGGGCTACGGGTTCGGGTTCCGGTTCTTTCTTTTCCGACTCCATGATGAGCAGTTCCGGAATATCGTTTTCGCTCTCTTTCTCGGTGCCTTTGACGCGGTTGCGCAGCAACTCCTGCTCACGGCTTACGCACATCATAATACCGAAATACAGGCTCGTCACTACCGCACTCGTACCGCCACGCGTGATGAGCGGCAAGGGTTGTCCGGTCACGGGACCTAAGCCTACTACCACGCCCATGGATATCAGTGCCTGACAGGTCAGCATCAGTGCCAAACCCATCATCATCAGCGTAGCCCCATAGTCGTCATACCGGCTCGAGGCATAGCAGGCGCGGAAGAGGATCGCCAGGAAGACGAATATCAGGAAAGCGGCTCCCAGTACACCCGATTCCTCCACGATGATGGCGAAGATATAATCCGAGTAGGCATACGGCAGGAAGTCACGCTCCTTGCTGTTGCCCGGGAGTACTCCCAGCGGCGTCTTACCGCCACGCCAGATGGCGAGCAGCGAGAAGGTACGCTGAGCGTTTTTGTTCTTCATGTCCTGACTGATCTGCTTTTTCTCTCGCGCGCGTTTCTGTTCGGGTGTGAGACGGGCCAGTGCCTGTCGTTCTTCTTCTGACGGACCGCTTATCTTCTTGCCGAACTCATCGATACGGCTCACCCAGGTCTCGGCACGCTCCAGCGGACCCGACATATGAATCCCCTTATCGACGTACGCGAACTTAGCGACGGCGAGGATGATCACGAGTAGCGTCATCGGTACTACCACGCAAGCCGCGATATACTGCCACGGGATACGTGCCAGGAACAGCAGCGCTAGGAATATCGTCCAGATCAGCACCGCCGTAGAGAGGTTACCGAGCATGATCGGCGCGGTGGTCATCACGGCAATGCAGGCCGTCCAGAAGAAATACTTCCGTTTTTCCTCCACGGTCTTGGCGCGCGAGAGCAGATCGGCGATGACAATCACCATCGACAGTTTCGCCAACTCGGAGGGTTGGAACGAGATCTTCCATATTCTTACCCACCGGGCAGCATCGTTCTTGCTCTCCACGATAGGCAGGCTCGGGAACATCGTACACAGACACATCAGTATCGAGAAGGCCAGCAACACATAGCTGATACGACGTATTAACCGTGTCGGCATGAACTGGGTCACATACGCCACCAGTCCTCCCAGCGCCAGGAAGACCAACTGCTGACCTACCGTGCCGAACACCGAACTGTTCTTATACACCAGCGTACTGCTGGCAGAGAACAGGGCGATCACCGCTACAAACAGCAGTGCGCCGTACAGCACCCAGAAGGTCCTATCTATTCCCGATTTACGATCCATAACTGTCTTATAGTTTTCTCACAGCCTCCATAAACTGCTCACCGCGGTCTTCGTACGAGCGGAACAGATCGAAGCTCGCGCAGCAAGGCGAGAGCAGTACCGTATCGCCCTCATGAGCGGCTTCGTACGCTCCCTGTACGGCATCGTGCAGGTTGTCCGTATCGATGATGTTCAGGCCGAAATCGGCGAAGTGCTCACGCAGTTTCTCGTTATGCAATCCCATGAAGACCAGCGTATGGCACTTCTCGCGCACCAGTTCGTCGATCTCCGAATAATCGTTGCCTTTGTCCTTACCGCCCAGGATCAGCACCGTAGGCGTATTCATCGACTCCAACGCATACCAACACGAGTTGACATTCGTAGCCTTCGAGTCGTTGATAAAGCGTACGCCACGCACCGTAGCTACGTACTGCAGGCGGTGTTCTACGCCGCCGAACGTAGTGAGGCTCTCGCGTATCACCTCGTTGCGGATCCCTACTACCCGGGCAGCTAAGGTTGCCGCCATCGAGTTGAGTTGGTTATGCTTTCCGCGCAGCGCCAGTTCGTCCACGCCTACAGGCAGGGGTGAAGGCAGTTCAAAGCCGAAGGGATACAGCGTAGCCCCCAGTTTCAGTTTTTCCATCTCGCGACTGATGACCGGATCTTCCGCCCAGTAGATAAAGGCGTCATCGGCCGTCTGGTTGCGCGCGATGCGGAACTTGGCGTCCACGTAATTCTGGAAGCAGAAGTCATAGCGGTCCAGATGGTCGGGCGTGATATTGAGCAAAATAGCTATATCGGCCTTGAAGTCATACATGTTGTCCAACTGGAACGAACTGAGCTCAATCACGTAGTACTCGTGGTCCTCACGCGCCACTTGCAGGGCGAGCGAGTTACCGATATTGCCCGCCAGACCTACGTTCAGGCCGGCACGGCGAAGCATGTCAAACACGAGCGAGGTAGTCGTGGTCTTGCCGTTCGAACCCGTGATACAGATCATCTTAGCCGAGGTATAACGCGACGCAAACTCGATCTCCGAGATCACGGGTGTACCCTTCTCTACGAGTTGCGCTACGAGCGGTGCGTTGTTCGGTATGCCCGGACTCTTGACCACCAGGTCGGCTGCCAGCACACGTTCCTCGCTATGATGACCGTCCTCCCAGGCTATACCGTTCTGGTCCAGCATGGCGCGATAAGGCTCCTTGATGGTACCTGCATCGCTCACGAAGACTTCATAGCCCTTCGTCTTACCCAGTATAGCAGCACCCGTGCCGCTCTCTCCGGCTCCTAATACAACCAATTTCTCCATTGCCGTTTATCGTATCTTAAGGGTTAGTATCGTAAAGGCGGCCAGGATCAGGGTCACGATACAGAAGCGGAGCACGATCTTCGATTCGTGGTCCAGGTTCTTGCGCCCCTTGAAGCGTACCACGCAGGTAGGATCTACCTTCAGTACCTGCTCCATCGAGGTGCGGAAATGATCATGTATCGGCGTACGCTTCCATAGGCGTACATGGCTGCCGTTGCGTTTCTTGTGGAATTTATATACCTGGGTCTGCAGGATGACCGATACGCTCTCCATGAGGAACACACCGCACAGGATCGGTATGAGCAGTTCCTTATGGATCAGTACGGCACCTACACCGATGATACCTCCGATAGCCAGGCTACCCGTGTCGCCCAGGAAGATCTGTGCCGGGAAACCGTTCCACCAGAGATAACCGACCAGCGCGCCCACAAAAGCCGCCAGGAAGACGACGAGTTCTTCGCTATGCGGGATATACATCACGTCAAAGTAATTTGCCCACACCACGCTACCGCTGATGTAAGCCAGCACAATGAGCGCGAGGCCTATTATCGCTGAGTTGCCGGCACACATACCGTCCATGCCGTCGTTGAGGTTCGCACCGTTGCTCACGGCGGCTACCACGAAGACGGTCAGCAGTACGAAGAATATCCATCCGGCACGGTACTTATTCTCTTCGCCGAGGAAGGAGAACATATCGGCATAGTTGAAGTTATGGCCTTTGAAGAAGGGGATGGTGGTACGCGTGGACTTGACCGACGGACTCTTGACAACGTAGGTTACGCCGTTCTCTACGTGGTTGTTGACGGTCTCATTCATCGTCGTCACGGGGCTGTAGCGCAGCGTCAGTCCTACCAGCAGACCTACCAGCACCTGACCCGCAATCTTAATCCAACCGTTCAGGCCGTCTTTGTTCTTGCGGAAGGTCTTGATATAGTCGTCCGCAAAACCGAGCGAGCCCAGGATCAGGGTCGTAGCGATCATGAGCAACATGTAGATATTGCTCAGACGACCGATCAGAAAACAGGGCACCAGTATCGCGGTCAGCACCACGACACCCCCCATGGTCGGCACCCCTTTCTTAGCTACGTTGAAGGGGTCAAGACGTTCGTCACGCTGCTGCTCAAAGAACTGGTGACGCTTCATGAAATTGATAAAATACTCACCGAGCAATATACTGATGAGCATAGCCAGCACGGCAGCCAGTATGGCGCGAAACGAGATATAGGTCATCAGTCGCGCACCCGGCAGTCCCTGCAAGAGAGTGTTTAGTTGATAAAACATATTAACTGTATTTACGTATTATTTCGTGATCATCAAAGTGGTGCTTTACGCCACGGATGATTTGATAGTCTTCGTGTCCTTTACCGGCTACGAGGATGACGTCACCCGGTTGGGCCAGCGTGCAGGCAGTCTGGATAGCCGCCTCGCGATCCGGGATGACGAGCGTCTGAAGCAGTTCATCCTGCGTCAGTCCGGCCTTCATATCCTCCAGGATAGCCATCGGTTCTTCGTCGCGCGGGTTATCGGAGGTGAGGATCAGTTGTTCGCTACCGCGCTTGGCAATCTGCGCCATCATGGGGCGTTTGCCCTTGTCGCGATTACCTCCGCAGCCAATAACGGTTATTAACTTCGCTGTTTGACCGCTTTGCGGGTTTATCGCTTTGCTGTTAAGAATCTCGCGTATCGTCTGAATGACGTTATCTACGGCATCGGGCGTATGGGCATAATCCACGATGGCTGTCCAGCCCTTCGGGCTATGGATGGTCTCGAAGCGTCCGTTTACGGGTGTCAGGGTTGAGAGCACACGCAGCACTTCGGTGCGGTCGAAGCCCAGCGAGAGGGCGGCACCGTAGATACAGAGCAGGTTGCTCACGTTGAATCGTCCTACCAGCGGCACAAACACCTCCTGGCCGTTCACCTGTAGCAGCATGCCATCGAAACCTTCCTCCAGGATCTGTGCACGGTAGTCAGCCAGCGCACGCGTAGAATAGGTCGTCACGTGTGCACGGGTATTCTGGGTCATCACTGTGCCGTTCTTATCGTCGAGGTTGGTCACGGCAAAAGCCGTCTTGGGCAGCAGGTCAAAGAAGTGCTTCTTGGTGTCGCGGTAGTTGTCAAAGGTCTTATGATAGTCGATATGATCGCGCGTGAGATTCGTAAACAAGCCGCCGTTGAAGTCCAGTCCGGCGATACGTTGCTGGGCGATAGCGTGGCTCGAGACCTCCATGAAGGCGTACGTGCATCCGGCCTCTACCATACGGGCAAGCAGGCCGTTCAGCTCCAGTGCGTCGGGCGTCGTATGCGTAGCGGGTACGGCTTCGTCCTCGATATAGTTGCATACCGTGGAGAGCAGTCCGGCTTTATGGCCTAAGGCACGCACGAGTTTATAGAGCAGCGTAGCGATCGTGGTCTTACCGTTGGTGCCCGTCACGCCCACGAGGGTCAGTTGGCGCGAGGGATGACCGTACCAGGTATCGGCCATGAGACCGAGTGCACGGTCGGTGTCGTCCACAAGGATATACGTGCATCCGTCTTCCTTAGCCGGCATATAGGCGGCGTTGCTCAGTACGACGGCCCGTGCACCTTTCTCGACGCACTGCGCGATAAACTGATGACCGTCAACGGCCGTACCGGCCTGGGCGACGAACAAGTCGCCATGTGCTACCTTACGCGAGTCGAAATGGATAGCGTGTATCTCGCAATCGGTAGCGCCTATGACGCTGAGCGGCGAGATGGAGGTGAGTAGCTCTTGGAGTTTCATATCGATAGGTGTTTATTGGATTCGTTGTTGTAGTTTGAGTTGACCGTCGTGCTCTACGTAGCAACCGGTATAGGCCATCACTTTCTCGGCGATACGGCGTACGATAGCACCGCAACCGCGACCGGCATTGATCGTCGGCGGGTTCTGGTCCTCGCGGCGCTGTGCATCCTCGATGACGCAGATACAGGTATATTGCGGATCCTCCTCGGGGAAGTAACCGACAAAACTGATACGGTGGTGGTCACGGTTGTGCAGGCCGCCGATGATCATCTGGGCCGTACCGGTCTTACCCGCGATATGTACCAGTTCGCTCTGGGCTTGCTGCCAACCGTTGGACAGCGCGGCCGTTCCGTGTTCGTTGTCCCATACGACAGCGTGCAGGGCTTTGCGGATATCCGCGATGGCTTCGGGCGAGCAGAACTGCTCACGGATGACCTGTTGCGGTGCACGGTAGATGACTTCGCCGTCCTGCTGGAGTTCACGCACCAGGCTCGGATGGATCAGCCGTCCGCCGTTAGCGATGGCGGAGTAGATCATGGCGATCTGTACGGGCGTGAGCTCTACCGAGTAGCCGTACACCATTTTGGAGATCGTCACGTAGTCACCCTTGTTGGGTCGGCGGATAAGCGCTCGTTGTGCGCGCGGGATATCATACGGCAGGGTATCTATGACACCCATACGGTCCAATTTGTCGATAAACTTCGTCGCACTACCGTCATACGCAGCGGGTATGATCTTGGCCATACCGATATTGCTACTGACGGCCAGCACCTGAAGCATCGTGAGCGTGGCGTTCATCTTATGCGCATCTACGTGCTCGAGCACGCCTTTGTATTTCCAGGGTGCGGCCGTGACCTCCACGGGGGTGTTGAGCGTAATCTTCTTATCGTCCAGCGCCGCCAGCATAGCTACGGTCTTGAAGGTTGATCCCGGTTCGGCACGCATGAAGGCACGGTCTTCCGTCTCGCGATACGTACCGTTTTTATCGCGACTGAGGTTGGCTACGGCTTTGATTTCACCCGTATGCACATCCATCAGCACGCAGCATCCCCACTTGGCGCCGTAGGTCTCCACCGGACCGCGGAGCTCTTTCTCCACCAGGTCCTGTATATTGGCATCGATGGTCGTCACGATATCTACGCCGTTGACCGGTTCTTGCTGGATAATCGTCTTATCGCGTCCGGCTACGCGGCGAACGACGCCCACGCCCGGCTGACCGACCAGCAGGCTGTCGTACTGACACTCGAGTCCCGTCAGTCCGTGCCCTCGCGTACTACCCGTCGTACCGACTGTACGGCTGGCGAGGTTGCCAAAGGGACGGGTACGCACCTTGATTGTATCCCATATGAGGCCGTTGCGATTGCTATTCTCACGTCCGCGGGCGATAAACGGCACGTCCATCAGGCGGGTATATTGCAGAAAACTGATCGTATCCTGGGTGAGCAGCAGGTAGTGCTTACGTTTCTGCTTGGCGTCCACGATCATGGCGCGGTATTCCTGCTTGGTCTTGTCGCCCAGCACGCGGCTGAGCGAGGCCGAAAGGGTGTCTATATTGTTCCAGAAAGCCGTGTCGGCGGGGATAATAGTGCCCTGCTTCTTGCCCTTCTTGATGGTATCCTGCTTATTGACCAATCCACCCGCCATCGGGTCCATATGCAGACGGAAACGGGGTATCGAACTGGCCATGAGTTGACCGTTGCAGTCGTATATATTGCCTCGCGTAGGCGGTACGGATACCACGTGGGTCTCCTGCACCTCCTCGGCCAGGCGCCAGTGGTCGCTCTCCTTGGTCTGCACCAGGATGATCTTCACCAGTACGGCCAGAAAACCGCATACCATGATCAGGAAGATGATGGCAAAGCGCAGGATGGTGGATTTATGGTCGGTATTCATAGTGTATTATTCGATTTGGCGCAAGGGTTGGAGATTGATTTTGAGGGTACTCTGCTGTTCTTCGAGCCGCGTCATGATAGCCGTCTGACGCGTTAGTCCGGCATATTCGGTATAGGCGCTGAGGTACTGAAAACGAGCTGTCTTCACCTCCTGACGCAGTCGGTATATCTCGTTCTGCTGGTCCATAGCCTGATAGCCTGCCATGATATAGACGATGATGAGCACAAACACGAGCAGCAGTAGCGGGTACTGCTTACGCAAGGGCTCCGAACGGAAGATATCGCCGTTCAGGAATCGCTTAACCGTGGATATTTTGGGCTTCGCCATGGGCTTGAGTGGTTATTGGTGATTGGTAATTGGTGATTGGTAATTTTTAATTCTTAATTTTTAATTTTTAATTCCTCTCTGCTACGCGGAGCTTGGCAGAGCGGCTTCGCGGGTTGCGTGCCACTTCCTCCTGATCCGCTACGCGGCCTTTCTCCAGTAGGCGGAACGGACTCACGATATTGCCGTAGAAGTCCTTTTCTATCTCGCCCTCTATATTACCGGCACGCAGGAAGTTCTTGACCAGTCGGTCCTCCAGCGAGTGGTAGGTCAGTACGGCGATACGTCCGCCGGGGCGCAACCGATCGCGCGAGGCGATGAGCAGTTCGCGCAGCGCACCCATCTCGTCGTTGAGTTCGATACGGAGTGCTTGGAACAGTCGTGCCAGGTCTTTCTTCTGGGCGGGTTGCACGTCGATAGGCGTACCTGTCGGTAGCGGTTCGGGTGTCTCTCCACCGTTCAGCACCACGCTCACCAGTTGATCCGTCGTGCGTATCGGTCGGTTCTGACAGGCGCGACAGATACGGCCGGCGAGTTTGCGACCGTTCTTGAGTTCACCATATAAATATAGTACGCGCGCGAGGGACTCTTCGTCCGTAGCTGCCAACAGATCCGCCGCCGTACGACCTTGCTGCTGGTTGAGGCGCATATCCAGCGGCGCGGCAAAGCGAAAACTGAAGCCGCGTTCTACGCAGTCGAAATGATGAAAACTAACTCCCAGGTCGGCGAGTATACCGTCCACTTGGTCGATGCCGTAGTAGTCGAGCCAGTTGTCCAGGTAGCGGAAATTGCTATGCACAAAGGTCCAGCGCTTATCATCGATGCGATTCTGATAAGCCTCGATATCCTGGTCGAAGGAGTACAGATGGCCCTCCATACCCAGACGCTGCATGATCGCCCGCGAGTGGCCGCCGCCACCGAAGGTGACATCGACATACACGCCGCCGGGCTGTATATTCAGTCCGTCGAGCGTCGGCTCCAGCATTGCCGGTATGTGATAAACTTCCTCCATTAACCTTTAGCCTTTAGCCTCTAACCTTTAGCCATTCGCCTTCTTCGCCATTTTCGTGCGGATCCGCTCCGAGAGTTCGCGTTGATCCAGACGACGTTCGTCGTACTGCTCGCGGCTCCAGAGGGCAAACCGATCCAGCATACCTACGAATACCAAGTCCTGCTTGGCCGAGAGGTGCTCCATGTTCTTGCGGTTGATCAGCACGCGCCCCTGATTGTCGGGTTCGAGCAGTTCGGCTTCGGAGACATACTGCATGAGCAGCATCTCGTCCTCGGGATTCCAGTCGTCCAGCGCCTCGTGCAACTGCTCGAGTCGCGTATTCCATACCCGCTCGGGGTAGAAGACGAGGCAGGAGTTATCCGCATCGCGACGCATCACCAGACGGAGCGATTCTTCGTCCGAGAGTATCTTCCGATAACTCGCGGGGATGAAAACACGCCCTTTCTCGTCGAATTTCGCGTCAATATTTCCAATAAATGTTCGCATCGTTATAGCTATAATTTCGAAATCGGGTGCAAAGTTACAAAAAATTTTTGATATTTCCCCACTTTTCCCCACAAAAAATTTATAAAAAATGTTTTCAACAGCTTATTAACATTTTTGCAAAATCTTATTTGGCTGATTTATTGCCGATTATAAAGGTTATTAACAAAGTGGTGAGAGGTGGGGAATTTTTCAACATATTTTTAACAACTAGCAGCAATTGAAAAAAAATCTAAAAAAATCACCGAAAAATTTGCGTATGTCAGAAAAAAGCAGTAATTTTGCACGCTTTTTCTGCGGAATAGGCTCGAGTAAGTGTTATTTAGTATAATAACCGCCGCACCGCCGTAACAGCGATTAGTCGAAAGTCAAAAGTCGAAAGTCGAAAGACAAAAGACAAAAGATGGAAGACGAAAGCAAAAATTAAATACAATGTACGCAATTGTAGAAATGAAGGGCCAGCAGTTTAAAGTAGAAGCTGGCAAAAAACTGTTCATCAATCGTATGAACGAGCTCGAGAAGGGCGCAACCGTTGAATTTGAGAACGTGCTGCTGCTCGACAACGAGGGTAAAGTAAAAGTTGGCGCACCGTACATCAAGGGCGCAAAGGTAGTTTGCGAAGTACTCGACAACGAGTGCCGTGGCGAGAAGATCCTGGTCTTCCACAAGAAACGTCGCAAAGGTTATCGCAAGCTGAACGGCCACCGTCAGGACCTGACGAACGTCGTAGTTAAAGAAATTGTTATTGCTTAAAAGAAAGGACAACAGAGTATGGCACACAAGAAAGGTGTCGGTAGTTCGAAGAACGGCCGTGAATCAGAAAGCAAACGTCTTGGCGTGAAGATCTTTGGTGGTCAATTCGCAAAGGCAGGTAACATTATCGTACGTCAACGTGGTACGGTTCACAACCCGGGTGAAAACATGGGTATGGGTTCTGACCACACACTGTTCGCACTTTGCGATGGTATCGTAACCTTCCGCAAACGTCACAACAACAAGTCGTACGTCTCGATCCAACCGGTAGCAGCCGAGGCTTAAATCGGTTCGAGAGAACAGACAGCAAATCTCCTACCGAGGCTTCGGCGTCAGGTGGGAGATTTTTGTTTAGAAAAAATCGGTCGATATAACGTTATAACGTTATAACGATATAACGAAAAAAAATAATTAAATCCAATGTTAACACTCAAACAAATTTACGACAATAAAGAGCGGGTGATCGCCGGACTGGAGAAGAAGCATTTCAAGGGTGCCGCAGAGGCTATCGATGAAGTACTTCGTCTGGATACCGAGCGCAAGACCGCTCAGCAACAGAAAGACGCCGCGGCGGCTGAAATGAATAAGATCAGCAAGTCGATCGGCATGCTCATGGCGCAGGGTAAACGTGACGAGGCCGAAGCCGCTAAGGCGCAGACAGGTGATTTGAAATTAAAAATTCAAAATTACGAATTAAAAATGTCTGAGGCTGAGGAGGCACAGACCAAGTTGTTGCTCACGATTCCGAACGTACCGTATGATATCGTACCTGAAGGCGCTGCCGCCGAGGACAATATCGTCGTGAAGAGCAACGTACCCCACCACGGTGGTGACACCGTAGGTACCTGGGTAGGTGAGGTGAACAACGACGAAGCCAAGCTCCCGCACTGGGAACTGGCGAAGAAATACAACCTGATTGATTTTGACCTGGGTGTGAAGATCTCGGGAGCAGGATTCCCTGTATATATCGGTCAGGGTGCGCGTCTGCAGCGTGCGTTGATCAATTTCTTCCTGGCCGAGGCTAACAAAGCCGGTTATACGGAAATCATGCCGCCGACGGTAGTGAATGCCGCATCGGGTTACGGTACGGGTCAGTTGCCGGATAAGGAAGGTCAGATGTACCACTGCGAGGTGGATGATCTGTATCTGATTCCGACCGCCGAGGTACCCGTGACGAACCTCTACCGCGACGTGATCCTGGACGAGGCACAACTGCCGATCAAGAACTGCGCCTATACCGAGTGTTTCCGCCGCGAGGCAGGCTCGTACGGCAAGGACGTACGCGGACTGAACCGTCTGCACGAGTTCAGCAAGATCGAGATCGTACGTATCGATACGCCGGAGCACTCCGACGCATCGCATAAGGAGATGCTGGAGCACGTAGAGGGACTCCTCCAGAAACTGGAACTGCCCTACCGTATTCTGCGTCTCTCGGGTGGCGACATGTCGTTCACCGCAGCCCTCTGCTACGACTTTGAGGTATATAGCGAGGCCCAGCACCGTTGGTTGGAGGTATCCAGCACGTCGAATTTCGACACCTACCAGGCCAACCGTCTGAAGTGTCGTTACCGCCGTGCGGAGGACAAGAAGGTGACGCTCTGCCACACGCTGAACGGTTCGGCACTTGCCCTGCCGCGTATCGTGGCCGCATTGCTTGAGAACAACCAAACCCCTGAAGGTATTCGCATCCCGAAAGCCTTGCAACCCTTCTTCGGCGACGACATGATTCGCTAATAGAAGATGAAAAGCATCAGGAACCTTTTTTACGACTACTACGAGACATTTTGGTACACACTTGGCTTGATTGCATGCGTGCTTTTGAGCCATGTTGTGTCGCGCTATCTACCGATCGGCCTGTTTGAGCAGACGCTCTGCCCTGTGCTGCACGGCAGTATCGCCTTGGTAGCCATCGTGGGTGCGGTGCTGCTCCACTGGCACACGCAGGGCATCGTGGCGCGTCGGACCTGGCAGATCATCCTCATCGTGTGGGCATTGGTAGAGATCAACATGTTCGCACTACAGTGGGGATTCGGCATACCGACGATGATCTTTGATCATACGCTCACGTCCGACGACCTGGTCTCACGCGATCTGTTGGCCTTCCTATTCCTGGCCTACCCGCTGGAGGTGCTACGGCCTCGTTGGCTCAACTGGCGCAAGGGGTTCCTGATCGTTCTGCCCTCGCTCATCATCGGTATCGTGGACCATTTCACCCATACCGACCTGCGTATCCTGCTGATCCTCTATCCGCTGATTCTCTCGCTATGGCTGTTTATCATGGTATATACCTACCGTAAACGCTGTGAGGAAAACTTATCTACGCTGGAGAACACCGGTATCGTATGGGTGCGCAACTACCTGATGACGCTGCTGGTGATGGGACTCTCGTATTTCTATATATGCGCCGGTCATCATCCCACGCGTGCCTTCACCCAGGAACTGCTCGTACTGTATCTACTGATTGCCAACACGGCGCAGATCATTCTGCGCGAGAAGCCGTGGTTGGAAGAAAAAACAGAAACAGAAGAGACGGAGCCGGAAGCAGAGAAAGAAGACCCGGTACGCCGCAAGTACCGCGAGGACCTGGAGGCATGGATGGCCGACGAACGTCCGTACACGAATCCGAATTTCCGATTGCTGGACCTCAAGGAAGTACTACCGATGAACCGCACCTACCTGTCGAATTTCATCAACGGTGAGTACGGCTGCTCGTTCTACCAGTACGTTATCCGTTACCGCATCGCGGAGGCCAAGCGCCTGATGGGCGAGCATCCGGATCGCAAGATGCAGGACATAGCCGAGCAGAGCGGCTTCTCCTCCGCGACTACGTTCTCTCGCACCTTCGCCAAAGAAGAAGGCTGTACACCGACGGAGTGGATGAAGTGTAGGGTGTATGGTGTAGGGTGTAGAGTGTAGAGTGTAGGGTGTAGAGTGTAGAGTGTAGGGGGTAGAATAAAAAAAAACGCACAAAAATTTGCATATGTGCGTTTTTTTTTGTACTTTTGTGCCGAAATTCTATGCGCGTATGAAAAAGACCTATTGGATACTGTGTTTGATACTGCTCTGCGGCAGTGGTTTCTTGCGCGCCAACCAAGCCGATCAGAAGGCTGCCCGCAAGCTGGAGCAACGCCTCCGCAAGACCCCGGGCGACATGACGCTGCGCTGCGAATACGTGGGTATGCTGCTCCAGTTGGGTGACACCGTGCAGGCCGAAGAGACCCTGGACTACGGTGAGCGTCTGGGCGAAGCCGGATGTATGTATCTCCATCGTGCCCGCATCGCCCTCAGTCGCGGCAACACCGCCCATGCGGCGCTCTTCTGTGCCTCGGCCGTCAACACGGGCACCCTACCCGATGACGAACCGCTTATCATGCACGTGGACAGTCTCACCCGCGGCGGTGTAGCGACGCGACTCGACAAAACAGCCAAGGCCTCGAAAGCCAACACCAACGCCCTACGTGCGCTGGGGCAACTGCGCATCCATCAGGGCGACACCGCCGCCGCACTCACCTATTACCAGGAAGCTTACCGACGCGGCGACACCACTCTCATCAGCCTCATCGACAGTCTCCGGCCGTTGCAACTGCAAACGGAAGACACGGTCGTAGCACGTATTCCTTTTACCCGCACGGGCGACAAAATAGAACTCACCTGCCACCTCAACGGCCTGCGCATCAAAGCCGAAATAGATACTACCGCCACCGAGAGCAGTATATCCGGTGTAGAGACCAGTTTTATCCTGAAGAACGATTACGTCTCGCGCCAGGATATCATCGACAACCGCGTGATCGTGGTGCGCGAGATGAAGATGGGTGAGGGGCTGGTGATGCGTGACGTACGGTTGCGCTACCGGCGCACCCAGGAGAGTCCGCTGATCCTATGCCTCGCGGATCTGAGGCGACTCGGCCGCGTGGTCATCAACGAGCGGGAGAAAGTGCTCGAGATCCGAAGATAAACAAACGTATTTACAAACATATGAAACTTTTCCGACATGCCATGATTGCTGTGCTGCTCCTCGTCTCGGGAGTAGTACTGGCCGGCAACACGACCGAAAGTTACAACATGAAGCGTGCCCTGGAGGCCGTCATGTTGTCGCAAGACTACCAAACCGGCATCAAGTACCTGGTGCAGGAAGTACAGGAGAACCCCACCAACGGCATCGCCTACGCCTATCTGGCTATTATCTGCGACCAGATGAGCGGTTACGACGGCGCCACGTTCCGCTTTGCCAAGCAGGCACTGAAACTGCTGCCCAAGAGTGCGACCTACCTGAAGGCCAACATGGAGAGCCTGCAGGCCGAACTCGTGCTTCAGGCGGGCGACACGGTGCAGGCCATAGAACGCTGGAACCGCGCCATCAGTTACAACCCGAGCGAGTCGGATTTCTACGGTCCTCTGGCCAACGTGCTGGACGAGCAGGAAGATTATCAGGCGCTCTACGAGATGGGTGACCGCATGCTCCACCGCACCAAGGGACTCGGTTCGAACGCTATGAGTTATATCGTCTATATCTCCTCGCTCAACAGTCTGCACCGCTACGACGAAGCCCTGCGTGCTGCCGACCTGGGGGTCATGATTGGCGATGCGTCCAAGAACGAGCAGGCTACCCTGCATTACTTGCGCGGCCAGGCACTCATAGGACTGAAGCTTTATCCCGAAGCCCTCACCGAAGCCATGGCGACCGAGAAGCTCCACGCCCGTCGCGGACTGAAACTCATGGTCTTGATTGCCGACAGCAGCGACATACAACCCGTGCTCGACTCGATGGAGACGGCCTTCAGTCGCGAACCGAACGAGATGCTGTGGCCCTGCGCGATGAGTGATGTCTATGCGCGTCACAACCAGTATATCCCCGCCATCTACCACCTGCTGCGTGGCGCCAAGACGGGCGACGATGCCGACAGCTACCGCATGGCCGGATCGTACGTACAGAACTACATAGGTGATGCCGAGTTGGCGGAAGAGCTGTATCGCAAGTCGATGACCATCGACTCCACCTCCGCCGAGGCATGGGGTCATCTGGCTGACCTGTACTACGACCTCGGACGCTACGATGAAGCGCTGCGTGCCCTGGATGAGGCGCTGCGTCTGGATCCGGAACTGCAGAAGGTACACTTCATCTATTCGCTTCGCGGACGTATCTATCGCGACCAGCACAACTATCCGCGGGCCGTGGAGGAATACCGCCGTTCGCTCGTAGCGGAACACGACCGTGATACCTGGACCGCCCTCGCCGAAGTCTATCGACGGATGGGTGACGAGGCGGCCGCCCGTCGCGTGCTGGAGCAAGGTCTGCAGACCATGCGCAACGATACGGCCATGGACATGCTGCTCGCCCTGGGCGACACGGTTCGTGCCCGCCAACTGAGCGATAAGATGGTGCGCCGTGAGAACAGTGCCGGCGACCACTACAATGCCGCCTGTATGTATGCTAGAATGAACATGTCGGACGAAGCCCTCCTGGAGCTGCGCAAAGCCTTCGAGTACGGCTTCCGTATCTTCCATCATATCGCCTGGGACGACGACCTGGACTCGATTCGCCAACTGCCCGAGTTCACGGCCCTCATCGAGGAATACAAGGCCCTGCAACGACAGGAGATTGCCGAACTGAAACGCTTGTTAGAAACCCTATAAAACCGCTACCGTCATGAAACTACATAGAATCATTTGTATGCTCCTCTTGTCGCTGATCGTGACAAGTCTGCAAGCTAAGAACAACCAGTCCTACTATTTCCAGCGGGCCGAAGAAGCCTACCAACAGGAAGACTATGACGAGTCGATACGTATCAGCCTGCTCGGCGTGGAAGCCAACCCCAAGGACGGCTACTGCTGGGCGATGCTGGCCGAGATATACTCCAAGCGCGCGTATGCCCGCTATGCCGAGTCGCTCGAGGCGGCCGAGAAAGCACTGAAATATATTCCGAAGAAAGACGTGACCTGGCAGGCCTTCATGAACAGTATCCTGGGGGATGTATATTATAAGGTGGAGGATTTCCAAGCCTCCAAGCAGGCTTACAGCCGTGCCATGCAGCTGGACAAGGAGCGCGACGAATATCGGATCAGTTATGCCGATGTATGCTACGCGCTAGGCGAGTACGAAGAGGGTATTCGTATCTATAAGCAGCTCGTAGACGACAAGGGCACGCCCGCATACGGCTATGCCGAACTGGCGGAGGGCTACTATCATCTCGGTCGGATAGAGGAGGCGAAGACAGCCTGCCGCATGGCCATCCTGCTCACCGACGACGAGAACTACAAGGCGCACCACCTCCTGGCGCTCATCGCTATCCGCGAGGGACGACTCCACGAGGCATGCCGCGAGGAAGCCCATGCTTTGGCCCTGGAGGATGAGGCCGGTACGGGCGTGACCGATACGCTCTTCTACCTCTGCCACGAACTGATGGACGCCGCCGTGCTCAACGAATTGCAGAAGACCGTCACCGATGCCGAAGCGCATATCCATGCCGCCAACTATTTCTTCGCTTCGAAGGACTACGGACGGATGCTCTATCATATGCAGCAGGCCGAACGCTACGGCACGGAGCATAGCGACCTATATAGCGCCTATTCGCTCGCCTACCGCCAACTCGGCGACTACGACCGTGCGCTACAGTACATGCAGGAGTGGATGGCCACAGACTCGCTCAAGGAGGAGCATAAAGCCTTCTTCCATAATGCGCTTGCCTCGCTCTATCGCGACTGCGATCAGGCCGAGCTGGCAATCCACCACTCGCTCCAGGACCTTGCCGCCGATCCCGAGGACGGCGATACGTACCGTATGATCGGTCGCTGCAAGATCATGTTGAGCGACCTGGAAGGTGCGCTCGTATATATGGATAGCGCCGTGATGGTAGCCGAGGAGAAAGACCTGCCGACCTGCCTGTTCAACCGCGCCGAGGTTCACCGCCGTATGGGGAACGAAGAGGCTGCTCGTCAAGACTGCGAGGAGGCGCTGCGCTATCGCAACCGTGCCAACCAGGACCGCGTCACCTTCCTCTTCGCCGAGGCTATCCTTGGTCAGCGTGAGCAGCTCGACCACTATACCGACTCTATCCTCTCGCTCCAGTCGCTCGTTAATCGCTACGATGCGATGCTCGATCTGATGGGCTGCTATGCGCTGCTGCGCGATAAAGAACGTTTGCTGCAACTGGCGGAACTGCACTTCCGGCTCGGTTACCGCAACCTCATCCAGTTGCGTTCGTTCTTCCGCTTCGACTGGCTCCGCGACGATCCGGACTGGCTGGCACTGCTCGACCGTTGGGAAGCGGTACGCCTGGCCGATCTGAAACGTGCCGAGGACATGACGCGCGGCGAACAGAACGAGCAGGGCGTCACCGAACTGCCCTTTACCCGCGAGGGAGGGGTCTGCAAGGTCAAGTGCACGATCAACGGCCTGCCGCTCTATTTTGTCTTTGATACGGGTGCGTCGGACGTGACGATCTCCAGCGTGGAGGCTAACTTCATGCTCAAGGAGGGTTACCTGAGTGAAGCCGATTTCCTGGGCAAGCAGAACTACGTGACCGCTACGGGCGAGATCCACGAGGGCACGATCATCAACCTGCGCGAGGTACGCGTCGGCGAAGTCGTGCTGCGTGACGTCAAGGCCTCGGTGGTCAAGAGCCAGCATGCGCCGCTGCTACTCGGCCAGACGGTCTTCCGCCGCTTCGGCACCCTCGAGGTGGACAACAACGCCTCTATCATTCGGTTTAGAAAATAAGTTCTGGCCAGTCTATGGAACGCATGCGAATTCTCCTGATAGTCCTCGTATGGGTCGTATCATTGTCAGCAAAAAACAATGATACGCACCTTTCACGTATGATCGACTGTCTCAACGAAGAAAATACCGCATGCGTTGTTAACGAACTACCACTTATTCAAGACTGGAGCATCTCGCAAAAAAAGATAGACATAAGTAGCGCCATAACTGTATTTTATAATATCGCGTTTGATTATTCACTCCAGGATTCCATTCCTTTTGACCATACTTCTTTCGATAGCTTGGCGCTCTATTTGGCTAACGACCTCAACAGCATGGCTATGGAGCAATACCATGACGATGAATACGAGATTGCTATAAATTATTGTGAAATAGCCCAGAGTTTTATTCGTGTAACGAAACAAGAGCACACCGTCACCAACGCAAAGTTGCTGGGAAACATGGGTATTATCTATGACGAAATTGAAAAATACGACAAGGCGGAAATTTGTTATCTAAAAGCGCTAAAACTCCAATATGAACTATTGGGCGAGAATAGTCAAGATTATGTTAGATCGCTTAAAAACTTAGGTATCCTTTACGAGAATATTCATGAGTATGAAGAAGCCGAGAAGTATTACCTAAAAAGACTGCGCATCATACGTAATATGTATGGCAAGCAGCATCTAGTATATATCAATGCGTTGGCAGCACTAGGAGCCTTCTACCTCGACATGGATAGCACCACAAAAGCTACGCCATACTATATAGAGTCGCTCGACTTAATACAGCCTCTCAAGCACAAAGCAAAGGATGACTACGCATCCATCTTGCACGACATGGGCCTGCTATACACCAAATTAGAAGACTATCCAAAGGCAGAAAAATATTATCTGCTGGCGCTAAAAGCCAAGAAGAGCCTATACGGAAAAAAACATCGTTCTTACACGAGCACACTTCTCAGTCTGGCGACGCTATACGAACAAATGAGTGACACGATCAAGACTGAGAACTACTTTCAGGAAGCACTTCGGCTCAGACAAAAAATAGACCAAGGGCGAGATCCGAGTTATGCAGCGGCGTTACTAAATATAGCAGCATATTATACCCGTCGTCATAATTATACTAAAGCAGAAGACTACTATCTACAAGCCATCGACGTATGCATCCGTATTAGCGGAGAAGAATCTCTTAATCACATATATGCGTTAGAAGAGATTATTGCATTCTACCGAACCATCAACAATGGCACTAAGCAACGCGAATACATGCGTAAAAAAGCCCTCGCCGTCATGGGGTACTATGGGCAAGAAAGTATAGAATACGCCGAAGAACTCTATCAACTGTCTGATGCTTGTTTCGAGGCAGGCATGTATACCTACGCAGAGAAACACATCAAACAGGCGGCGAATATCATATATGAAGAACTGGGTGAGAATGACACCACGTACATCAAGTATATCATTGCCCAAGGTATGGCAGCTCTCAAACAAGGACATACCGGTGATGCGGAGCAATGCCTTCTTAGAGCGGACAGTATCGCATTACGGACCTGGGGCGAGCAGAGTGAACAATACGCTCATTGCCAAAACGCGCTTGCTATTTACTACATGCTTACCGGCAGCGAAGAGGTCGCTTATCGTCATATCGGAACAGCCACGCACATATACGCAACTATCGGTCAAAGCAACGATCTAGAAAACATGGTTGCGCGTTTTAACCGAACCGGAGACTTCAACGACCCAAAAGACCTCGAAGAGATTCTCCGAACTTACTATTACCATAAGCGCGATTACGATTTCTATCATGATATAATGGATGCTATCGTCAATTCTCGTCTGATGATGGCCAATGTAATGGGAGGAAATTCCACCCATCAATTCCTATACTATTGCATGTTGCTCGGCGAAATAAACGTGCATCACCAAAATCCGCTAAATGCAACACAATACGTAAAAATCTATGCCCCGATCATCAAGCGAAACATCACATCTACCATCAACTTCATGACGGAGCAACAACGAGAAGCCTATTGGTCTGAATATAAAATCGCACTGGAAGAATTTATCCCGCGATATGCTTATCGTGCTGCCATGTTGGCTGACACACTCACAACCATGTCATACAACAACGAGCTCTTCCGGAAGGGATTCTTACTTAACTCAAGCGAACTCGTTCTGCAATCCGTACTGCGAAGCGGCGACACAGCGCTTATACGGAAATGGCAGGATTTGGCCGCTCTTAAACGCACAATCGTCTATCTTCGAGAGAACAATGCTTCAATTGCCGAGATTAGCACAAAGGAAATACAAGCCGAACAACTCGAAAAAGATATCACCAAATCCAGTGCTGCATACCGTGAGAATATGTCTATTTGGCAAATCTCATGGGATAGCGTACGTAATCACCTCGTACCGGGACAAGTGGCTATCGAATTTATGACAGCACCGCTCAACGATGACAGCACCATGTATTGTGCCATACTCTTACGCGACACGAGTTCCTACCCGCTAATGATACCGCTATTCGAAGAAAAAGAATTGAAACGCCTCATCAGTCGCGATCCGGGAGAGACCTATAGTTACTATGAAAATGGAGAAGATTTATCATCCCTGGTGTGGCGACACATACTACCTCATATTCATGCCGGAGAGACTATATGTTTCGCACCGACCGGTCTACTCTACCAACTAGCCATCGAATATTTGCCCTATGATGCGCAACATACGATGAGCGATGTATTCCATTTTGCGCGTTTATCTTCGACGCGTGAAATAGCGCAACACCATACCACGCCTTCTTATTCCACCGCGATACTCTACGGCGGCATAGATTACGACACAGACACACAAACACTTACGAGTGAGAGTATTAAATACCCGCCCATAAACGGTAGCCGCACACTAGAAGGTATTTACCGTAGCCATGTTGATGCCTTACCGGGTACAGAAACAGAAACAAAGCAGATACACGACCTACTTCAACGAGCTCATATCAATGTTAAATTATACGCCGCTTCAGCCGCCAACGAAGAGTCATTCAAATCGCTTCATGGTCAACGCCAAAACATTTTGCACATCGCTACGCACGGATTCTTCAGGACGGACTCCACAGCACATCAAACAGACTACTTTGCCCAGCGCACAACCAACGCGAACAAAACTTCTGCCTCATCGACAATGATTGACCCGCTATATAGAAGCGGTCTATTATTCGCCGGAGCTAATATAGCGCTGCAGGGTCATAGCGCAGATCTTCCGGAAGGAGTACAAGACGGGATCCTGACAGCCAAAGAAATATCTCTGCTCGATTTACGTGATGCCGACTTAGTCGTATTATCTGCCTGCGAAACAGGAAGCGGAGAGATTACGGGTGATGGCGTATTTGGTTTGCAACGTGCCTTTAAAATGGCGGGCGCACAGACTATCATCATGTCGCTTTGGCCTGTAAATGATAACGCAACCCAACTACTCATGACCACGTTTTATCGTAATTGGATAACAAACAAGCAAACCAAACGCGTGGCATTCCACAACGCGCAAAACACTGTCAGAGCCAAATACAAAGACCCCATTTACTGGGCAGCATTCATATTACTAGACTAATTTACCATGCCTAATTATATATTACTACATAAATGAGCAAGAAAAAAGCTTAATCCTATGCCCAAACAAGTATTTATCAGTTATAGTACCCGCGATCAGCAGAAGGTGCGCAAGGTGAAGCAACACCTCGAGGAAGCAGGTATTCCGTGTTGGATGGCCGACGAGAGTATCAAGAGTGGCGAGCAATTCAAGACCGTCATCGTTAAGGCTATCAAGCAATGCGACGTATTCCTGTTCTTCTCCTCGGCGGATGCGAACACCTCGCCATGGACGATCAAGGAGATCAATACCGCCGTTCATCTCGGTAAACCTATCGTGCCGGTCAGGTTGGATAACACGCCATACAACGACTCGATACTATTCGACATAGGCTGTCTGGACTACGTAGACCTGAGTGGCATCACCAAGATGAAGCCCGGACTGGACAAATTGGTGCAAACACTGCAAGGAGTGCTCAACATGGCGCCGGCCGAGCGGAAGACAAAACGCTCGGTATGGAAACCCGTCCTATGGACGCTACTCGCGCTGCTGGTCATAGCAGCCGCTATCGTATGCATCCCCCGCTTTATCAAACCTAGCGTAGAAAAGACGACGCTACCTAACGGCGATATTGTCTTCACCATCGATACCGTCCATCTCAAGATGATTCAAATCAAAGGCGGCACATTTATGATGGGCAGTAATACGCGCGACGATGACCAGCAACCGGCGCACCAGGTGCAGCTCTACGACTACTATCTCTCCGAGACCGAAATCACCCAGGAGCTATGGGAAACCGTCATGGGTAACAACCCCAGCAAGAACCGCAACATGCAGAATCTGCCGGTAGATAACGTCTCGTGGGAGGACTGCCGACAATTTATCGAGCAACTCAATCTGCTGACCGGTGAGAGCTTCCGCATGCCTACCGAGGCGCAGTGGGAATACGCCGCACGCGGTGGAGAACACGGGCAAGACACACTCTATGCAGGTAGCAACGATATTTCCGAAGTGACGCTCTACCATCCGGAAGAGAAACGATACGTTCTTCCGGTCCGCACAGCCGGCAAACCCAACTACCTGGGACTGTACGACATGACCGGCAACGTATTTGAATGGTGTTCCGACGGCTACTGCCTTTACCCGAAAGGGCTCATCATCAACCCGCATGGCGACGATGAATCGAAACGACGTATCATGCGTGGCGGCAGTTGGTATAACAGCGAATTGCGCACCCTCACCGTCACCTTCCGCGGTACACGCGAAGAAGGCGGCCTACCGCGCCAGGATATAGGACTGCGTCTCGCTATCGACGAAAACTAATCACACACGCTTATGACTCAAGACATCTACATACAATCCCGACCTGACGGGACGGCGGCGGAGGCCGACAATGCGGTGATACGCGAGATGGAGGCACAGATCGAAGCGATCATGCAGCAAACGACTAACGGACAGCACCAACGCTTGCACCTCATCCTGCGCAGTCAGCGACTGGCGGACATACTGCGTCGTACACCGCTATCGGCAGAAATGAGCGAACGGATCGAACTGTATGCCTACACCCGTGAAGACCTCTGGTCGATGCAGCTGCTGGGCATCAGTCCCGACAGTCCTACCCGGCTCGACCGACAGCCTATCACGCCCGAGAGCCGACAGATCGTCCATCTCGTCGTCTTTGGCATGAGCCCGCAGACGGAGAGCCTGGCTATCCATACCGCGCTCATCGCCCATTATCCCAACTACAGTCTGGATCATACCTTGCGCACGCGCATCACCCTGGTGGCCGACTCGCAGGAGGACTTCCGAGCCTTCCGCCAGCACTACCAGAACCTGCTCACACACAGCTACCGGCGCACCGTCCTCACGGGCGGCGAAGAGGTGGAGTGCCTCACGCAAACGCCTAAATACCAAGGCCTGCGTCAGGACTTCGTAGATATCGAGTTTGAATTCGTCAACGCACACAGCGATGACGACAGCCTCAGCTACAAGTTGCAGAAATGGGCACAAGACCCTAGCCAACAACTGACCGTCGCCTTCTGCTATACGGACGCGTCGCGCAACCTCAACGAAGCGCTCAGCCTGCCGCAGCACCTGCAGGATATCCCGTGTTGGGTGCGCCTCGATGACGACAGTTCGCTTCGCCTGGTCAAGCAGTCGGGACAGTACGCGCAGCTCATCCCCTTCGGTATGGACCACGCACCCCTACCCGACATGCGTCGGTTCATCCATATGGCGCAGTGCGTCAACTACGCCTACCACCAGTTGCGCGAGACCAGCGACGAAGAGCAACGGCAAGGCCAGAACGCCATGGCTATCGCTACCGAAGTGCCCTCGCAGCAGCAACTCGACCAACTATGGCTCAACCCGCGACTGACGATGCCCAAGCGCTGGTCGAATATCTACCACGCCTTCACGCTCACCTCGAAGATGCACTCCCTCGGCCATGCGCCCGAGACCTGGCGCACCCTGTTCGCTATCAGCGAGAAAGAGGCCGATCTGCTCTCTGAAGCCGAGCACAACCGCTGGAGCGTAGAAGAACTCATCCTGGGCTATCGTCCCACCACCGATGAGGAGCACCTCGCTATTCTGCGCGACATACATCAGCGCGGCCTACTCAAGAGTCGCCTCATCCACGATGACCTGCGCAGCTACCACGAGCTGGGTGTCGATGAGACCGGCAAGAACGTAGCCCGCTACGACCTCGCCCTCACCCGCACCCTGCCGCTCATCGCCTATACGTACTACCACCTAAACAACCCCGACGCATGAAGCCCACGATAGATACCTACTACGCCCTGCGATTTCGCAGCACCGACGATCGCCACCGCCGAGGCGATATCTGTTACGGTACCGGGGAGGCACTCTATATAGGTCAGACACCCGAATGCGGTCTAAGATTGGTGCCCCATACCGACTATGCCGATACCTGCTACGCCGTTATCGTTCTCTCGCCGCAAGGCGAAGGATGGCAATTGCTACGCCAGGACCCGGAGGCTGCCGTCTCAGTAAACGGTCAGCCCCTACCGCTCGTCCGGAACCTCCACGATGGCGATATCCTCCAGTTCGATCGCACCGTCGTGCGCTTCACCCTGGAGCAAGGTGCGCTGCCTACCACGCAGTACGTACCTAATCGTCCCTCCTGGCCGATGCGTATCGCGATGACGCTCCTGGCGCTGGTGGTGGCAGGCGTCGTAGCGTACCTGCTCATCGACCGCAGCACACCCGAGGCTAAGTTCCGTCAGGAGATACAGTCAATCTACCGTATCCAGGCCGACTCGCTCTTCGTCCTCGCTACCGCCACCGGCGATACGCTGGGCCGCTACGGCGTAGACCGACCGCTGATAGGTACGGGTTTCCTTACCGAAGACGGCTATTTCGTCACCGCCCGCCACTGCCTGGAATTCTGGCTCGGCATGGAAGATCAGCTGTGTCCCTCGCTCTCGGATATCGGGTCGGATATCGTGCGCCAGGCCATCCTCGCCGAGGAAGACACGACCCTTCATCTCGTCGTACCCGTCCGGATCACCAGCTACAAGGACGAGAAGTCCTGGGTCTTCACCTCCGATGATTTCCTCATCGACCGCAGCCACGACGGCGTCTATGACCTGGGCGACATGCAGAGTGCCTATCTCTGGCGCAGCGTCATCAGCCGCTACGAGAAGCGGGATTGCGAACTGGGCGACATAGCCGTCATGCGCTGGCCTGAAGGCAAAGGTACTATCCGATTGGCCGAGGCGGATCAGCCGCTCGGGAAGCATCAGTCGATCTTCTGCTTCGGCTTCCCCCAGAACGAGAGCAGTCAGCAGGCCGAGTTCACCTCGCTCGAGGGCAAGATACTCCAACTGCCCCCTACGCCCGATTGCTGGTTTACCGCAGACCTCGACTGCGATCCGGGATTCTCCGGCGGACCGGTATTCTCCGATGTTCCCGGCAAGCGCGTCGTAGGTCTGGTATCCCGTTCGGCAGGCAAACGCACCGCCTTGGTGCCCGCCGCTCGTATTCGTCAACTCATTCACGAACTCAACCAACAGCCGCAGTAATATGGATACGAACTATGCGCTTTCTCTTCGCGGTTACTGTTCGTTGCCTCTCGCCGTACAGTACCTCCAACAAGTAGCCGAGCAACTGGCCGTGCTGCATGCGCAGCAGCAATACCACGGTGCGGTCGACCTGCGCCATGTGCTTATCGAGGACGATCGTTTCATCCTCTCTGCTCCCGTCTCTTCCTTAGGTACGGCGGCCGGCGACGTATGGCAACTGGCGGCCTCCACGATGGAACTGCTGCTCGGCACGCCTCTCTTCAACGGCCGTGGCGAGCAAGCCCAGACGGCTCACACACCTATCCCTACCCTGCCGCAAGCGGAGGCCGAACGGCTCAACCTACTGCTGCAGCAATGTCTGCACCACGACCCCACCAAGCGTCCCGCAGCCGACCAAGTACTCCAAGCTGCCCGTCAGGTAGCCCTACAACTGCCGCCGACCAAGCGTCCCTTACGTCCGTCGCTGGCTACGGCTGCCGAGACCACGACGCAGGCTATCGACCGCCAGTGGCCGGAGAGCATGCTGGCATCGGTCAAACCCCTGCTCCTGCTGCTGCCGTTGCTGCTGGTAGCTACGCTCAGCTTTGCACAACCTCGTCTGGACCCCAAGCAAGAAGAGCTCACCCGTAAACTGCTGGACGCTACGCTCCTGCTGCGCCAGGCCGACCAGCAGCACTGGACGCGTGCCCGTAGCGAGTTCGAGAAACGGCTTGCCCAGTTCACCCTCATGGACGAACTGCGCGATCGCGCCAACGACTACCCGCTGGCCGGTAACGGCATACGCACCTTTGGTGTCAACCGTATCATCACCGCCCTCAAGGACCGCAGCAACCGCACCGTCCAGAACAGCGGACAACGCCTGCTCGACGGCTCCGACAGCCGCTTCAGTTACTCCATCTACGAGAAAGGTGTTCGTGCCGGACGCACCGCCACCTATACCATGCGCGAGCGATACGGCAAACAGGTCTTCCTCATCGTCCCCCATAAGGCCGACCAGGCCTATAGCGTCACCCTCGTTCGCGCCAACGGCACGGTGATTCCGCCTACGGGTAAAGATCGCGACGGCGTGACCTACTTTATCATCGATGCCGCCCACGCCCCTAAACGGGGCGAGACGCTGACTATGAAGCTGACCAACCGCTCGAGCAAGGAGAATGCCTCCTTTGTCATTATCAACCACAACTACCGCCAGACCCGATGAAACGTCTCTGCCTCCTCTTGCTCGCCTTGCCGCTACTCGTAGCCTGCTCGTGTTACTCAGCCGAGGATATCCAAGCCGTCTTCGACCAAGCCCGTGTGCTCAACCAACAGGAGCAGTATATCCAAGCCGCCGAACGCTTCCACCAGGCAGCCAACATGGCCCGCCAGGCCAAACAGGGTGACCTGCTCATCCGCAGCCTGACCGCCGAGGGTGAGTGCTACTATATGCTCCAGATCCTCACCCAGGTAGAATCGGCGCTCCAACTCTCCGACCAGGCCTACCAGACCTATGCCGCCGAGGCCGACACAAACACCCGCCTCGCGTGGCGAGAAGCGATCTGTAAGCTGCGCGGCTCGTACTACTACAGCCTCTCCGGTCAGCAGAAGGAGGCTTACGCCAAAGCCCGTGCATCCTATGAGGAGTGTCTTCTGCTTATCGATTCGATGAAGGCCGTCTGCGACACTATGGATGCCCCCGAACTGCCTGCCACTATCCATCGCGAACTGCTCAGTCTAAGCTATAAGCACAAGCGCTATAAAGAAGCGCTCGAGGAGGCCTATACCGTCTTCGACCACTATGCCAACCAGACTTACCTTCCCTGTCCCGCTACAGCGGAAGATAGCCAGCGCAACCGCCGCATCATCGATGCCTTTCTCTCGCTCGCCATCGTGCAAGCACGCTTGCAGGACTTCGACTCGGCCACGGAGACACTCGGCATGATGCCCGAGGGATGCGAGCGTACGCCGGAGGTGCTGCGCACCAAGGCCAAGATCCTGCTGCTCCGTCATGACCTGGATCCGTCGCAACCTATCGATTCCGCCAAGCATTACTACGCCTGCTACCTCGATACGCTCCGGCGTGAACTGCAGACCAATCTCGGCCGCATGACCGAGCACCAACGCGAGCAGTACTGGCTCAGCATGCATGATTTCCTGTTCGACTGCTACCGGCTTGAGCAGGCTGCCCCTGAGATGCTCTACGACCTGGCCCTGCTCAGCAAGGGGTATCTGCTCGAATACCGTCAACCGAATGCCCGTCCCGTCACCTGGACCGAGGTGCGCGACCACTTATCGCAGGACGCCTGCGCCGTGGAGTTTGTGCAGTACCACGGACGCGACGAACGCAATCTCTTGGGTGCTCTCGTCCTCACGCCCGGATGCCGAGCACCCGAATTTATCCGTCTTGCCGATCTCGACAGCCTGCGCCGTATGCGTCTCAGCGGCCGTGTCAGCCTGGAGCGGGCCATCACCTCCGACCACCATTACGACAAGGAGTACCTCTATACGGATTCGGTCCTACCCTCGCGCATATGGACCTCCCGGCTCATGCAGGCTATCGGTCAGGCGCGTACGATCTACTTTGCCGCCGACGGACTGCTCCAGCAGCTGGCCGTGGAGTACCTGCTGCCCGACACCACCCGTACGTGCCGCCGGCTCACCTCCACGCGTCTGCTCACCCGCGACCGCCGTGCGCTCGATACGAGCCGTATGCTCATCGTCGGCGATATCGATTATACGACGCCCTCCGATGCCGACGGTTCGGACAACGACGCCTCGGCCTACCATTTCCTACGGCCCTATGCCAACGGCCTGAAGGTGCTACCGAATGCGCGCACCGAGATCGACTCTTTCACTACCTATCGCGGTCACAATACCGAGGACTTGGTGCTCACCCGCACCCGAGCTACGGATGCCGCCTTTGCGGAACAGGCTCCGGCTTTCCCCTTTATCCTCGTCTCTACCCACGGCTTCTTTGTCGGCACCATGGACGACGGCACCGACCTGCGTCCGCTCTATTCCGACCAAGCATTGTCCCAGAGTGGCATCGCCCTGGCGGGTGCGCAGCAGGCGCTAACCGACGACACCCACCCGGCCTCTCGTCCCGACGGCATCCTGTCGGCTAAGGAGTTGTCGCGCCTCAGCCTGCCTTGCCAACTCATGGTGCTCTCAGCCTGCCAGACGGGTTTGGGCTACGTGACAGCCGACGGCGTATACGGTATCCAGCGGGCATTGAAGCTAGCGGGCGTACAGACGATGATCGTCAGTCTGTGGAGCGTAGAAGACGAGTCGTCCTCAATCTTGATGCGCGGCCTGCTGCGCAACCTGCAGGCAGGTATGGATATCCATACGGCCTTTATGCGTTCGCGCGACCAACTGCTGCGCCACGATAAATTCCGCGCCCCGCAGTACGCCGATGCCTTCATCCTCATCGATGCGCTATAAAACAAGAATTATTTTTGTGGAATCGTAACTTCGGCACGCCCCTTGACTGCTTATTTGTTCTCGGTCGGCTTTGTCTCCCCGACAGCCTTCCCTTTCGAAGCCAAAAGTCAATTGGCTTCTTCACCCTCCGAATTTACGTTCGCACGATTATGCGAACATCGCAAGTCTTTGTCCCTAAAAATTCAAATAAATTTGATTTTTAAGCCCAAATACTTGCATATTCCAATTTTTTGTAGTAATTTTGTACCCGAAAAGTAAAACAGCCTATTTATTAACCTTTTTAATAAAACCCTAAAACAATCATGAACAAGAAATTTATCTGCCCGATCTGTGGTTATGTACACGAGGGCGCAGAGGCACCCGAGCGTTGCCCGCAATGCAAACAAATCGTTGAATGGAAAGTAGCTGAGGCCGGCAAGTTGAACTTTGCCTGCGAGCATATAGTAGGTGTAGCTAAGGACGAGAAAGACCCGATTATCCACGATGGTCTGCGTGCCCACTTCATGGGTGAGTGCACCGAGGTTGGTCAGTACCTGGCTATGGCTCGTCAAGCTGATCGCGAGGGTTATCCCGAGATTGCTGCCGCTTTCCGTAAATATGCATACGAAGAGGCTGACCACGCATCGCTGTTTGCTGAGCTGCTCGGCGAACTGGTTTGGGACACCAAGACCAACCTGGAGAAGCGTATGATGGCTGAGGCAGGTGCTTGCGAGGACAAACTCAATATCGCTAAGCGTGCCAAAGAACTGAACCTGGATCCTATCCACGACGCTGTGCACGAAATGGCTCGCGACGAGGCTCGTCACGGTCGTGGCTTCGAGGGATTGTATAATCGCTACTTCAAGTAATCAGACGGCTATCTTACATAGTAATGATCCTAGTATGCTGCGCGACAAGTGTGTTCGCGCGGCATACTCGCATATATGGCTATGTGACCGATAGCGACAACCGCGGCATCGAACTGGTGAATGTCTTCGCGCGATGCGAACAACAGGAAGGCACCAGCACCAACCGCAACGGCTTCTACGAACTGATGATCGAATGCCAGGACACCGTCCAACTGGAGTTCTCCATGCTGGGCTATGCCACGGTGCGCCAACGACTGATCCGGCCGAACGAAGTGGTCAACATAAATGTCGAACTGACCACCGAGACCGAGTGGCTCCAGGAAGTGGAGGTGCGCGGCATCCAGCACCAGACAGGCACACTCGACCAGATCGACGCCTCCGCCGCACGCGTCATGCCGGACGCTACAGGCGGTTCGATCGAGAGCATACTGATCACCTTTGCCGGCGTCAACCAGAATAACGAACTCAGTTCGCAGTACAACGTACGCGGCGGTTCGTTTGACGAGAACGAGGTGTACGTCAACGGTATTGAGGTGCACCGCCCCCTGCTCATCCGCAGCGGTCAGCAAGAGGGACTCAGTTTCGTCAACCCCGAGATGGTGCAGAACGTGCAGTTCTCTGCCGGAGGCTTCGATGCCAAGTACGGCGATAAGATGGCCTCGGTGCTGGATATCGAATATAAGCAACCCGACCGCTTCGAGGCCAGCCTCAGTGCCAGCCTGCTGGGCGCGAACCTGTATGTCGGGCACGGCGACAGCACCTACTCTCAGATGCACGGCATCCGCTACAAGACCAGCCAATATATGCTGGGCGGCCTTAGTACGGCAGGTAATTATCAGCCTAATTTCGTGGATTATCAGACCTACCTGACTTGGCAGGTAGGTAGACAAAAGACAAAAGACCGCTTCGCTCAAAGACAAAAGACTAACCCTTGGACGATGAGTTTTCTGGGGAATTTCTCGATGAACGACTACCGTTTCCGTCCCGACTCGCTGAGCGAGAGTTTCGGTGGTCAGAATGCCCGCAGCCTCAATATATGGTACGAAGGTCAGGAAAAAGACCGTTTCCTCACAGGTTTTGCCGCTCTGAGTGCCCGAGGCAAGGTGAGCCGGGAAGTAGAGCTGGGCTTCGATCTCAGCGGCTTCTATACCCACGAACAGGAGAATTTTGATATCACCGGCGAATATGTGCTCTCCGCCGGCGGCGAAGACAGCGAGCAGAGCAATACCCATACGGCGGAAGTAGATCCTGCCGCAGGGCAGAGCCAAGTACTCGGTACGGGTATCTTCCACCAGCATGCCCGCAACCTGCTCCGGGCGGGCGTCATCACATTGGCCCACCACGGCGAGTGGACACACGGCCGCAACCGATTGCGTTGGGGCGTGAGCGGACAGGCCGAACTAATACGCGACCATATTAGCGAGTGGCAATGGCGCGACTCGGCGGGCTACAGCCTACCGCAGGCAGGACCCGCCATGGAACTCTACTACTCGATGCGCGGCGACAGCGCGATGCAGTCGGCACGCGTACAAGGATACGTCCAGAACACCTACCGCTGGCTCACCGACCACGGACAAGTATCGCTCACCGTAGGCGGACGATTGCAATGGTGGAGTTGGAACAACGAAGTACTCCCCTCCCCTCGTGCCAGCGTAGTATGGTTTCCGGGATGGAAACACGACTTCAGCTTCCGCCTGGCTACGGGACTGTATTACCAGGCACCTTTCTATAAAGAGCTGCGCGACACCCTAACCGATGCGTTGGGCATCACGCGTATTCGATTGAACCGCGACCTAAGGGCACAGCGTTCGGTACATGTCGTGCTGGGTGGCGACTACTATTTCCGCGCCTGGGGACGGCCGTTTAAGTTGACCGCCGAGGCCTACTACAAGTATATCGACCGCATGGAGAGTTACAGCGTCGATAACGTGCGGGTGCGTTATTCGGGCAAGAACGACTCGGAGGGTTATGCTACGGGCCTGGACCTGAAGCTATACGGCGAACTCGTGCCGGGTGTCGACTCGTGGATCTCGTTCTCCGCCATGCGCGCCCGTCAGAGGCTAATGGCGAATGGTGAAGGGCTAAAGGGCGAATGGATTCCGAGTCCGCAGGAGCAACGGTATGCCTTCTCCATGCTCTTCCAGGATTATCTACCACAGCTGCCGCAGCTCCGGTTCCACCTGAAGATGCTCTTCCAGGACGGTATGCCGTATTACGCACCGCGCAACAACCAGTCCTGGGGACGCATGCCGATGTACAAGCGTATCGACCTGGGTGCCAGTTATGCCTTCAACCGCAAGACGGCCCGTTTCATGCGTGCCGAGAGTGCCAAACACGTCAAGCAGTGGACGATCCAGTTCGAGGTGTTCAACCTCGTAGGCTGGAAGAACGTCAATTCCTATTTTTGGGTAAGCGATGCGTATAACCAACAGTGGGCCAGTCCGAACTACCTGACCGGCCGCCGGTTTAACCTGAAGGTCACCGTCGACCTTCAGTAATTAAAAATTAAAAATTAAAAATTACGAATTATATGGGCAAGGAAATGGAAACTCCGATGATGAAGCAGTTTCGGGAGATTAAGACGCAGTATCCCGACGCCTTGTTGCTATTCCGTTGTGGTGACTTCTACGAGACATACGCAGAGGACGCCGTTCGTGCCAGCAAGATACTGAATATCACCCTCACCCACCGCAACAACGGTGGGCAGCAGTCGATGGAGATGGCGGGTTTCCCGTTCCATGCGCTGGATACCTACCTGCCTAAACTGGTGCGGGCCGGACTACGCGTAGCGATATGCGACCAACTGGAGGATCCGAAGCTAACCAAGAAACTCGTCAAGCGCGGTGTGACCGAACTGGTGACACCCGGTGTCTCGTATTCCGATACCACCCTTACGCAGAAGGAGAACAACTGGGTAGCCTGCATCCACTTCGACACCATACACCATACACCATCCACCAACAAAATCGGCGTAGCATTTCTGGATATCTCCACCGGTGAGTTCATGGCGGGCGAGGGCGACAGCACCCAGATCGACAAGCTGCTCACCAATTTCGCACCGAAGGAGGTGCTCTATATGCGCGGCAAGAAACAACTGCTCGAGCAGGAGTTCGGCAGCGGCTATTTCACCTTCGAACTCGATGACTGGATGCTCGTAGAATCCACCGCACGCGACCGACTGATGAAGCTATGGGGTGTCTCGTCGCTCAAGGGTCTGGGTATCGACCAACTCTCGGCCGGACTCACCGCCGCCGGAGGTATTCTCATGTACCTGGATGCCACCCAGCACCTACAAACCGGACATATCCAGCACCTCGCCCGTATCGAGGAGGACCGCTACGTATGGCTCGACCGCTTTACGGTGCGCAACCTCGAACTCTCGGACCACAACCAGGACGAAGGTCATTCGCTCTACGAGATCATCGATCGCACGATGACGCCTATGGGAGGACGTCTGCTCCATCGATGGCTGGCCTTTCCGCTGCGTGAGGTGCGGGCGATACGCAACCGCCAAAGCGTGGTAGAACACCTGTTCCGTCATCCCGAGGCACGAACCATCGTAGAGACCCAACTCGCCGAGATAGGTGACCTGGAGCGCATCGTGAGCAAGATCAGTACGGGGCGTATCGGTCCCAGAGAGATGGTACAGTTGGCGCGTGCACTCAAAGCCATCGCGCCTATCAAACAAGTCTGCCAGGAGGGCGAAGACAATAAATACCTAACGCTACTCGGTGAGCAACTCGACGCCTGCGACGAGATGCGCCAGCGTATCGAGAAGGAAATTGTTCCCGACCCGCCATTGGCACAGGGACGACCGAATATCATTGCTGCCGGCGTAGACCGCGAACTGGACGAACTGCGCGCCATCCAGCGCGACGGCAAGGATTACTTGCTGCGTATCCAACAGCGCGAGATAGAAGCGACGGGTATTCAAAGCCTCAAGATAGGTTATAATAACGTCTTCGGTTACTACCTGGAGGTGCGTAATACCTTCAAGGACCAGGTACCGCCGGAGTGGATTCGCAAGCAGACACTCGTCAATGCCGAACGCTATATTACCGAAGAGTTGAAGCAGTACGAGCAGAAGATTCTCACCGCCGAGGAACAGATCCAGGTCATCGAGAATCGACTCTATATGGAACTCATGCTGGCCCTCTCGTCATGGGTACCCCAGATGCAACTCAATGCACAGGTCGTTGCCCAACTCGACTGTCTGCAGGGCTTTGCGCGCGTGGCGCAGGAGAACCACTATGTATGTCCGGACGTAAACGACAGCCTCACGATCGATATCCGCCAGGGGCGTCACCCCGTGATCGAGAAGCAGTTGCCCCTAGGCGAACAGTATGTAGCCAACGACGTGCTGCTCGACAACAACGGCCAGCAGATCATCATCATCACCGGTCCGAATATGGCGGGTAAGTCGGCCTTGCTGCGCCAGACAGCCCTGATCGTTCTGATGGCCCAGATGGGATCGTTTGTACCGGCCGAGAGTGCGCAGATAGGCGTAGTGGACAAGATCTTCACGCGTGTCGGCGCGAGCGACAACCTCTCGATGGGTGAATCTACGTTTATGGTGGAGATGAACGAAGCCGCCAGCATATTGAACAACCTCTCGGAGCGCAGTCTGGTGCTCTTTGACGAACTCGGCCGCGGCACGAGCACCTTTGACGGTATATCCATCGCCTGGGCGATCGTAGAATATATCCACGAGCATAAGGGGCATGCCAAGACGCTCTTTGCCACGCATTATCATGAGCTCAACGAGATGGAGAAGAGCTTCAAACGCATCCGCAACTACAACGTATCGGTGCGCGAGGTCGGCGGTAAGATTATCTTCCTGAGAAAACTCGTTCGCGGCGGTTCGGCACACAGCTTCGGTATTCATGTCGCCAAACTGGCCGGTATGCCGCAGTCGATCGTCCAACGGGCCGAGCAGGTATTGCACGACCTGGAGAGCGGTGCACCCGACAGTGGTACGATCCAGACCAAGAGCGAGGTGGGCAAACTCCGGGAAGGGATGCAACTCAGTTTCTTCCAACTGGACGATCCTGTGCTGGAGCAGATTCGCGACCAAGTCAAGCAACTGGACATCAACAGTCTCACGCCACTCGAGGCACTCAATAAACTCAACGAGATCCAGACCCTGGTCGGGGGAAAATAGCCTTTACTTTGCTGACTGCATATCGACCAGGCGGCGGTAGTAGCCGTTCAAAGCGAGAAGCTCGTCATGACGTCCTTGCTCTACGATACGTCCCTCGTGGAGGACGCAGATCAGGTCGGCATGGCGGATGGTTGATAAGCGATGCGCCACGACGAGTGTCGTGCGGTCACGCATCAGGTGTTCCAGGGCTTCCTGCACCAGTTTTTCAGATTCCGTATCCAGTGCTGAAGTCGCCTCATCGAGGATGAGGATCGGCGGGTTCTTCAGTATCGCCCGGGCGATACTGATACGCTGGCGTTGTCCGCCGGATAGGCGACTGCCACGGTCACCGATCGAGGTATTGTAACCCTCGGGCGTTGCCATGATAAAGTCATGGGCATTCGCGATACGTGCCGCCTGCTCGACAGCCTCGGGCCAGGTCATGCCGTTGGGGGCCGGTTGGGTGGTATCTACGCCAAAAGTGATATTATTATAGAAGGTATCGTTGAAGAGGATGGCCTCCTGGTTGACAATGCCCATGAGGGCACGTAAGTCACGGGTGCGTACGTCGCGTACGTCGGTGCCGTCGATGGTGATGCGTCCGCTGACAGCATCGTAGAAACGCGGCAGCAGGTCGGCCATCGTGGTCTTACCGCTACCCGACTGACCGACGAGGGCAATCATCTGCCCCTTGCGGATCGTGAGGTCGATATCACGGAGTACGGGACGGTCGTCGCTGTAATGGAAAAAGACATGATCATAATGTATCTCATCGGCGAAACGCTCGAGCGGTTTGGGTGATGCCAGTTCACGAATCGTAGAAGGGGTATTCAGTATTCGGTCGATACGCTCCAGCGAAGCCATACCGCGACGCACGCTATAACCGGCTTTACTCAGGTCCTTGGCAGGATTGATGATCGAGTAGAAGATGACCAGATAGTAGATAAACGTAGCGGCATCGATGAGGCTGGTGCCTCGGAGGATGAGTACACCGCCGAACCAGAGGATAACGGCGATCAGGGCCGTACCGAGGAATTCGGATACGGGGTGCGCCAGGTAGTAGCGGCGGTTGATACGATTGAAGGTCTGACGGGTGTCGTTGATGAGGCGCAGGAAACGCTCCCGGAGTTTCTGTTCGGCATTGAAGGCTTTGACCACTCGCAGGCCACCCAGGGTCTCGTCGATCTGGGTGAGTATCTCAGCATTCTGTTCCTGGCCGCGACGGGAAGCCCGCTTGAGGCTTCGGCCGATACGTCCGATGAAGAATCCGGCAACGGGCAGCAGGATGATCACGAAGAGCGTCAACTGCCAGGAGATAATGAAGAGCGTCGTCAGATAGACGAGGATCATGATCGGGTCCTTGAACAGTACGTCGAGCGCCGACATGATACTGGCTTCCACTTCGTTGACATCGTTGGTCATGCGCGACATAACGTCGCCGCGGTGCTCCTCGGTAAAATAACCGATCGGCAGCGAGACCATCTTATCGTAGAGTTGGCGTCTGAGGTCACGCAGCACACCCGTACGGATAGGCACCATATAGTAATTGGCGAGCCAGGCCGTGAGGCACTTCAGTCCGGTCATCACGATCAGGAACAGGCCCAGCATAAACAGCACGTATCCGCCGCCGTGGAGAGCCGTCTGCTGCTCGAGCCAGTAGTAGAGGTTGTCCTTGGCGAACTGCAACCATTGTTCCATGCCGACTGCCTCAGAGAGCACATGATGACTGACGCCTGATTCGCTCAGGCCGAACAGGATCTTGAGTACGGGAATAATCGCCGCAAAGGAGAAGAGCGACAGGATGGTACTCAGGAGGTTGAATAGTATATTCAGTCCCATGAGTCCGCGATACGGCGGCACGAAGCGTTTTATGAGTTGGAGGAAGTGCATTGTTTGCGGGTTTCGTTGATATATAAGCAGAGTCGTTGTTCCAGCATAGCGGCATCCTCCCCCAGGTCGACTTCGATCGGGAGCGCCTGGAGTCGGCTGGCGAGGCGGTTGTAGAGTTCGGTTCCCTGCATACGCACCAGGTCTTTCTCGGTAGTGAGCACAAAGTCAAAAGCCGCAGCACGAGCGATAATACGCTGGGTATCGGCGGCCGTGAAGCGATGGTGATCGGGGAAGGCCATGAGTTCCGCGCCGGGGTAATGGCGCAGGACATACCGCATCATATATTGCGGGTTAGCGATGCCGGTCAGTACGAGCGGACGACCCGTCATACCGATCTGACCATAGCGTATCTGCGAGAAATAGAGCTGCATATATGCCGGCAGTCGGAGGTGGTTGTCCACTACGCGCTTGTCGATCGGTTGCATGTCCTCGGGACAGTTGGTCACGATGATCGCATGCGCTTTGAGTACGCGTTGCTTGAGATCGCGCAGTCGTCCCCAGGGCAACATATGATCGTCCTTATAGAGCCGGTCGTAGGGGGTAAGGATGATATTGTATCCGGCCCTGAGACGGCGATGCTGGAAGGCATCGTCGAGCAGGACGACCTCCGTATCGGGACACTGACGCATCAACTGACGAATACCCCGTACGCGATCTTCGCATACGACGACCCTCACCTCGGGGAACTTCAGGTATATCTGCATCGCCTCATCGCCTATGGTGCGAGCCGTAGAATGCTCGTCGGCCAGCACGAAGCCGCGTGTCTGGCGACGGTAGCCGCGCGAGAGGACCGCCACGCGGTAGTGGGGCGACAGCATACGGATGAGGGCCTCTACATGCGGTGTCTTACCCGTACCGCCTACGGCGAGATTGCCCACACAGATGGTAGGTACATCCATCGTATGCGAAGGTAGCGCATGTTCGTCGTAGAGCACATGGCGCAACCAAACGGCGGTGGCGTAAAGTCCGCTAAGCGGAGCGGTTATGAGGTCAGTCCAAGACATGCCGAATTAAAAATTAAAAATTAAAAATTATTTAATCGTAACCTCGGGCATGAGGGCCATGATGCGGGGTTTGGAGCAGAGGACGCGCATCTTAGCGATGAGTTTCTCCTCAGGCGTCTGATTACCCTCGAGCAGCGAGTTCACGAGTTCCTCGATCGGGTCCTTAACCTCGGGATAGTAGTCGAGGCGATAGGTCTCGAGGTGGGCCAGTTCGGCCGCTTTCTCGATGGCGCGGTCGATATCACCCATCTCGTCCACCAGTCCCAGGCGCTTGGCGTCGGTGCCGAGCCATACACGTCCCTCGCCGATAGCCTTGATCGAATCTTGCGGCATATGGCGTCCTTCGGCGCAGCGGCGGGTGAAGAGCTCATAACCGCGTTCTACCATGGTCTGATACAGTTGGTGCTCCTCCGTGTTCATGCCTCGTAAGATGCTGTTGGTCTGGAGATCGGAGTGGCGGTTGGTGGTCACACCATCGATATCGACACCTATTTTCTCGCGAATCTTAGAGGCGTTGGGGATAATACCGAAGATACCGATCGAACCGGTGATCGTCGTGGGTTCGGCTACGATATAGTCGGCGCCACAGGAGATATAATAGCCACCCGAAGCGGCCAGGTCACCCATAGATACGACAACGGGTATGCCCTTCTCGCGCAGCTGCTGGAGTGCACCCCAGATCTGTTCGCTGGCATCGGCACTACCGCCCGGACTGTTGACGCGCAGTACGACGGCCTTGATGTCATCGTCCTTCGAGATCTTGCGGATGGTCTTGAGCATCTCTTTGCCTACGATGCCGTTGCCCGTCTCGTCGGTGATTTCGCCCTCGGCATAAAGGACAGCTATCTCGTCCTTAGCCTTGGACTTGTCGCGCTTGACGGAGGCCAGTTCGCCGGTACGGATCTTCTCATAATCCTCTGTGCCGGCATAGATACGCACGAGGCTATCCATCTGGAAGTCATACAGCAGGGTGTCCACCAGCCGGCAGTCGAGATAACGCTGCTGGTCCTGGAGCCCCATATAGCGGTCGGCATAGGCGTTGAGCGTATCGGCGGTGAGGCCGCGCGACTCAGCTACGCCACGTACCATCTCGTCCCAGATACCGCTCAGGTAGAGTTGGGTCTGGAGTCGGTCAGCCTCCGACATACTGGTGCGGAAATAAGGTTCTACGGCCGACTTGAAGGTGCCGACTTTCAGGATCTGCATCTCTACGCCTATCTTCTCCAGCAGGCGGGTATAATACATCCGCTCGGCGGAGAGACCGTTCCAATTGACCTCACCCACGGGGTTGAGGCATACGCGGTCGGCCACGGAGGCGATATAGTAGTTCATCTGGCTATAGGCGTGCGCATAAGCGATGATCCACTTGCCGGATTTCTTGAAGTCGAGCAGGGCTTCGCGCAGTTCTTTGGCTGCTGCCTGACCGATAGCGAGTTCACCGCCACGCAGGTAGATACCCAGGATACGGTCGTCTTCCTTAGCGAGACGGATATTGCTGAGCAGCTGATCGAGACCTACGGTCTCATCCTCAGACATAAAGCCACCCGGCACTTCCGACAGCAGGTCGGCCCAGGGGTCGGCAGGCATACCCTGCTCCACGACAGTACCCTTCATATCGAGCACATAGACGGTATTGTCCTCGAGTTTTACTTCCGAAGAGGAGAACATACTACCGAACAGCCATGAGAAGAGGGCGGTCAGGGCGAAATAGATCACCATTGCCCATAGACATCCACGCATACAGCCACGACGGCGTACGGGTTGCTGAGGCTGAGGAGTGCCTTGTTCTAACTGCTGTGCCTCTTCAGCAGACAGACGGCGAATTCGCAAACACATAGTATAAATTTGATATTTGATATTTTATATTTTACATTTTAAATTAAATGTCATCCGGTGGTAGGGCGTAGGACCGAACTTGCGGAGGGCGGCATAGTGTTCGGCGGTGGGGTAGCCCATATTTTTGTTCCATCCGTACTGCGGGTACTCCTCGTGGAGTCGTCGCATATAGTCGTCGCGATAGGTCTTGGCCAGTACGCTGGCGGCGGCTATCGCCATATATTTTCCGTCTCCCTTGACGACGGTGCGTGCGGGTATTTCGAGCAGTTCACCCTCGGGCACGTAGGGTCGCCATTTATTGCCATCGACAAGGATATGTTGCGGACGGACACGGAGTTGGTCCAATGCACGCTGCATACCCGTGATGGATGCCCATAGGATATTGAGTCGATCGATCTCCGCGGGCGTCACCTCTACGACGGCCCATGCCAGTGCTTCGCGTTCGATCACAGTACGCAGAGCCAGGCGTTGCCGTTCGCTCAGTTGCTTGGAGTCGTTGAGCTCCTCGAGACTCGTCCAGTCGGTTCGTTCGGGGTCAAAGATCACAGCGGCGGCAAATACGCTGCCTGCGAGCGGTCCTCGTCCGGCCTCGTCGCATCCGGCCTCCAGGACATGCGGTATCATGTGCGCTTCTAACATATCTACTTTAGCCCTTAACCTTTCGCCATTCGCCATTAGAACGGATGTCCTATTGCAAAGTGGAAGGTCATGTCGTCGTTCCAGTTCAGTCCGTTGCCGGCGGTGCGCCAGGCCGTACCGGCGGACAGCAAACTCGGGTCGTAGAGTTTCACGCCGAAGTCGATACGGAAGATAAACAGGCTGAGGTCGATACGTGCACCTACGCCGTAGCTCCAGGCAATCTGCTTGTAGAACGAGTCCCACCGGAACACGCCACCGGGTTGCTGGGCATAGTCGCGTATGGTCCATATATTACCCGCATCGGTAAAGGCGGCCAGTTCGAGGTATTTCCATACCTTCCATCGGTATTCGAGGTTGAGGTCGAGACGTATATCGCCGGCCTGTAGGTCATAGACGAGGGTATTACCGTCACCGCGGAACGTTCCCGGTCCGAGGGTACGAGCCTGCCATCCGCGCACACTATTGCTACCACCCGCGAAGTAACGTTTCTCAAACGGCACGATTGAGGCGTTGAGATACGGCACGATGACGCCCAGCGCTGCATGGTAAACCAACTGGTGCTTGGGGTTGAAGAGCTGGTGGTAGGTGAGGTTAACATCGCCCTTGGCATACTGGGCGAAGGGGGTATTCCAGAGCACGTACGAACCGCTGGCGTCCTGGCTAAACTTAGCCACTTTGCTCAGTCCGTACAGGAAGTTGCCTGCCGTCTCGACGGAATAGCGGAAGTCGAGATACGAGCGGTAGGGATGCCGCGAGTCGTAACCCGAATACGTGCCGGAGTAGCGCCAGTCGAGGATAAAATGGTCCTCGTAGGACGCCCGCAGTACGCTGGCCTTTTCGATGAAGTCCTGGCGGAACCGGTCGGACATCCAAGGCAGGTAGATATAGTTGATATCGATGAGGTTGAACTGATGGGTCCAGCGTGAGCGCGGTTTGCGAGGTACGGTATATGACAGTCCGGCACTAGCCAGGGTGCGGGTATATTCATCGGGCCGTTGCTGGTAGTTGTAGGCGATATTGATTTTGAGCGAATTGGGGAACTGGAGTCCCATATCGGCACGCGCCTCGATAGCTCGTCCGCCGTTTTGGCGCCACTCGTAGCTACCGCGTCCGTTGATCGTGAACTGCTCCGCACCGCGGAAGATATTCTTGTTCATGTATCCTACTCCGGCGGCTATACCCCAATCTCCGGCTGAGAAAGTACCCTCCACCTCGGCAGAGACAGAATGGATCTTGCTACGCGAGATGGTAATATGGCAGTCCAGCAGGTTGCTGTCCACGGCATGGAAGGCGATATCAACGTACTTGATCGGGCCGAGGGCGTTGAGGTTGGTATAGGAGCGTTCTAGTCGGCGCTCGCTAAACAGTTCGCCGGGACGTATCGCACACTTACGGCGCAGCACACGCTGGCGCAGCAGCGGATAGCCTACATAGGAATAGACGTATCCTTGCTGGTCGCTATCCTCATGAAGGATGAGGTCTTCGGGCAGGCGGTTGGGGTCGTAGTCCACGTGGAAATAGACCTTACGGATACGCTGCTTGATATATACCTTGCTCAGGATACTGTCGGGGATAATGCCGCGGTAGTGGGTCTCGTGGAGCTGCAGCCGCAGGGTATGGTTGCCCTGGCTGCTATCGGCGGCATAGGCGAGCAGCGACTTGTCGTAGTAGTAATAACCGCGATTACGCATGGCGGATGTGATACGCTGGCGCTCCTCGTCGAGGGTGGCGGTATTGTAGATATCTCCCGGATGCACCAGACACTGCTCACGCTTGGCGATACTATCCACCTCCGCGTGATTGATGAGGGTCATGTATTCCGCGATACGGTAGGGGGTATGGGCAGTGACGCGGTAGGTGAGGTTGAGCTTCTGCGGGTTACGTTTGCCGTAAGTCTTCAGGGTATCTACCTCTGCATTGAAATAACCGCGATTGTTCATCGCCAGCTGGATTTGGCGCATCGATGCCTCGGTGAGTGCATCGTCGTATATCTCCGGCGCCTCACCCATCTTATGGGCATTACGGGCAAAGAACTTGTTGGCTTTGCTGGTAGTGTCGCGCGGAGCGGTGTTGTAGACATGCAGCTGGAGTTTCCAGAAACCGAATATCTCGGTATTCTGCCGCTGACGCAGGTAGGAACTCATCTCGGAGGCGGGTACGTCTTTGGTGTCGGTGATTTCCACCTTGGCCTTGTTGAGCAAGTACTGGTCTTCGGGCACGAATTTGGTGGTATTACATGCCGAGAGAGCCAGCACCAGAAGTGCTGCCCAAAGTCCGTTTTTATATGTCCACACTACCCGTAACATAATTCAGCGTGCAAAGGTACAAAAAAAAAATGACATACACAAGATTTTTATGAAAAATCATAAAAATAGTGTAGAGTGTAGGGTGTAGGGTGTAAAAAAATCCCGCCCCGAAGAGCGAGATTTTTCACATTAGCCGTTCTGGGCGTCGTAGGTGTCACCACATACTTTCCAGAGATACGCCTTCAGGGTTTTCTTGCCACCGGCAAGATCCTTCTGGGCCTCGAAGGCTTCGCGATCAGTTGCGATCGTGGAGAGGTTCTTCATACGGGTGTTGACTGCCGCCTGAACAGCGGTGAAGCGGGTGCGAGCTGCGAGCTCCAGTTGGGTGGGCTCGGTCGAGCGCTCTACCAGATCACGCATGTAAACACGCGTACAATTCGGGTTGCTGGTTGCAGCCTTGCGGTGCGTGCCAAGCAGCATCTTCTCGTGCTT
>JAFZNG010000033.1 GCA_017551025.1 Paludibacteraceae bacterium | reverse complement strand
GCGTGATCATTTGTCCGTCGATGTAAGAGGCTCGTGGGAATGGTGGATTGATCATCCAGATTTATGAGGACATCCTCCAGGCTTAGTCCTTTTTACTTGATCCTTTTTGGCATAGAATTTGACACCTTATAATATATATGGAAAAGCCAAAGGAAATTGATCATGGGCAACGTGCAGAGGCAAGGCAAAAGTTGAGGGGGGAGGATAAAGTTGAGTACTATGCGAGGAAAGGATTAGGGCTTGGCCCTAATTTTTTTGTGGTTGGGGCAGGACTTTTGATGCTTGGTTGTCTTTGATGTCAGGAGAAACTTTTGACAAGTGGTGGGTCAATATCTTTGGCACGTTGGGGCAATGGGTGATGGTGAATAGGGGCAAAGGAGGATGGAAAATGCAGAAAAATGAAAGAAAGTTCCATGTATATTTCTAATTTTTTCGTTCAAAAATGATTATTTTTATAAATTAATTATAAAAATCTTGTATATGTGGGATTTTTTATCTATCTTTGCAGCGTAATTTGTTAAAAGAATAATTGTGTAGACAAGTTATGCGGGAGGCTGACGGGGGATAGTAAGTTCTATACTATGCATCGGCATGGAAGGACGATAGTCAACAATTATCCATTACATCATGATCCGAAAGTGATTCGTAAAATAGAATAGGGAATATCATGAAAAAACTAATTGAATGTGTGCCGAATTTTTCGGAAGGGCGCAACAAGGAAGTTATTAACCAGATTGTTGCAGAGATTGCCGCTACGGAGTTGAACGGCGAGAAAGTGAAAGTGCTGGACGTTGATCCTGGCGAAGCGACTAACCGTACGGTAGTGACGTTTGTTGGTGAACCAGAAGTCGTAGTAGAGGCAGCGTTCCGCGGTGCACGCAAAGCCGGTGAACTGATCGATATGCGTCTGCATCACGGTGCTCATCCGCGCAGCGGAGCGACAGATGTGTGTCCATTGATTCCTATTACGGGAGTGAGCTTAGAGGAATGCGCCGAGTTGGCACGTGGGTTGGCCAAACGGATGTATGAAGAGTTGGGCATTCCTTGTTACTGCTACGAAGCGGCGGCTTATAGCGATGAGCGTAAGAACCTGGCCGTTTGTCGTGAAGGTGAATATGAAGCGTTGCCGCAGAAGATGAGTGATCCGAAGAAATGTCCGGATTTTGGTCCGAAGAAGTATGACGAGCGTACGGCACAGGTAGGCGCATCGAATGTAGGTGCAAGAAATTTCCTGATAGCCGTGAACTTTAACCTCAATACCACTTCTACGCGTCGTGCGATGGCTGTGGCTTTTGATGTGCGCGAAAAAGGGCGTAAGGCACGCGAAGGGGGACGCCTGACAGGTAAGGTGCTCCGCGATGAGAATGGACAGGAGATTTGGATTCCCGGTACGTTGAAGGGCTGCAAGGCCATCGGTTGGTATATCGATGAATATGGTATTGCGCAAGTGAGTATGAATATCACTGATATCGAAGTGACGCCATTGCATGTGGCTTTTGAAGAAGTGAGCCGTGCTGCAGCTGCGCGTGGTATGCGTGTTACGGGAGCGGAGATAGTCGGATTGGTTCCTAAGTGTGCACTTATTGATGCGGGAAAGTATTACTTGACGCGTCAACAGCGTTCGCACGGTATCAGCGAGGCAGAGATCATCCGTATGGCTGTTAAGTCGATGGGATTGGATGAGTTGAAACCGTTTGATCCGAAGGAAAAAGTGATAGAGTACATGATCGAAGACGAGCAGGAACTGGCACAGAAAGAGCGTCTGATCCGCATGACATGTAAGGGCTTTGCCGTTGAGACAGCCAGTGAGTCACCGGCACCTGGTGGTGGAAGTATCTCGGCATACATGGGAGCGCTTGGTGCTGCCTTGGGCACAATGGTAGCGAATCTGAGCGCACATAAACGCGGCTGGGATGATCGTTGGGAAGAGTTCTCGAAAGTGGCTGAAGAGGGGCAAGCGGTGATGAATGAACTGCTCGCGCTGGTGGACGAGGATACGGCTGCATTTAATAAAATCATGGATGTATTCGCGATGCCGAAAGGCACGGACGAAGAGAAAGCGGCTTGTGCGGCTGCGATGGAAGCGGCTACGTTGTATGCGACGCAAGTGCCTCTACGTACGATGAAAACGGCTATGTGCGCGATGCCGGTTCTCAAAGCGATGGCCGAGAAAGGTAATCCTGCGAGTGCAAGTGATGCCGGAGTAGGTGCGTTGGCGGCTCGTGCAGCGGTTCGCGGAGCCGACATGAACGTGCGCATCAACGCATCGGGACTGAAGAATAGGGAAACGGCAGAGAAACTGATTGCGGAAGCGGCAGAGCTGGTAAAACAAGCGGAGGCTGCCGAGCGCGAGATACTCGAAATAGTAAACAAAAATATCGGATAATACCATGACTGATTTTCAAAAAGAGCTATTGGCGGGAATACCCGATGAGTTGCCGGAGGTTAAGCCTTATGACCCATCCATCAACCATGCGCCCAAACGCAAGGATATCCTGACCGAAGAAGAGAAAGTGTTGGCACTCAAGAATGCCTTGCGGTATTTTGATCCCAAACACCATGCCGTATTGGCTCCGGAGTTTGCAGAAGAACTGCGTCGATACGGACGTATCTATATGTATCGTTTCCGTCCGTCGTATGCGATGTATGCGCGTCCAATAGACGAGTACCCGGCTAAGTCACGTCAAGCGGCAGCTATCATGGCAATGATTCAGAACAACCTGGATCCGCGTGTGGCGCAGCATCCGCACGAACTCATCATCTATGGAGGCAATGGAGCGATATTCCAGAATTGGGCGCAATATCGTCTGACGATGCAGTACCTGGCAACGATGACGGATGAACAGACACTGGCGATGTATTCCGGTCTGCCGATGGGACTCTTTCCAAGCCATAAGGATGCACCGCGTGTGGTAGTAACGAACGGTATGGTGATTCCGAACTACTCGAGCCAGGATCATTGGGAACGTTTTAACGCGCTGGGTGTATCGCAATACGGCCAGATGACAGCCGGTTCGTACATGTATATCGGTCCGCAAGGTATCGTACATGGTACGACCATCACCGTGATGAATGCCGCACGCAAACAGTTGCGCAAACGTGGTTTGTCCGGTTCGCTCGAAGAACGCAAAGGAATGCTGTTTGTAACCGCTGGTCTGGGCGGTATGTCGGGTGCGCAACCGAAGGCTGGAAACATCGCAGGAGTGGTGAGCGTCACGGCAGAAATCAATCCGCTAGCAGCCGAGAAACGCCATGAACAAGGCTGGGTAGACGAACTGCACTACGACTTGGACGAACTGTTCGTCCGTATCCGTAAGGCACAGACGAACAAAGAGATTGTGTCGCTCGCTTATGTGGGTAATATTGTTGATTTGTGGGAGCGGTTAGCGGATGAGAACTATCCGGTAGATTTAGGTTCGGACCAGACATCGCTGCACAACCCCTGGGCAGGAGGATATTATCCTGTAGGGTATAGTCTTGAAGAGTCGAAGAAGATGATGGCTGATGAACCCGAACGATTTAAGGAAGCCGTACGCGCATCGCTGCGTCGTCATGTGGCTGCCATCAACCGATTGAGCGCCAACGGCATGTATTTCTTCGACTACGGCAATGCTTTCCTCCTAGAGAGTTCGCGTGCAGGAGCGGATGTGCTCAAGGCCGATGGCTCGTTCCGCTATCCTTCTTACGTACAGGATATCATGGGACCGATGTTCTTTGACTACGGTTTCGGCCCATTCAGGTGGGTGTGCATGTCCGAAGATCCGAAGGACTTGCAGAAGTCGGATGACTTGGCCGTGAAGGTACTTAGCGAGATAGTGAAAGATGCTCCCGAAGAGATTCAAGGTCAGATGCATGATAATATCCACTGGATAGAAGAAGCTGGTCGCAACAATCTCGTGGTAGGTTCGCAAGCACGTATCCTCTATGCCGATTGTGAGGGGCGAACGAAGATCGCATTGGCGTTCAACGATGCCATCCGTCGTGGTGAGATAACTGCTCCCATCGTGTTAGGACGTGACCATCATGACGTGAGTGGAACGGACTCGCCTTTCCGCGAGACAAGTAACATCTACGATGGTAGTCAATTCACTGCCGATATGGCGATTCAAAACGTCATCGGCGATGGATTCCGAGGCGCGACTTGGGTAAGTATCCATAATGGTGGTGGAGTAGGTTGGGGAGAAGTGATCAATGGCGGCTTCGGTATGGTGATCGACGGAAGCGAAGATAGCGAACGACATATCAAGAACATGTTGTTCTGGGATGTGAACAACGGTATTGCACGTCGTAGTTGGGCACGCAACGAAGGAGCTAACCATGCCATTCTGCGCGAGATGAACCGTACCCCGGAACTAAAAGTAACCATCCCAAACATTGCCGATGACGTTCTCGTCCGCGAAGCGTTGGGAAAATGAAAAATGAAAATAGAAAGGAAGAATTATGCATACAATTAGCCATGAGAGACTGACGATTGAACGCGTCAAAGAGATTTTAGACAAGCATGAGCAGTTGCAACTCGGTCCGGAAGCCGTTGCTGCTATCGAAAAATGCCGTAAGTATCTGGATAGTAAAATGGGTGACATCGGTCATCCGGTATATGGTATCACCACCGGTTTTGGTTCGCTCTGTAACATATCCATTCCCGAGAAAGAACTGAGCCAACTTCAGCACAACCTGGTTATGTCCCATGCTTGCGGTATGGGCGAAGAGGTGCGTCCCGAGATCGTGAAGATCATGCTACTGCTCAAGGCGCAGTCCCTTAGTTACGGCCATTCGGGTTCGCAACTATGCACAGTACAGCGCCTCATTGATATGTTTAACAACGACGTGTTGCCGGTAGTCTATCAGCAAGGCTCGCTTGGTGCGTCGGGCGACTTGGCGCCTTTGGCTCACCTCAGTCTGCCGATTATCGGTATGGGTGAAGTGTACTACAAAGGTGAGCGCCGCGAGAGTGCGGACGTATGGAAAGAACTCGGCTGGGAACCTATCCGCTTACAGTCGAAAGAGGGACTGGCGCTACTCAACGGCACACAATTCATGAGCGCACATGCCGTGTGGAGTATTATTCAGGCAGAACGATTGAGTCAATGGGCAGATATGATCGGTGCGATTTCGCTTGAGGCGTTTGATGGACGTATTGAACCCTTCTATCCGCATAGTCATCGTTTGCGTGCACAGCCAGGACAGATGGTTACCGCAGAGCGTTTTGCGGAATTGCTGGAAGGCAGCGAACTCATCTGCCGCAAGAAAGAGCATGTACAGGATCCGTATTCATTCCGTTGCATTCCACAGGTACATGGAGCGGTTAAGGATACTATCGCTCATGTGCACAGTATCATCGAGAACGAGATTAACTCTGCGACTGACAACCCTAACATCTTCCCCGATGAGGATTTGATCATCTCTGCCGGTAATTTCCATGGTGAACCCATCGCGATTCCGATGGATATGTTAGCCGTTGCACTGAGTGAACTGGGCAGTATCTCGGAACGACGTGTCTATCGTCTGATCTCCGGTCAACGTAGTTTGCCTCCGTTCCTGGTAGCCAAACCCGGACTGAGTAGCGGTTTCATGATTCCGCAATATACGGCTGCAAGTATCGTCAGCCAGTCCAAAGGACTCTGTTGGCCGGCATCCTGCGATTCGATTCCTTCCTCTCAAGACCAGGAAGACCATGTGTCGATGGGTGCCAATTCTGCTACGAAATTAGTCCGTGTTGTCGAGAATACGGAGTCGGTATTGGGTATCGAACTAATGAATGCTGCACAGGCACTTGAGTTCCGTCGTCCTGCTAAGTCCTCTCCGAAGTTAGAGAAGATCGTAGCGGAATACCGCAAAGACGTACCCTTCATCTATGTGGATCGATATATGCATCCTTTGATGGTTAAGAGTAAAGAATTTATTCGCCGTGAAGACTTGTATTAAAAATATCCGCGAGATTGTCGGCATTGTCCCTGCGGGTGTGTTGAGGAAACAGGGACTGGAGATGAATGAGACCGGTATCCTCCATGATGCATGGTTGCTTATGGAGGACGACCGGATTGCTGACTTTGGCGAAATGGGCACCATGCCAACCGATGCCGATGCGTACATCGATGCGGAAAGGGGGCTGCTGATGCCCTGTTTCTGCGATTCACACACGCATGTTGTCTATGTTGGCTCGCGCGAAGGGGAATTCCTCGATAAGATTAACGGACTGAGTTACGAAGAGATAGCACGTCGCGGAGGGGGTATCCTCAACTCAGCTGATCGACTCCATGAAGCGAGCGACGAAGAGTTGTTTGAGCAATCGATGGCGCGCGTCAATGAGATGATCGCCAAGGGCACAGGAGCTATTGAGATCAAGAGCGGATACGGACTGAATACCGAAGATGAACTCAAGATGCTTCGCGTCATCAAACGCATACGCGAGCATACACCTGCACTCGTGCGCAGTACCTTCTTAGGTGCGCATGCGATTGGTCGAGGTTATGATCACGATGAATATGTACGGCTTGTGGCAGAAGAGATGATTCCCCAAGTGGTACAAGAACATCTGGCCGATTTTGTGGATGTGTTCTGCGATGAAGGATTCTTCACAGTCGAAGATACCGATCGGATTCTCAAAGCCGGAGAAAAGTACGGTATGCGACCCAAAATCCATGCTAACGAACTAGCGGTGAGCGGAGGTGTGCAGATCGGCGTGAAGCACGAGGCACTCAGTGTAGACCATCTGGAGAAAACGACGGATGCCGAGATAGAAGCACTGCGAGGAACAATGACGATGCCGACGATGTTACCCGGTTCGTCCTTCTTCCTTGGACTGCCATACGGACGCGCAAAAGATTTTATCGAGGCGGGACTCGGTATAGCGCTTGCCAGCGACTATAACCCCGGATCATCGCCCAGTGGCGATATGCGGTTCGTCATGGCGATGGGTTGCATCCGAATGCGACTCACTACCGTCCAAGCCCTCAATGCCGTTACACTCAATTCGGCCTATGCGATGGGGGTGAGCGATGAGGTGGGATCCATCACTGTCGGCAAACGTGCCAACCTGATTTTGACGAAGCCCCTTTGTCCGTCTCACGCACAAAGTGCGTTGACGCTGATCCCCTATATGTATCAGACACCGTTTATCAAAAATGTTATACTGAATGGAAAACTCATTTGACGGTAAGAAACACGCGGAGGAAGTGAAGGCTTTGCTTCGCGAAAGAATGATCGCTTTGCAGCACGAATACGGCCGTGTGCCGTGCATGAGCGTGCTACTTGTAGGCGATGATTATGGTAGCCAACGATATGTGGCGTCGTGCGAGAAGAACGCTGCGCTGGTCGGCATGGATTGCCGCGTTATCCGCATGAGTGCCGATAGTTCGGAAAAGGAAGTATTGGCGCAAATTCAGGCCCTCAACGAGGATTCTTCTGTGGACGGAATCCTTATTCAGATGCCGCTACCAAAACATATCTCGCAAGCGAAAGTGGTGGCTACACTCAGTCCCGAAAAAGACGTTGATGGAGTGACGGATACCAACGTGGCACAACTTTGGAAAAACAAACGCAGCGACTACAGCCGTTTCAACGTACCTTGTACACCGCGTAGCGCTATGCGTATTCTCGAAGCAGCGGGAATCGAACTTGATGGAAAGAATACAATAGTTGTCGGCAGAAGTAATATCGTCGGCCTTCCGGTAAGCAAACTGCTGATGAATGCCAATGCCACCGTCACCGTTGCGCACAGTCATACCCGTGATCTCCCGGCTATCCTGCGCCGCGCAGATATCATTGTCTCGGCTATCGGACAACCTAAATTTATCACAGCCGATATGGTCTCTGAAGGTGCTGTAGTCGTCGATGTCGGCATCAACTACGATTCCGAAACAGGCAAACTGTGCGGCGATGTGGACTATGAGAACGTAGCTCCAAAATGCCGCATGATCACCCCCGTCCCTGGGGGAGTAGGACCACTGACCATCTGCTCTCTCATAGAGAACACGATTGACTGTTTCCTACGCCTTAGGGCTTAGGTTGGCGAATATTGTATAGCAATCAATAGCATTAGAAAAATGAGCCCTATGGGCTCTTTTTTTTGTTTTCTCTTGCGTATGTCAAAAAAAAGTTGTATCTTTGCACGCGATTTGATTTAGAACACTATGATACGAGTAGCAATTCTTGGATACGGCAATATCGGCAAGGCTGCCGAACAGGCCATCCATGCCGCTCCGGATATGGAGTTGGCTGGTATATATCACCACGATGATTGTCTAGAATGCATCGCTGCTGATGCAGTATTACTATGTACACCAACACGCGAAGTACCTAAGTTTGCAGCTATCATGGCAGCAAAGGGTATTTGCACCGTAGATAGTTTCGATATCCACGGACAGATATATGGTCTGCGCGAACAGTTGACGCCGCTGACGAAGGCTAATCAAACGGTTAGCATTATCTCGGCCGGATGGGATCCGGGTACGGATTCTATGGTACGTGCGCTACTGCTTGCTATGGCACCGAAGGGCATCACCTACACCAATTTCGGTCCCGGACGCTCTATGGGCCATTCGGTAGCGGCTAAGGCTATTGAGGGCGTGAAGAATGCGCTGAGTATGACGATTCCGTTGGGAACCGGCGTGCATCGTCGTATGGTGTATATCGAACTGGAAGACGGAGCGGACTTCAAGACCGTAGAAGCCAAGCTGCTGAAGGATGACTATTTTGCGCATGACGAGACGCACGTCATCGCGGTAGAGAGCGTGGATGCGTTGAACAACGTAGCGCATGGTGTTCATCTGGAGCGTAGCGGCGTGAGCGGAGAGACGCATAATCAGCGTTTTGAGTTTAATATGACGATCAATAATCCGGCACTGACCGGACAAGTAATGGTCAGCTGTGCGCGTGCTGCAGTTCGCATGAAAGCGCGTGGCGAGTATGGCGCCAAGACAATGATTGAATTGCGTCCGATAGATATGCTGCCGGGAGAAACAGAAGAACTGATTAAATCGATTGTATGATATGGAAAAGAAAGCGAAAGTGATTACTTGGACCAGCGTATCGGTGGTACTTGTATTGGCATTGTTCCTGTTCTTTAAGTTCGGCTTTGTATATTCGGAAGGTGTAAACGAGGGTGATATCAACTACTTCCAAAAAGAGGGATTTATCTTTAAGACCTACGAGGGAAAGATGATACAGACGGGATTGAAGTCGAAACCGTCGCAAGGTGCGGTGCAGTCGAACGAGTTTAAGTTCTCGGTCGATGACGAGCGCGTAGCTGAGCAACTGATGGAGATCTCGAATACCAATGTGAAGCTGCACTGGCATCGCTACCTAGGTACCTTGCCTTGGCGCGGAAATAGCCAATTTATTGTGGATTCGATTTATTCGGCGCCGAAAGCACAACACTAAACAGAAAGAAAACCATTAAACTGTTAAATCGTTATGATGACAGAAGAGAAATATAATTTCGTCAAGATCTATGAGCGTTCGTTCCGCGAGAACTGGGATCAACCGGCTGTATCGGACTACGGAACCAACGTTACCTTGACCTACGGCCAACTGGCTATCAATATTGAGAAGTTGCATATTCTTTTCAAAGAGTGCAAGATCAAGAAGGACGACAAGATTGCCGTGATGGGTAAGAACAACAGCAACTGGATTGCCGTGTATCTGGCAGCCGTGACCTATGGCGCCATCATCGTGCCCATCCTGCAAGACTTCCGTGCAAACGATGCGATACATATTATCAATCACTCGGGAGCAAAGCTGCTATTTATCAGCGATATCAATTGGGAAGGCATCGACTTGGACCAGATTCCTAAGGTATTAGCCACGGTAAGCTTGAACGACTGGCATCCTATTACCTTGGCCTTGGATCCGAAGAAAATCAACTATGATGCAATCGCTGAGTTGTTCAAGAAGAAACACCCGGAAGGCTATTGGGCTAAGGATGTGCACTTCGATGAGCGAGGCAACGATAAGATTGGTTCGATCAACTATACGAGCGGAACCACCGGATTCTCGAAGGGCGTCATCATGCCGCTGAACGGACTGGCAGGAAATATCCGCTATGCGATGGACAACAACCTGGTCTATCGCGGTGCGCGTCACGTGACCTTCCTGCCTCTGGCCCACGCCTACGGATGTGCATTCGACTTTCTGGCATGCTTGGCTGCCGGAGGACATACGTACCTGATTGGTCGTACTCCTTCGCCAAAGATTTTGCTACAAGCCTTTGCGGAGATCAAGCCTACAGTGATTCTATCCGTGCCGCTGATACTGGAGAAGATTTACAAGAAGATGATTGTGCCGCAGATCCAGAAACCACCTGTAAGTTGGGTGCTGAAAGTGCCTCTGCTGGATGAGGTAGTATGCGGTAAGATACGCGAACAACTGGTACAGGCCTTTGGAGGTGAGTTCAGCCAGATGATTATTGGTGGTGCACCGCTGAACCCGGAGGTAGAAGCCTTCCTACGCCGTATTAAGTTCCCCATGTCGGTAGGTTACGGTATGACGGAATGTGCTCCGCTGATCAGTTTCACGCCGTATGACCGGGGTAGTAAACTCTACTCGTGCGGTAAGCCTCTGGAGGGTATCATGGAGGTGAAGATTCTAAACCCGAATGAAGAAGGTATCGGTGAGATTGTGACGCGTGGCGAGAATACGATGACCGGATATTACAAGAATCCACAGGCTACAAAGGAAAGCTTTACACCGGACGGATGGTTGCGTACGGGTGACTTGGGCTTGATTGACGAGGATGGATTCCTGTATATCAAGGGCCGTTGCAAGACGATGCTGCTGGGTCCGAGCGGACAGAATATCTATCCGGAGGAGATCGAGGCTAAGATCAATAACATGCCGTTTGTGCTGGAGTCGCTGGTGCTGCAACAGGACGATAACCGTCTGGTAGCATTGGTATGTCCGGACTATAACGAGGTGGACGCCAGTGGTATGACACGCGAACAACTGGATACGTATATGGAAGATGCACGTAAGCAGGTGAACTCGGAACTGGCATCGTACGAGCAGATCTCGATCGTGAAGCTCTATCCGCACGAGTTTGAGAAGACGCCGAAGAAATCCATTAAGCGCTTCTTATACACGAGTATGGTGTAGTTGTGGTGTAGGGTGTAGAGTGTAGAGTGTATGAATTTGTGTATTGATCAAGGGAATAGTCGCACGAAGGTGGCACTAGTAGAAGAAGGACGCATCACGCATCACTTCATCTATCGCTCGTTCTCTTCCGCAGACGTGGAAAAGCTGTTTGCGCTGTATCCTATCTCGGATTCGATTATCTCGTCGGTGATCAATATCGAACCGGCAATCGTCAATACACTGCATCGATTGAGTCGTTGGTTTATCCTGTTTGACCATCAGACACCTGTACCGATCACCAACTGCTATGATACTCCCGAGACGCTTGGTCAGGATCGATTGGCAGCCGCAGTAGGCGCGAAAGCTCTGTGTCCGAATGAGAATCTGCTGATCATTGATGCCGGTTCGGCTGTGACGTACGACTTCGTGTCCGAGGCAGGTGAATATAAGGGGGGAAATATCGCTCCCGGACTGAAGATGCGCTTTACGATGCTGCAGCGTATGACTAAGAAACTTCCGATGGTGGAAGTGGATGAGAATGAGCTGCTTCCGCTCTTCGGCACGAACACTCGCGATGCGATAGCAGCCGGTGTAATCCGCGGTGTAGCCTACGAAGTGAAGGGCTATATGCGCACACTCAGCATTCGCGTACCGCATTTCGAGACCTATCTGACCGGTGGCCATGCGGACTATATCCTAAGGAATGTACGCGATTCGAAACGCGAGAAACGTACGATTCATTATGAGAAGTACCTGGTACTAATCGGACTGAATGAAATATTGGAATATAATAAGAACGCTTCGCTGAAAGAATAAAGACCGTCCTACGGACTGAAAGATTAAAGACAGATAATGATAAAAACGTATAGAAATATTCTCATTGCATGGGCGTTGGTATGTAGCGTCATGGCAACTGCGCAAAACCAGACTTCGTCGCCGTTTTCACGCTATGCGTACGGTGACTTGAATGACAATGTACCGATTGCTTATAGGGCTATGGGTGGTCTTGGCATTGGTATGCGCAACAACAAAGTGATTTGCTCGGCACAACCGGCATCGTATACGGCATGCGATAGCTTGACGTTTATGTTTGACATCGCCGCTTCGGCTATGTGGTCGCGCTACTCGGATGCAAGCGGCATGCGCAACAAGGCCAACGGAAACCTGGAATATATTGCGCTGCAATTCCCGATCTACAAGCGCTATATCGCTTTCTCGGCCGGAGTACTCCCGTACAGTTCTGTAGGATACGATATCGCCATCAGCGATTCGATCAACTCGGATTATCACTATACCAAGTCCTATTTGGGTGAAGGTGGTATCAGTCAGGTATATGCCGGACTCGGCTTTAATATCTGCGACTGGGTAGCACTTGGTGCGAATGTATACTATATGTTCGGCGATGTACAACGTGCACGTACCTTGACGTTTACTGAGTCGGGGCTACATTCGACACTCCAGGACGAGATACTGAGCGTCAGTTCGGTGCGTCTGCGCTATGGTCTGCAACTGTTTCATACCTTTGATGAGCATAGCTTCACGGTAGGTGGTATTTTCGAGAACAAGATGAAGCTGAACAGCGAATACTATGCTGTGGAGACTTCTACCGACGATTCGGTATTTACCAGCAAGGGTGGTTTTGAGACACCGATGATGTATGGTGCGGGTTTGAGTTATACCTGGGCCAACCGTCTTACTGTAGGGCTTGACTTCCAGCGTCAGTGTATGGCATCCGCGCTCTATTATTACGATACCGGTGCGGCCAGTGGACTGCAAGATAGAAACAAGTATGCTTTTGGCGTAGAGTATCGTCATAATCCGCAGGGACGCCGATACGTGGATCGCGTTATGTGGCGTTGCGGACTGAGCGTTGCGGATGAGTATTTGCGTACTATACAGGCCAAAGCCTATACGGCCAGTATCGGTGTGGGCTTCCCGCTAAGGAATGCCGGAACGATTCTCAACACCACCTTGGAATACCAGCACCGTGGTAATCAAGCTGCCGGACTGGTGGATAACTCGCTACGACTGACGATCAATGCATCGATTGCCGAGAACTGGTTCTTCAAACGTAAATTATAAGTTTGGCACGGTATTTGAAGAATCTAAAATTAAAACCGGAGCAGACTCCGGAGCCAAGAAAAAGAAAATATTTTAAAACAATCAATAAATCAAATTATTATGAAACTGAAAACTCTTTTGGCCATTGCGCTGTGTGCAGCCATACCGGCCATGGCTTGTGCTAAGAAGCCCAAGAAACAGAAAGAACCGGCAGAACCGGTAATCGTTAATCCTTATCTTGTTCCCGCAGAAGAGTGCGAGGATTATCTCTCCCTCGAGCACGAGAGTCTGAAGAACAAGGACTATGAAACAGCCTATGAGCAGTGGATGACTGTATTCACCTCTTGTCCGGGTATTCAGCGTCAGTTGTACACCGACGGTGCACGTATCCTGGAGGCGCTGTACAAGCAAGCCGGTGATAACGAGCAGGAGAAAATCCGTATCGCGAACCTCATCATGGAGATGTACGACAAGCGTATGCAGTATTTCGGTGATGACGAGCGTTATCCGATCTCGTATATCCTCTCGACCAAGGCTGTGGACTACAAGACCTATTTCGAGGGTACCGAGGCCTATAGCCGCGACACCGTTTATGCATGGTTGCACGAGGCTATGAAGCACGACCAGGCTTCGCCGTTCCTGTCGGCATTGGAGATGCTCTTTAACATGTCGTATGAGAACTACGCAGCCGACAAGACCAATCAGGAGAAGGCTGACTTGTTCGTAGAGGACTACAACAACGTATTGGTAGGTCTGGCTATCCTGGTAGATGATACGACGTATGCCAACCGCGAGTTGGCCGGTCAGAAGAAGGACTGGTTTGACCAGCAGTTTGCTCAGTCGGGTGTAGCCGATTGCTCGAAACTGGATGAACTGTATGCCAAAGTAGTACAGGAGAATGCAAACGATTACTCGGTACTCCGTCGTCTGGCTGCTCTGTATCGCCAGATGGACTGCGAGGAGTCGCCGGTATATACGGAGGCTATTGCTCAGATGAAGCGTCTGCGTCCTGCAGAGTCGGTAGGTTCGGGTTCGGCCGGTCAGGCTAAACTCTGCCTGAAGAAGAAAGACTATCAGGGTGCTATTGCCAACTTCAAGAAGGCGCTTACCGAGACTTCGTCGGCTAACGACAAGGCAGATTATCTGTACCTGATCGCGCAGTGCTACTATGCTTCGAAGAGTTATCCTACGGCTGTAGATTATGCCAAGCAGTCGTTGGCAGTGAAGCCGGGTCAAGGACGCTGCTACATGCTGATCGGAAACTGCTACGCAACGGCTAAACCTTATCCGGGCAATACGCCGAAGGATAAGATCCTGAATAAGACGGTATTCTGGGCAGCATGCGATATGTTTGAGAAAGCTAAGGCAGATCCTTCTACCGCAAGCAAGGCTGCTGCTGCAATCGCTACGTATAGCAAGTATTTCCCGACCAAGGAGGAACGTTTTGACCTGCCGAAGGAGTTCAAGGGATCTACCTTCTTCGTAGGAGGCTGGGTAAATGTTACCACGCGTATCCGATAAACTCTGTGTACTGCTCACCATCGGCCTATTGATGCTGGTGGTGGGCAGTTGCTCTAAGAAGGACCCGCATCCGTCAGCGGCTGCTATTACGGATCGTGCTGCGATGCCATTGCTGGAGGAGCACAACGTAGTGACGCTGATCTCGGATTCGGGTGTGACGCGTTATCGTATTACGGCCCAGCAATGGCTTGTTTATGACAAGTCTACGCCCCCTTGTTGGGACTTTCCCTATGGTATTCAACTTGAGCAGTTTGACGAGAAATTGCAAGTAGGCGCCTCGCTCCGTGCGGATCGTGCGCATTATGATCAAGAGGCGCAGTTATGGCGTCTTTGGGGGCATGTACGCGCTACGAATATCGAGGGGGATAAGTTCTATACCGAGGAGTTGTTCTGGGATCGCATCAACGAACGGGTGTATTCCGACTCGGCTATTGCCATTCGCCAGAAAGAAACGCTCATACGAGGCATCGGTTTTGATGCCAACCAAACGATGACGCAATATACGATTCGCCAGACCAATGGTATTATTCCGATTAAGGAATAGTGTAGAGTGTAGTTGATAATTTTTAATTTTTAATTTATAATTCACATTCGAATTATATGTTACTGGAAGGAAAAGTGGCCCTGATTACCGGTGCGGCACGAGGCATCGGCCGTGAGATTGCACTGAAGTTTGCATCCGAGGGCTGTACTATCGTGTTTACGGATATAGCCATCAATGAGGCGGCTCAAGCCACGCGCGACGAGATTGCCGCCATGGGTGTGCCGGTTCGTGCTATCGCCAGTGATGCATCGTCGTTTGAGGCGGCACACGAGGTGGTGGAGCAAGTAGTGAAAGAATTTGGCCACCTGGATATATTGGTCAACAATGCCGGTATCACGCGTGATACCTTATTAATGCGCATGAGTGAGGAACAGTGGGATCTGGTGATCAATGTCAACCTCAAGTCGGCTTTCAATTTCACCCATGCTGTGACGCCGCAGATGATGCGTCAGCGTAGCGGTTCGATCATATCGCTCAGTTCGGTAGTGGGACTGAACGGTAATGCCGGACAGGCCAACTATGCGGCCAGCAAGGCCGGTATTATCGCGCTCATGAAGTCGGTGGCAAAAGAACTGGGTGCTCGTGGCGTACGCGCCAATGCGATTGCTCCTGGATTTATTCTCACCGATATGACCAAGGCGTTGAGCGAAGATACGCTCAAGCAATTCGTACAAATGGTGCCGATGCGTCGTGGAGGTGAACCGGAAGAAGTAGCTAAGGTCGCTCTCTTCCTTGCGAGCGACCTTAGCAGTTACGTATCCGGACAAGTAATCCAAGTGAATGGTGCCATGGCGTGATTAGTGCGCCGCAAGCATATTCTTAGGATCCAGGATCTGGTCGAGCTTCTCCTGAGAGAGCAGACCGTGTTCCAATACCAAATCATAAACGCCTCTACCTGTTGTCAGGGCTTCCTTGGCAATCACGGTGGAGGCTTTATAGCCTATATAGGGGTTGAGCGCCGTGACGATACCGATTGAGTTCTTGACGATTTGCTCGTTGTGCTCACGGTTGACGGTGATGCCCTCGATACATTTCTCGCGCAGGATATGCATGACGTTCTTAAGCCATGTGATCGACTCAAAGATACACTCCGTAATGATAGGTTCCATCACGTTCAATTGTAATTGACCTGCTTCGGCAGCAAAGCATACAGCCGTATCGTTTCCGATAACCTTGAAGCAAACCTGGTTCGTAACTTCGGGTATGACGGGATTTACCTTACCCGGCATGATCGAACTACCCGGAGCCATAGGCGGCAGGTTGATTTCGCCCAGACCACAACGAGGACCACTGGCCATGAGGCGCAGGTCGTTGCAGGTCTTACTCAGTTTTACAGCCAGTCGTTTGAGGGCTGCCGAATAGCTGACATACGCGCCGGTGTCGGGCGTAGCCTCTACCAGGTCCTCAGCCAGCAGGAAGGGTTCGCCGGTTAGTTCGCACAGTTTCTTGGTGCATAGTTCGGCATAGCCGGCAGTAGCGTTCAGTCCCGTACCGATAGCCGTTCCACCCATGTTGATTTCGTAGAGCAGGTTGATATTACGCTCCAGGTTTTTGATTTCCTCCTGGAGATTGTCGGCAAAGGCATGGAACTCCTGGCCGCTGGTCATCGGTACGGCATCCTGGAGTTGGGTGCGACCCATCTTAATGCAATCGTTAAACTCGTCGCCTTTCTTGCGCAGTGCATCGATGAGCAGCGTGAGTGCATCTACCAGTCCGCGATTCATGCGGATAAAAGCATAGCGGAAGGCGCTGGGGTAGGCGTCGTTGGTCGATTGTGCACAGTTGACATGATCGTTGGGCGAACAGAACTGATACTCGCCGCGCTGATGCCCCATGATTTCGAGGGCACGGTTGGCGATAACCTCATTGGCATTCATGTTAACCGTCGTGCCGGCACCACCCTGTACCATATCGGTAGGGAATTGGTCGTGCATTTTGCCTTCGGTTATCTCACGACAGGCTTGTGCGATAGCGGCATGAATCTCATCGTTGATGACACCCAGTTCGTGGTTGGCCTCAACGGCTGCCCACTTAATATAGGCCATAGCGATGATGTACTCCGGGAAGTCGGACATACGAAGATTAGAGATCTGGTAGTTGTTGATACCACGTTGGGTTTGCACACCGTAGTATGCATCAGCCGGAACCTGGAGCGAACCCAGCAGGTCGGACTCAATACGATAGTTTTCCATAATATAAAGATTGTTTAACAGTTGTATATTTTCTCATTTTCTCATTTTGCCACTTCACCCAGTATGGAGCGGACAAATTCTACTCGATTGAAGCATTGCAGGTCGGTCATCTGTTCGCCCAATCCAATATAGCGTACGGGGATCTTGAACTGGTCGCTGATACCGATCACGACACCACCCTTGGCTGTTCCGTCCAGTTTGGTGATGGCGAGCGACGATACCTGGGTGGCGGCAGTAAACTGACGTGCCTGTTCGAAGGCGTTTTGACCGGTACTACCATCCAGAACGAGCATCACGTCGTGCGGTGCGTCCGGAACGACTTTCTGCATGACGTTCTTGATCTTGGTGAGCTCGTTCATGAGGTTGACTTTATTGTGAAGTCGTCCGGCCGTATCGATGAGTACGATATCTGCATCGTTGGCTTTAGCCGACTGCAGCGTATCATATGCCACGGAGGCCGGATCAGAACCCTGTTGCTGCTTGACGACCGGTACGCCTACACGCTCGCCCCAAATACATAGTTGCTCTACGGCTGCTGCGCGGAAGGTGTCGGCTGCACCGAGATACACTTTCTTACCGGCCTGTTTGTACTGGTAGGCCAGTTTACCGATGGTTGTGGTCTTGCCTACGCCGTTCACACCGACTACCATAACGACGTATGGTTTCGCGGGTAGCGGCGCCGAGAAGTCGAGCACATCCTCTACGTTATTCTCCTGGAGCAGCGAGGCGATCTCGTCTACGAGCAACTGGTGGAGTTCGGTAGTGCTGACGTATTTGTCACGCTTGACGCGTTCCTGAACACGCTCGATGATGCGTAAGGTCGTCTCTACACCGATATCTGAGGTGATGAGTGCTTCCTCCAGGTTGTCGAGTACATCGTCATCTATGGTGGACTTGCCGGCAATAGCACGGCCAATCTTGCTCAGTACCGATTCCTTGGATTTCTCCAGTCCACGGTCGAGCGTCTCTTTTTTCTCTCTATTGAATAATCCGAAAAATGCCATAATATTTACAATTTAGTCATTTACAATTTACAATTTAATATAGTATTGTGGATGGATAATATTTCTGTACGGTAGCGCGCAGTTGTTGCTTGAGTGGTTCGGGAGCAAAACTGGCGTTGACGGAATTGAGCAGCATATGTCCGATCTCGAACTCATGGAGTTGGAAGGTCTCGATGAGGTGGTGCCACTCTTGTTGCAGGTCGGTATTGCTGACGGTCATATCGTCGGTATTGACGCATACCTTAACACCGGCATCCAGGAGTTGACGCAATGGATAGTCGGTATACGACCGGTAGATACCGGTGTCGATATTGCTGGTTGGACACAGCTCGAGCGTGATATCCCGTGCGATGAGTTCATCGATAACGCGCTTGTCCTCCAGTCCTCGTACACCGTGACCGATACGTACTGCGCCGGCATGGATGGCTTCCCATACACTGTCTGCACCGGCAGCCTCACCCGCGTGTATAATAATAGGTATATGGTTCTCGCGCGCGAGCGCAAAGGCGTACTCAAAGTCGTAGGTAGGGAAGAGTCCTTCAGCTCCTGCCAGATCCAGTGCGACAACGCCTCGACCCAGATACTCTTTGGCTACGCGAACGGTCTCCAGGTTGGCATCATGCGTAGCCTGGTCGTTGCCGCGCATCATCGAGACGATAAGTCCGCAGGGGATGGGTGCACGACGGATACCCTGTAGAACGGCTTCTACGGCTTGCGTTTGTGTCAGTCCTTTTTCGCAGGATTTCTGGGGCGCGAAACGTATCTCGGCATAGATGAGTCCCTGCTCATGGAGTTCGCAGAGTAAGTCGTAGGTGCATATGTCGAGTGCCTCGCGCGTATGGAGCAACGAACAGGCCAAGTCGAATCGAGCCAGGTAGTCGTTGAGGTCCTTGCAGTCGTCGGTGAGTGACATCATCGCGTGGAGCTCTTCATCGCTCTCGGGGATGCTGACACCTTGCATCTCGGCCAAGCGACGCGCCGTATGGAGCGGCATGGAACCGTCCAGGTGCAAGTGCAAATCGATGAGTGCTAATTGTTTTTCCATATGCTGTGTGTTTGTTTATCGTATAATTTTGCAGCCTGTGAGCAGGATTATTCTGAGGTATTCGCTGACAGTCTGATGGTTAATATAGCGCATGTTGAGGGCTATCTTTGCCGGCATGATCTGTTCGATATAGGTCTGGTCCGGATTCTCGGACTGCGCCAACAAACGATTCTCGTCGATATACTCGATAGAGGCATAATCGGTGATGCCGGGCCGAACGGATAGTATACGGCGTTGCTCCTCAGTATATAAATCTACGTAGCGGCGCACCTCCGGTCGCGGACCGACGAGCGACATGTCGCCTGTGAGTACGTTCCATAGTTGCGGCAGTTCGTCCAGTTTGTAGCGACGGATGTAATAGCCGGCTCGTGTGACCCGTGGGTCGCGATCGCCGATGGTAATGAGACTCATTTTATCGGCTCCTACGCGCATAGAGCGGAACTTGAGCAATCCGAAGTCCTTACCATTCTTGCCCACGCGTTGCTGGCGATAGCATACCGGTCCCGGATCATCCAGGACGATCCATAGCGCTACGATGAGGAACAACGGACTGAACAGTAGCAGTCCGATGAGGCTGAACAGTATGTCGCAAAGTCGAATCATCTATGGCTTAGTATGTCGGTGTATTGCGCAATGATATAATCTATTTCTTCGTCCGTAAGACGCGTATGCAGCGGCAAGGTGATTTCGTTCACGAAATGCGCATAGGCGTTCGGGTAGTCCTTGATATCAAAGCCAAGCGCCTTGTAGGCTGTCATCATCGGTAGGGGCTTGTAGTGCACGTTGGTAGCAATACCTCGTTCAGCCATTTGGACGATAATAGCCTGTCGCTCTTCGAGTGAGGCATTCGGGATACGCGTGAGGTAGAGGTGGCCGGAGGAGATATGCTCGTCGGTATAATGCGGCAGCACTTCCACGCCTAATGGTTTGAAGGCGGCATCATATCGTTCGATGATCTCGCGGCGACGTGCCAGCAGAGCAGGGTAGCGCTTCATCTGTACCAGTCCGAGCGCAGCCATGATATCCGTCATGTTGCACTTGTACCACGGACCGACAATATCGTATTCCCAAGCGCCGAGTTGGGTCTTGGCGAGTGCATCTTTGGATTGTCCGTGCAGGGAGTACAGTTGCAGTTGATGATATAGTGCTTCGTTGTCTATACCGGGTATAGTGCGCCAGGTGAGTGCACCTCCTTCGGCGGTGGTGAAGTTCTTTACGGCATGAAAACTAAAGGACGTAAAGTCCGCCATGCTGCCCACCATGTGCTTGTTCCATGAGGCACCGAAGGCATGGGCTGCATCGGCACATACGGCGATGCGGCCAATAGCTCGTTGCAGGTCTGTTGCGGGATGGAAGAGTGCACGTTTGCGTTCCACTATCTCGAAGATACGCTTGTAGTCGCAGGGTATGCCGGCCAGGTCCACGGGTATGATGGCTTTCGTGTGTGGCGTGATAGCCGCTTCGGCAGCCTCGTAATTCATTTCCAGCGAGTGAGGCTGAGAGTCGATGAACACGATCTTGGCACCTACATGGGCGATGACCGATGCCGATGCGGTGTAGGTGTATGCCGGTACCAGCACTTCATCGCCTTCTCCGATGCCCAGCAGACGCAATGCCAATTCCAGACAAGCCGTGGCGGAGTTGAGACATACGGCACGCGGTGCATCCACATAAGCGGCTATCTGGCGCTCCAGTTCTTTGGTGCGCGGACCGGTGGTGATCCAACCGGAGAGTATGGCTTCACGTACTTCCTGCACTTCCGCTTCGGTCATATCCGGTGGCGAGAAGGGTATATTAAATCGTTTCATATCGCTTAACGTAACGTAGTTTCTTATAACTGTTTCCCAGGATGTTTACGCCCATCCAAAAGGCAGAGGCTATAGGGCTCATATGTGCCCCATCGCGGAAGAGGATATAATGCCATCCTATTTTCTTCCATACTGAGGTGGGCGTGATCGAACCCGTGCGGCGACGGTATTGTGCCAGGGTATCCGGCAGCAGGTAGCAGTCTGCTTTTTGGATCGCTTGCAGCCACATAGCCGAGTCGTTGTTCTTGCGAATGTCGGGTATTTGTATCAATCCGATAACTTCGGCATCGTACATGACACTCAAGCATCCCGGCCAGCAGCAACTCATCATATCCCAACGGCTGACGTGCGTTTTCCCGCTCACATGAACACCGATAGGCTTGGAGTCTTCGTCGATCTCTATATAGTCGTGGTAGGTGAAGGCGTAGCCGTTCTGCTGCATAAAGGCTATCTGGTGCTCCAGTTTTGGAGGCAACCACAAGTCGTCTGCATCCAGGAAGGCGATGTATCGGCCTTTGGCTTCTCGTAGCGCTCGGTTGCGGGTCATGGCGGCTCCCATGTTCTGTTCGTTGCGTATATATCGGATACGCGGATCCGTGTAGGAGCGCATGATGGCTTCCGTCTCGTCTGTCGAACAATCGTCCACGATGAGCAGCTCCCAGTTACGGTAGGTCTGGGATAGTACACTGTCGATCGATTCGCGAATAAATCGTCCGCAGTTGTAGGTGGGCATTATGATGCTAACGAGCGGTGTCATGCAAAAAACTGTTGGTATATAGCGTGGAGACTCTCTCGGCTCCATGCGGATTTCCGGGTTTGGTTAATGAGTCCGGTGTTGATATTACCGGTGTTGGCTATGCGCAGCGTTGGTGCATAGACGGTCTGTAAGTGCGCCGCACGATTCAGTTCGGCCATGTATATCTCCTCGCCGTACATAAAACCGGGGAAACGCAGTTCGGGATTGCTCGTTACGAAGTTTTTCGTAAACAGCATAAATGATCCGTGTCCTGCGTAGATATCCCGAGCGGGGTAGGTAGGCTGTTTGCGGTTCTTCCATAAGTACAGGCGATGATAGATGCGATAAATCCACGTGGCGCTGTATATGATGCGCCAGATGAGGAAGTTGCGCTTGGTAGGACGTGTGCACATAAAGGGGTTCTCGTGCCGATGGATCTTCTCGGTATAGATATCCGGTGCCATCCAACCGATACCGTCTGTATCTATGCGCAGTAATTGTTCGAAGAAGTCCTCCTTTACTTCCAGATCTACATTCGAGATTGACACGAAGTCGTAGCCTTGCGCTTTTGTATTATAGATTGTCTGTGCGCCACCTAAGTAACCGCGATTCTCTTGTCCGTTGTCCGCCACCTCGATTGCTACCTGCAATTGGCCTTTCACACGTTCTGCGGCACGATGCACCGACTCCATGAACGCATGGAGTTCCTTATCGGAGTGATAGGTCACGCATATGAGTAGTATCTTCTTCATCGTTTTACGTAGGTTTGTATAAAATACCGCACGATGCCGAAAAGCGAGACCGGCATCAGCAGCATCGCTGCGACGGTTAGTCCGGTAGGTAGTTGCAATAGGTTTTTGGCAATCGCGGTACTGCGATATTTCAGCATGCGCAGCAACCAGATCCACAGTTCTTCGGAGATGCGATACGTCCAAAGGAAGGCATGCCATCCTTTCAACAGTGCGGCCATATACGCCATAAACGCAAAGTTGCCTTCCTGCATGCGGATGTACGATCCGGTCTTACCCTGTTCGTTTCGGTAGTATATCGCGCCGCAATAATCGGGTAGCGCAGTTTGTTTGGGGTGAGCCATAAAGCATGCCATATGCCACTTCCAGTCTTCCCGAACACGACAGTCACTTTGGAACCGTAGGTCATGCTTCCGAATAAAGTCTGTTCGGTATAGGAAACTGTGTATCGGGGTGGACGCACCAAGGCCCCAACGGGTCAGTATGCGAGCAAGGCTTAAACGATAAATACGCGGACGAGACTGTTGGCCTTGGCTGTTCTCGGAACAGAAAGCTGTATAACTGATGTCCAGTTCAGCTCGCTCCATCTGCGCTACTTGGCGCTCTAATTTCTCCGGTGCAATCCAATCATCAGCATCCAGGAACTGGATATATGCTCCCTTGGCTTCTCGTAGTCCCGTATCGCGTGCAGCGGCACTTCCGCTATTCAACTGCTGTATGAGGCGTATGCGACTGTCGCGTAGAGCCAGGTTGGCTACTATTTCCGCACTATTGTCCGTACTGCCGTCATCCACGACAATACACTCCCAGTCCGCAAGCGTCTGCGCTTGCAGCGAAGCTACGGCTTTCCGGAGGTAGCCGGCCTGGTTGTAGCAGGGTATGATGATCGTGACTTTACTCATTGGCGGCGCGGAAATAAATGACTAAGTATAAGGTAATCCAAAATAGCGGCAGCATACTCAGCGTACGTGAGAACAGACTGTAGCAGACGTACTGGATAAACAGCAGACTGACGAACAGGAAACGCTTGTCGCGTAGCGCCAGTTGAGCGGCTGCGCGCAAAGCGTACACAATCATCCATAGGAAGAGTACGCCGCCTATGATGCCCAGCCCCATAAACGATTCGATGATACAGTTGTGTGCATACTCGCCCTTGATAAAGAACGAATAACCGATGACGGGACTTTCGGTGAAGTTATGCCATCCCTGGGTGTAGAGGATATCACGGTTGGATGTGACACCACCCTGCATACTGCTGCTGTCATAGAGCGAGTTGTAGAGACGCTCCATGGAGTGGTTGTTGTAGCTGATGAGCACGTCGTTCAGTATCGGCAGGGCAAGATAGACGACGAGCATCAGTACCGGTATGCCGATAAAGAGCCACTTGCGATGGCCACGCAGGTACATATACATCAGACCGCAAACCAGCAATGCCACGATCGCGCCACGTGATCCGGCAGCTACCGTGATAAACAGTCCGACCAGGATACTGCCGATGCTGAGCAGTTTATGCCAGAGGCGAATACCAGACTGGTGGAACAGCGTGATGGCCAGCAGCGTGAGACTGGTGCCGAGGTGACCGAAGGCAATGGTATCCATCGATTCGTTGCCCATGAATCGTCCGTCCGAACCCAGGTATTCCAGTGCCCGGCCGGAGAAGATATAATACATGCTGACGCTACCCATTATGAGGAAGATCAGCAGGATCGTCGTGTTCAGTTTCCGAAGGTCTATCAGGTCCCAACGGAAGAAATACATCGCGTAGAACGGCACGATGGCCGCATTGGCATACAGGAATACCGCCGCAAAGGGATTGGTGACGATTTCCTGCTGGACGCCTACGATCATAAAGTCGTAGAACAGACGCATGAAATACAACCAAATATAGGCTTGTATTACGTACGAGATACGTCCCGGTCGCCGGAATGGTATATGACCTTGCCGGGTTTGCAGGGTGACGATTAGGATATAACCGATGAAGATCAGCACATAATACGCACTCTTGAGCAACGCAAAATTACTCTCTTCCGGCAGGTAGGTAAACCCGTCGTAAGCGAATAATGCCAGTAGTAGCAACCACTGCAAACAGCGTATTATGCGTTCTCTGTCAAGCATGTCCAAATAATCGTTTCGCCCAGCGTTGGCGTTGTTGTTCACTTCGTATATAGGTGCCAGGTCGGCGTCCTTGCTGCTGCATCACGTATTCGTTGGATGCGATGCGCTGTTGGTATGCCTTTTCGGTTATTGGTCGGTCTTCCGTAGGGTGGAGATAGACCATATGGCGCATATACCGGTCGTGGGTGTTCGGGTTGGCACGATGGATGCGGTAGTGGATATCGTTCTCCTCACCGTAGAGGAAGATATGCTCGTCGAACAACCCGGCTTTCTCGAATAGCGATTTCCGCACGCAGAAACAGGCACCGCAGAAATACATATGTCGTCCCGAGAACCAGTCCAGGCGCTTGGCGATGATGCCGCCGATGAGTCGTACGAGACCGTTGTAATGGTTGAGCATAGAAAAGGACTGTCCCCGCTTTCCGGCTTCATTGACTATCTGGCGGAAACCGCATAGGGCTAAACGCGCATCCTTTTTGTAGGCCTCTACTACGGCCTTGAACGATATGCTGACCGGTCGTACGTCCGGATTCATGATTAGGATGATAGGTGCGGTAGCCTGACGGATTCCCAGGTTGTTGCCCTGACCGTAACCGCCGTTTTGGGTGTTCTGAAGGATTGTAATGCGGTTACCGTACTGGCGCTCCAACTTATCTCGCATCGGCGCAAAGTCGCGACTATGGTTGTCCACGACGATGACTTCGAGCCCTTCGCCCAAGTCATTCTTCGCAAACAGCGCCTCCAAGCATCCGTAGATATCCTTCTCGGAGTTATACGTCACTATGATCACCGCCAGTTCCTTCATTCTTTAACCATTAGCCTTTAGCCTTTCGCCTTTTAATTCCTTAATGACTACACTCGGCCACTTCCAGTTCTGGTAGGCCAATTGTGCCAAACCCGGTGCGAGAATCAATCCCCAGATACCCATCTGCAACGGACCTAAGAAGAGCCAGAGCAACAGCACCGTGGCCGCTCCGCTCACCAAACTTGGGATGAAGAACGGTATCTTGTTATCCGCCATGATAAATCCTGCCGACTGTGCATGGTTGTGCTCCAACGCACTGATGAGCAGCATGACGAGCAGCATCATCGTAGGTACAAAATAAGTCTGGCTACCGATGAGTCCCAACGCCCAATCGCCTAACCATACCCATAGGGCACCGCCCACGAGATAGACCAGCCACAGACTGACGGTGCAGAGCAGGTAGTAACGACGGAGTCCCATGAGGTCTTTCTCCGCACGGCATTGGGCCAACTTAGGCATGTAGGACTGGTAGAATACCGTCGCACAACGTGCCAGGATATCCATGACCTGCAGCGTAATGCCGTAGCATGCCACTTGCTCCAGGGTGAGGAAAGCCGAACCGATCAGTATGGCGGACTTATTCACCAGGAATCCACCCGCCTGGGTGAGACCAATCTTGATGGCATTGGGTGTGATGGCCTGCAAGATGGCTTTGGGTTCTTGCGCTTCGGCGGTAGCCAGGCGTTCTTTGAGTGCAGGGGTGAAGAAGACGCGATAGGTCAGCACACGCCGTATGACCGTCGACACCAGTTGCGAAGCCACGATGGCTGTCAGTCCCAATCCGGCGTATATCAGGCCGATAGCCAGTCCGATATATACCGCCTGACCGAACATGTTGATCTGCTGGGTACGCGTGACGTAACCCTTGCCGGTCAGCAGGGCGTCGTAGTAGAAGGTGTAGAGGTTATAGCAGTTGATGGCGATCAGCAACAGCCAAGCCACCATAGCGTCCTGACGGTCACCGCTGTATTTCTGCAGGATATACCAGAAATAAGCCGTTCCGGCGGTAGCCAGTAGGGCAAACACCGCCAGGGCCATCCATCTATAGAAACGCCGCATGGCGATGAGCGAACCGCGTAGCAGACCGTAATCCACGGCCGCATCGGCTGTAGCATGCGCTACGCCGTCTTTTTGCAGCGTCTTGACGCCCGAGAAGATATAACTGATATTACGGGCAAAGGTGGGACGAAAACCGAAATCCAGCAGTAGCACCAGGGCCGTGATGGTCTGGAAGATATTCCAGATACCTACGGTCTCCTGCGGCATTTTATGCAAGATAAACGGCAATAGCAGCACACCGGCACCAATCATAAATGCCGTGCCGGCATAGCTCCAGGCTATCTCCCGCTTCCCGATATGTTCTACTTTCTCAGTCACGTCTGAATATGTCGCGTGTATATACTTTGTCTTTTACATCGTCCAATGAGGTGTCGTAGCGATTGGCGATAATCGCCTGGCTACGACGCTTGAAGGTCTCCAGGTCGTTGACTACTTCGCTGCCGAAGAAGGTGGTACCGTTCTCCAGGGTCGGTTCGTAGATGATGACCTGTGCTCCCTTGGCTTTGACGCGCTTCATGATGCCCTGGATAGAGGACTGGCGGAAGTTGTCGCTGTTCGACTTCATCGTCAGGCGATACACGCCGATTGTGCAGTCGTGTTCCTGCGAGGCATCAAAGTCACCCTTATGGTAATAGTCGTAGTATCCGGCTTTCGCCAGTACACGATCCGCAATGAAGTCCTTGCGGGTGCGATTGCTCTCCACGATAGCCTCAATCAGGTTCTCCGGTACGTCCTGGTAGTTGGCGAGCAGTTGCTTGGTGTCTTTCGGCAGACAGTAACCGCCGTAACCGAACGACGGGTTGTTGTAATGCGTACCGATACGCGGGTCGAGACATACGCCGTCGATGATATCCTGGGTGTTCAGGCCTTTCATCTCGGCGTAGGTGTCCAACTCGTTGAAGTAGCTCACGCGCAGCGCCAGGTAGGTATTGGCGAACAGTTTAACCGCTTCCGCTTCTGTGAGGCCCATGATACGCACTTCGATATCCTGCTTGATGGCACCTTCTTTGAGTAGGTTTGCAAAGGTAGTTGCCACGTTCCGCATACGTGTATTGTCTAGGATCGTACCGACGATGATACGGCTTGGGTACAGGTTATCATAGAGGGCCTTGCTTTCACGCAGGAACTCGGGCGAGAAGATGATGTTCTCGCAGTTGTATTTCTTGCGCACACTCTCGGTATAGCCAACAGGAATGGTCGATTTGATGACCATGATGGCATCGGGGTTGACACGCAGCACGGTCTCGATCACGTTCTCTACGGCCGAGGTGTCGAAGTAGTTGCGGCGACTGTCGTAATTGGTAGGCGCAGCGATCACTACGTACTCCGCATCCCGATACGCCGCCTCGGCATCCAGCGTGGCGGTGAGATGAAGCGTTAGCCTTTCGCCATTCGCCCCTTCGCCTTTTAGGTACTTTTCAATATACTCGTCCTGAATAGGCGACTGGCGACGGTTGAGCATCTCCACCTTTTCAGGCACGATGTCCACGGCCGTGACCTCGTTATGCTGGGCGAGTAGGGTAGCGATGCTCAGTCCTACGTACCCCGTTCCTGCAACTGCAATCTTCATTAGTAATTAAAAATTAAAAATTCAAAATTACGAATTAAATTTTTTCTTCAAATCCACGGAAGTGGACGTTGAGTTCGTGGAGGTGCTCAAGCAATGTGCCGAGAGAGGTGCCTTCGGTCATTTTAGCGAACGCATTGACATCCTTGGGGAAGCACTTGCCGCCGTAGCCGAACTTACCGTCTGGACCGGGCACGTAGGTATGGGTATCGTTGATATAACCCGACAGCAGTACACCCGTATGCACTTTGCGCCAGTCGGCACCCATCTTCTCGCAGTACTCCCTGCATGCGTTGAAGTAGGTTACTTTATATGCACCGAACACGTTGTGCATGTACTTGGTCAGTTCTGCCTCCAGCGGCGACATAACGGTGAATTTCTTGCCCACGAAGATCTTGGTCAGCAAGTCCTGTGCTCCGGTGAAGACCATCGTCTGCTTGTTAAAATCCTCAATAAACGTGCGCTCCGTCAGGAACTCCGGCATGTAGTACACGTTATGTCCGGTCTCGCGGGTCAGCATCTCGCTCGTACCCGGCAGGATGGTCGTACGTACGAATACCGGTACGTCCGGCAGGTTCTTGATCAGTTCTTTCATCAGTCGCAAGTCTTGCGTACCGTCTTCCTCTGTCGGAACGTGAATCTGCAGAAAAGCGATATCGATATCGCTCAGATCATCATTGTACCCCTTGTACGGGTCGCTGATAAACAGTTTACATTCCGGGTTGTTTTGTTCCAACCAATTCTTCAAGGCTCCTCCCACGAAGCCGCATCCAATAATTCCAACCTTAATCATGTTTTGTATAGTTTTTTTTATTCAATATTCGACAAAAAGCCCGCAAAGGTACAATATTTTTTTGATATACGCAAGCGCGCGTGCATATTTATCAAGAAAAATAGTGCTTTTTGGCCTAAAAATGATAATTTTTAATTTTTAATTTTTAATTTTGAATTTATTGTTGTAATTTTGCACCGAAATTGGCGTATTATGTGCCTATAACTAAATAAAACAACGATAAAATGAAGCATTTCAAACTTTGGAATACGCTCGTAGGTTGGGTGGTGTTTGCCATTGCAGCTGCAACGTATCTCCTCACAGTAGAACCTACCGCCTCGTTCTGGGATTGCGGTGAGTTCATTGCGAGTGCCCACAAGTTGGATGTAGGCCATCCACCCGGAGCACCGTTCTTTATGTTGATGGGTCACTTCTTCTCGCTCTTTGCGAGCGATGCAAGTCATGTGGCTGTATGTGTCAATGCCTTGTCGGCACTGGCGAGTGCGTTTACTATCCTGTTCCTTTTCTGGACGATCACGGCCCTCGGTCGTAAACTGATTGCACCCGATTCTATCGGTCGCGGTATCGCGCTGTTGGGTGCAGGAGCCGTTGGTGCACTGGCCTACACGTTCTCGGATACCTTCTGGTTCTCGGCCGTGGAGGGAGAGGTATATGCCTCGTCGTCGTTCTTTACGGCGGTGGTGGTATGGCTGATCCTGAAGTGGGACGAGAAAGCCGATGAGGCGGGTTCGGATAAGTGGCTGATACTCATCGCTTATCTCATGGGCCTCAGTATCGGTGTCCACCTGCTGAACTTGCTGACTATCCCGGCACTCGTGCTCGTCTATTACTTCCGTAAGTATGAGTTCTCGTGGCTCGGTGTATGCCAGGCATTCATCGCTTCGGTAGCCCTGCTGGCAGGTGTGCTGTACGGTATTATTCCGGGCTTCCCGACCATCGCAGGATGGTTTGAGTTGCTCTTCACCAACGCCCTGCATTGTCCGTTCAATACCGGTCTGGCGATCTATATCGTGCTGACTATCCTGGCTATCGCTTGGGCGGTATATGAGTCGTATGTGGATACGTCCAAGGTGCGCGAGGTGATCTCGTTTGCGGCAGCGTTTGCGTTGTCGGGAACGGCTTTCCTGTTCTCTAAGTGGTATATGGGACTGATCATCACGGCTATCCTGGTGGCTGTACTGCTGTCGCGCAAGGACTGGATCGATGCCCGTTGGCTCAATACCCTGACGCTCATGATCGCTATGGTGCTGGTAGGTTATTCGAGTTATGCGGTGCTGGTCATCCGTTCGAATGCCGATACGCCTATGGACCAGAACTCGCCGGATAATGTCTTCTCGCTCAAGTATTATCTGAATCGTGAGCAGTATGGCGATACGCCGCTGCTGTACGGTCAGACCTACAACGCACCTGTGCTATTGGAGGTCAAGGGTAATATCTGCGAACCCGTCACCAAGCGTGGCGATGCCCAGTATGCACCCGCTCCGCACGTGGACGGTGAGCCCGATAGCTATGTGCGTACCGGTTATAAGGAGACCTACGAGTACATGCCGCAGTTTAAGATGCCGTTCCCGCGTATGTGGTCGCCCAATAGCAACCATATCGAGGCCTATAAGGAGTGGGCGAATATCCACGGCAAACGCGTACGCTATGAGTACTGCGGACGCCACGAGACGCGCTACTGCCCGACCTTTGCCGAGAATATGCGCTTCTTCTTCAGCTACCAGGTCAACTTCATGTACTGGCGCTACTTCATGTGGAACTTCGCCGGTCGTCAGAACGATCTGCAGTCCTACGGTGATGTGAGCAAGGGCAACTGGATCTCGGGTATTCCGTTTATCGACAACCTGATGCTCGGTGATCAGTCCAAACTGCCGACCGAACTGCGTGAGAACAAGGGACATAACGTCTATTATATGCTGCCGCTGCTACTGGGTATCATCGGTATGGTATGGCAGTGCGGTAAGCGCATCATGCAAAACGGCAAGGAGAAGAAAGAGGGATGGCAGTCGTTCTCTATTACGATGCTGCTCTTCCTGTTGACGGGTCTGGCTATCGTGGTTTATCTGAACCAGACGCCTTACCAGCCGCGTGAACGTGACTATGCGTATGTAGGTTCGTTCTATGCTTTCTGTATCTGGATCGGACTGGCCGTGATGGCTGTCTACGACTGGATGGAGCGCCTCATGAAGAACCGCTACGCCCAGGCGGCTGTAGCCCTGCTCATCACGTGTGCTGCCCTGCTTGTACCGGCACAGATGGCTTCCCAGAACTGGGATGACCACGACCGTTCGGGACGTTTCTCGTGTCGCGACTTCGGTGCTAACTACCTCAAGTCGTGCGAGGACCAGGCGATCCTGTTCTCCAACGGCGACAACGATACCTTCCCGCTCTGGTACAACCAGGAGGTAGAGGGCGTAGGTACCAACCTGCGCGTCTGCAACCTCTCGTACCTGCAGACCGACTGGTATATCTCCCAGATGAAGCGCCCGTACTACGAGTCGGCCGCACTGCCTATCTCGTGGGAGTACAAGGACTTCATGCCCGGACAGAACGAATGGGTACGCTGTGAGAATAAACTCGGTCGTCCGCTGGATGTCAAGACGGCCTTCAAGTTTATGCTTTCCGACGATCCTGACACCAAGAACCGCGAGGGTGAGAACTATATCCCGACGGATCGCCTCTATGTAGAGGGTGCCAACGGCGACTCGATCTTCTTCCGCCAGGCCAGCCGTTATACGCGCTCGGAGATGATGATCATGGAGATGCTCTCTACCAACCAGTGGAAGCGACCGATGTATTTCTGCGTTACCGTGGGTGGCGACTACTACCTCGGCCTGGAGCCCTACATGGAACTCGTCGGTCTGGCTTATCGTATTACGCCCGAGCGTTCTTACAACGGTCGTCCGCGCGTCAATGCCGACCTTATGTTCGACAATATGATGCATAAGTTCGAGTACGGCAATATGGCGCAGCCGGGTATCTATATCGACGAGAACCTGATGCGTATGTGTAAGACCCACCGTTCGATGTTCTGCCAGTTGGCGGAAGAACTCGTCCAGCAGCACCGCAACGACTCGGCCAAGCAAGTGCTCGACTACTGCGAACAAGTGCTGCCGGAGTATAATATCCCCTACGACCACTCCTCGGCTTACATGGCTTCGCTCTATGCGATCATAGGCGAGAAAGAGAAAGCCAACGCGATGTTCACCAAGATGGCGGACAATGCCGTAGAGTACCTCACCTGGGGTAATTCGCTCAACCGTCGTCAGCGTGCTTCGGTCGACCAGGTCCTGCGCACCCAGGAGTATATCCTCCAGGTGATCCTGCAGGAGTGGAACCGCGCCGGAGAAGACGAATTAGTCGATAAATATGCGAAATATATTAAAGTAGAATGATAACAGTCAATCGTATTCCTGTCTTGCTGCTCACCGGTTATCTCGGGAGCGGCAAGACAACCTTACTGAATCGAATCCTCTTGAACGAAAAGGGGATTCGATTTGCCGTTATCGTGAATGATATCGGCGAAGTCAATATCGATGCCCAACTGATCCAGAAGGGTGGAGTGGTCTCGCAGCAGGACGACTCGCTTATCGCGTTGCAGAACGGCTGTATCTGCTGTTCGCTCAAGATGGACCTCATCCAGCAACTGCACGACCTGATCGCCCAGAAGGCCTACGATTATATCGTCATCGAGGCCAGTGGTATCTGCGAACCCGCACCGATTGCCCAGACGATCCTCTCGTACCCGCAGATGGTGCCGCAGTTCGCCCAGGACGGCATACCCGAACTGGATGCTATCGTATCCGTTGTAGATGCACTGCGCCTGCGCGACGAGTTTATGGATCGGTTAACGGCTAACAGCCAACCGCTAATAGCTAAAGAGGATGATCTCGCATCGCTCGTCACGGAGCAGATCGAGTTCTGCAACCTCATTTTGCTCAATAAGGCTGCTGAGGTCTCGGCCGATGAACTGGCGCATATCCGTGCCATCATCCGTGCTATCCAGCCTAAGGCAGCGATCCTGGATACCAACTATTGCGATGTGCCGCTCGACCGTCTGCTCCATACCCACTCGTTCAACTTCGAGGAGGTGGCTACTTCCGCCACCTGGATCCACGAAGTGGAATCCCAGCATGAGGATGACGATGATGAGCACGAGCATCACCACCACCATGATCATGACCACGAACATGGCCACAGCCATATGGAGGAGTTCGGTATCTCCACCTTTGTGTATTATGCCCGTCGTCCGTTCGACCTCGGTCTGTTCGATGAGTTCGTGGCATCGCGCTGGCCTAAGTCGGTCATTCGTTGCAAGGGTATGTGCTATTTCCAGGAGGAGTACGATATGTGCTACCTCTTCGAGCAGTCCGGACGCCAGTTCAACCTGCGCCAGGCGGGCCAGTGGTACGCTACCATGCCGGCCGACGAACTCGAGGCTATGAAACAGAGCGACGCCACACTGCGTCACGATTGGGACGAGCAGTATGGCGACCGCATGCAAAAACTCGTATTTATCGGTCAGGATATGGACCGCAAGGCCATAACTGACGCGTTGGACTTCTGCCTAGTCTGAATGCTGACAGCTGACGGCTCTTAGAGTCGAGCCGAGAGTTGATCGTAGTACTTGGGCGAGACGCGTATGGGCTTCAGGTCCGGATGGTCCAGTTCGGCTACGATCATACCTTCTTTGTCGCGCCGTAGCACTTTCACGTGTTGCGGGTTGACATAGTAAGACCGCTGGCAACGCACGATACCGTGCTGTTGCATCAGTTCTTCCAGCGACTTCATCGAATTGCGGAGCGTATATTCCTTTATGCGCTCCCCTTCGGTGTAGCGTATGATCACGTAGTTCTCATCTGCCTGGATATACTGGATCGCACCGGCGGCAATCACGAGTTTCAGTCGCTTCGTGCTGTCGTACAGCCGGAGCAGGTCATCGTCCGCATCCTTCGGTTCTTCCGATATGCCGATAGCGGTGAAGAGTAGGTTGATCACCAGGTAGGGATATATCGTGCTGGCAAACAGCAGTACGGCCGAGCGGCCTACGGCGGCGAAGTAGGGATATTCGCCCTTGTACATCAGCGCCATATACATACCTACAAACAGGCTCATCGCCAGCCACTCGCACGCATACCATACCGCGTACCTAAGCCACGTGAGCGGAATCCATTTGCGGTAGGCCTTCATGATGATACGGCTCAGCGATATAACGCCCAGCACGATACACATGATCATCAGTAGGTTAAACGTACTCTTGCCTTGCCCCATGTCGAGCCATCCCATGGCCCATGCGGGTTCGTACAACAGGTAGAATACCAGCATCCATACCGGAATTACCAGCGCATGCGTCAGCAGCGACGATAGCGAGGTGATCTTCTTCGGAGTTTCCATAATTTATCCTTGTTTTTGTGCCTAATTTAATCGCTTTTATTCGTGTGACAAAATCCGAATGGCTGAAATTTTGTCACCTATATCCGTTTTTAGTCGGCGTATATATATGTTTTATCAAAAACTATGCCAAGCAATCACATTTCTTTCCATATGTGACAAATTGGCAGTAATTTTGCACCGTCAAATCAAAAAACCGGAGTAGGCTCCGGAGCCAAAAACTAAAAACAGAATATGAATATGGAAACTAATAAGATACATAAAGTAGTTGCTTTGGGCGACTCGATCACTAAGGGTGTTGTACTGGATGGTTCGCGCTATAAGATACTGAGTAATTCGTTTGTGGACCAGTGTCGCGAGGAGTTGTCGCTTCCTTTTGATAATTACGCGCGTATGGGTTGTACCATAGAGCGTGGTCTGGAGATATTGGATCGTCACGAGCAGTCGGTGCGTGAGTCGGATATGACGTTTCTGGAGTATGGTGGTAATGATAGTGATTTCACGTGGCAGGAGATTGCCGATCGTCCGGACCTGCAGCATTATCCGCATACCGAGTTGCCCTTGTTCGTGCGCTCGTACCAGGCGATGATACGTCGTGTACGCGAGTGGGGTAGTCAGCCCGTGTTGCTTTCCTTGCCGCTGATGGATCATGAGCGTTTCTTCGAGTTCGTGAGTCGGGATATGTCGGCGGATGCCCGTCAGAATATCCTGGGTTGGTTGGGCGGACAGATCGAGCGTATCCGCAATTATCATGATATGTACAATCTGCAGTTGTTCCGTCTGGCAGCTATGGAGCGTGTGCCGATTGTGGATATTACCTCGCCTTTCCTGGTGAATACGGATTATACGCAGTGTCTCTGCGAGGACGGTATCCATCCCTCGTCGCTCGGCCATGACATGATCGCAAACCAGATCTTGCATAATTGGAAACCCCTACTTTCTTCTTTCTGACATAATCCTTGATAAGTAGGTAGAGAAAACGCACCGACTCGCGAGAGCCAGTGCGTTTTTGTAGTGCTACGGGGAATCGAACCCCGGTTTAAAGATTGAGAATCTTTTGTCCTAACCGCTAGACGATAGCACCGATTAGTTACGCTTTTTTTCGAAAGCGGGTGCAAAAGTACTGCTTTTTTTTGACATACGCAAATTTTTCAGCATTTTTTTTCTATTTTAGGGCATTTTTTGGTGTTTTTTGCCTTTGAGGTAGGTGTTTTTGGCCTAAAAACACACTCTACACCCTACACGTCAATCCAACTTATAATCTACGGTCGTTACTACGCGGACATGTTTCAGCCATGGTTGGAACGGATCGCTCTCTACGGAGAACTGTCCTTGGCTGGCGCGTACGATACTGCCCAGGTTGCATTCCGCATCGTTGGCGAATTTCTGTGCCACGGCGCGTGCATTCTTCGTAGCCTCTTCGATCATCTCGGGTTTGAGTTCCGGCAGACCGTTGTACTGGTATTCCAGTTGCCATTCCGAGGTGTTGACGATGATGCCGCGATTGAGCAGTTCGCTGGCGCAGCCGTTGTTGCGCACGACGAGCATGACGCTATCGGTGCTGACGATGACGGAGGCGTTGAGTTGGTATTTATACTCCGGTCGTACGCCGTAGGTATAGTTGTCCCATTTGTTTTCTACGGTGATATTACCTACTTGCAGGTCTTCGTCGCGGAAGCCGCGAGCTTTGAGCATGGTGCGTATCTCTTGGCTCACGCGTTCGCTCTCGCTGTAGAGCGATTGCAGGTCGTTGCCGGTCAGCGAGAAGCATAGCGGCCAGATGGCATGGTCGGCTTCAACGGTACGGGTCGACAGTCCTTTTACGGTGACAAAACGGTCTTTGTCGGCGTTCTTGACGAGTCCGAGAAAGACGAATAATCCGGCGATACTAATGCCGATAGCCACGCATACAGCGCTCCAAATACTGTGCTTCATAATCCTAATATATTTTATACTTCAATCCTTTGCTTACAAATTTCGTGCCAATTTTTTTGGCGTCTTGTCCAACTTCATCTCCATGCATGTCTTGCGGATAGACATGCCTATCTTCTGATAGAACGTATATGCGGCATTATTCCCTGCCCATACATTGAGCGTAATGGACTGACATGACTGCTGCTTTGCCCACCGACGCACGAAATCGAACAATTGCGTGCCGATATGTTGACCACGCGCCGCTGTATCCACACAGAGATCGTCGATATACAGTGTCCGCCTGTCCTGCTGCAACCGATCGTCCTTCGTCTGCTCGATGCGCACAAAAGCATAGCCCAGCACCGTCATCTGCTCATAGACGAAGACCGGAGTCAAGTCGTCTGCTAACAGCTGTCTCAGTTCCGCCTCGTCGTACTTGGTCGTGTTGGGCCGGAACAAGTCCGGTCGCAACGCATAGTGCACCATATTCACCTGCTTCAGCAGTTCCATCAAACGAGGAATATCCTCTTCTGTCGCATTACGTATCATGGTGAGCTTATTATTTGCTATAAGGTAACTCGTGGATGCGAGCGTTGAGTTGGCGGATTTCAGCAAGCAGTTCGTCAAACGGAACAGACTGGCCGTAAATCATCGATTGGCGCATGTTCTCGTAATCCTTGCGCCATGCAGGAAGGATGTCCGTCGGTATCTCCAGCGAGAGGGTTTGCGGATAGAGTGTGTCATAGTCAAAGCCCTTCAAACCGATGAACTTACGGCGATGCTCCAAGACAGAACGATAGAGGTGCTCATCGCTCAACGCGCGGTCAGCGATGTCCGTACGCAACATGCGTTCCAGATCGTATAAGTGGCGGCTCATGCGCTCGGTGCGCATTTCAGCAGTCGGTTTGGCGAACTCCTCATGCAGGAGCATCACTTTCTCTAAGAACGTGCGTTCAGGGCGAACAACACTGACAGGGAATGCGGGTTCCACAAAAGCTGCATCCTGGAAAGTCTCGTCGATGATGGAAGAAAGCATGACCGATTGCAACGGCTCAGACATGCTACGTCCGCTCACTTCGACTTTGACCATGTTCTGCACATAGTCCTCGAACGGGAAGAGCGTCTTGTATTCGACATAAATCACCTCCGGATCAACCGTAGAAACAGAGGTGATATTGACATGCACGGAGAACAAGTCTTCGCGTATGCCGTTGGCGATAAGTTGCTGCTCGATGTCGGCAGATAGTTTCTCGCGGACGAACGAACAAGCGGCACGACGCAGTTTGTCACTCACCTGAGTACGGCTCAGTTCACCGGCAAAGCCTAAGTACTCGCGGCTGATAGCAATATCAATGTCTTCCGAGAAACGCTCAATGAGGTTCCATGCTTTGCTCAACGACGTGCCACCTTTGAACGACAGATGGTCGGCATACGGGAGCGCAAAAATAGCTTTGAGCACTTGCGTTACCCACCAATCTTTCTCGATATTCTTCTTCTGAATGCGAGTGGCAATGTTGGCTTGCTTGAGAAGTTCTTGCTGCTGAACTTCCGTCAAATCAGTATATTTCATAGTTTGATAAATATATCGCGTATCCATCCTGGAACGAACTGGATATCGTGTTTGTAATCTTTCTCGCTGATATGACTTAGATGCGTGCGGATAATGTCTTTCTCTTCATCGCGTAGGTTCGGTCCGATCTCGCGAATCGATAAGACCAAGAGCAGCATCAACTTGGAGTTGTAGGCAAATAGGCTGCCATTGGACGTGTGCTTGAATAAGATACTGTTGCCATTGCCAATTTGCAGGTTGATACGCCGTCCGACGCCACTGGTCAGATAGACGGCATTGGCCGGCACTTGCGTGGAGAAACCGAGCATATTCAGCGCTGCATTAGCGTCCGGTACGATGTGAGCATTGTCGCGCGCTGCCACGGCGTAAGCTATCGTGTCTGTATCAGGAAGGAGAACACCGAGTCCAAGCTCTTTGTCGATTTTCGGATACCAATAAATTCCTTGTGCAACGCGAATGATGAGTCCCTCTTGAACCAATCGAAAAAAAGCCAGTCGCACGGCATTTTGTGTGCCGTACTGTGCAAAGTCCTGTGAGAAGATACAACGACCTCTTCCTGCCTTTGTAATCCTGTTTTTTATGTTCTTTTGAGTGCTGTCCATTTTGAAATGATTTATTCAACTTTTCATTTCACGCTGCAAAATTACACTTTTTATTTGAATTGTGCAAATAATTTGAGAAAAAAATACGATTCTATTATAGATAAGACATAAATCCGCCATCTTTTGCCGATCGGAAGAATTGTTGTATATTTGCGGTTGACCTATACCTGCGGTGCGGAATAGCTTCTTGAAGTTTAGGGGGCGTTTCCTTCGGTCGCAATTGAAAAATCAACACACATTTTTGTGTGAAAATGTGGTTTGTGTGAAACTTTATAATTCCGTCTTTCTCCTCGTTCTTCGTCCCCTGCTGTGATTAATGAGTCGCATTCCTGACCCCCGATCTCCTCCATTCACATCTAACAGATTCACACATATTTTTGTCTTCAAAAAACCTCATAATATATAATATATAATATATAGTATTCTTATATTATTATTATGGCCAGAACAGCAACATTTTTTTTTGCGTGAAAGTGTGGTTTGTGTGAAACGTACCTCCAAATTATCGCCGCAACACGACTATTGATTATCAGATACTTATAAAGGAAATGCATTTTTTCTGCATTTTTTTGCAAAAAAATTTGGAAAAACCAAAATGTTCATCGTACCTTTGCACTCGAAAATGAAACACAAGTGTGATCGGGTCAATTACCTGTCAATTACCTATCAATATCGAGACAATAACCAATAACCAGTAACCCAATTATGACCAAAGAACAGATCTACAAAATCGTAGCAACGGCTCTGACGGCTATCGTAACCTGCCTCGCCATCGCACTCGGCCTGCAGAGTTGCAACGTGACCAGGACGGTGACCACCCAGAGTCAGTACTACCAACATGGCGACACCTCCGTCGTCATCCAAACCAAAACCATCGAATCGTATGATGGTATTAAACACTAATTATTAACCTAAACCCCTCTACACGGATCGGAGGTAAAACATGATTCGTAATCAAATGGCAATTGTAAAATGGAGTGCCGGTATTGATTATGTATCCGGCGCATTGTCGAAACCGAAGAAAGACGGTCAGCACAAGCACGAGAAGATGCTGCTTGGCACGCACCGCAAGGCTGCAACCAGCAACCCGAATTGTACG
>JAFZNG010000032.1 GCA_017551025.1 Paludibacteraceae bacterium | reverse complement strand
GATGCGCCAGATACAATCCTTGGGTTGCAGGCCCACGAGCGTCGGATCGATCTCGGCGAGTCGATGGATATACTCCGTCGAGAAGTCCACGAAGCGGGCATAGCACCGTTGGTACCATGCTTTGTTTTCGGCAAACCACTCACGGTTGTTATTCTCCGACAACGCCTCCAAAAAATCCAAAATATCTCTCACCTCGCAATTTTTAATTTTTAATTTTTAATTCTTCCACGCATCGGCGCAACCCGTCCATCCAATGCGGTATGGCGACGCCGAAGGTCTGCTTGAACTTCGACTTGTCCAGCACGCTATAGTGCGGCCGCGGGGTGCGGTACTGGTATTCCGAGGAGAGGATGGGTCGCACGGCGCAGGTCGTGATCCCTGCCAGCTGGTGGATCGCCAGCGTAAAGTCGTACCACGAGCAGACTCCTTCGTTGGTGAAGTGGTAGATATCCGGATGCCACTCCGGCGCCTCGATGACGGTGAAGATAGCCTGTGCCAGGTCGGCGGCATAGGTCGGTGTACCGATTTGGTCGAATACCACGCCCAGCGACTCTTTCTCACGGCCGAGACGCAACATGGTCTTCACGAAGTTGTTGCCGTACGTAGAGTACAGCCATGCCGTACGCAAGATAACGGCCTCGGGACAGAGGGCCAGCACCTGCTGTTCGCCCGCCAGTTTGGTGCGACCGTACGCGGTACGGGGTGCTACAGGATCCTGCTCGCGGCAGGGCTGGTGCTCATCGCCCGAGAAGACGTAATCGGTACTGATATGAATCAGTCGCGTACCCGCAGCCGCCAGGTTGGCTACAGCGTCAGCATTGATACGCATTGCGGTCGGTTCATCCTCCTCGGCACGGTCTACGTTGGTATAGGCGGCACAATTGACGATGAGGTCGATAGCATGCTCATGCACGAAAGCCGTCACGGCCTCGCGGTCGGTAATATCCAACTCCGCTACGTCGGTAAAGAAGTAGGTGTGCCGGGGATGCAGCGCACTCAGCACGCGCATCTCATTGCCTAATTGTCCGTTACAGCCGGTAATAAGTATCTTCACAATTCGTAATTTTTAATTTTTAATTTTTAATTCAGAAAGGATTCTTTAAGTCCTTTAAGAGCGGATGACGTTTATCTTTATCACTGATAATACGCATTTCCTCGGGTATCTGCCAGTCGATTGCCAGGTCCGGGTCGCTCAGCAGGATACCGCCATCGGCCTCGGGGTGGTAGAGGTTATCGCATTTATAGGTGAAGATAGCCTGTTCGCTCAGCACCGAGAAACCGTGGGCAAAACCACGCGGGATATAGAACTGGCGTTTGTTCTCTTCGCTCAACTCCACGCTGTACCATTGGCCGTAGGTAGGACTGTCCTTACGCAAATCCACGGCTACGTCCAGCACGCGTCCTACGGTGCAGCACACCAGTTTAGCCTGGCTATACGGCGGACGCTGGAAATGCAGTCCACGCACCACACCATAACTGGAGCAGGACTGATTGTCCTGTACAAAACGCGCCGTAATACCGGCTTCGTGATACCGCTGTTCGTTGTAGGTCTCTACAAAATAACCTCGTGCATCGTTGAACACCCGCGGTTCCAATACCAGCAGTCCTTCAATTGGGGTCTTGATTATATTCATAAATTATCCATTTTCTACTTTAACCTTTCGCCTTTAACCTTTCGCCCTTCGCCTTTACTACATCGCTACGCGCAATGTAATACGTATACCGTTTCGCTGCCACGGACCGAGTTTCTGTCCGCTGGGCGAAGTGAGGTGCGTCAGTCGGCGCACATACTCGATACGGATGAGTTTGAAGATATTCTCAATACCGGCCGTGAGTTCCATATACGGCATATACGCATACTTACCATCCGAGAAATCCGTACGAGCCTGTACAAAACTGCCGTCGGATGTCTTGTAGCTATACGGCAGGTCGTACAGTCCGTCGGTCTTGAACGGATTATTACGATCGCCAAGATATCCCGCCAGCATATGGAAACTAACCACCTCGCGCAACTTCAGTT
>JAFZNG010000003.1 GCA_017551025.1 Paludibacteraceae bacterium | reverse complement strand
GAGTTCTTTGTCGACCGACCATACTTCCTCGTCATCCGCGAGAAGCAGCAGGGCAACATCCTCTTTACGGCCATGATCACTAACCCTGAAGCAGAATAATTATGAAAAAGATTATTGTAGCCATCGACGGCTATTCGTCGTGTGGAAAGAGCACGATAGCCAAACAACTGGCGAAATATGCCGGCTACCGGTATATTGACACGGGCGCCATGTATCGTGCTGTCGCGCTGTATGTATTAGCCGAAAGTCGAAAGTCGAAAGTCGAAAGCCAGGAAGATGTTGATTTTGACGATCGGATTCCGAAGGGTAAGTTCACCAAGTGGTACGGCGAGGTGCAGAGTTGCATCTTCAAGGGTGTACATTATGAGATGCGTGTGCTCACGCCGGATGATTACGAGTTTCTGATCCAGGACTACCACGAATACCTGCCCGGAACGGAAGTAGGTATGCTCGTGCGTCCGGAGGATATCCAGATCATGCATAAAGAGCATCATATCTACAACCATTTTGAGGGAGAAGTGCTCAAAAACGGCAAGGTGCGCTTCCTGGACGCCGAGTGGGAAGTACTGGAGCAGCAGATCGAAGGCATGGAAGCCGGCGAGAAGGTAGAAGTACTGGTGCCCTTCCGCTCGATCGACCTGCAAGACTATGAGGAAGAAGGAACGCTGAGCGGTGAGGTGCATTTTATCCTGTTCAAGGGTAACCACTACCACCTGACCATCCGTACGGACGAGGGCCATGACCTCTACGTGAATACCAATGACGTATGGGATGACGGCGACCGCGTAGGTATCGTGATACCGAAGAAGGAAATCTTAATTAGACCGGCCTCCGGCCTGAAAGAGTAAAGACCGCTAGCGCTGAAAGAGTAAAGACCGCTTCGCTGAAAGAACAAAGACTAATGAGTAAGCTCGTACAAATATTTTCTTCGCGCAGAACATGGGCATGGCCGTATATATTGTTCATGGCGCTATTTGTGGTGCTGCCGCTGGTGCTGGTGGGCTACTATGCCCTCACGGATATCAACGGTCAGTTTACGCTGCGCAACTTCATGAAGTTCTTCTCGCATAGCGAGGCGATACAGACCTTCCTCTACTCGGTGATGATTGCGGTGCTCAACACCCTGATATGCTTGTTGATCGGTTATCCGGCCGCGTATATCATGGCGCAAGAGGATTTCCGCACCCCCAAGGTGATGGCCATGCTGTTTATCCTGCCTATGTGGATCAACTTCCTGCTGCGTACGGTAGCGACCGTAGAGCTGTTCAATATGTGCGGTCTTCCGCTTGGCGAAGGGGCATTGCTGTTCGGCTTGTGCTACGACTACTTGCCCTTTATGATCTACCCGATCTATAATACGCTGCAGAAGATGGACAACTCGCTCGTAGAGGCAGCCCAGGACTTGGGTGCCAACCGTTGGCAGAGTTTCTGGAAGGTGATTGTGCCGCTGAGTATGCCGGGTGTGTATAGCGGTATCGTGATGGTCTTCATGCCGACGGTATCGACCTTTGCTATTGCCGAACTGCTGACGCATAACAATATCAAACTCTTCGGTAGCCTCATCCAGGACTATATTACCACGACCGATCTGTTGAACTACGGTGCGGTGCTCAGTCTCGTGCTACTCATCATCATCGCATTAACCTCGTTCTTCGGCGACCACGACGGTGCCGGCGAGGAGAAAGGAGGGCTGGTATGATTTTAGACCGCTTCGCTGAAAGAGTAAAGACCGCTTCGCTGAAAGAGCAAAGACTAATTGTATTGGTCTTTTGTCTTTTTTCTTTCGACTTTTGTCTCCTCTTTGCGCAATCGAACCTGACGTACACCCTGCGGGTGGGAACGACGGGTGAGGTGGCCGTGGTAGATACCTTCCCGGAAGTGTATCAGGCGGAGAAGATCAATATAAAAGTTGAAAGTTTAGAGTTAAAAGATGAAAGAAGCCGCCTAGTAGATAGTTTACAGTTGATTGACTTCTTGTTTGCGGATCGTACCATAGAAGGTATCGAAGCCTGGGGCGAAGAGGTGATTCGCTACACCGACACTCAGGATCGGGGATGGATCGTATGGCGCAAGCGTCAACTACCCAAGAACCGCCAGAAGAAAGTGCTGGTACAAAATGCCTACCAGGGTTTTGAGCAGTATGTCAACAATGCCGTCACCGTGCGGCGAAGTACAGGTTGGGTATGGTTTGTATTCGCCGGATTGCTGCTCGCAGGAGGTATCGTGCTGCTCACAATGCAGATCATTCAGCGGCGTCGCGAACAACACATGACGGCCGTGGAGCAGGAGACGCTGCGTCGCAAGCGCATGGGCATGCGTCGTCATATCGGTTCGCAGTTGTATCTATGGTTGCTGCTACTGGTGCTCTACGCCCCGATTGCCCTGATTGCGGTCTTCTCGTTTACCAATAGCAAGATCCTGGGCAACTGGACCGGCTTCTCGATGGACTTGTACCGTAACCTGTTTACCGGTCAAGCCGATGCGGGACTGAACAGCGCCATTTGGTACACCGTAGTCATCGCCCTGATTGCTGCCGTATGCTCCACGATACTGGGTACGTTGGCCGCGATAGGCATATACAACATGCGGGCACGTCAGCGCAAAGTGGTGAGCCTCATGAACTCGGTGCCGATGATCAACCCGGATATCATCACGGGTATATCGCTCTTCCTGCTGTTCGTGGCCCTGGGACTGAGTCAGGGACTGGCTACGGTATGTATCGCCCATGTAGTGTTCTGTACGCCGTATGTCGTGCTGAGCGTACTGCCGCGCCTGAGTCGTATGAATCCCAACACCTACGAGGCGGCACTCGACCTGGGTGCGACCCCCGCACAAGCCCTGCGCATGGTCATGTTGCCCGAACTGTGGCCGGGTATGTTGAGCGGCTTTATTTTGGCGCTGACGCTCTCGGTGGATGACTTCGGCGTGACCTTCTTCACGAAGGGTAGCGGCGGATTGGAGACCCTGAGTACGTTTATCTACTCCGATGCCCGCAAAGGCGGACTGACGCCCGAACTGCGTCCGCTGTTTACGATCATCTTGCTCGTCATGTTGACGGCTTTGATTATTATCAATCTACGCAATAAAAAACAAGAAAACTAATAATGCTATGAGAAAACTTTCCTTCTATCTTCTGGCTATCGTAGCCATCGTGTTCACAGCTTGTAACAGCAACGACCGTGCACACCAGCTCAAGGTGCTCAACTGGGCCGATTACATCGACGAAGACGTAAAGGCCAATTTCGAAGACTGGTATTACCAGCAGACCGGCGAGCGGGTAGAACTCGTCTATGAGACCTTTGACATCAACGAGACTGCCCTCACCAAGATTGAGGTAGGTCACGAGGATTATGACGTGTTCTGTCCGTCGGAGTATATCATCGAGCGCATGCTCAAGAAAGGACTGATTCAGCCTATTCAGAAAGAACTGATAGCTGACAGCATCAATTATTTTGACAATATCTCGCCCTACGTAGTTGAGAAATTCCAACAGATGGCACCGCGTCCTGACGTACGCGTGAGCGACTATACGGTCGGCTACATGTGGGGTACCACGGGCTTCATCTACAACCCGCAACATGTCAATCGTGAGGATCTGGCATCGTGGGGTGCACTGCTCAACCCGAAGTTTGAGAACCGCATCCTCATGAAGGATGCCGTCCGCGACATCTATTCGGTGCTGGTGCTGTATGCCTACCGTCATGAGATCGAGTTTGGCGAGGTGACCCGCGACGACCTGGTGAAGAACATCACCCCGGATCGTATCGAGGCTGTCAAGGACGTGCTGATCGAAGCCAAGAAGCAGATTTGCGGATGGGAAGTTGACTTCGGTAAGGAGGAGATGACCAAGGGCAAGGCATGGATCAACCTCAGTTGGTCGGGCGATGCACAGTTTGCTATCGAAGAGGCTGCCGAAATGGGTGTGATGCTGGATTATATCGTACCGAAAGAGGGTTCGAACGTATGGTTCGACGGTTGGGTAATACCGAAGTATGCCAAGAACGTAAAGGCTGCCACCTACTTCATCGACTACATGTGCAAGGCCGAGAATGCCCTGGCTAACATGGAGGAGATCGGTTATGTGTCCTGTGCCGGTGGTGAGAAAGCTGCCGCTACGATCCTGGCTGCTCAGAACGATGAGGAAGCATGGCCCGAGACGGTCAACGCTTCGTATTTCTTCGGCGAAGATCCGATTGAGGTGGACGGCAAGAAGCTGGATACCCACGCCCTACACCTGAACCCGGTTTACTATGCCGACAACAGTATCATCAACCGATGCGCCCTCATGCACGATGCAGGTGACGCACAGGAGATGCTGCTGGATATGTGGAACGAGATTAAATTAGTGCATTAATGCAGGAAAACAATATCCCTATTCTTGACTGCCCGTATGGCGACTACATGATTGGCGATGCGAGCGGCAAACTGATGAAGGAGTACGGACGCTTCCCGTGTAAGATCATGTGTGGCGTCTATGCCCTTCTGGTGCGTGGTACGGCCAGTGCGACGGTGAATATCACCGAGTACTCGTTCAAGGCCAACGACGTGTTGCTCTTCGAACCCGGTAACTTTCTATTCATCCACGACGTATCGGATGATGCGTTGGTGTACTGGATTGTATTCGGTAGCAGTTTCCTGGAGAAACATACGTTCAACAACCGTATGTCGCTCTCGGCGATGCAGATCAAGTCGCCCAAACTGAGTCTGCGTGAGGAACAGACCGAGGTGCTGTGCAGTATGTACCAGACCTTGATCCAGGCCCTCAACACCAAGCCCTCGATGCTCAACACCGAGAAGATGGTACATATCTTCAACCTGCTCCAGACCAGCTATGCCAGTATGGCACGTCAGCAGAACGATATCGAGATGCGACCGCTGGACCGCAAGTCGGAGATCTACTATGACTACTGCCAACTCGTCGTAAAGCATTACCACGAGTGGCATCACGTGAATCAGTATGCCCAGGCGATGCGTATCACCCTGCCTCACCTCTGCTCTACGATTCGTCAGGTGAGCGAACGTACGGCCGGCGACATCATCAACGATGCCATCCTCACGGACGCCAAGGCACAACTCAAAGTCACCAACCTACAGATCAAAGAGATCGCCCTCTCGCTGGGCTTTGACAATATCGCGTTCTTCAACCGATTCTTCAAAGCGCACGTGGGCGTCACACCGAAGGTATATCGCAACTCATAACATAAAACATCAACATACGTTCAGATTCATTCGGGGTGCTGCAAGGCTGAGAACACACCCGTAGAACCTGAGCAGGTAATGCTGCTAAGGAAAATGAAAACTATCCAACATGCTTATGTGTACCAATTGGCCATCACGGTGGCCTTTTGGTCGTTGATGAGCGGTACGGTATCCGCTCAAGTCAGTGTCAGTAATCGGGATTCGCTCACGCGTCATAAAGAATTGGGCGAGATCCAAGTACAGGCTACACGCGTCAAACAAGAGACGCTCAGCCAGGATCAGATCAATGCCGAGAACCTCAACCGCGAGAACACCGGCCAGAACCTACCCTTCCTACTCACTACCGTACCGGGCCTGCAAGTCACCTCGGACGACGGTCTGGGTGTAGGGTATACCTATTTCCGCGTGCGCGGTACGGATCACACGCGTATCAACATGACCGTCAACGACGTGCCGCTCAACGACCAGGAGAGCCAGACCGTCTTCTGGGTCAACATGACCGATATGTCGAGTTCGCTCTCGAGTATCGATGTGCAACGCGGCGTAGGTACCAGCACCAACGGATCGGCCAGTTTCGGTGCGAGCCTGAATATGCGGACGGATCATGGCGAAAGGCGAATGGCGAATGGCGAAGAGGACAGCAGTCATCTGACGATCGCTTTCAACGGCGGTATGTACAACACCTTCCGTGAGATGGTAAGTGGTCATCTGGCGTTGCCCAACAACTGGTACGCCAACGCCCGCTTCTCGAAGGTGAACAGCGACGGCTTTCTGTATCGCACGAAATCCGATCTCTACAGTTACTACGGCGACTTCGGTTGGCGGGGACAAAAGACGCAAGTAGAAGCACGCCTCTTCGGCGGCAACGAGAAGACCGGCATGGGCTGGGAAGGTGTATCCTACGATGTAGCGTACGGCCTGAACGGTGCCGACCGCCGCTATAACCCTGCCGGGGAATATACCGTAACGGCTACGGACGGTACGGACTCGACGGTCTATTACCCCAACCAGACCGACAACTACGCCCAGCAACATGCCCAACTGAGCGTCACCCACCGCTTCACGCCGCAGTGGTTGCTGCAGGCGACGCTCCACTACACCCACGGAGGTGGATACTACGAGCAGTACAAGAAGAAGAAATACAGCTATTTCGGACTGGACACTACCGTGGTAGCCGACCCGAGCAAGAAGAGCTACGCGATGTATCAAAAATGGCTGGAGAATCATTTCTTCGGCGCCATCGTATCGGCGAAATATGTCTCCGACCCCGTGGACCTGCAACTGGGTGCGGCAGCCAACGACTATATCGGTCATCACTATGGCACACTGGAGTACCTGGCCAAGCCCGGACTTACGGCGCTGCCAATCCACTATGAGTACTATCGCAACCGAGGTGATAAGATCGATGCCAACGTGTTTGCCAAGGTCAACTGGCGTATCATCCACCGCAACCGCGAACAACTCGCGCTGTATGCCGATTTGCAGTACCGCTTTGTGCGCTATACGCTCAGCGGTATCAACGACGAGACGATGACCGAACTGCCGATCAAGCAGGACTTCCATTTCCTGAACCCCAAGGCAGGCCTGACGTATCGCAACGGCGGCCATCTGCTCTCCGCTTCGTTTGCCATGGCCAATCGTGAACCCAGCCGCAGCAACTATACCGAGAACCTGGAATATCTGCCCGCCACCGACAACTATCTGGGTACGATGCCCAAGGCAGAAACGCTGTACGACTATGAACTGGGCTATCAGTACGCGCACGCGCGTTTTAATATAGGAGTCAATCTTTACTTCATGGACTACGACAACCAGTTGGTGCTCACGGGCGAATACAACGACGTAGGCAAATACCTGACGACGAATGTCAAGGACTCGTACCGTATGGGGGCAGAACTGACCGCCGCCGTACGTATCACGGACTGGTTCCGCTGGGAGGGTAATTTGGTGCTGAGCCGCAATAAGATACAGAACTACCGTCAGTTGATTGATGTCTATGACGACCAGAACAACTGGAACTGGGTAGGCCAGGATACGGTACAGGGCGACGTGACGATCGCTTTCTCGCCCAGCGTGACAGGTATGTCGCTCTTTACGTTCGACTATGCCGGCTTCATGGCAACGATCCAGACGAATGTTGTAGGTCGTCAGTACCTGGACAACACCCAGGACGTACGTGCTATGCTCAAGGCATATACGACGACCAACGTCCATCTGCAGTACGCGCTGCCGATGCACAAATGGTGCGCCGGCCGACGCGGCGTACCCGAGATACGTCTTTTATGTCAACTGAATAATATCTTCAACGAGAAATATGCCAACAACGGTGGTGCAGAGGCCAGTCGTTTCCAGGACGGCAGTCGCTGTACGTGGTACTTTGCCCAGGCGGGTTTCAACGTACATGCGGGATTCCGGATAGATTTCTAAGCGCTACCCGGTTTTAGATATTAAGGATGAGGGTCGGCACGAGATAGCCGGCCGCCAACAAGAGGAGGTATAGTAGGAATACGATACCTCGATGGACCGATTCGTTCTGGCGGAAGAACGTAACCGCCAAACCGGTGAGCATAGCCAGCATCAGCGGTAGGGTCTTCAGAGGCAGCATCGGATAGATAACCATCGCTATCGTAGCCGCGAAGAAGAGGGCAAAGAGCGTCAGCACCGCCTGCTGGCGCACGCTGTCGCGGTCGACACGAATGACGGAGATGATGAAGAAATAGCAGCCCATAAACATCAGTACGGCCTGCATGATCCACTCCTCGGGGTCGCCACTCTCAAAGATAAACTGACGATCGAGCAAACCCAGGAAGGGGTTGTCTATTTTCTCAAAGAATAGGCCTATGCCCAGGTAGATTGCAAAGACTGCCAAGGCGATCAGGGTAGCCAGCATCGTACGAAAACCGAAGGCGGACAGGATAATATACGCAATCCAGATAAAGGGGAACAGCCAGATCATGTCCGGCACGAGCATAGAGGCCAACAGTAGGAGCAGCGTAGAGAGAAAAGCCTGCTCCGATGTATCTTTCTCGCGAAAACCACGGAAGAGTACGGTTAGAATGATGAGCAGGGCACATACCGCCACCTGGGACTGCCATTGCGTATGCAAAGCGGGAAATACCGACACCGATACGACATACAGCAGCAGCGGCAGCATATCTGTCTCGCGCGTCAGACCGGAGCGGTGAAAGAAGGTCTGCATGATCGCCGCAGCCAAAAGGGTAAGCAGCATGGTCAACAGTACCGTTCCGAAGGCATGGTCCGCAAACGAGGGTAACCACAACAAACCGGCACCTACCAGCAGCAAGATGACTGCCGGCAGGCCCGGTTTGCTAATATATTTCAGCAGTTGACCCACGCTACAGCATTACTCGATGAATCCCTTACGACGCAGCAGATACTGCGGATCGGCTTCCTTGCCGCGGAACTCGAGGTAAAGTTCCTGGGCATCACGCGTACCACCCTGTTCGAGCAGATGACGGAAACGTTTTGCTACGTCCGGGTTGAGGATATTACCCGTCTCCTTGAAAGCGGCAAAAGCGTCTGCATCCAGCACGGCCGACCAGGTATAACTGTAGTAACCTGCCTCGTAACCGGTGGTGAAGATATGATTGTAGAACGTAGGACGATAGCGAACGATGATCTCGGGTATCATCTGCATCTTAGCCATCGAAGCGGCCTCGAACTGATCTACGTCGAGTCCGTCAACGGTGGTCAGTTCATGGAAGTCCATATCCAGGATAGATGCCGAGAGGAGTTCGGTGGTCACGAAGCCCTGGTTGAACTTACCGGCATTGTTGATCTTCTCGATCAGGCTGTCGGGGATAACTTCCTGGGTCTTGTAGTGACGGGCGTAGGTTCGGATAATTTCCGGTTCGTAGCAGTAGTTCTCCATAAACTGCGAGGGCAATTCTACGAAGTCGCGCGGTGTATTGGTGCCGCTGAGCGATTTATAGTGCGCCTTGGCGAGCAGACCGTGGAGCGCATGACCGAACTCATGGAACAGGGTTTCTACGTCGTCCATCGAGAGCAAGGAGGGGTTGCCTGCGGTAGGCTTGTTGAAGTTACCCACGTTGATGATCACCGGACGATGATCTACGCCGTTGGCATCTACGTACTGCGACGAGATATTGTTCATCCAAGCACCCGGACGTTTTCCTGCACGGGGGAAGTAGTCGGTATAGAGATAACCTACCAATCGGCCGTCGGCCTCGGTTACCTTGAATACTTCCACCTCCGGATTATACACCGGCATGTCGTTGACTTTCTCAAACTGAATACCATACAACTTGGTAGCCAGGTCAAAAGCACCCTGACGTACGTTGCCGAGTTCGAAGTAGGGCTTGAGTTCCTCTTCGTTGAGAGCATATTTCTCGGCACGCAGTTTCTCGGCATAGTACCACCAATCCCAGGGTTGGAGTTTCTCGCCCGGCAGGTCACGGTCCATCATCTTCTGCAGTTCGGCCGCCTCACGTTTGGCCGCCTCGAGCGAAGGAGTCCATACGGATGCCAGGAATTTATCTACGGTCTTCGAATCCTTTGCCATACAGTCGGCCAGGATATAGTCGGCCGGATTGTCATAGCCGAAGAGTTTGGCCTTCTCGATACGCAGGGCCATGGTGCGCTTGATGACTTCCTTGTTGTCGTTGGCGTTGCCGTGGTTGCCGCGGGTAGTGTAGGCCATGAGCAATTCCTTACGCAGTTCGCGGTTCTCGCAGTACTGGAGTACCGGCGTGAAGCTGGTGCGCTTGGGCGTGAACAGCCACTCGCCCTTATGGCCGGCAGCCTCGGCTTCCTCAGCCGCAGCGGCTTTGGCACTCTCGGGCAGGCCTTTGAGTTCGTCTTCGTTCTTGACGAAATACTGGTAGGCATTTGTCTCAGCTACTACGTTGTTGCCAAACTTAAGCGAGAGCAGACCCAACTCCTTATTGATCTCCACGAGGCGGGCTTTCTGCTCGGCGTTGAGCAGGGCACCGTTGTTGACAAACGACTTGTAGGTCTCGGTCAGCAGTCGCATCTGCTCGGGGTCCAAACCCAGCGACTCACGCTCGTCGTAGACGGCTTTGATGCGCTGGAAGAGCGTCTCGTTGAGCAGGATCTCGCTGCTCAAGTCGGTCAGCATCGGAACGAGGATCTCGGCGATGGAGTCCATCTCGTCGTTGCCATCGGCCTCCAGCACGTTGAAGAAGATACCCTGCAGGCTATCCAGCGTCATGCCCGTGCGGTCGAGGGCGACCAGGGTGTTCTCAAACGTCGGTTCTTCGGAGTTGTTGACGATAGCCTCCACCTCGGCTTTCTGCTCAGCGATGGCAGCCTCGAAAGCAGGCATGTACTGCGCCACGTTCTTCGCCTGGTCAAAAGCCGGAACGGCAAAGGTCGTGGGCTGTTGGTTCTTTTCGGTACAAGCAATCATAGTCATTGCAATCAGTCCTAAAAAAATAGATTTTTTCATACGAGTTATATTTTAACGTTTTTTTGCATCGATTGTCGGATACGGCGACGCAGGTCGGCCGATTCGGTATCCACCTTGCGGTGGAAGATCGGACGGAAGTCCTTGGCGAACTTACACTTGGCCAACTTGATATTCAGGTTGTCCAGGTTGCCGCTCACGTTGACGCCCAGATAGATAGGCGACAGCACGTTGATATCGTAGTCGAAGGTCATATTGGTATTATGGCGTCCGCCCATAGCTACCATGTAGTTGTCCATCTGTACGCAGAAGGGATAGACGTCTATCTCGTTCTTATAGACGGTCAGTTCGGCCGATATACTGTCCACCTTGTTCTCGGTCTTCTTCTTAAAGTTGAGCAACTTGGCTATCTTGGTGAATGTCTCGCCGTCCATGACCACGAGGTCCTTGGCAAACAGCGATGCCGCGCCACGCAGGGTGGACATCTTGGGTTGGTAGTTCTGGTTGAGGTAGGTCTCCGCCGCCAAGTGGAACTCGGCGTTGCCCTTGAACGAGCTGAGCATCGGTACCATTTCTTTGACGGTAGGAATCATGTCGATAAGCGTATCGATATCTACGTCCAACATATGATAGTCGAGACCGAGGTAGAGGTGGTTGCGACGCGGCGTACGGTACATCGCCGTGAGTTGCAGACGGGCGGCATTGCATACGAAGCCCATTTCTTCGAGGGCCAGTACGCCGTTACGTACGTAGAGCTTACCGCCTACGTTATAGATCTGCTCTGTGAAGACGTCCGCCGTACCGATACGGGTGTTGAGCGCGAGGTCTACGTCGGTGGGTACGAGGAACGGTCCCTCGTGTTGGGAGGCTGTCTTCTCTGTCTTGGGTTTGGGTTCGGTTTGCTCCTCGCTACCCTCTTCGGCCGAGAACATCGCCATCAGTTCGTTCACGTCGGTATAGTCGCTCTCGAAGTTGAGATCACCCTTCAGGATACCCTCGCCGCGCAACCACGGGCCGATATCGTTGATATCACCCGAGAGTGTGAAGTCGGAACTGCCCAGGTGCACTTGCGAGCGGTTGATGCGGAAGATCTTGTTGGAGTAGGAGAAGTCGATAGCCGGTATTACGATCGGCATGGTCAGCATCGCCAGTTCGGCCTCACCCTGCTGGAGGTTGACGCGCAAGTGGGGATTCCACTGGAGCAGCACGTTCTTCTTGGCCTTTGGATTGTAGTGCGCCTTGGCATCCACGGCGATGGTTTGGGTTTGCGCATTGACGGTCTCGCCCATCATGACACGCAGGGCGGCCGATTGCAAATTGGCATTGAATTGCGGTTCGGCTTTGCGGTTCTTCTCGCTACGCATACCGGCGATGAGTTTTGAGCGCTTGAGCGTCGTCGTCACGTCAGCAAACGCGCCGTCCAGGTTGGCGAAGTCGAGCGTGGCGTCGATGGTAGGGAGGGTAGTGGTATCCTGACTGTTATAGTGCATCGTGGCCGCCAGTTTCGGTGCCGTCAGGTGCACTTGCATGCTATCTCCCTTCGCGACATTCAGGTCGGGCGTCTCGAGGTCGGCTGTGAGGTGCATGAGCGAACGTTCTTTCTGGTCGCCACGCATCGAAGCCACCAGTTTGGTTTGCTTGAGGGCGGCCTGTATATCCGTGTATTGGGCATTCAATCCGGCCATCTGAAGCGTAGCGTCGATAGCCGGCAGGGCATCCTGCTTGGTGCTGTAGCGCATCATGGCCGTGAGACGCGGTTGCGCACCCTTGACATCCATACTGTCGGACTTGGCAGTCAGTTGGGCTGCCTGGAGCGAGGCATTGATATCCATCGGCTTACTCTGCAGCAGGTTGTTGGTCTCGGCACGCAGGACAGGTTGCTTGAGCATGGCCTTCATATCCCCCATTTTGAGGTCTATGTCGCTTATCTTCAGGTCCGCACCCATCCAGCGGTAGGCGGGTTGCGATGGACGGTTGTTCGGCAGACGGACAGCCAACGTGGCCTCGGGCAGGCGGGCTTCCAGGTCATCCATCTTGACTTGGAGTTTTCGCATCTTCAGGTCGGCCTGAATCTTTCCGCCGCGTAGCTGCATCGATGTAAGTTCCGACAGACGGGCTTTGAGTTCTATGTCTCCTTGGGTCTTGCCGTCGAGTTTCATTGTCTTGGGCAGGAAGTACGCAAAGTCGGGAAGGTTGGCATCGAGGGTAGCTGTCGCCTCGATAAGGGCATCGGAAAGCAGTTCTTTTGCAGATCCGGCTAGGCGGACATGACTCTTCTTAGTGTCTGCTTCAAGCATCAGGTCGGCCGTGGAGGCCAACGAGTCGTTGAGGTCCAAGTGGGCTTGTACGTCTGCTTGTATGTTCTCCGCCAAGAATGGCAGGGGTTTATACTGCGCCTCGGCATCTTCCAGTAGCAGACGGGCATCGAGGATAGGCATCGTCGAGTCGTTGTAGGTTCCACGGGCGGCCGCCTCGAGCGTAAGCAGACCGCGTGCTGTGATATCCTTGAGCGGCGCTGTAAACTGTTTGGGCACGAGTGCCAGCAGGGTCTCTATATCCCAGCGTTTGGCTTCGACGCGCAGGTCCATACGGATACTGTCCTTGAGGGCTATCCAGCCGTCGATACCGAGTTTCAAGTCATTGACCTGTACGGATGCCTCCCGCAGCGCGAAGTAGAGGCTATCCAGATGAACGGCGGCCGGCAGGTCGAGCGAGAGTTCGGCATCCGTAGCGTAGGTAGTCTCCTTGACGCGGGCATTGACGGCCATGGTGCGCAGTTTAAGGCGCACGTCATCCCAACCGTCCACGGTGGCATCAAAAGCAAATCCCCGGATCGAAGCGTCGATACTGTCCTTGCGGTCCACGAAGCTAAGTCGGTTGCTCGCCATCATGGCATTATCCACGCGCAGTTCATCGAAGGGCAAGGAGAAAGCAGAGGTATCTTCGGCCGTCGTATCGGGCGGCAGGTTGAAGACGTTCCAGTTGCCTACGCCGAGCGAGTCGATATAGATATTGGCCTGCACGTCACGCAGGGTAAGACGACCTATATCCAGTTTTTTCAGGCTCAAGAAAGCCATGATATCGATCGTAGCCTCCACCTCCTTGGCTGCCAGCAGCGTGTCGCTCTGGGCACCCGGAACGGGGTTTACGATCTGGAGTCCCGCTACGCGTACACCGAAGTATGGGAAGGTAGAGAAGAAGGTCAACTCCACTTCGCCCAGTTCGTGCGGGGCGGTAACGTACTCATCGGCAAAGTCACGGGCAATAGGGGTTACCCGGTCGGGCGTGAAGACGATCCATACGGCCGTGCCGACAGTGAGCAACACGATGACAATCAGCGATGCCAGGGTGATGCCGCAAATAGTCAATATCTTGAGCCAGGGTTTCATAGGCTGTTATCGATCGGTTTCTACCACTTTCTGGAAGCGGAACGAGATTGCTTTATGTTCTTTCTCGTAGTACTCCAGGGTGGTGCTGGTCAGTTTGGTTACGATATATACCTTGGGTATCTCTGCACCGCCGTTATCCATGAGGTGGATTTCGGTGAGTTGCTGGTCGTTGGTCTCGAACAGGTACTTGAACCATCCGTTACCGTGCGGCAGCAAGTCGGCTTCGTAGATATCTTCTGCTTCGTTCCATTCGCGACCGTAGAGGTAACCTGCCTCGTCGGACTGCTCGGTGGTGAAGCGTACGAAATGCTCGGTGTTATCCTCCTGCCAGAGGCCCTGCAGGTCGTGGAGATAGAACGTAGGTTGGGTCGTAGGCATACAACCCGTCAAGGCGGCACCAAGCAACGCGATACAGAGGACTTTGAGATTTGAGATTTGAGATTTGAGATTCATAACTTATGCTTTTTCAATAAGGATACCAATATTCTTGCCATTTATCTCGACAGCCGTTGGCCATTCACCATTCGCCGTTAGCCTGATATCGGTGGCCAGTACCTGACCGGCGATATACTCGCGGCAGTGCGCTACGGCGTTGTGCACCGTCTCTTGATCCTCGATGGTCACGAGGATGCGGTCGGTGATCTCCAGGCCGGAGGACTTACGCAGGTTCTGGATACGGTTGATCAGTTCGCGGGCGATACCTTCTTCGATGAGTTCGTCGGTCAGTTCGATATCGAGGGCGATGGTAAGGATGCCGTTGTTGGAAACGAGCCAACCCGGCATGTCCTCGGTGATGATTTCTACGTCTTCGGGGATGAGGGTGTAGTTGAGAGTTGAGGGTTGAGAGTTGAGAGAAGTTGAAAGTTCAAAGTGGAAAGTTCCCTCTTTCTCCATTTTCTCAATATCTTCTTGTGACATGGCGCTGATAGCGGCAGCAAGAGCTTTCATGTCTGCACCCACTTTCTTACCGAGCACTTTGAACTGCGGCTTGATCTTCTTGACCAGTCGAATCTCCGATTTCTCGGCCGGCACGATGACGAGTTGCTTGACATTTACCTCATTGCGGATGAGTTCCTCCACGTGGCGCAGGGCCTCGGCGGTCACTTGGTCGGGCGTTGGGATGACGGCTTTCTGCAGCGGTTGACGTACGTTCTTCTCCGCACGTTTGCGCAGCGAGAGAATCATCGAAGTAGCCTGTTGCGCGAGATACATCTGACGCTCGAGGTTCGTGTCGATACGTGCTTCATCCACTTTCGGCCACTGGCTCAAGTGAACAGTCTCGCCTACCAGGTCGCGGTAGAGACGATCCGCAAAGAACGGAGCGTTCGGAGCCATGAGTTGGGCGATGGTTTTGAGGCAGGTATAGAGCGTCTCGTAAGCGGCCCGTTTGTCGGCGGTCATGTCGCCACCCCAGAAACGTTTGCGGTTGAGGCGCACGTACCAGTTGCTCAGGTCGTCCTGTACGAAATCCGAGATCGCACGACCGGCTTTGGTAGGTTCGTAAGCCTCGTAGGCCTCGGTGACCTCCTTGATGAGCGAGTTGAGCTTGGAGAGGATCCACTTGTCGATCTCGGAGTACTCGGAGTGTTCGGACTTCTCGGAAGGCTCCCAGCCGTCCACGTTCGCGTAGAGGGCAAAGAAGCCGTAGGTATTATAGAGCGTGCCGAAGAACTTACGGCGCACCTCATCTACGCCTTCGGGATCGAACTTGAGGTTCTCCCAAGGGCTTGAGTTGGTCATCATGTACCAGCGTACGGCATCCGGTCCGTAGGTATCCATCGCACCGAACGGATCCACGGCATTGCCCAGACGCTTGGACATCTTGTTGCCGCCTTTGTCCAGCACGAGGCCGTTGGAAATCACGTTGCGATAGGCAACGGAGCCTTCGATCATCGTATGGATAGCATGGAGCGTAAAGAACCATCCGCGGGTCTGGTCTACACCTTCAGAGATAAAGTCGGCCGTACGGGGCAGGTCTTGGTTCTCGAAGGGATAGTGGTTCTGGGCATACGGCATGGCGCCCGAGTCGAACCATACGTCGATGAGGTCGAGTTCGCGCTTCATCGGTTGGCCCGAAGGTGAGACGAGGATGATATTGTCCACGTACGGACGGTGCAGATCGATGACGCTGGGGTCGTAGTTGGCCTTGCTATAGTCGCCTACGACATGTTTCGGCCAGGGGTTGGCGGTCATGAAGCCGGCCTTGATGGACTTGTCGATCTCGGCGAAGAGTTCGGCAATCGAACCGATGCAAATCTCCTCCTTGCCGTCCTCGGTGCGCCAGATAGGCAGCGGCGTACCCCAGTAGCGTGAGCGGGAGAGGTTCCAGTCGTTGAGGTTGTTGAGCCACTGACCGAAACGTCCTGTACCGGTGGATTCGGGTTGCCAGTTGATGGTGCGGTTGAGCGCAATCATCTCGTCGCGCGCCTTGGTGGACTGGATAAACCACGAGTCGAGCGGGTAGTAGAGCACAGGCTTGTCGGTGCGCCAGCAATGCGGATACGAGTGGACATGCTTCTCGGTCTTGAGTAGACGTCCGTCCTGCTTCATCTCCAGACAGAGGTGCAGGTCGAGCGACTCATCTTTATCGGTCAGGGTCGGGTCGTAGGCATTCTTGACGAAGCGACCGGCATAGCGGCTGTAGAGCGCGTCGTTGACGTTCGCCTTGTACCAAGCCTCGTCCAGGTCTTCTACTTTCCAGTACTTACCGGTGAAATCTACCATCGGACGCGGACCATTGTTCTTGGTCTGCATATAGAGTCCCGGCACACCGGCAGCGTCGGCTACTTTCTTATCGTCCGCACCGAAGGTCGGAGCGATATGTACGATACCCGTACCGTCTTCCGTGGTCACGTAGTCACCCGGGATGACGCGCCAAGCGTTCTCGAGTTTCACCCACGGGAAGAGCGGTTCGTACTCCAGTCCTACGAGGTCGGTACCCTTATAACGAGCCACGATTTCTGCGTTCTCGAAATAGGCAGAGAGACGAGCCTCAGCCAGGATGATATGCTCTCCGCTCTCCAGTTTTACCTCGACATAGTCGATCTTCGGGCCCACACAGAGGGCGGTATTCGAGGGCAGCGTCCACGGCGTAGTCGTCCAAGCGATGATGTATGTGTCGGCATCGCCAATTTTTAATTTAGAATTTTTAATTTTTAATTTAAACTTAGCCGTGCAGGTGAGGTCCTTGACGTCACGGTAGCAACCGGGTTGGTTGAGTTCGTGCGACGAGAGGCCTGTACCTGCTGCCGGCGAATAGGGCTGGATAGTATACCCCTTGTAGAGGTAGCCCTTCTTATAGAGCTCTTTGAGCAGGTACCAAAGGGTCTCGATATACTTGTTATCGTAGGTGATATAGGGGTTGTCCAGGTCCACCCAGTAACCCATTTGTTTGGTGAGTTTGGTCCACTCCTTGGTGTATTTCATCACCTCGCGGCGGCAGGCGGCATTGTACTCATCGACGGAGATCTTGCGGCCGATATCCTCCTTGGTGATGCCGAGCATTTTCTCTACGCCCAGTTCTACGGGCAGACCGTGGGTATCCCAACCGGCCTTACGACGCACCTGGAAGCCCTGCATGGTCTTGAAGCGGCAGAAGGTGTCCTTGATGGTACGTGCCATCACGTGATGGATACCCGGCATACCGTTCGCCGAGGGAGGTCCCTCGAAGAACAAAAACTGCGGATGCCCTTCGCGGGTCTCGATGCTCTTGCGAAACAAATCCTCCTGTTCCCACTTCGCCAGCACTTCTTCGCTGAGTGCGGCTAAATTCAACTGCTTGTATTCCTTAAAACGTTTCATTTATATGTGTGTATGTATATATATGCGCACTAAAAGCGTGCAAAATTACACAAAAAATCGCACATACGCAAATTTATGAGCGATTTTTTTGAAAAAAAGATGGTAAAAATCCGGTTACGACGCTGCGTAGTGGTAACGGAGTGGTATCGTGAATAGCGTTAAAATGACCCGAAAAAGGGTGTAGAGTGTAAGGTGTATGAAAGGGAATACCCACGGCAATGCATAACGAATATATAACGAATGACTAAGAACAACTAACGTTGAATTTTCGAACACAGCGTTCGAAAGAAAAAAAATGATGCGGCACTTTTGGCACTTTGGCACTTTCTATCTTTTTGATAGTCATGCGCCTTTCCTAAATGTCATTTTAACAG
>JAFZNG010000031.1 GCA_017551025.1 Paludibacteraceae bacterium | reverse complement strand
TGAGCCAGGATCAAACTCTTCGTTGTAAAAAGAAAAATTAGAAGATAGCTCAGAATAACTTATTGAGTGTACTTAACGGGAACTATTTAAATCTAGTGTCTGCTCACGGACAAGCCGTGGACTTCCACTATATTTCAGTTCTTGTACTACACTAATTGTTTCAATCTTTCAAAGATCACTCTTTGGCTTTTGCTTTCGAATAGAGCGCAAAAAAAAGAGGAATCAATTCATCGATTAGATTGCTGATCCTACATTTTAATACCCTTTCGGCAGAAAATAGAAACACACTTGTTTCTCAAAAGCGGGTGCAAAATTACTGCTTTTTTTTCATATACGCAAATATTTTCGCAAAAAAATGCAAAAAAAGTGCATTTTCTTTGTAACTCGCTGATTATCAGTAGTGGTGTTTTTGTCGGTAAAAATGGTGTATTTTTCGTATCGGGCAAAAACAGCCCTTTTCGGCCACTCCTACCCTACCCACAAACACCCTATTATTTATAATATAAGGAACGCGCGCGCGTACGCATATTACGGGCGGATGCATTTTTTATTTGCATATGTCGGAGATTTTTTGTACCTTTGCAGCGTAATTTGGGTCGTAAGGCCCCACAAAGGACGAAAATCAAGACAATTATGAAAGAAATATCTACCAAAAAACTGGCGGAGACCATCATAGAGGGCATCCGCAACCGTAAAGGACAACACATTGTACAAATCGACCTGCGCAAGATCAAGGAAGCACCCACCGAGATGATGATCATCGCCGAGGGAACGAGCAACACCCAAGTGGCAGCTATCGCCGACGAGGTGGACGACTTCGTTCGTACTGAGACACACGTGCATCCGCTTTCCGTCTCCGGTCAGGAAAACGCCGAATGGATCGCTATGGACTACGGCACGATATTTGTACATATCATGCAGCGCGAACCGCGTGCGTACTATGACATTGAGCACCTCTGGGCCGATGGCAAGATCATAGAACTGCCGGAGGAACTATAAGGGTGAAGCGTTAAAGAGTTAAAATGGTTTCGATTAGATCGAAACGTTAAAGAGTTAATATGGCAAGAAAAAAACCAACACAGCAACAACAGCCGCAGAAGCCGGACTGGCGCCGCTTTATCAGTAGCGCGCTCTATATCACGGCATTCGTTTTGCTCGGCTGGTATATGTTCTACGGCGACAAAGCCGCCACGACGGAGAAAAAACTGAGTTACACGCAACTGCAAACCTACATCGAGAAAGACGCCATTAAGTCGGTAACGGCCTACGACGACAACACGGTGAAGGCACAAGTGCACGGCAAAAACTATACCCTCGTCTTCGGCAGTCAGGCTACGGGCGAGAAGGCCAGTGGCGAGATACAGAGCCAGATACCGAGCGTAGAGGAGTTCTCGAAATACATGGCCGAGGTGAATGCGAAGCGCGAGAAGCAGAAACAACCGCTGGTGGACGTAACCTATAAAGACAGCCGCAACTACTGGACGCTGATCCTGGTCAACGTACTGCCGTTTGCCCTGCTGATCCTGTTCTTCGTCTATATGAGCAAAGGTATGGCGGGTGCCGCCGGAGGTATCTTCGGCGTAGGACGCGCCAAGGCGATGCTCTTTGACAAGGATAAGAAGGATAAAGTGACCTTCAAGGACGTAGCCGGACTGGCCGGTGCAAAGCAGGAAGTAGAAGAGATCGTCGAGTTTCTGAAGAACCCGAAGAAATACACCGAGATAGGTGCCAAGATACCAAAGGGTGCTCTATTGGTAGGCCCTCCGGGAACGGGTAAGACGCTGCTGGCCAAGGCTGTAGCCGGTGAGGCTGACGTGCCGTTCTTCTCGATGTCGGGTAGCGACTTCGTGGAGATGTTTGTGGGTGTAGGTGCCAGTCGTGTGCGCGACCTCTTCCGCCAGGCGAAGGAGAAAGCACCCGCTATCATCTTCATCGACGAAATCGATGCCGTAGGCCGTGCACGCGGCAAGGGCGTGATGACCGGCGGCAACGACGAACGCGAATCGACGCTCAACCAGTTGCTCACCGAGATGGACGGTTTCGGTAGCAATTCGGGCGTGATCATCCTGGCCGCCACCAACCGCGCCGAGATACTCGACCCAGCCTTACTGCGTGCCGGACGTTTTGACCGACAGATACATGTCGAACTGCCTGACTTGCAGGAGCGTAAAGAGATCTTCCAAGTGCATCTTCGTCCGCTTAAACTGGCCAAAGACCTGGATATCGATTTTCTCTCGAAGCAGACCCCCGGTTTCTCGGGTGCAGACATCGCCAATGTATGTAACGAGGCGGCGTTGATAGCTGCCCGCAACGGACATCAGACTGTTGGTAAGCAGGACTTTATGGATGCCGTCGACCGTATCATCGGAGGACTGGAGCGCAAGACCAAGATCATGACCGATGAGGAGAAGCGCTCAATCGCTTATCACGAGGCAGGACATGCCACGATCAGTTGGTTGCTCCGCTGGGCAAATCCGCTGGTCAAGGTGACCATCGTGCCGCGCGGCATGGCGCTGGGTGCTGCCTGGTACCTGCCGGAAGAACGACAACTGACCCAGATGGATCATATCCAGGACGAACTATGTTCGCTGTTAGGTGGTCGTGCCGCCGAACAGCTGTTCCTCGACCAGACCTCAACGGGTGCACTCAACGACCTGGAGCGGGCAACGAAACAAGCCTATGCCATGGTCGCCTACTACGGCATGAGCGACAAACTCAAAGATGTCAGCTTCTACGACTCCACCGGCCGTTACGACTACGGCATCACCAAACCCTACTCGGAGAAAACAGCCGACTTGATTGATAAGGAGACGCAGCGTATCATCGCCGAACAGATGGCTCGCGCCAAGCAGATCTTGGAGGAACACAAGGACGGTCATCATCAGATAGCTAACCTGCTGATTGAGAAAGAGGTAATCACCTCGGAGGACGTCAAAGCCATCCTGGGACCGCGTCCGTGGAAGAGCCGTGGCGACGAACTGCTGGAGGAGAATGCTGCCATCGCCGCCGCCGAGAAAACCAAGCGCAAACGTGCTCCGCGCAAGAAGAAAGAAGAGCCCAAAACAGAACCCACACAAAACACCGAAAATAATGAAACGACAACTGCTTAGCCTCGTGCTGCTGTGCGCAGCGCTGATGGTATGGGCGCAAGAGGCGCCTGAGAAACTGCCGGTAGATCCGGAAGTGCGTTACGGTCAACTGGAAAACGGGCTGACCTATTATATCCGTCACAACGAGCAACCCAAGCAGCGTTGTGAGTTTCATATCGCCCAGGCGGTAGGTGCGATCCTGGAGGAGGACAACCAGAACGGTCTGGCTCACTTCCTGGAGCACATGGCCTTCAACGGCACCGAACATTTCCCCGGCAAGGGTATCATCAATTACTTTGAGTCGGTAGGTGTCAACTTCGGCGGCAACATCAATGCCTATACCTCGCTAGACGAGACGGTATATCGTCTCTCGGACGTACCGACCTATCGTGAAGGAATCATCGACTCGGCCCTGCTGGTGATGTATGACTGGTCCTGCGGTCTGTTGCTACTGCCGGAGGAGATTGATGCCGAGCGCGGCGTGATACGCGAAGAATGGCGTACGGGTCGTACTGCCAGTCGCCGTGTATGGAAAGAGATGCAGGCCAAGATGTACCCCGGTTCGCAGTACGCCAAGCGCGACGTGATCGGTGATACAGCCGTGATCAACAACTTCGATTACCAGGCCCTGCGCGACTACTACCACAAGTGGTACGGACCTGACAACCAGGCGATCATCGTCGTAGGTGATATCGACGTAGATCAGATGGAGGCTAAGATCAAAGCCCTCTGGGCCAACGTACCGGAGCGAACGAATCGCGGCGAACGTCCAATCTATACGGTAGGCAACAACGACAAACCACTGATCGCTATCGTGACCGATCCCGAGGCGCAAGCCAGTCGCGTGACGCTGCAATACAAAGCCGACCAGATCCCGGAAGCCCTGCGCGGTACGGCACAGGAATATGCCATCAACCTGATACGTCAACTAGCATGCGACATGCTGGACAACCGCTTCTCGGAACTGGCATTGGATCCTCAGTGCTCATATACGGGTGGCGGATGCTACTACGGTGAGTGCGTCAAGGCCCGCGATGCGTTCTACGGCGTAGTACTGCCGAAAGAGGGACGCGAGACGGAAGCCTTCAACGACCTGCTCTACCAGCTGGAGAAGATGCGTCGCTACGGTTTCACCGAAGATGAACTGGAGCGCGTGAAAGCCGAGAAGCTGAATAACATGGAGAAGACGTATAACGAGCGTAATACACGTCAGAATATCAATATTGCACGCGAATGTATCCGCCATTTTGAGGACGGCGAACTGATGCCCGGTATCGAGATGGAGTATACGATGGTGAAGTCGATGCTGCCGATGCTGGACGTAGAGACGGTCAACCAGGTAGCGGCGCTCTTTATCCACGACGCACCGACCGTAGCTATCTCGGGTCCGGAGAAGAAAGGCGTGAATATCCCCAACGAAGAGACTATTCTCCATTCGCTGGAAGGCATGTCGCTGCTGGATATCAAAGCGCCTAAGAAGGCAGAGATCGACTCCGTACTGGTCAAGAAAGCACCGAAGACCGGCCGTATCCTGAAGACCACGAAGGATGCCGAACTCGGCACCACCGAATGGACGCTGAGCAACGGCGTAAAAGTGGTCATCAAGCCCACGACCTTCAAGGCCGACGAGATCCTGATGCGCGGTTTCTCGCGTGGCGGACTGAGTCAGGTGAAGACCAAAGACCTGCCCTCGGCGATGCTGGCTACCAGTATCGTGGAGTTTATGGGCCTGGGTTCGTTCACGATGACCCAGCTGGAGAAAGCCCTCACGGGCAAAACGGTCAGCGTAGAGCCGGATATCAACGACAACACGGAGATGATGTACGGTTCGTCATCGGTCAAGGACCTGGAGACTATGTTGCAACTCAACTACCTCTATTTCACCTCACCGCGCAAGGACAAGAAGGCCTACGAGACCCTCATGGGCATCCTGCACAACTCGGTCATCAATCGCGACAAGAACCCCAAGAATATCTTCTCGGACTCTGTCCAGGTAAGCACCAGCAACCACTCGCCGCGTAAGATCATCTTCGACAGCAAGACGCTCAACCGCGTATCGATGAAGACTGCGCTAAAAATCTACCGCGAGCGTTTTGCCAACCCGGCTGATTTCACCTTTGTATTCGTAGGAAATATCGATCCGGAAGATGAGCAGACTCAGGCTCTTATCTGCCAGTGGCTCGGTGGACTGAAGACCAAGAAAAGCCGCGAGGAGATCATCGACCACCACGAGCGCGTACCGGAAGGGCAATATAAGTGCTACTTCACGCGCCAGATGGAGACCACCACGGCCAGCAACCGTATCCAGTACACTTCGTACGATATCCCGTATACCATGGCCAACGACCTGAATATCGAGATCATCGGTCGTATCCTGAGTACGCGTTACCTGGAGTCGATACGTGAACGCGAAGGCGGTTCGTACGGCGTAGGCACCTACGGCAGTCTCAGTATCGTGCCGACACCTACCGCACGACTTATCATGCAGTTCGATACCGACCCGCAGAAGCAAGAGCGACTGATGCAAATCATCCACGAGGAGGTACAGACCATCCTGGAGAACGGCCCATTGGCCAGCGACCTGCAGAAAGAGAAAGAGTCGATGCTCAAGGACTTCCAGGAGAACCTGGAGAAGAACACCTACTGGCGTACGGCACTCTATATGCTCTATATGTACGGCGAGGACGAGGTGCGCAACTACCGCGCTACCGTTGAGGGTATCACGGCAGAGACCGTCCAGGAGACACTCCGCCAACTCGTCGCCTCGGGCAACGTACTGGAAGTAGTCATGTTCCCGGCAGAAGCGGAATAGGTTCCGCTGCCGAAAAAGCGAACAGCCAATACCAATGGCGAAGTACTTCCTCATAGCAGGCGAAGCGTCGGGAGACCGGCATGCAGCGGCACTGATTCGTGCGCTGCACGCGCAGGATCCCTCCGCAGAGTTTAGCGGCCTCGGCGGCGACCAAATGGCTGCCGCCGGGTGCCGGCTTTATCGCCACTATCGCGAGATGGCTTTCATGGCGTTTGTCGAGGTGCTGCGCAATCTCGGACGTATTCGCCGTAACTTTCAGATCGCCCGCCAAGCCCTGCTGGACGAGCAACCCGAGGTACTCATCCTCATCGACTATCCTACCTTCAACCTCAAGATGGCTGCCTTCTGCCGGCGTCATCTGCCCCACACCCGCATCGTCTATTATATCCCGCCTAAGGTATGGGCGTGGAAGCGTTGGCGCGTGCATCGCATCGCACGGTTGAGTGATCTGGTGCTGGGTATCTTTCCCTTCGAACCGGCTTTCTATCAACGCTACGGTTACCGATGCGAATACGTAGGCAACCCCACGGCGGAGCAGGTCACGGAGGTAATTAAAAATGAAAAATTAAAAATTAAAAAATCCTCTTCTATTGCCATTCTCCCCGGGAGCCGTGCTTCGGAGATTCGCCACTGCCTGCCCGTCATGCTGGAGGCGGCGAGACGATTTACGGACTACCGTATCCTGGTCACCGCAGCCCCGGGAATCGAGGACGCCTACTATACCCCGTATCTGCGTGAGGGCGAGACGCTCCGGCGCGATACCTATACCGTGGTGCGTGAAGCGCGCGCAGCCATCGTTAATTCCGGTACGGCTACGCTGGAAACCGCCCTACTGGGTTGTCCGCAAACGGCCGTCTATTACCTGGCCGCCTCACGCCTGCTGAGATGGATACGCTGGGCACAACCGCTGGTGTTCCAAATCCGGTATTTTACCCTCGTCAATATCCTTAGCGGTCGAGAGACTATCCGTGAACTGGTGGCCAACGACTTCACGGCCGACAAGATAGCCGCCGAACTGGAGCGACTCCTAACCGACGAGGCCTATACAAAAAATATGCTCGCGGAGTACGAGCATATTCATTCTCTCTTGGGTTCACAACCCTCGGCTGAGACTGCCGCCAAACAAATTCTTGCGCTTACATCGCTACGATAAACGAGGCCAAGATATACGGTAGCGCCCCTACCAACACGCCTTTGCTCAAGCGCCAACTCTCCGTCGTATAAAACAGGAATATCAACGCCAGGTCGGGAAAGACACTGACGAAGAGCAGCTTGCTCATGATACCGCCTGCCGCAAAACTCAATTGGCGCAGCGGCACCCACAGCCCCATCACGTCCACGTATATCAGTCCGAAAGCCGCCGGCAGAATCAGGCCGATAAGGATTCCTATCCAGGCTTTGTCAAAGCGCTCCATAGCAGGTCATATCTATCGTGGCGGGTTGTACACTCAGATAACCGTCCGCCAGGGCCCGAATATCGGTGTCCGTGGCTTCGGGTTCTTCGTTCACAAACTCCCCACCCAGTTCATAATACGTCCGTCCCTCGGCATCCTGCTTGGGTAGCATCTCTTTGGTCCAATGGCCTTGGCACTGGCGCGTCCAACGCACACCGGCTATCTCGCCCACCGGTGCATTGATATTATAGCACATCCGCGGGCGGAAACCTTCCTCCAGCAGATGACGAGTCAGGTCCAGCAGGTACGGACGCAGATGACTGAGGTCCACATCCATGGCATGGCTGTCGATCGAGAAACCGATAGCCGGTATGCCGTGTTCCGCACCCACGAAGCAGGCCCCCATGGTACCGGAGTACATGATATTGACCGAACAGTTGTTGCCGTGGTTGATACCGCTCACCAGCAGGTCGGGGTACGCATCCGCCATGACAACCTCCAATGCCAACTTAACACAGTCAGCGGGGGTGCCGTTGGTGGTGAAGAGGCGTACACCGGGTATATCGCATTCTTGGGGCGTCAGGTAGAGCGGTTTGCCCACCGTAATACAGGCGGCATGACCGCTACGCGGCGAGTCGGGTGCCAGGATCGTCACCTCACCCAACCGGCTCATCTCCTCGGCCAGCATCCGTATACCGGGTGTGCCCCAGCCGTCGTCGTTGGTAATTAGTATGCGCATTCAGTGTCCAGTATTCAGTGTTCAGTATTCAGTTTTCAGCTGTTTACTACGTCGATTACTTTCTGTGCGAGGGCATTGGCCTCCGCCATCGTGGCGGCCTCGGAATAGACGCGTATGATAGGTTCGGTATTCGACTTACGCAGATGTACCCAACCGTCCGCAAAATCAATCTTCACGCCGTCCTTATCATTCACACGCTCATTCTTATACAATTCTTTCACACGCACAAGGATAGCATCTACGTCGGTGTCGGGCGTGAGGTCGATACGGTTCTTGCTGATGCAGTACTCAGGATAGGTGCGGCGCAACTCGCTGACCTTCATGCCCTTGTGGGCCAGATGACTCAGGAAGAGTGCGATACCTACCAGGGCGTCGCGTCCGTAATGGCACTCGGGATAGATCACGCCACCGTTGCCTTCGCCACCGATAACGGCCTGGGTGCGCTTCATCTCTGCTACGACGTTCACCTCACCTACGGCGCTGGCGCTGTACTGGCCGCCGTGGGCACGCGTCACGTCGCTCAATGCACGCGTGGAGGACATATTGCTGACCGTATTACCCGGCGTGTGGGTAAGTACGTAATCGGCTACGCTCACCAGGGTATATTCCTCGCCGAACATATCGCCGTTCTCGCAGATGATCGCCAGTCGGTCTACATCCGGATCTACCACAAAACCTACGTCTGCCTTCCCCGAGCGCAGCAGGTCGCTGATCTCCGTGAGGTGTTGCGGCAGCGGTTCAGGATTATGCGGGAAGCGTCCGTTGGGCGTGCAGCTGAGTTCGATAATGTTTTTTACGCCCAGTGCCCGCAGCACGCCCGGGATAGCCAGACCGCCTACCGAGTTGACGCAATCGATTGCTACGGTGAAGTTCTTTTGCTCGATAGCCGCTTTGTCCACGAGTTTGAGGCTGAGCACGTCCTTGACATGTTGCGGCAGGTAGTCCTTATGGCTGATCTGACCCAGGTCATCTACTTCGGCGAAGCGGAAGTCCTCGCGTTCGGCGATACTGAGTACACCTTTGCCCTCGGCATCGTTGAGGAACTCGCCGTGCTCGTTGAGCAGCTTCAGGGCGTTCCACTGCTTGGGGTTATGGCTGGCGGTGAGGATAATACCACCGGCAGCCTGCTCGTGCACTACGGCCAGTTCGGTAGTGGGCGTAGTAGCCAGACCGATATTGACCACGTCGTACCCCATACCGATGAGCGTACCACACACGATACTGTCTACCATCTCGCCGCTCAGACGGGCGTCACGGCCCACGACGATCTTGCGGTTGTCGGGCATGGCGGCACGACGCTGGATGGCGTAGGCAGCGGTAAAACGAACGATATCCACGGGATTCAATCCCTCTCCTACCGGTCCGCCTATCGTTCCGCGGATACCGGAAATACTCTTCACAAGACTCATATTATCGTTTGATTTTCATTTTCATAATATAGCAGTAGGGCGTCACCGAGTTCTGATCGGTGGTGAAACCCATTTTGCTGGGGCATATGATTTGGCACTCAGCGTTGGTATAGCGCATATACTTGACGGCGACATGCCATCCCGTAGCCTCGCAATCGCTGGTGTTCATATACTGGAACTCCGTAGGATAGGCCTGGTCGAGCGTCGTCCAATAGCTGAGCGTATCGGCATTCTCGGTGAGGCCGAACTTACGGTAACGCATCACGATGGTCTCCAGTGCCTCCACCTCTTTGAGACGTGTCGTATCGCCGTTCTCGATATAGAGCGAGTCGCCGCGTTGACGCAGGTGGAAGTAGAGGTTGTCGTAACCGGGTACGAGCAGGTAGTCGTTTTCCGCCCACTGGTAGTCGTCCGCGGGTTCTTCGGTCAGCACGTTGATATGCTGGCGCGCGATAAAGTTCTCGATCAGTTTATCCTCGGCCTTGCGTTGCTGGGAATAGCTGTTCTGGTTGCAACTCGTGAGTACGAGGCATGCACCGGCGGCCAAAAAGAGTAGTATTCGTTTCATCTAGTGTATAGTTAATTCGATTCGTACGTTGGTATAGGGACCTATATTTTCGTCTCCGTCCACGCCAAAGGCGGCATGCCATGGCGCAAGGATGATCCCCGATTCGTCGCGGCGGAGTTCACGTATGGCGTACTCGATGCCGAGCGGCAGTTCGCCCTTGCCGATGGTGAATTCGCCCGCCACGTCACGCAACAGTTGCCCATCCAGGGTCTTGATAAGCATTTCCAGTTGGACCGGTTCGCCCATTTTAGGTTGTTCGTGGTCGGGCATGCTGGTGGTGCGGGTCACCCAGGCGCCTTGTTGGCATTGGGCGTAGGTGAGCGAGTCGGCTAGCACGTAGTTGAGCACTTCGCGGTCGGCCTCAGCCGCCATCCGTTCGTTGACCTGCAGCATGGTGATCAGGTCGGAGTCGCGTCGACTCTGTCCCTCACGATTAGCGGGGCGTTGCGGACCGACAGGACCGCGATGACAGGCTGCGAACGCCAGCATCAGCAGTATGTAGCATAGTATCCGTTTCATTCGTTCGGGCGTCGTTGGCGGCGGTATTCCGAGGGCGTCATACCGTAGGTATTCTTAAAGCACTTGGAGAAGTAGCGCGAGTCGTTCATGCCGACCATATAGGTTACTTCCGTGATATTGTATTCGCCCGACTCCAGCAGTTGGGCGGCTTTTTTGATACGTATCTCGCGGATAAACTCCACGGGGCTGAGTCCGGTCATGCCCTTGAGTTTATTGAAGAAGACCGTACGTCCCATATGCATATCCTCGACCAGTTGCTCCACGGTCAGTTCGTTATTATCCATCTGGCGATCCATGATGCTGAGCAGTTTGGCTAGGAAGGTGTCGCCCTGGAGCTGATCGTCGTTCTCTTGCGGCTCCAGTCGCAGGAGGCGTTCGCGATAACGTGCCTCGAGTTGTTCGCGCTGCGCCAGGATGTTGCGTACGCGAGCCAGCAGGTATTCGGTCTCAAAGGGCTTGGTCACGTAGTCATCCGCACCGTACTGCATCGCCTGCAGACGACTCTCGATAGCCGACTTGGCGGTGAGCAGGATAAGCGGGATATAATTGGTGTCGGGCGAACCCTTGACGCGTTGGGTGAGTTCCAGTCCGTCCATCTTGGGCATCATCAGGTCGGTGATGATCAGATCGGGCAGTTCCTGGCTCATCTTAGCCCACGCCTGCAGACCATCGTCAGCGGTAGTGACGGCATAGTCGCGACTGAGGATGGTACGCATGAAGTTGCGCATGTCCTCGTTATCATCTACGACCAGTATCTTGCGCTGGTTGCTTTGCGCCGGTTCGATCTCCAGGGGATGCGCCGCCTCTTGGGCAGGTACAGCTTGGGCGATCGTAGTATCATCTACGATGATCTCCACGTCGTTGCCAAAGTGGTCTTTGCCGGTATGGAGCATGACGGTGAAGGTGGAGCCCTTACCTACTTCGCTCTCCACCTCGATATGTCCGTGATGCAGATCCACCAGTTCCTTGACCAGGTTGAGTCCGATACCCGTACCACCGGGATTATTGGTATTCAGCTCGTTGTTGGACGAGAAGCGCTCAAAGAGCAGGCCTCGTTTCTCCATCGGGATACCGATACCCTCGTCGCGTACCGAGAGTAGCAGGTAGCCGGGTTTATCGGCAACGGACACCTCGATAGTCTTGCCTGCTGGCGTGAACTTAAAGGCATTGCTCAACAGGTTATATACGATCGTGTCGATACGTCCTCGATCCACCCATACGGTGGAGTCGGTGGCGGTATAGTGCTGCAGCAGGTTGATATGCTTGTCGGCGGCCTCTTTCTGGAAGTTCTTGCAGGTCTCGGCCACCAGGTCGGCAAGCATGGTCTTTTGCACCTTGATGCGCATCTTGTTGTTCTGTATCTTGCGGAAGTCGAGCAACTGGTTGACCATGCGTAGCATGCGCTGGCTGTTGGAGCGAACGATCTCGAGTTGGCTGCGCACGCTGGGCGAGATACGCTCCGTAGCCAGGATATTATCCACCGGTCCGCTGATCAGCGTGAGCGGGGTACGCAGTTCGTGGCTGATATTCGTGAAGAAGCGCAACTTGATGTCGGTCACCTGTTGCTCTACCTGCACTTTCTGGCGCAGTTGCTGGTAGGTGAACATGATATACATCGCCAGTCCCACCGTACCGATCACGGCCAGAATGTAGAGCAGTATCGCCCACCAACTGAGCCACAACGGCCGGCGTACGATGATATGCAGGGTGATTTCGTTCTGCGCATCTACACCCTCGTGGTTGCCCGAATAGACATGGAAGGTATATTCGCCGTACCGCAGATGCGAGTACGTGGTGCGTCGTTGCCGCGTAGCGGGTTGCCAGCCGCGATCCACGCCATCCATGCGATAGGTATATAGGATATTCTGGGCACTGGTGAAGTCGAGTGCCGCATATTCTATTGTCAGGTCAGCGCCATCGTCCAGATAGAGGGTATCCCCACCCAGTTCCTCTCCGGCGGACAGGCAGTGGGTGATACGCATCGGCGCGATATACTTACTATGACGCACCTGCTTGGGGTCGAGCACGCAATAGCCGTGGGAGTAGCCGAAGTAGATACGTCCGTCGGCGGTGATGAGCGGTTCGGCTTCGGTGAAGAACGAGCCGCGCTCGGCGGTCAATACGTCGTAGTACTGCAGGCTCTTCTTGGTAATGGAATAGCTGCGGATATCGTTCTCGGAGGTGAACCACAGTTCGTCACCTACGCCGGCAAGCGAGAGCACGATATCGTTATAGGTAGCGATACGGTGGAGATGCATATCCGGATCCTTGGGATCGATCATCGTCAGTCCGCCGCCAAAGGTACCGATCCAAAGTCGGTCGTGGCTGTAGAACAGCGAACGCACATCCGGTCCCTCCACCGAGCGGATGGTCATATTGCGCAGGTTGATACGTACCAGTCCGGTCGTGGTGCCGCACCATAGCGTGCTGTCTTGCAGCAACAGGTCGCGCACCTTCAGTTTATTACCCACGATACGCGGGGAGGCAAACTGGCCGGTCGCCGCATCGTATTTGAGGATATTGACGCCGCCGCCGTAGGTAGCTACATAGAGCGTACCGTCCTCGCCCTCGACGATATCATAGATATCCCGATTGCTGGTCTTGATGGTCGTGCCCGTCGAGACGTTCACCAGGCCGCGTCCCTTATAGCCGTATAGCAGGCCGTGGCGCGAATCCAGGGCACAATAGACACGTTCTTCTCCCTTGATTAGGGTGCGTATCTCGCCATTGCGAAGTTGCACGAAGGCACGCACCTCACCGGCATCCGAGGGGTCGTGGCGCACGTCATAAAGACGGTAGGGACGTCGCGCCATATTGATGCACTCGATGCCGCCGTCGAAGGTGGACAGCCACATTTGTCCTTCGCGGTCGATATACGCCGCGTGGATGACGTTGCTCAGCCCCTTGAAGGGCGATACCAGACGGTCTTCCGCCTGATCGTAGTACGACCATCCGCCGCCGTTGGGATTCACCCACGTACGCCCCAGGCTATCCTCCATGAGGATGAAGTATTCGCGTTGCTGACCCGCGTAGCGGCGATCCACCGGTACGGTCAGCCGGCGCCATTCGCCGTCGCGGCAACGCATGATGCCCGGCTGGTCATCTACCTGCCAGGTGATGCCCTTGCTATCCACGCGCATCACCTCGTCTTTCTGCGCCATCTTGCTGAGCATACCCTTGGGCAACTGGTCCTTGAGTTTGCTCTCCATGTGCCGGCGACTCGGGTCGAGCATGTAGTAGTGGTCGTCGTAGGTGCGCCACCAGAGCTGCTCCTGCTCGTCCTCGTAGATGAGTTCCACGCGGTTGTTGACGCGGGCTTCCTGGCCGTTGGCCATGGCCTTATAGACCTGGAACTCATAGCCGTCGAAGCGGTTCAAGCCGTTCCAGGTACCGAACCACATATAGCCCTGCCGGTCCTGCAGGATAGACATCACGGTATTCTGACTCAATCCCTGCTCTATTGAGTAGTGACTCACTACGAACTGCTCGTCCGCCCTAAGCTGCGTAAAAGGCAGGATGAGCCCACATAGCATCACCACTACCCAAGCTATATGACGCCTGATCGTCCTCATCTCGAAGCTAAGTTCACCAGGTACTGACCGTAACGGGTCTTCATCTGCTGACCGAGTGCCAGCAGTTGGGCCTTATCGATCCAGCCGTTGCGCCAGGCTATCTCCTCGATACAGCTGACGTAGAAGCCCTGACGGTTCTGGATGGTAGCGATGAAGTTACCGGCCTCCAGCAGGCTGTCGCAGTTACCCGTGTCGAGCCATGCGAAGCCACGGCTGAAGAGCTTGACGCGCAGCGTTCCCTCCTCCAGGTACATGCGGTTGAGATCTGTGATCTCGTATTCGCCACGCTTGCTCGGCTTGAGCACAGCGGCCTTGTCGCATACCGTCTCGTCGTAGAAATAGAGTCCCGGCACGGCATAGTTGCTCTTCGGCTCAGCGGGTTTCTCCTCGATAGAGAGCACCTTACCCTCCTCATCAAACTCTACCACGCCGTATGCACGCGGGTCAGCCACTTCGTATCCGAATACGCACGCACCGCCATGCTGCACCTCTTCTACCGCGTCTTTCAACATGCGGCGGAAATGCTGTCCGTAGAACATATTATCGCCCAGGATCAAGCAACCCGGCTCGCCACCCAGGAACTCGCGTCCCAGCACGAAGGCTTGCGCCAAGCCGTTGGGCACTTCCTGGATCTTGTATTCCAGGCGCATACCCAGTTGACTACCGTCACCCAGCAGTTCGCGGAACATCGGCAGGTCGCGCGGCGTACTAATGATAAGCACCTCACGAATCCCCGCCAGCATGAGTGTAGAAAGCGGATAATAGATCATCGGCTTGTCATATACCGGCATGATTTGCTTGCTGATAGCCTTGCTCAAAGGGTATAGGCGCGTAGCGCTTCCTCCCGCTAAAATAATTCCTTTCATATACGTAGTTTTTCGATTTATTCGACCGTATTACATAACGAGTGTGCAAAATTACTAAAAAAAAATGACATACACAAGATTTTTATGAAAAATCATAAAAATAGTGTAGAGTGTAGGGTGTAGAGTGTGGTCTCCGATTGTATCGGAATAATCGGAATAATCGGATTAATCCGAATAATCAGAGATTTTTTTCAAGAAAGTGGCATACACGTTTGTGTATGTCATTTTTTTTTTGTAATTTTGCACGCTGAACCGGAAATGCTTCCGGAAGACGTTAACAAAGCACCCTCATTTTTATGTTTATCATCGGCATTGCGGGCGGTACCGGCTCGGGTAAAACAACGGTAGTCAAGAAGCTCATCGAGCGTTTGCCAAAAGGCGAAGTAGTCGTTATTCCTCAAGACTCGTATTACAAAGACAGTAGCAACGTGCCCGTAGAGGAACGTCAGAACATCAACTTCGACCACCCCGATGCGTTCGACTGGGCCCTGCTGAGCAAACATATCGCCTTGCTCAAAGAGGGTAAACCGATCGAGCAACCTATCTACTCCTACATCACCTGTACCCGCTCCGAGGAGACGATACATATCGAGCCCCGCGAGGTCATCGTAGTAGAAGGTATCATGGCGCTGCGTGAACCTAAGATGCGGCAGCAGATGGACCTCAAGATTTTCGTAGATGCCGACGCCGACGACCGACTGATTCGCGTCATGAAGCGCGACGTCATCGAGCGTGGGCGCACCGCCGAAGCCGTCATCGAGCGTTATCAGCGTGTGCTCAAACCGATGCACGAACAGTTTATCGAACCCTGTAAGCGCTTCGCAGACGTGATCGTGCCGCAAGGTGGTCACAACAACGCCGCCATCAATATGCTCGCCAAGTTCGTTAAGCAACAACTTAGAGAGAACAATTAAAAATTAAAAATTAAGAATTAAAAATTGTTCTTCCAACTCTTCTGGACATATCTCAAGATCGGGACCTTCACCCTGGGTGGAGGGTATGCTATGTTGCCCTTGATCCAACGTGAGGTAGTAGACCGCCGCGGATGGATCGATGAGGAGGAATTCCTGAACATGATCGCCCTGGCACAAGCCGCTCCGGGACTGATAGCCGTCAACTCTGCCATCTTTATCGGTTGGCGCGTAGGCGGATGGAAAGGTGTAGCGGGTGCGGTACTGGGTGCGGTGCTGCCGTCGTTTCTGATCATACTCATGATCGCCATGGTCTTCCGCGACTGGAAAGACCTGCCCGCCGTAGAAGCAGCCTTCAAGGGTATCCGACCTGCCGTAGTAGCCCTCATCGCCGCTCCGCTCTTCAAACTGGCTAAAGCGGCTAAGATATCCTGGCTGACAGCCCTTATCCCCGTCGCTGCCGCGTTGCTCATCTGGCTTGGGCACGTCAATCCCGTATGGATCATCGTCACTACGATAATCGCGACAATTATCGTTGTGAGAATTAAAAATTAAAAATTACGAATTGATTTATCTCGAGCTCTTCATATCGTTCTTTAAGATTGGTCTCTTCGGTTTCGGAGGGGGCATGGCGATCTTCTCACTCATACAGATGGAGGTCGTCTCTCACGGATGGTTGACGCCACAGGAGATCGTAGATATCATGGCCATCAGTCAGGTGACGCCCGGACCGATCGGCATCAACTGCGCCACGTATGTCGGCTATACCATAGGCGGGTTCTGGGGAAGCGTACTGACCACCTTTGCCCTGGTGCTGCCGAGTCTCGTCATCATGCTCAGCGTCTGCAAGGCCTATTTCTGGCTCAGCCGACGTTTCCAAGGCAACCCGTATTTCACCGAGACACTCCGTATGCTGCGATTTGCGGTGATCGGACTGATCGCCTCCGCCGCGCTGATGCTGATGAAACCGACCACATTTATCGATCCGACGAGTTGGATCATCTTCGCCGCCGTAGCCGTACTGACTATCCTGCCGGAACTCAAAAAAAACAAGGTGACCAATCTACTTAGTCACCCGATTCTTCTAATTCTCTTGGCAGGCCTTGCCGGCTATTTTATCTACCTGTAATCAGATACGCTCCAGCTTCGCGTAGGTAAGCAGCAGCGTCTTCTGCCCCTTGGTATCAAAGAGGATTTCTATCTTCTCATTGCCCGTCATCTGATCCTCGTAAACGCGTTGCACCGTTCCCTCACCGAATACGGCATGGCGGATACGGGTGCCCGCTGCCCACGGGGCATCGATTTGAGATTTGACATTTGAGATTTGAGATTTATTATCCGCCACTTTGGTCAATTTGTCCGGTTTTATCGAGGGCATGGCGGGTGGTGCGGGATGCGCGGAAGAGAACGCTGCTCTAGACGGGGCGGTATAGGACCAATGCGTTTTATATGTTTCTGGATACTTTAGATTAGAGGATTTTACATATTGCTCATCAATGTCATTAAGGAATATTGATTCTTTCTGTAATTTAATTTCTCCATTTACAAATCTTTGTTTCGCATAACACAAATAACAACGTTCCATTGCTCGCGTTATTGCAACATAAAATAACCTTCTTTCTTCTTCAAGTTCTCTCTGGTCGTGCCATTCACCCATACTATGTCGCGATGGAAATATGCCATCCTCTAGTCCCGTAATGAAAACCACAGGAAACTCTAACCCTTTTGCGCTATGAACAGTCATTAGAGTAACGCTATCCGTAGATTCATTCTGCCTATCATCTTGATCCGTCAAAAGACTTACTTCATATAAAAACTCGTGAATCGGAATGATTTCGCTGTCCTCTGTTTTATGTTCATTTTCAAAATCTTTAATCTGTTGTACAAAAGATTGCAGATTTTGTATTCTATCCATTTCATCGGTATCAAACGGATCCGTTATATTAAGCGAAATACCTGCAACCTCCAATGCTTTGGATACAAATTCGGATGCCGACAAATTGCTACTATTTTCTGAGAGGTTTTCTATTTTCTGAGCAAAACTTTGCAATTTCTTAATCATTGCATCACCGGTCATACCAAATTCTGCCGGATTCGTCATAATTTTAAGGTATGACTCCTTATGCTCTGTTGCGCACAAAACAACCTTTTTCATAGTGGTAGCGCCTATGCCACTATAAATGCTAATTGCACGTAACAAGGCTTCATTATCTAAAGGATTGACAGCTATTCGCAAATAACTAACTATATCCTTGATTTCCTTACGCTGATAGAACGACACATTGCCATATACTCGGTATGGTATATTTTGTTTTCTCAACTCATCCTCAAATAATCTTGACTGAACATTCGTCCTATAGAGGATAGCTATATTATTGTACGGAATTTGCGACCTCGAGTGACTCCTGATTATTTGATCTACTACACCTTTTGCTTCTAATTTATCTGTATTATATGCTTCTAAACATAATTGCGGGCCATCTTCCTTCTCAGAATAAACATCTTTAAATATCTGCTCTTTATTTTTAACGATTAATGAGTTGCTAGCATTTACAATATTCTTTGTGGAACGATAGTTACGTTCCAACTTGAACAACTTAGCATTAGAAAATTGTTTCTGGAAATTAAGGATATTCCCTATATCAGCTCCTCTGAAAGAATAAATACTCTGCGCATCGTCGCCCACTACACAAATATTATTCTGAGGAGCTGCCAATTCTTTAACTAATAGGTACTGTACCTTATTCGTGTCCTGATACTCATCAACCAATAGATATAAGAATAGCTGTTGATATTCTTCTCGAATCTCAGGGAATTGACGCATCAGTTTTAAGGTTTCCAATAGCATGTCGTCAAAGTCCATAGCATTATTTGACTTCATGCGTATTTGGTACAATCTATATATATCGTATAAATTATACAAGCGTGCGTATTTATCCTCGCGCTGTAGACTAGTATCCGCCGCATAATCGGCAGGCGTTACAAAACTATTTTTGAGACTAGATATACGGCTTAAAACGAGACTTGGCTTATATACTTTATCCTCCAACTCCAACTCCTTGCATATGGATTTGATTAACGATTTACTATCTGTCGTATCATAAATCGTAAAATCTTTGGTATAACCCAACTTTTCAGCCTTCGATCGCAACAAACGGCCACACACACTATGGAACGTGCCCATCCAAAGGTAGCGCGCATCTTCGGCGTTCACCAGTCGTTGGATACGCTCCTTCATCTCGCGGGCGGCCTTATTGGTAAAGGTAAGCGCGAGAATACGGTTAGCGGGAATACCCTGCTCGAGCAGGTAGGCGATCTTATAGGTTAGCACACGCGTCTTACCCGAGCCCGCACCGGCTATGACCAGTTCGGGTCCGTCGCAGTACTCAACCGCCGCACGTTGGGAATCATTTAATCCATCCAGCCAGTCCATGATAATTGGTAATTGACAATTAAGAGGTTAAAAAAGTTGCCCGACAGACGTCAGGCAACTTTTTTGTCAACCAATCCGAAGATTAGAGGCGAGCACCGTTTACGGTGTACTTCACGCCATTCTTCTCGATGATAACGTTACCGTTAACCATCTTCTTGATAGCCTTCACAGCAGCGTCCACATTCTCGAAGCCTTCACCAATCGTAGTCGTTACGTGGTAGAGGGTGTTGTTGAGACAGAGGATGTCCATCGTGATGATAGCACGATTAGCATCGCTTACATTGATGTGAATATCCATCGAGTAAGGCGACTTCCATTCGCCGGCAACTTCGATACCACCATTGTAGCAGTCATCGTAGGTGAAGTCACCAATTACGTCGTTGCCATAGAGAGCGAACTGTACGTAGGTACTGTCCTCAGCCTGACCCATGAAGATAACGGATGCAAAGCCATAGTAGTCAGCACCATCGTATACCTCCCACTCAGGAATCTCTACGTTAACGGTAGTTTGTGCGGTCGGAACAACGAAGACGAGCTTGATATTATAGGTATTGCCATCGCTACCGCGTACAGTACCCTCAATCGTACGCGAACCATTCTCACCTTCGGTGAGTACGAGCGAACATTCTTCGAAGGTAACGTCAGTGTTCGTAGCCTTGATGGTGATGTAAGAATAATCTGCATCGAGGTCGTCAACGGTATAGGTACCGGCAGCCTGCGTGGTAGAAACGTTAGAGATAGAGATTTCATACTCGTCGTTCTCTGCCAGGAATTGCCACCAACCGGCCGATGCAACGTAGTCAATAAAGTTTACTTCCGTTTCGATGTCGATAGTGATCTCAGTCGGCTCAATCGGCGTAACAGCAGCTTTCTTAACAGCTACGAAGATAGCGTTCTTAGCTTGAACGTTATTGTTGTAGAGGCTATACACAGCCTTAACAGTCAGGGTGTCACCTTCGTCAACGCCCATCTCTTGGAATTTCTGTGCTTCGCCATCAGCAGTCAGCAGACCGTAAACATATACAGAAGCCTCACCGTCAACGAGGTCGAAGTTTCCGTACTTGTTGTACGAGCCGTCGCTGTTCTTCTTGATGTTAGCTACCACACCGGTGATCACGCAAGTATCTACGGTGTTAGCCAGTGCGAGGAACTCAGCGATCGTCTTCTCGCCCAGGTTCTGCGGAACAGCCGGAGTAGCGTGCTCAGTAATCACGAAAGTGCTACCAGCCATGAATTGCGGGGTGGAATTATATTTGGAAAGCGCACCGGTAACAGTAACTTTGTCACCTACAATCGGAGCATCCTCAGCACTTGCACATGCAGCACGGTAAGCCTGAATCACTTGACCACCGTCAGCAGCGTCAGCCATCCAGAAAGTAATGTTATGATACTGATCACTGTATGCGGTCTTAATCTCAGTTACATAACCAGAGATAGCATATATCGTACTATCTTTGTAAGGAACATTGTTAGCAGAAACGCTCAGCGCAGCCTCGCGAGCCTCAGCGCAGTTGGTCGGATCAGCGAGAACCGGAACTTCTTTCATAGCTACTTGGAAGTAGCCTGCGTACCAACCTTCTACATTGCCTGCCGGGTTGAAAGTGATGGTATAGTCACCAGCCTCGGTGATCGTGTAGTTGTTACCCATACCGGTCGGGAACCAGTTGGCGTCCTCGATAGCCGTACCGTTGGAGTAAGCTACTTTGAACTCATCGTTCGCAGCGAACGTGAACTCGCCGGTGTAAGTACCATCAGTAGCTGCAGCGAGCTTGTAAGCAGCTTGCGGACCCCAGTTGGTCATCGAACCTACTACGTAGTAGTCCATGGTCTCAACCGGAGTAACAGGCGTCTCACCAGCAGCATCATAAACTACGGTGAACTCGGTAATACGAACCTGACCGTTCGTAGCCGTACCGGAGTTACCTACTGTAAATGTAGCAGACTGAACATTGTCAAAAGCCACAGCTTCTCCGGAAGCAGCCTCCGTGAAAATACCTGTGTTTTGAGAAGCATAAGTAACCGTAACAGAGCTGATCTTGTAACCTTCAGCTGCGGTCAGCGTCATGGTTGCAGCACCGGTCTGATACAGACGGATTTGCTCTCCGTTGGAATAATACTTACCCGAGTTAGCATCCGTAGCCGAAGTAGAAACAGCGATTACATCGTCCAAATTAAACGGGGTGCAAACCGCACCATTCGTGAACGATTTCTCAACTGCCAACTCAGCAACAGTCTTGGTAACAGTTGTTGCCATCATGCTTCCTGCGAAGAGGACGGCAGCGATCAAAGAGAAGAATTTCTTCATTTTGAAAATGATTTTAGTTAAACAAAAAGTTAGTTAATAGTATTGATGTAATCAATGTGTTTTCAGCGTTTTTCAAAATCGACCGCAAAGGTACAAAGAATTTTTGACCTGTGCAAACTTTTCGGACGAAAAATCGCCATTATATGTTGTAAAGCATATATACGCGCGTAAGTTTTAGGTTCGCGCAGGCGTTATTCGTAGGCCTTAACGATACGTCCTACCAGCGGGTGGCGGACGATATCCTTCTCGTTGAACACCACGACGGCTACGCCGCGTATCTTACCCAACCGCTCGATGGCATCGCTCAGTCCGGAGCGCTCGGCCGCCGGCAGGTCGATCTGGGTGAGGTCACCCGTGACGATCATCTTACCGCCGATACCGAGTCGGGTGAGGAACATCTTGAGTTGGGCGCGCGTGGTATTCTGCGCCTCGTCCAGGATGACGACCGCATCCGAGAGGGTGCGTCCGCGCATAAAGGCCAGCGGCGCAATCTGGATCACGCCGCGCTCCATATATTCGTTGAGTTTCGCACCGGGTATCATATCCTGGAGCGCATCATACAGCGGTTGCAGGTACGGATCGATCTTCTCCTTCATATCACCCGGCAGAAAACCGAGTTTCTCGCCAGCCTCTACGGCAGGACGCGAGAGGATGATACGCTTTACCTCCCGATTCTTGAGTGCACGTACCGCCAGGGCGATAGCCGTATAGGTCTTACCGCTACCGGCAGGACCGACCGCAAACAAGAGGTCGCTCTCCTCGTACTCCTCTACCAGTCGTTGCTGGTTCTTGGAGCGCGCCAGGATCGACTTGCCATTGACGCCGTGCAGGATGAGGTTGTCCTGCTGGAAGCCCTGCGGGTGCTCACCGTGGATGAGTTGCAGGATATGCTGTTCGCTCAGCACATTATTCTTAATACAGAAGTCCTCGCATAGGCGCAGGTTCTTCTCGAAGCGCTGCATCGCTTCCTGAGCACCGGAAACTTTCAGTTGGTAACCGCGTGCCACGATACGTACGTCAGGGTGCTGGTTTTTCAGACAGAGGATATTTTGATTGTTGACACCATAAAAGGTGGCGGTATCCAGTCGGTCGTTTAGTGTAATAAATTGTTCCATGCAGGAATAGCGGGTAAATAGTCAATTTTGTCGGTTTCAACGTGTGCTACGACGGTTTGCGGACCGTTGTGGAGCATGAGGTACGGCACCCGGAGACGGCGGTTGTAGGTAGCGGCCTGATCGAGGGTGCGCTGGGTAAGCGGTACGGTCTCGGCTTTGCACTCGATGATCATCCTGGGATGCATTTCTCGGTCATAGACCACCGCATCGGGTCGCCGACAGGCTTCGCCCAACCGGATCTGGGTCTCAACGGCGATAAGGCCGGCCGGATAGCCAAACTGCTCCACCAGACGGTGAAGCAGCTGTTGGCGCACCCACTCCTCGGGCGTCAGTCGCACCCAGCGGTGACGCCAGTCGCAATAGATCTGCTCTTTTTCGTTGAAAACCCTGGTTTTCATTCTGTCGTAATGACGTAATGACGTAATGACGTCATGACGATCATTTCAAGTAATTGTCCTTCAACGAGCAGGTACGGTTGAGCACCAGATGATCGGCCGTGGTATCGGGATCAACTACGAAGTAGCCCTGCTTGAGCAACTGGTAGTGGTGCTGCACGGCGATGCCGTCCACGATCTCGGGCGCATGCATCTCTCCTCGGAGCGAACCCTCTACGAGACACTTCACCGTCTTCAGCGAATCCGGGTTGAGCAGGTCACGGAAGTCGCCTTCCTCAGCGCTCGGGTTCTCGCAAGCGAATAGGCGGTCGTAGAGACGTGCCTCGGCCTCGATAGCCGAACCGCATTCTACCCAGTTGATGGTGGCTTTGGTTTTGCGGTTGCCTCCCTCGGTGCCCGACTTAGAGTCGGGATCGTAGGTAGCATAAACGGTCGTGATACGTCCGTCGGCATCTTTCTCGCAACCCGTAGCCTGGATGATATACGAGGCTTTGAGGCGTACTTCGCGGCCACCCGGGCTGAGGCGATAGAACTTATTATCCGCCTCCTCGAGGAAGTCGCCGCGCTCAATCCACAGTTCACGTCCAAAGCGCATCTCGCGCGTACCGAGTTCCTCATGGCCGTCGATATTCTCAGCCACGATGGTCTCGCCCTCGCCCTCATAGTTGGTGATGACGAGTTTGACGGGGTCGAAGATGGCGCACACACGCGGAGCCTGCTCCTTGAGGTTCTCGCGTACGCAGTGCTCCAAGAGTCCCTGGTCGATCATGCCCTCTACCTTGGTGTAACCGATACGGTCCATGAAGTTGCGAATAGCTTGGGGCGTATAACCGCGACGACGCAGACCGCAGACGGTCGGCATGCGCGGGTCGTCCCAACCGGCTACGAGGCCCTCCTTGACGAGTTGCAGCATCTTACGCTTGGACATGACGGTATAGGTGATGTTCAGGCGGTTGAACTCGTACTGATGCGGACGATAGTCGGGGCCGTAAGGCGACAGACCGGCGAAGTTGTCTCCGGCAAACTGGTCGATAAAATAGTCGTAGAGCGGACGGTGCACCACGAACTCGAGTGTACAGATCGAATGCGTCACGCCCTCGAAATAGTCGCTCTGGCCATGGGCGAAGTCGTACATGGGGTATACGTTCCACGTGCGACCGGTGCGATGGTGCGGATGGGTAGTGATGATACGGTACATGATCGGGTCGCGGAAGTGCATGTTCGGGTTGGACATGTCGATCTTGGCGCGCAGCACCATCTTGCCATCCTCTATCTCGCCGCGCTGCATAGCCTCGAAGAGACGCAGGTTCTCCTCGATCGGTCGGTCGCGATACGGTGAGGCTACACCGGGTTCGGTAGGCGTACCTTTCTGTTCGGCGATTTGCTCGGCCGTCTGCTCATCGACGTAGGCCTTACCCTCCTTGATAAAGCGGATAGCCAGGTCGTATAGCTGCTGGAAATAATCCGAAGCATAGTATATCTGTCCCCAACGGAAGCCGAGCCAACGGATATCCTGCTGGATGGAATCGACGTATTCTACATCCTCCTTGACGGGGTTGGTATCGTCGAAGCGCAGGTTGCAGACACCGTTGTATTTCTCGGCGATACCGAAGTCCATGCAGATAGCCTTCACGTGGCCGATATGCAGGTAGCCGTTCGGTTCGGGCGGGAAACGGGTCTGGATACGGCCGTCGTTCTTACCTTCCGAAAGATCTTTTTCTACGATTTGCTCAATAAAATTGAGACTTTTTTCCTCTTGTTCCATATGTCAGTTGTTACAATATATATCGAATTTCCTATTAATCGCGTATTAATCACCTATTAATAGCCTATTAGCACCCCGGCGTAGCCCGCATAAAACCTTAGGATCTGACGATACCCCTGGCGGATTTCTTGACGAAGTCGAGAATGAAGTCGCGCTCGGGGGTAGCCGGCATGGTAGCTTCTATCTGCGCTACGGCCTGCGAGACGTTGAGGCCGGTATTATAGAGCTGGCGATAGACGTCCTGGATGGTATGGATACGCTCCAGCGAGAAGCCGCGACGGTTGAGTCCTACGGAGTTGATACCGCAGAAGGATACCGGATCACGGGCTGCGATGATAAACGGCGGTACGTCCTTGTTGATCTTACTTCCACCCTGTACCATCACGTGGCCACCGATATGCGAGAACTGGTGCACGAGCGTGCCGCCACCGATGATAGCGAAGTCGTCCACCTCCACCTCGCCGGCGAGTTGCACGGCATTGGACATGATGATATGATCATGGAGGATACAGTCGTGGGCTACGTGGCAGTAGGCCATGATGAGGTTGTCGTTGCCCACAACGGTTTGGCCCTTGCTGGCCGTACCGCGATGGATGGTACAGCACTCACGCATGACGTTACGGTCGCCTATGATGGTCCAGGTCTCTTCGCCGTGGAACTTCAGATCCTGGGGTACCGCACCGATGACGGCCGAGGGGAAGACGTGACAGTCACGACCTATCTTGGTATACTCGCAGATAGTGGCATTGGCATCGATACGGGTGCCGTCACCTATCTCTACATGCTTGTCGATGAACACAAACGGTCCGATCTCTACACCCTCGCCTATCTTAGCTTCGGGATGGATACATGCTAATGGACTTATCATTGAAATTAAAAATTAAAAATTCTTATCCCATAAAGGGAACGATTATTTCAAAATTAAAAATTATTCCGACATTATCTGGTTGCGCAGTTTGCGTACGCATTGTGTATTGAAGGTATGACCGGGCTTGAAGGCCACGATACGTCCCTGGATACGCATGCCGAGCAGGGATAAATCGCCGATGACATCGAGCAATTTATGACGTGCCGGTTCGTTTTGGTAGTTCAGCGGCGAGAGGTAACCGAGTTTGGTAGCATCCATGTGCGGTTGTCCCAGTTTGTCGCAGAAATAATCCATACCTTCCTGACTCATCTCGGTCTCGTAGATGACGAGTGCGTTCTTCAGGTCACCACCCTTGATCAGTCCGACGCGCAGCAGCGGTTCTATCTCGCGTACGAAGCAGAAAGTACGTGCTGCAGCCACCTCGCGGGGATAGTCGTTCAGGTCGGTAAGGGTAGCATGCTGTTCGCGCAGCAGCACTGAACGGAAGGCGATCGTCACATCCACCTCATAGTGGTCGCAGGGCTCGATACGCATTCTATGACCGTGCTCGGAGACATATTCGATCGGTTCGCTCACCACGAGAACCTGCTGTTCGGCCTCTTGTTCACGGAGTCCGACACGCTGTATCTCACGCACGAAATACTTGGCACTACCGTCCAAAATCGGCATTTCCGGACCATCCACCTCGATCAGACAGTTGTCCACGCCCAAGGCATAGAGCGCAGAGAGGGCATGCTCGACGGTGGAGATTTTCCACTTACCGTGCTCCAGTACGGTGCCGCGTTCGGTACCGCTGACATAATCCGCCAAAGCTTGGTAGCAAGGTTTCTTAGGCAGGTCGATACGACACAGGCGGATACCCGTATTCTCCTCCGCGGGGCGGAAGGTAGCGTTGATCATCAGGCCTGTGTGGAGTCCTACGCTGCTGAGCGTGAAGGACTCTTGTATAGTGTGTTGCTTCATATTACTTCTCTTTTTCTAGGGTTTGCAGGCGACGCAGGATGTCGGGCAGTTGCTTGAAGCCCACCGACGAGCGGCGCCAATTGCCGGCATCGATAGCCGGTGAACCCTGATACATGCCCGGCTTACGCACCGAACCGGCTACGCCGGCCTGTGCACCGAAGATACATTGATCCGTGATCTCGATATGCCCGGCTACGCCTACCTGACCTGCCAGGATACAGTGGTGGCCGATCTTGGTGCTACCGGCTACGCCCGATTGGGCACACATAAACGTAGACTCACCCACCTCGACATTATGCGCCACCTGGACGAGGTTGTCGATCTTGACATTCTTGTGCACAACGGTATTACCCATCATGGCGCGATCGACCGTCGTGTTGGCACCTATCTCTACATCGTCTTCGATGATGACAGCACCGATCTGAGGCACTTTCTGGTTGACGCCCTTGGCATCGGGTTCGAAACCGAAACCGTCCGCACCGATGACGACACCGCTATGCAGGATACACTGGCGACCGACGCGGCAATTGGCGTATACCTTCACGCCGGAATAGAGTATCGTACCCTCGCCGATCGTGACATTATCGCCCACGTAAGCCTGGGGGTAGATCTGTACACCCTTGCCCAGACGCACATTCTTGCCGATATACGCAAACGCACCGACATATACATCCTCCGGCAGCTCCACGCCCTCGCTGATAAAGCAAGGTTGCTCCACGCCGCGCTTGGCGGGAAACATCGCCTCGGATACCATCTGCAACAGTTGTGCCATGGCGCCGCGAGCGTTGGGAACCATTATGATAGTAGTCGAAAGACCGCTATGCTCAAAGTCGAAAGTCGAAAGAAGCGATTGCGTAACGAGTACCACGCCGGCGTGGGTTGTCTCGAGACAATGGAGGTATTTCTCGTCGGTGATATACGAGAGATGATGCGCCTCGGCATGCTCGATAGACGCTACGTCGGAGACCATAGCCTCGGCATTGCCTATCAACTTGCCACCTAAGACGGCAGCTATTTGTTGTGCACTAAATTGCATTTCAGAAATTAAAAATTAAAAATTCAAAATTGAAAATTAAAAATTGTTTTCCAGGCGGTATTGGAATAAGTAGCGTTTGATAGGTTTGCGGGTCAGGGCTTCCAGGTCGAGTATCTCGCTGGCCTCGGCGATGTTGCGCACCGTGCCGTCGTTGAAGAGAATGTCGATGGAATCGTCCTTTTCGCTATAGGTATTGGAAGTGGAGATATGCTCCACGAACAGGTATCGTTCGGCCTCGTCCTCGGTGACATCCAGCGTCTTGGCATACTGTCGGCGCAGCGCCTGCTTACGTTCTTCGGAGAGCGGTGCATCGATCAGTTGTCCACGGAAGAGCCGGCGGCTGGTGAACGAACGGCAGAGCATGCTCAGGATACGGTCGGAACAAGACATCCAGGTCTTGATAGCCGATAGCACGTCGGTATCGTCGAGCAGGGCGTACTGGTCGAGGGCTTCGCTATTAGGCGAGAAGTCTTCGGCGGCACGCTGGGTATAGAGGAAATAGCGGAGTGCGGGCGAGCAGAACAGTTCCTTGCCGCTACGCGCCAGTTCTTTGGCTCGCGAGAGGATCATGATAAGGTGCTGCTCGGCAGCTACGCTGGTCTTATGCAGATAGACCTGCCAGTACATCAGTCGGCGGGCAACCAGGAACTTCTCAACCGAGTAGATACCCTTGTGCTCCACAACCAGACGGTCGTCCACCACGTTGAGCATCTTGAGTAGTCGCTCGCTGGCGATACGGCCCTCTTGTACACCGGTGAAGAACGAATCGCGGCAGAGGTAATCCATACGGTCGACGTCCAGTTGGCTGGAGATCAACTGATGGAAAAAATGGCGCGGGTATTCGTCGCGGAAGATGCCGATCGCCTCGTCCAGCGGACCGCGTTGCCACATGGTCTGCTCCAGTCGGCTCTTCAGATCGGCATTGATACGCTCCATCATCATGAGCGAGATCTCCTCGTGGGTGATATTATCTACGAGGGTATGTTCCAGTACGTGGGAGAAAGGTCCGTGGCCTACATCATGGAGCAGGATAGCGATCTTCGCCCCCGTAGCCTCGGAATTGGAAATAGCGACGCCTTTCTGGCGCAGGCTGCGCACCGCTTCGCTCATGAGATGCATTGCACCCAGGCTATGGCTGAAGCGGCTATGCATCGCACCCGGGTAGACCAGGTTGCTCAGACCCAGTTGGCGAATACGCCCCAGTCGCTGCACGTAGGGATGCTGCAGCACGTCGTACTCCAGGTCGCTTTCCAGCTGCATGAATCCGAAAACCGGGTCGTTGATTATCTTATGCTTGTTTGCCATTCTTTTCGTTCAAAAATTTCCACACGCATGCGTGGTTTTTTTATTCGGGCGCAAAATTACTGCTTTTTTCGCATATTTATGTGGAAAAATTGACACTTTTGTCTTAGAATAGTCGCTTTTATTTGCATATATCAAAAAAAAGCAGTAATTTTGCACCCGATTTCCGAAAAGCCGCGATGGTGGAATCGGTAGACACGAGGGACTTAAAATCCCTTGGGCAGTGATGCCTGTGCGGGTTCGACCCCCGCTCGCGGTACGAATCAGGGCAGCCAAATGGCCGCCCTGATTTTTGTTATGTCCGGTAAAACCAGTTCTTCATCAAAACTCGTAATCCACTGCAGATCGGGCGGATTTGCAGCGGCCGATATACGCAGCGACTTTGAGGTGCTCGGGATGAGTAGCGTAGGTATTCAAATCCTCCCACGAATCGAACGTACACTCCAGACAGATATCGTGGTCGGTGTTCGCCGCGTTGGGTATATTAATACCTACCACCTCGCTACGCAGACACGGAACTTTATCCAGCAGACTCAGCAGACCGGTGCGGATGATCTGCGCATTCTCCAGTTTACTCTTGCCTTCGGCTTCATCCAAGAGCCGAAAGAATACGACATGCTTTACCATTTGAGGAATTAAAAATTAAAAATTAAAAATGCAAAATTACCAAATGGATACGCGTTTCTGAGGAGCAACATACATCGGTGAGGCAGGCGTGATACCAAAGGCATCGTACCAGGCATTGATGTGCGGCAGGGCACCGTTGACACGCCAACGACCCAGGGAGTGCGGGTCGGACTTGGTGCGCTGGAGTATCTCCTCAGGACGAATATTACCTGCCCATACATTCGCATAAGCCAGGAAGAAACGCTGTGCCGGCGTGAAGCCTCCCTTGGTTTTGAGGCGATCTTTCTTTGCCTTAGCCGCCTCGTTATTGAGGAAAGCCTGGTAGCTGACTTGCAGGCCACCATGGTCGGCGATATTCTCGCCAAGCGTAAATGCACCATTGGCATGCACACCCGGTGCCACCTCGATGGCATCGAAGAAATCTGCCATCACCTTGGTGCGCTCATCGAAGCGCTGTTTGTCTTCGTCGGTCCACCAGTTGAGCATATTTCCATCCTTATCGAACTGGCATCCCTGGTCGTCAAAACCGTGGGTCATCTCATGACCGATAACCACACCAATCGCACCGTAGTTGAACGCATCATCTGCCGACATGTCGAAGAAGGGGTACTGCAGGATACCGGCCGGGAAACAGATCTCGTTGCTCGAAGGGTTATAGTAGGCATTAACCGTCTGCGGCGTCATGTACCATTTCTGTTTGTCTACCGGTTTCTCCAGGAAGCTGAGGCTATAATCCTGCTCAAACTTGGCGGCACGCATAAGATTCATATAATACGTATCGCGCGCATCGATACGCAAATCGGTATAGTCGCGCCACTTGTCGGGATAGCCGATTTTGATGGTAAAGGCGGAGAGTTTCTCGAGTGCTTTTTGCTTGGTTTCATCGGACATCCACGTGAGATTGCTGATACGCTCACCCAGGGCACGTTGCAGGTTCTTCACCAGCGCCAGCATACGGGCTTTGTTCTCCTCGGGGAAGTACTGCTTCACGTACATCTGGCCAACAGCCTCGCCCAAGGTACCGTTCACGATATTCACGGCGCGCTTCCAGAGCGGCGAGGGTTCTTCACGACCACTGAGAATGCGACCGTAGAAATTGAAGCTCAGCATATAAATCTCGTCGCTCAGGTATGCGGCAGCACCGTCCATGACCTGCCAAGCGAACAGGGTCTTTAGGTCTTCGAGCGGTTCGTCCGCCAGCATATGACCGGCCTCCTGGAGATGACGTACCTGGCCTACGGAGATACAGGTCGGCTGAATACCCATAGCGCGGAAATAGACCTGCCAGTCGATCTCGGGCACGAGTTGCTGGAGCGAGTCGATAGTCATCTTGTTATAGTTGGTCTGCGGGTCGCGCAGCTCGACATTATTCAGTGCGGCGGTAGCGAGACGCGTCTCCATGCGCAGCACAGTCTGTGCACGGGTGGCGGGCTCGGTGAAACCGAACGTTTCGAACATCTTCTCGATATATTTCAGGTATTCGCGACGAATCATCTGGGTGTGCTCATCCTGATCGAGGTAATACTCTTTCTCGCCGAGCGCAAAACCTGCCTGGGCTTCGTTCAAGATGTTCAGACTTGAGTTCATTGCATCGGCATCGACATACATCGCCCACAGGCCGTACTCCATTGCCTCGCCGAGACGCTGCGAGAGTTGGGCACGCGAAGATATTGTGGCGATTCCACCGAGCGAACGGCGCAGCGGTGCATCCCCCTCACGGTTGCGACGCGCTGTATCCATAGACAGGTTATAGAGGTCGCCTATCTTCTGCTCTACCGAACCGGCAGCATGCTTGTGTTCGGCCAAGCCTTGAATCAGGCCGTTGACCTGTTCGAGGTTGCGGAGCGCCAGTTGGTCGAACGAACCGAAACGGCTGTATTCGGGCGTCAGGGGATTAAGCCGCATCCATCCGCCGCAGGCATACTGATAAAAATCCTCCTGGGGCGCTACGGAGCGATCGAGATTCTCGGTGCGGATACCGATAGTTCGGGGTGCAGCCAAAGCTGTAAGAATAGAACTCATTGCTAAGAAAGTAATAAAAAATCGTTTCATTATCGTGTGTTTTTAATGTATTTTCTGCGATTTAGGCTGCAAAATTACAAAAAAAGTTGCATATATGCAAATTAATTCGTATCTTTGCACACTTTTAGAACATTAAACACACAAATATATGATTATTGATAAACTGGAAAATGCGGATCTGTACTACGAAAGTGTACCGGGATTCGAACGTTTTATGCAGTTCTTCAACGACAACGACCTGGAGGAACTGCCGGCATGTAAGATTTACTTGGACGGACAGGATCTGTACGTCAACATTCAAGATTTCAAGGGCAAGGAAGAGGCAAACTGCCGCATGGAAGCCCACAAAGACTACCTGGATATCCAAATCCCGCTGGGTGATGACGAACAAATGGGATGGAAAGCGCAAGTAGATTGCGAAGACGTCACCCAGGACTATGACGAAGGCAAGGACGTAGAGTTCTACGGCGACAAGGCCGCCGTGAAATTCACCGTGCCGAAAGGTCATTTCGCCGTTTTCTTCCCCTCTGACGCCCATCAGCCGGGCATCGCACCGGGTAAGACCTATCGCAAACTCATTGTCAAATCACGCGTAAATCAATAATACTATATACCATGACCAGCATTGCACACAAACAACTGAAACTCGTCAAGAACGATCCGTATCTGGCGCCTTTTGAGGACGCAATCCGCGGACGCTACGACTATGCCAAGAGTAAGGAATTTGAGTTGACTAACGGCCTGGAACTCAAGGAGTGGGCCAGCGGCCACCTCTACTTCGGACTGCACGCAACAAAAGATGGTTGGGTGCTGCGTGAGTGGGCACCGAATGCCACCGCGATCTATATCAAGGGTGATATGAACAACTGGGAGAAAGACGAGGCCTATCGTCTGCAACCTATCGGCAACGGCAACTGGGAGATCAACCTGCCGAAGCGTGCGATGAAGCACGGCCAACTGTACAAGCTGCTCGTAGAGTGGCAAGGCGGTTGGGGCGAACGTATCCCGAGTTATGCCAACCGCGTGGTACAGGACGAGCAGACCAAGATCTTCTCCGCTCAGGTATGGGATCAGAAATACCACTGGCGTCACCGCAGCAAGACGGTGAACAGCCGCAAGTCGGGTTTGTTTATCTACGAGTGTCATATCGGTATGTCGTCGGAGGACGAGAAGGTAAGCACCTACGAAGAGTTCCGCACCCAAGTGTTGCCTCGTATCGCCGATCTGGGCTATAACTGCGTACAGATCATGGCCATCCAGGAGCACCCGTACTACGGCAGCTTCGGATACCACGTATCCAATTTCTTCGCCGCCAGTAGCCGTTTCGGTACGCCGGAAGAGCTGAAAGCACTGGTGGATGATGCACACGGACGCGGCCTGTCGGTCATCATGGACCTGGTACACTCTCATGCGGTAAAGAACGAACTGGAGGGTCTGGGCAACTTTGACGGTACGCCTTACCAGTACTTCCACGACGGCGGTCGCCGCGAGCACCCTGCATGGGATTCGCTCTGCTTCAACTACGGCAAGAACGAAGTGCTGCACTTCCTCTTAAGTAACTGCCGCTACTGGCTCGAGGAGTACGACTTCGATGGTTTCCGCTTCGACGGAGTGACCTCGATGATGTACCTGAGCCATGGTCTGGGCGAGGACTTCAACGGTTACGGTTCGTACTACAACGGCAACGAGGACGGTGATGCTATCATGTACCTCACGCTGGCCAATAAACTCATCCACGAGGTAAAACCGCGTGCCATCACCATCGCCGAGGATATGTCCGGTATGCCGGGTCTGGCACAACCGATTCAGGACGGCGGTATGGGCTTCGACTACCGACTGGCTATGGGAATTCCTGATTTCTGGATTAAGTATATCAAGGAAGTACGCGACGAAGACTGGAAAGCCGGTCATATCCTCTATGAGATGACCAATCGTCGCGAGGACGAGAAGACGATCAGTTACTGCGAGTCGCACGATCAGGCACTCGTGGGCGACAAGACCATCATCTTCCGACTGATCGACGCCGATATGTACTGGCACTTTGAGCACGGCCATTCTACCTATATGGTAGACCGTGGTATCGCACTGCATAAGATGATCCGACTCATCACCGCCTCGACCATCAACGGCGGCTATCTGAACTTTATGGGTAATGAATTCGGTCATCCGGAGTGGATTGACTTCCCGCGTGAGGGCAATGGCTGGAGTTGCAAGTACGCCCGTCGTCAGTGGAGTTTGGTAGATAATCCGAATTACTTCTTCTCGGATCTCAACCGCTTCGACCACGACATGGTGCAGTTGCTCACCAAGCGCATCACTATCCAGAAGGACAAGTACGGCAAACACCTACCTTGGGTAATGAAGTACTGGGACAACGAGGGTGACCAGGTGGTAGCTTATATGCGTGACAAACTGCTGTTTGTCTTCAACTGGAACGGTTCGAAGTCGTTCGACGGTTACGGTATGCTCGTGCCGGAGGGCAAGTACCGCGTAGTTCTCAACACCGATGACCGCAAATATGCCGGCTTCGGACTCAACGACGACTCGGTAGAGCACCTCACCGAATACGACGGACTCTACGCCCAGGACGGTAAGGGATGGCTGCGCCTGTACCTGCCGGCTCGCTGCGCAATGGTGCTGGAGAAAGTGGATTGAAGAAATTAAAAATTCAAAAATCAAAATTGAAAATTGAAAGGATTTAAAGCAATCTATATCCTTGCTGCGCTCGTAGCGTTGGTGGGATGCGGGAAGCAAGCGTCGCTCCGGGAAGAATTTCTGGAGATGGATTCGGTATTATCCGAGCAGTACGCCCAAGCCTCAGAGCAAGGTGACCAAGCCGCGATGGACAGCATCGAGGCCAAGTATGGTGAGGAACTGTTTCGACTGATCGTCAGCCACCCCAAGGACGAGTATACCGACTCGTTGCTGCTGATGAGTTTTCGTCAGTTCACGCCCGAGCAGAAAGACAGCATTCTGAAGGTACTGCCCCAAAGCGTGCTGCAGGGCGAGATCATGCAGCAACTGGTAGCCAAATATGAGGTGGAACGTGCCACCTCAGCAGGTCAGCAATATGTAGATATCAGCGGTATGCAGCCCGACGGGACCGCACTTAAACTGAGCGATCTCGTAGGACGTACCGACTATGTGTTGCTCGACTTCTGGGCTACTTGGTGCGGACCGTGCCGCCGCGTACTGCCCGAACTAAAAGCCCTCTACGAGAGTCTTCCCGAAGGACGACTGGAGATACTCGGCGTCAATTGCGACGAGGACAAAGACGCCTGGCGCCGTATGATCGATGAGAAGCAACTCGGCTGGCGACATATCACCACCGGTAGCGGTAAGGGGAATCCCGCCTATGACGCCTACGGCGTAGACGGTATTCCTACCACCATCCTCATCGACCGCCAAGGACGTATCCTCCATCGCAGTTACGGTGACGAAGAAGCGATCCGTAGCATCGTAAAACAATAAGCAAACGAATAGAAACTAAATAAACGAAAGAATATGCGCGTCATTATTCAACCTAGTTATCAGTTGCTCAGTGAGTGGGCAGCTAATTATGTAGCAAAACGTATCAATGCGTTCGCTCCGAAGGAGAGCACCCCGTTTGTGCTGGGTCTGCCGACCGGTAGTTCACCGCTGGGCATGTACCGCGAACTGATCAAACTCAACCAAGCCGGCAAGGTCTCGTTCCGCAATGTAGTGACCTTCAACATGGATGAGTATGTCAACCTGCCGGAGGAGCACCCGGAGAGTTATCACAGCTTTATGTGGAACAACTTCTTCTCGCATATCGACATCCGCAAGGAGAACGTCAATATCCTCAACGGTAATGCGACCGACCTGCAAGCCGAGTGTGCCCGCTACGAGGCTAAGATCAAGAACTACGGCGGTATTCATCTGTTCCTGGGAGGTATCGGTCCCGATGGACATATAGCCTTCAACGAGCCGGGTTCGTCGCTCTCGAGCCGCACCCGTAAGAAAGAACTGACCACCGACACGATCATTGCCAACAGTCGCTTCTTTGACAACGACGTAAACCTCGTGCCGAAGACCGCGCTCACCGTAGGTGTAGGTACCGTCATGGATGCTCAGGAAGTGCTTATTATGGTCAACGGCCACAACAAAGCCCGCGCCCTACAGCACGCTATCGAGGAACCGATCAGTCACATGTGGACCGTCAGTGCACTGCAACTGCACCAGCATGGCATCATCGTTTGCGACGAGGCCGCCTGCGACGAACTGAAAGTGGCTACGTTCAACTATTTCAAGGATATCGAGCGCAATAACCTCGACCCGAAAACGCTGCTATAATGTTACAGATTTATAATTCTCTAACGCGCACCAAAGAGGTCTTTCGGCCGCTGCAGGAAGGGCACGTAGGCATGTATGTCTGCGGACCGACCGTATACGGCGATGCCCATTTAGGTCATGCTCGCCCGGCGATCACGTTTGACCTGCTCTACCGCTACCTCACCTATCTGGGGTATAAGGTGCGCTATGTACGGAACATCACAGACGTCGGTCACCTGGAGCACGATGCGGATGAAGGTGAGGACAAGATCGCTAAGAAAGCCCGCCTGGAGCAACTGGAACCGATGGAGGTAGTCCAGTACTACACCAATCGTTACCATCGTGACATGCAGGCACTCAACGTGCTGCCGCCCTCGATTGAACCCCACGCCAGCGGACATATCATCGAGCAGATCGCTTTCGTACAGCAGATCCTGGACCACGGCTATGCGTATATCAGTAACGGTAGCGTCTATATGGACGTAGAGAAGTTTGCCAAAGACTATCCCTACGGCAAACTCTCGGGACGCAACCTCCAGGATATCGTCACCGAGACACGCGAACTGGACGGACAGGACGAGAAGAAGCACAGCTACGACTTCGCCCTCTGGAAGAAAGCCTCGCCGGAGCATATCATGCACTGGCCAAGCCCTTGGAGCGAAGGCTTCCCGGGATGGCACATGGAGTGCTCGGCTATGGGCACGAAGTATCTGGGTGAACGATTCGACATCCACGGTGGCGGCATGGACCTTATGTTCCCCCACCATGAAGCTGAGATCGCCCAGTCGTGCGCCGCACTCGGTCATGAGACTGTGCATTACTGGATGCACAACAACATGATCACCATTGCGGGCAAGAAAATGGGTAAGAGTTATCATAACTTCATCACCCTGGAGCAATTCTTCAAGGGCGAGCATCCGCTGCTGAGCAAACCCTTCGGGCCGATGGTCATCCGCTTCTTTATCCTGCAAGCCCATTACCGCTCGACGGTGGACTTCTCATCCGAAGCCCTCGAAGCTGCCGAGAAAGGACTGCAGCGCATGCAGGAAGCCTATCAGCGACTACAGAAGATAAAGGCTAACGGCGAAGGGTTAGAGGCTAAAGAAGCCGTAGCTGGTTTGCGCCAGCGCTGCCAGGAGGCGATGGATGATGACCTGAGTTCACAACTCGTGATTAGCGAACTGTTTGAGTCCGCTCGCCTGATTAATACTGTCTGGGATGGCAAGGCTACGATCTCCGAAGCCGATCTCCAGGAATTGCGCGAGGTATGGAAGACCTTTGCGATCGATATCTTGGGTCTGCAACTGGAAGACGCCGGTGGCAACGAAGAGAAGACGACAGCCTATAAAGGTGCCGTAGATCTGTTGCTACAAATGAGACTGGAAGCCAAGCAGGCCAAAGACTGGACTACCAGTGATCGCATCCGCAATCAACTGACAGCCCTTGGATTCCAGATCAAAGACCAGAAAGACGGATTCGAATGGACGCTCTAAAGTCCGCAAAGCGAACCGAGCTGATAGACGGCGAAGGATAGCAACCATGCCAGCAGTAGCGACTGCACCACCATGTACGTGGCCCATCCACGACTCGTCTCACGACGCAGCGTCATTACGGTAGCCACACACGGGAAATAGAGCAGCACAAAGAGCATGAAGCTATAGGCCGTCAGCGGCGTAAACGCACCGGATATATCACCGCCATAGAGGATAGCCAGCGTACTCACGATGGCTTCCTTGGCGGGGAGACCGGTGAGCAGGCAGACTGCCATCTGCCAGTCGAACCCAAGCGGCGAGAGCACCGGTGCAATAGCCCGGCCTATCATCGCCAAGTACGAATTCTCTACATCTCCCACCGTTTGCATCGGGAAATATTCCAGGGCCCAGATAATAATGCTAGCCCAGAGAATGACGGTCGCTATTTTCTGCAAGTAGTCGGCCACGCGTTCCCATATATGTGCACCCAGCGCACGCCAGGACGGAAAGCGGAAAGCCGGCAACTCGTTGACCGTATCGTCATCGGGTTTGCGGAACCATCGAGTGCGCTTCATAATCAGTGCAAACAGTATGCCCATCCCCACGCCTATCGCATAGAGAGAGAGCATCACCAGCGCCTTATGACGCGGGAAGAACACATCCACAAAGAGCATATATACCGGCAGTCGCGCCGAACAGGACATAAAGGGCACCATCAGCATCGTAAGCGTACGGTCCTTGGGGTCTTTGATGTCCCGCGCCGCCATGATAGCCGGTACGTTACAACCGAAGCCCATCAGCATCGGTACGAAGCTACGGCCGTGAAGACCTACGCCGTGCATGATGGTATCCATCAGGTAGGCCTCACGGGACATATAACCCGAGTCCTCCATCAGGCTGATAAAGAAGAAGAGGATGATGATATTCGGCAGAAAGGCCAGTACGGCACCTACGCCCTGCAGTACGCCATCGATAAGCAACGAAGACCACCAGGATTCGGGTAGTCCGCCATGGGCCAGGCTACAGAGCCAGTCGATCGCGGAGGCTATCCAGTCCTGGGGATACGCCCCGAGACGGAAGGTGCATTCAAAGACACCGTAGAGGATGAGCAGCATGATGGGAAATCCCAACCAACGGTTAGTCAGCACCTTATCGATACGCTCGAGCGGTGTCTGTTGCTGATCGTCCTTGGCATGACGCAGGGTCTGATTGAGAATACCGTGGACGTATGCCTCATAAGCTGCCTGGTCACCCAGGTCACGAATATGGTAGATCGGGTGCGCTGTAGAAGCCGGTTTGCGAGCTGTAGTGGCCAGTATGTCGAGCAGTTCTTCCAGTCCTTGGTTTCGTCGCACCGACACCAGCGCCAGCGGTACACCGATCAACTGGCGCATCTTCTTGAGGTCCAGTTCATGGTCGGTCTCCAGCAGTGCATCGTAACGCCCGAAGGCCATCACGATTTTCTCCTGTTCGTCAATGATATGCGGGGTGAGAAGCAGCGACTCCTCCAGACGAGTGGAGTCAACGACTTGTAGCACCAGGTCATAGGCATGACCGTGCAGTTGGTCCAGATCATGGATCTCGGTAAAAGCAAAAGGCATCGACAACGCCTGCGAACGAGCTGTCAAAGCCCCCGTAAGCGATGTTTTGCCCGATTTCGGGCTACCTACAACCGCTATATTGACTAATTTAGTCATCAGTGACCCCGCTGGGACTCAAACCCAGGACCTTCAGAACCGGAATCTGACGCTCTATTCAACTAAGCTACAGGGCCTCGTCGCAACTCGCCTGCGACAAAGTTTTGCCAAAAGGCAAAAGGGGCGAGGGACGTTCTTTTTTCACCGTCGGCTACCGCCGAGGGCGATGAGGATATAATATACCAGCGTGGCAAGGGATGCCAAGGCTGCTACTACGTATGTATAGGCGGCGCTATGCAGTGCCTCGCTGGCCATTTCGGTGGTGTGGTTGTCGGTAATGCCGGCTTCGCGCAACCAGTCTACGGCACGACGGCTGGCATCTACCTCAACGGGCAGAGTGACGAACGTAAAGAGCGTCGTCAGTGCATACAGCCCGATGCCCACCCAAATCAAGTGGGGGAAAGTCTGGATAAGCAGGATGCCTGCCAGGATCACCCACATGGTCCACTTATTCGAGAAATTCACCACCGGCACCAGTGCCGAGCGCAACTGGAGCGGCGCATAAGCACGTTCGTGCTGCACGGCATGTCCGCACTCATGGGCGGCCACGGCTGCAGCTGCCACATTGGCAGAGCTATAAACCGACTCCGACAGGTTGACAGTCTTCGTCACGGGGTTGTAGTGGTCGGTAAGATGACCGGGCGTAGAGGTTACCTTCACGTCCGTGATGCCGTTTTCGCGCAGCATCTTCTCCGCCACTTGTGCACCCGTCAGGGCTAGCGGCTCCTGGGAGTATTTCTTGAACTTACGCTCCAGGCTACTGCTGACAATCCAGCTGGCCAGGGCAAATATTCCAAATAGAATCCAATACATAATTCTCTCTCTTACAATCGTTTAGTGCTTCGACACTTCTTACATTCTCCGTATAGGAACAATGAGTAACGTTGTGTCTCAAAATTAAATATTTTCGTCATCTTTATCGCGTTAGCGATAGGTTTGCTCGATATCGTTGTCTCGCGTCCGCAACGCGAACACTTGATCTGGATAAAACTACTACGACCGGCGATCACCTCATACTGGGCATGCTCACGTGTCGATTCCCGATGTACGGTATGCAAAATCCGTGCCTGAACGAACAGTGACAAGATATTATATACCGTGGCGCCGGTTATGTTCAGTGGTTCTACCGCCTCGATCAACTGTGATGCCGCAAAGGGTTGTCCCAGTTCGCAAGCCGCCTGCAGTACCTGATCACGCTTCGGTGACTGACGCATACTATTCTCTCGCACATAGGCGTCCAGACGACGCTTGAGTTCGGGATATTTCGTTTCGGCGGTTCGGCGCGACATGACGATCAGATCTCTTTTATATACGCACGACGACGCTTGTGTTGCTTATGGTCAAACTGCGTAAAGTTGGCGATATTCTTCTTGTTGGTCTCCAGGATGGAGGTCGTCTCCAGTGTCGTCACGCCATACTTATGGAACTGCGGGATCAGATCCTGGAAGAAGAGGGCGTTGATACCCTTGTCCTGGTAATCCGGTCGCACAGCGATAAGCAGCAGGTTGATAACCTCGATCTGTTTTGCCTTGAGGGCACGGAGCAGGTGGAACCATCCGAAGGGCAGCAAGTGTCCACCGCAGCGGCGCAGCGCCTTGGAGATATCCGGCATACTTACGCCCACGCCTACCACTTCGTCCTTCTCGTTGACGATAAGCGTCACAAAGTCGAAGTTGAGGATGGGGAAGTACATCTTCTTGTAGTAGTTCTTCTGATTCTCCGTCATAGGCTGGAAGTTGTAGAGCTTCTGATACGCCTCGTCGATGACGTCCATATACTCGATGCCGTACTTGCGTTCCAACTCGCGCGCGTTCTTTACTTTATCCACGCGCACGTGCGAGCGTTGCTTGACGATCTCGGCTATACGATCCAGGCGTTCGGGACATACGGGCGGTTGATAGACCTGGAATTCGATCCAGTCGGCCTCCTTGACCAGTCCGTAGGCCTCTACGTGCTTGACATAATAGGGGTAGTTGTAGAGCGAAGCCATCGGCGCGAGGTACTCATAGCCCTCCAGGAGCAAGCCCTCGTGGTCGAAGTCGGTGAACCCCACCGGACCGTTGAGAGCATCCATGCCTTGCGCCTTACCCCATGCGGCTACGGCATCGAGCAGCGCACGCGATACCTCCAAGTCGTCTACGAAGTCGAACCAGCCGAACCGTACGTGCTTATTTCCCCAACGCTCGTTGGCCTTATGGTTGATAATACCCGCAATGCGTCCTACTATCTCGCCATCGCGATAGGCCATGAACAACTTATAGTCGCTCACTTCCAGCGCGGGGTTGTTCTTGGGGTTAAAGCAGTTCATCTCGTCGAAAAACAAGGGCGGGCAGTAGTACTGACAGTCCTTATACAGCCGGTTGGCGAACTCGATAAACCGACTTAGTTCGCGCTTGGTATGTACCTCTCTGATTTCGATAGCCATAGTAGGATAATTGCTAAATTCTAAGCATAAAAGGGGACTACCTGACGGTAGCCCCTTCTGCTTATATGATAGGGTTTATCGATTAGGCGAGCTTATTCACGTAGATAGCCAACTTCGATTTGAGGTTAGCTGCCTTGTTGGTGTGAATGATATTACGCTTAGCCAGTTTGTCGAGCATGGAGCTTACCTTCGGCAGAGCCTTCTGAGCCTCAGCCTTATCGGTCGTAGCACGCAGATCACGAACTGCGTTGCGGGTAGTCTTAGCGTAATAGTGGTTGTGCGCCTTGCGAGTTGCCGTTTGGCGAATACGCTTCAAAGATGATTTGTGATTTGCCATCTTACTTCTTCAAAATAATTTTAACGTTGTTTTTACCTTAATTTTCCTAGTAGTCCATAGGGGAGTCGAACCCCTCTTTAGAGAATGAAAATCTCTTGTCCTAGCCGATAGACGAATGGACCTTTCGCGAAAAGCGGGTGCAAAATTACTGCTTTTTTTTGATATACGCAAATTTTAGTGCGTTTTTTTGCGTTTTTTTCGTAATTTTGTATTTTAGATTTTCAATTTTCAATTATTTTTCGTACCTTTGCACCCCGAAAACGTACAATTATGAAAAAGTTTTGGTCGATCATACTACTATTGAGCAGCGTTAGTGTCATGGCGCAACAGCCGGACATCCAACGCGCGGATAATTCCTTTTTTGATCCCACGCGCAAGCAGGCGCAAGAGGAGGAGTATCATTTCGGCGTAGAATACCGTCTGGAGGCAGGATATATCCAGCCGCAGCAACGCAGCCGCAATCAGACCTACGCGGATATGTACCAGCACGGTGTACGTCTGGGTGCGACATTCACCTTCCTATTGCCGCGCCATTTCTCGATGCAGACGGGTCTGCTCTACTCGCTCAGTTACGGTCGTCAGCAGCAACATTGGCGTTCGCAGGACGCACCTACGGTACAAGAGGAGTATATCCAGCACCGTATCCTGGAGCATAACCTGACCGTACCGGTGCGCTGTTTCTATACTATTCCGCTCTGGAAGCAACTCAATATGTTCGTCTATGGCGGCCCGCAATTGCAGATCGGACTGGCGGAGAACGATTATCTGACCAAGCATCTAAGCAGCAAAACCGAGACTTGGCTGCAATCCCAATCGATACCTACCGAGCCGTACGACCGTATGGCTACAGAACTGCACCGCATCAATATACAGATGGGTGTCGGTGGTGGACTGGAATGGGATCGTTATCGCCTGCAGGCGGGCTATGATTTCGGGCTCAACAACCTAGTGCGTCAGCCGCTCGTCACCGGCCAGCACATGTGGGAATGGGGTTGGTATGCCTCCTTTAGTTACCGATTCTAAATTACCGTAATTGCTCCAGCAGCAACTGGATATACGCGTACGACTTCGTGAATGCCTCGGCGGTTGCCAGGGGCATCTTGCCACGTTCGTTATACGGATAACGGTCGGCGAGCAACCACTGCTCAGCCGGTAGCGGTGCACCAGAGGCTGTCTGGAAGAGCATGTTGACCACGCCTTTGTCGGTCTTGACGATCTCGTAGTACTGGAGCGAGACGGTGATCTGCGCTTCGCCTTTCATCGCACGGAGCGTCACCGTAGGACGCAGGCAGAGATGGAAACGGTAGAAGCCGCCTACCTGACTGGCTACGCTGTACAGATACTGTTGGGCTTGGATCTCGCCCGTAGCGGGATCAGCACTGAGTACGGTATCCATCGTTTCGGCTGCCCAAGCGGCCAAGTAGGCATAGACCTCTTCGGCCGATTTCTTCGAAAAACGCACGGTAGCGGTATAGGTATAGCCGCCCTCATCGTTCTGCGCCAGCACCGGACGAATCGAGAGTGCCGATTCCTTCCAGCGGTTGCGGTACTGCTGTTGGGCATATTTATTGACCTGCTCCAGGGTCACCGGTGCAGCCATGACGGGCATCATCACCCATAGCAATGCCCAAACGATTAGTTTCTTCATCTCCGATTTATTTTCTGAGGTTCATAATCCAGTACACCCAGGCTGCCAGTGCCGGGAAAGCCGGTACGAGCCAACTGATCAGTGCCTCGGTATGCCATCCACCCGTATAGCGATAACGCACAAAGAGCACCAGGGAATGGATGCCTATGAGCAGCAACATTGCCGCACTATAGGCTCCCAAGATACCTATCACGCCCAGCGTTTCACTGCTGAAGTGCTCATAATGCGTGCGCACCAGGCATGCCAACCAGGCGATGAGCAGCACGAGTAGCACAAGATGGTAGTAATTGCTCGTGTAGCAGTAGCTGATTCCCTGTTCGGCATAACGTCCTTCTACGGCGCTCCATACGACGGGTATCGTATACGCCACGGCCAGCAGGAGCGTCAACCACTTATGACCGGTATGGAGGCGTGGTAATTGGTGACGACGCAGATACATCACGGTGCCCAGCGCAAATATCAAGCCCAGTTTGATACCTACCCAGAAAACACGATACACCATGAGGCGCAACGAGTGATGGGCAAAATAGGCATAGATACTATCGCACGCAGGCGTCATATACACGATTTGCTGTGCAAGCAGCAGGCTCACCAAAACGATGGCAAAGATAACTATTTTTTTCATATCATTCGTGGTTTACTTCATCTTTGATTTGGCGCAGGAACCACTCCGGGAAGGCGGGACGGTTCGGACCTTTCGGTTCGCCGTATTCGTTGCGCAGGAACTCGCCATTCTCCATTTTGCGTTCCTGACCGTCGATATACTTGGTTCGCAGATATATCTCCAGTTGGCGCCAGTCTTTCATCAGGGCGTCCGACATTTGGGCCACCGAGAGGTTGAGTACACGCACCAGTTCCTCTTGTGTCTCCACAAAGGAGGCATCGTAATCAATCGAGTCTATCAGCGCGTTGAATCGGTTATCCCAGTACTCCTGGCGGCTGCGAATCTCGGGGTACATCCGGTCGTATTTGGTATATGCCCAGTTGGCCACCATATTGAACTGCCACCATGCACTCGTCGGGCTGTAGGTGTACAGATCGCCGTTGCCCTCGCGGAAACACTCGGGTATTTCGGTGATGCGGCTGTAGATAGGTACGTAGCAACTGCATGCTGCATCGTCTACGCCAAACCAGAAGATACCTCCGGCATGATGACCGCGACGTATCTGCGCCACGTAACTCCAACCGGTCTGCTGCGTAGCCGTAGGACGCGGATAGCAGTAATTGACGGAGTCGAGTTGGAACACCAGTCCGCCGTAGCGTAACTTAGAGTGCCAGGGTCCTGCTCCTTGTCCCTCGGTGATGTCCAGCGGCGTACCGCGGTACTCATCGCGCATACATTCCTTGATATCCTGCACGGATACCTTGCGGTTCGGACGGATGAAGAGCGGCATGCGTTCGCCGGGGTTCTTACCACCCGACTCGACGAAGGTCTTACCCGATGCAAAGTCGTAGTAGCGGTCCATGTCGTCCGAGAAATGGCGGAAGAAACTCCATACGCGTCCCTCGCAGGCCAGCAGGCCGGTGAAGTCGTACGGGCAGTAGGCTTCCTGGAACGAGAAGTCAGCATCCTTGCCGCTGAAGTAGCCTTTCTTGCGGGCAAAGGAGATGACGTTCTTGGAGTAGAGCCAGTTCTTCGGATCACGGAAATTGATCTGCTGGATGCGTGCTTGGTTGGCGTGGGCGCATATCATGTCGTCCGGTACGCGAGTAGCCACCCATACGACGGTATTCTTGCCCTTGCCGGTGCCGATTAGATCCATGATCCATACTTCGTTTTGGTCGGCCAGGGTGAAGGACTCGCCACTGCTGGCATAGCCGTACTTGCTCGCCAGGTCGGTCATACAGGTGATGGCCTCGCGGGCGGTCTTACAACGCTCCAGGGCGATATAGATCAGACTACCGTAGTCGATACCCTGGTCACCTTCCAGTTCCGGACGGCCACCCCAGGTGGTCTCGCCGATGGTAAGCTGGTGCTCATTTTGGTTGCCTACGACGGAATAGGTATGCGCCACTTGCGGTATCTGTCCCAGGGGCTTTCCCGTATCCCAGTCGCGTACCTCGCGCATAGCACCTTTCGGGTAATCGGCCGCAGGGCTGTAACGCAGAAAACCGTATAAGGAATAACTGTCAGCGGCATACGATACGATGATCGAACCGTCGGCGGAGGCGTCCGGGCCTACGATAAAATTGGTACATGCCGTGGCGGGCATCCAGCTCACCAGCAGCAATAGACAGAATGTGTAAAGGATTTTTTTCATGGCTATGGTAATTCGTAATTTTTAATTTTTAACTTTTAATTCCGTTCGCTTTGCCGCCTTGCGCAGTGCGATCTCGTACGCCTTGCGGTAGTACTTGAAGAACTTGCTCCACTCGGCTTTTTTCGCGATCGCTGCTGCCGCCTTGCGGGCACGGGAGATGACAGCCGGCGTATAGTCCATAAACTGCATTAGGCTCTCGGCAATCTGGTCCACGACGTAGAGGAAGTTGCTATCGGTGCGCGGGATGACCACCACACCTTTCTCCAGACCTACGACACCCGTGTCTGCCCATGCACCGAAACCGGCCAGTCCGGTCGTGATGGTCGGTACGTGGAAGGCCACCGACTCCAGCGGCGTATAGCCCCAGGGTTCGTAGTACGAGGGGAAGACCGTAGCGTCCATACCGATGAGCAGGTCGTAATAGGTCTTCTGGAACAACGGGTCGTGGCCGTTCAGATAATAGGGGACGAAGACTACGCTCACGCGGCCGAACCGCATGACGGGTTTATCCAGATAGGGTATCATCACAAAGGCGATGACCTCGCGACGCACGTCACGATGGTACATCTTCTCGCCCAGGCGCTCCATGGCACGCAGGAAGGCGTCGATACCTTTGTTCTTCATCTCCAGTCGACCGGCGATACAGATCAGCATCGCATCCTGCGGCACGACACCGCCGAGTTGCTGACCGGCCACACGCAGGAGGGCCTCGCGGGCTTCGCTGCGTTTGCGATCAAACTGTTCGGGCGCCGGCACGAAGTCGGGCTCAAAGCCGTTGGGGGTGATGATATCTACCGGTTTGTCCAGCAGTTGGGCGCACTCACGGGCCGTGATCTCACTGACCGTCGTAAAGCAGTCGGCCCAGTAGGCAGCCTGTTTCTCTACGGAGTGCTTGCTGACCATGTTCAGTTCTTCGGCCATCTGGTCGCCATGGTAACCCTCGAAATAGTCGTAGAGGGGCTTACCGTTACCGGCAATCGAACGTCCGATACCCGTGGCGTGGGTGGTGAATAGCGTACCTACCTCCGGACAATGCTCGCGCATGTAGAAGATGGTGAAGGCCGTCTGCCACTCGTTAGCATGCATGCAGACCTTTCGCCCTTCGCCATTCGCCATTAGCCACTCGTAGAGCGACTCCATGACCATACCGCAGGCATAGCCGAAGATGCACGACTCATCATAGTCGCCATAGGCGGCATGACTCTTCACGCCGGCCTGTTCCCATGCCCAGGCATAGATCTGGTTCTTGCGCTCCCACATAGCGTCCGCCTTCAAAAGGATAGCGATCGGCTTCCCGGGTATCTGCCAGCGACCTATACGAATCGGAACAGGAATTTTTAATTTTTCATTTTTAATTTTGTATTCTTTCAGAAGACTCTTGTCTTCTTGAAAGTACAAATCGCTATGGTCGCCGAAGTCGGGACCGAAGAAGAACACACGGTCGGGGTGCTCGCGTTGCATCGACGCAGCACGCGTGGAGAGGACGGCATAGATTCCGCCTACGCGGTTGCATACCTCCCAACTGGTTTCGAATATATAATCCGGTTGATTCATATTAGTTGTCTGCGGCGATACGTGTGACGCCGATGAGGGTATTTATGGTTTGAGGTACTGTGACGAAGCGGTTGTTATCCGAACCTACGAGCGGCATGTACTTCACCTGATCTGCGACAGCCCAGTAGATACGGTTGTCCACCAGGTCGATGGTCATGGCGGGGCATGCCTCCTGTTCGATCTGTACGGGGTTACTGCCATCGAGCGAAGCCACCCACAGTCCGTCCGTAGCACGGTAATAGACCTTGCGGTTGGCGATCTTGAAGCCCAGCAGTTCGGGGAAGATAGCCTGCAGTTCGCTCAGTCGGAAGGTATGGCCGTTATAGGTCTGTATCGTATCTTGCTCTGCGTCCAGCAGTGTTTTGGCGGTAGCATCGGCCTGTATGCCTTCGGCACGCTGACCGAAGATACGCTGGCGGTAGTCGCCTTGGGCGTTGCGGTAGAGCACGGAGTTGGTGGTGCGGTCGCTGACGCTGAAGGTCTGCTTGACGAGCGTCGTGTCGCCGTTCATGACCACGCGCAGCCATACGGGTGCTTCGGCCATGGGGCGGGTGAAGTAGAGCGAGAGCGAAGCCTCGGTGGTTGATCCGCCGGTCACCTCGGCATAGTTCGTCTCGAGCGGCAGGATCCACTCGTAACTGATCGTATAGCCGTAGGGGTTATACACCAGTGCCTTGAACGTATAGTCGCTGAAGATGGTGAATACCGTATCGGAAGCCGAGAACGACGGTATGGTGTCGTACACCGTGATCTGCTGTACGCGAACGAGCGAGGACTTGCCGTCCACCTTGAGCGTCACGTCGTAGGTGCCGGGGTTCTTATACGTATAGGTGGGCGACTTGCTGGTGGATGTGCCGCCGTCACCAAAGGTCCATGCCCACTCTTCTCCACCGGTGGACAGGTTGCTGAACGTCACGGCCTGACCGGCACGCGGCTCAGCAGGACTGTAGGTGAAGTCCACCTCTATTTTCTTGCACGCCACCATGGCGCAGCAAGTCAGCAATAATAGTACAATTCGTTTCATAATCATCTCCGGCATTGAGCCAGTGTATCTCGGTATCTCTATTAAACCAGGTCATCTGCCGCTTGGCATAATGACGGGTATTTTGTTGTATCAGTTCTACGGCGCGACTAAGGTCGTACGCGCCGTCCATATAGGCGAACAGTTCGCGGTAACCTACCGTCTGCAGGCTGTTGCGCTCGCGGTACGCATAGACCTGTCTTGCTTCCTCTTCCAGCCCCTGCGCCATCATCTGCTCCACGCGACGGTTGATACGTTCGTACAGTTCCGCTCGCGGACGGTTGAGGCCTATTTTCAGGATGCGAAACGGTCGCGCTTGCGTTGCCTGTTTGCGTAGCGAGGTATAAGTGCCGCCGGTGGTAAGGCAGAGCTCTACGCAGTGCGTCAGTCTGGCGGGATTCCGCTGATCTACGATGGTCCAGTACTCGGGATCCAGACGCTGCACCTCGGCTTGCAGCCATGCCAGTCCGTGTTCGCGATAGGCGTTGCGTACGCGTTCGCGTATGGCGGCTGGCACTTGCGGTATCTCATCCAGTCCCCGGCAGAGGGCATCGATATAGAGCATCGAACCGCCGGTCATGACCACTGTGTCGTGGGTCCGAAACAGCTCGTCCAGCAACCGCAGCGCGTCCCTTTCAAACATTCCGGCGCTGTAGTCTTCCTGCAGGCTGTGGGTACCTACCATGTAGTGACGTACGCGGGCTTGCTCTTCCGGCGTCGGTGCTGCCGTACCGATAGGTAGTTCGCGGTAGATCTGCCGGCTGTCGCAACTGATGATGGGGCATCCGAGACGCTCCGCCACGCGTAGCGACAGTTCGGTCTTGCCGACGCCCGTTGGGCCGAGTATTAGCAGAAGTGTCCGCATGGCTATTTTGCTCCGGTTCTAAACCGGTTAGAACATCGAACCGTCGTCGAAGCTGAGGTCCTGGAAGCCGTCCATATCCAGGTCGTCCATGTCCAGCTCGTCGCTAAAGAGGTCGTCCATATCCAGGTCGCCCTTGCCGTCCTTACCCAGGATAGCCTGCATGTCGTCGTCCTGACGCAGCTGCTTCGGCGGACGTCCGACCGACTCTACGCACTTCACGCCTTGCATCGTGCCGGCCTTGATCTCGCGCAGGTTGCCGAAGAAGTAGCGCTCAAACATCGGGTCGAAGATGTAGATGAGGCGCTGACCTTGCTCCTCCAGCAGGTCGCTCAGGCGGGTCTGCTCCATGGTCATGTTGTCATACTCGAAGTTCGAACCCATTTCTACGAGGGTCACTTCTTGCTCTTTCTCCCAGCGGTCGTTACACATGAAGAACGAGGTCATCTGGTCATCCGGATAACCTACCGACTCCAGGATAGCTTTGTGGAAATCCAGGAATGTAACCTCGGGATTAGCCTCAAAGACGCGACGGAAATTCTGGTCTCCCTCGTCGCAGGAAAATGCAATACGGTATATCATAATTCTATCAATTAATTCGTGTTCGTAGCCTACTTTGCTTGTTTGGAACCGGAGCCTACTCCGGAATACGGCTGCAAAATTACAAAAAAAAACGCACATATGCAAATTTTATGTGCGTTTTTTTACATTAGCCTTTAGCCGTTACTTTGATCGTAAGCGTCGCCGCATACCTTCCACAGGTAGGACTTCAGGGTGATGAGTTCTACTCTCATGAGTGTAATAATGTTAAACTGTTAAATTGTTAAACTGTTAAAAATCCGGTAAGGACGTGGCGTAGTGGTAACGGAGTGGTATCGGGAATAGCGTTAAAATAGCAGGTAAATGACCCGTGAATAGCAGGTGATAAGATGGACAGATGACCAGTAGACCGGTTCAATCTTATAAACTCACACACGTACGTGGGTGTATATATATATTTAGAAAACAGCCGGTCTACCGGTCTATTAGTCTATGTCCTTTCTATTCCGATTAGCAGCCACTTCCTCGAGCGTACGCTCGTAAACAAGCCATCCACGTGCTCGCAGTGCTCCTCTTCGCACATCTTTATA
>JAFZNG010000030.1 GCA_017551025.1 Paludibacteraceae bacterium | reverse complement strand
GGAAAAAAGTTTACCTGTATTATCTGCGACGAATTGGCATAGGCGCTCCAGAAAAGACACATTACGCACTTTATGACGCAGGATAACATCTTTCAGTAGCACTGTATTAAAGACATCCTTTTGATACTCTGCTACTTCACGTCCATCCGTAATCATGTAATTTCGCAATCCGGGCAGTCCTCCGGCTTCTATATACAAGCGCAGCGAATCGTCGGAATCTTGCAAATTATGAAAGATCAGAAATTCTTGGTATGTCAGCGATTGGATATAAATGCTATGATGCCGTCCGCCTAAGCGATTTGCCAAGTCGCTGCTGAATAACTCTGCATTGCTGCCGGTAATGATAATCTCGCAGCCGGGCTCAACGCGATAAGCCCGCACGGATTTCTCAAAGTCTTCTATATCCTGCACTTCGTCAATTAGAATATAGTTCGTACCATTCGGCAAACGATGATCTTCTATATATTGATTCAGTTCAGCGCTATTGGTGATAGCATCAAAGTCCTTACTTTCTTTATCTATATATATTACATTAGCACCTTCCTGTCGCTTCCGCTGCGCAAAATCTTTGAGCACGTAACTCTTACCGACACGTCGTTGCCCGGTTAGTACAATAATCGTTTCCTTACCCAAGTAGTGCTCAATGCGTAGGATGTACTCGTTGCGCGAAATAATATTTGTATTCATAATATTTATCGTTTATATACGACAAAAATAATGCTTTTGTGTGTTTTGTCTTATAAATTCGGTGCAAAGGTACAGATTTTTTCTGATATATGCAAGTATTTTGTCAAAAAAGTACTTTGAAGTACTGATTTTTGCCGGTATCGGCAAGTTTTTGATATAAAAATCACATTTTCGGCAATAATGGTATTAAAAAAATGACATATGCAAGCATATGCCATTCTTTTTTGCAAATTTCTTTGCTTCAGTTATTGCTTGGTATATACTTCGGGCTCTGCTTGGTAGTCCTCACCGTAGTAGCGGATGAGTGTCAGTTTGTTACCATCGATAGAGTATTTGATCTTCTCATCCCATGGGTCAAATGAGGATACGGGGTTTTTCTCGTCTCCGAAATACCAACCATGTCCGGAAAAATGGGCATTGACGATGTCACCCTTAATAGAGTAGGTGCCTTCGAAATAATTGAAGCTATTGTTTCTCGGCGCACCCGGACCTTCGTGTCCGTAGTCACGGAGTTGGAATGTGCCATCCTCGTTGAAGATAGCTACAAATTCATCGTAATAACCGCTTTCCCATGCAGGTGCATCATACGACCATTCGCCTATAATAGCGTTCTGCGGGTCATTACCTTCACAACTTGTAAATGCCAATGCACCGGCTACCAGCGCAAAGGCGAAGAATAAAAATTTCTTCATATAATTTTCAATTTATTTAACTCGTACGAAGTACCACTGATAGTAGGTCGTGCCGTCGCCGCGGATGAAGCCCATCCATTTCTTGGTGAGCGGTTGTACGGTGATGCGGTCGTCATCACCTTGCATATGACTCTGTGCGGGGTTGTTGACCATCTGCAGACCATACTCCCAACTCCACTCGCCGTTCTGTGTCTCGCCGGTGAAGGTGCTATGGTAGGTTGCCGAACCGTCTGCACGGAGTTCCCAAGTCTCAACGCCCGGGTTGGTGCCTGCATTGTACCATGTGCCTTCCAGCGTGTGGCTATCCATGGTGTAGTACGCCAGTTTCCAGGTACCTACGAAGTCTTCCTGCTTCGGCTCAAGGATCTGGTCCTCTATGTCGAAAGCGGGCAACTTGCTTACGTACATCTCCATCGGTGCACCGGAGTCTTTCATCTTGGCGGTCTCACCGTAGAAGGCTGTTACTTCAAAATCAATGCCGCGACCATCCACCATGAGGTGGTTGCCGTCGAAGTGGTACGTCACGGTGTCACCGTTCAGTACGGCTTTGTCGGCTGCGATGATGTCCACGATGAAGTGCGGACCCGGACTCTTCTGTCCCTCCAGGAAGACGCTGTCGGTGCGCCACATGGTGCCGATGAGGTCTGCGGGCTTGAGTTCCTGCTCTTCTTGCGGATTGTTCGGATCGCAACTTGTCATTGCCAATGCACTTGCTACAAATGCCATGGCGAAAAATAAGAATTTCTTCATAAGGATATAATTTTGATTTTTTAATTTTGAATTTTTAATTTATAACAATACAACGCACAAAGGTACTGCTTTTTTATCAAAAAGCAATCGCACATCGTAAAAACCCACTCTCAAATCGTAAAAAAGTGTATTTTACTTTCGTTCCTTTAGAAAACGCTTGAGCAGGAAAGTCAAGAAATAGGGGAAAGTATAGAACCGGTCATTCCAACCAATGTTCTTATAGCCCAACTTAATTCCGTATTTCACGTCGGGGTACGAATCCCATTTAATGAGATTATTGAGCGAAGCGGTTGCGCCGTCTTTGGCTTTGACCTCAACAGGGATTAGCGAATCGGCATCGCGTACGAAAAAGTCCATTTCCAACGACGGATTGTCGTGCCGGTAGAAATACAGTTGTTCGTAGCCGGACTTGATAAGCATCTCGCCCACTACATTCTCGTAGATGGCACCCTTATAGGTGCCGAAATTCTTATTGGCGCGCAGGTCTTCCTGTGCTTCCTCGTCCAGCGAGGCAATCAACAGACCCGTGTCGTGATAATAGAGTTTGTAGTAATCCGCATCGTAATTGCCTTTCAAGGGCAGTTCGACGTTGTTCAAGCAGTAACACGTATTGATCACTCCGGCAGCACTCAACCAATCTACTGCACCGATATATTCTCTATTGCGAGCACCCTTGGCAATTTTGGTAATCTGGTACTTCTTATTCTCCTTTGCCAAGAAGGTAGAGATATGATTATATACCGCCAAGATCTTTGCCTTGTCGGTTTCTTTGGCGTATTTGGTAATGTCCTCTTCGTAGTCCTTCAACAACTGGCGTTGCAATTTCAATGTGCCTTCAAAATGTCCGTTATCTATGAATTTCTTCACCACTTCCGGCATTCCTCCGAGCGTCATATACTCGCGGAAAATATCCATGAGTGTGTCCAACTCCAGTTGGGAGAAGGGCTGCAAAGTAATCATATGTTGATACATATCTTCTACCTGCTCACGCCCATAACCTTTCGCCCATAGGAACTCTTCAAAATCCATCGAATGCATCTCATAGTCTTCTTTGAAGCCGACCGCATTGGATTCAATCTCTTCGTAATAGATGCCCATGAGCGAACCGGAACAAATGACGTCATAACGTCCGTCCAGGCAGAATGATTTGAGCGAGGTCGCACAGTCCGGACATTTCTGCAACTCGTCGAAGAAGAGTAGGGTCTTATAGGGAATAAACTTTAAAGAAGGATCCACCATCGAGATGTTCTTGATAATCGTTTCTACCTCGTAGCCGTCATCAAAAATGGCTCTGAACTTCTTTTGAAGCACAAAGTTGATTTCGATTACCGACTCATAGTTGGCTTTTCCGAACGCCCGAATGGACTCCGTTTTGCCCACCTGACGAGCACCTTTGACGATTAGCGGCTTGCGCTTAGGGTTACTCTTCCAGTTCGCAAGATACGTATCTATCTTTCTTTCAAGCATTTCCATAATGCTAAATCACATTTTCGGCATTGTTTTTGTATGAAAAATCACATTTTCGGCATATGTTTTGATGCAAAAAATCACATTTTCGGCTGCAAAGGTACAGATTTTTTCTGATATATGCAAGTATTTTTATTGTAAAAGTACTTGGAAGTACTAATTTTTGTCAATTTTTAGTACATTGAGATACTAAAATCCACCATTAGCCATTCGCCTTTCTATATTGCAGGGGTGTTTGGCCGGTGAGGTCTTTGAAGACGCGGTAGAAGGTTTGGTCGGAGGCAAAGCCGCTCAAAGAGATCGCGTCGCTGACTGCCGCCTTGTCGGTGCGGTAACGCGGATCCTTTAGAATCAGTTGGGCGTACGCTATGCGCTGACGCGAGACGTACTGCGAGAAACTGATGTGATACGTGCGGTTGATGGCATTGCTCACGTAGGTGCGGTTGCTACCTACGGCGACCGCCAGGTCCTGGATGGTCAGCCCGGCATTGGTATAGAGTAACTGCTCACGCATGATGGTGTCGATGCGGCGAATCAGTTCCGAGGTCTCTTCTTTGTCCGTAGCCGGTAGGCTTTCCCCCGCCGTCTCTTCGTTGACCGTCTCCGCAGGCAGCGTGGTATGGGCTGCCACAAACCCAAGACCGTATAGCAGCACCGACATGACGACGGCCGGAAGGCTGACCGAGGCTTCGTGGGTGAAGAACTCCCGTCCGAGGACGTTGAGAATCATCGAGACTGCGGAGGTGATGCCGAATAGGATCAGCAGGTTGTGGGTAGGACGCAAGAGTCGGCTGCGGTCGTCGGAGTAGGTGTTGTCCATACGGCGAATCGTATGCCGAAGCAATTGGTAGCCGCGCACCAGTACCCACACGACTTGCAGGGCAAAGCATAGACGGATGATGAGAAAAGTCTGCGCATCGCTTAGCAACGCAGTATAGCGTCCTATCGGAAAGAGCACGACACCCGGCAAGGCAAACGAGAAGAGTGCGATTAGTTCACGCCCCCCCCTATTCGCACGCGTGAGCGCACGCAGGTACGTATAATAAAGAGGATATACGAGCAGATTGACGATGCCGTAACTCCATTCGCCCCATACGCGCACTATGCCCGAGAAATAGAGCCAGTGGTCGAGATACAGCACCGTAGCTGCGGCGTAGAACAGCACGAGCGTTGCCGTTACGCGCCGCTCGGGTTCGGGACGAAACAACCGAATCAGGAAATAGATGCCCCAAAACAGGCATACCATCATCGGAAGCGATATGAGAATTTGATGAGTCAAATTCGAATTAAAAATTAAAAATTAAAAATTCAAAATGGCCTACTATCGATTTCGTAAATTATATTTATCAATGACGGTGCCGTTTTGCAGCACGAAGACACCCGGGTTGGCACGAACGATGGTCTTGAGCATGACGGGATCGGCGGTGCAGAGTGCTTCCTCCTCAATACGACTGCGCAGCGACTCATCCGAGAGTGCCTCCAGATCGCTCATCAGGGCCTCAATCTCGTCATCGTTCGAACCCGTTAGGATATAAATGGGTGACGGGGTCTCTTCGAACAGATGGACGATCTTCTGATACTGCTCACGGTCGGCCTTTTGGATATCGTACATGACGATAAGCGTCACGGGTTCTTCCGATGTGAGGATATCGTCCGTAATCACTTCGCCGTCAAACCAACGGGTGAGTTCGAAGTCGTGCACCGGTGCCTCGATGCCCTCTTCGATGATCACGTCATGGCGCTCTACGAACTGCCAACCCTCGTCCTTAGAGGGCAGACTGTCGGTGGTGAACTCCTGGCGCTCGCCGTTGCGTTCGTACACGAAGACATAATCCACCATGGGTGCGCGGCCGCCTTCCATCTGTTCGGGCAGGTTATTGCCGATCCGGTACGGACGGAAATCTATCAACGGCAGGTGGAAATGGGTCCATGCCATCAGGGTCAGCACACCCGCCAAGGCCAGACTCATCACCATCAGTTCCAAGGGCCATTTCCAGGGGTTGTGCATGCGCTTCATGCATAGGAGCAGTACGATGACCAGCGCGAGCAGCACGACGTTCTTATAGAAGGTCTGCCAGTTGGTGAGCACCAGTGCATCGCCGAAGCAACCGCAGTCGGAGACCGGATTGGTCAGGGCGATCCAAAGCGTAAGAGGCGTCATCACCATATAGAACACCAGCGACAGCCATGCCGTCCAACGCGTACGGATATTCAGTAGCATCGCAACGCCCAGGAGACACTCCACGCATATCAGGCATACGGCAGCCACCGTCGCCAGTGGCAGCAGTTCGGTCATAAACCCGCCGAAGGCCTTCAGATAGTCCTCTATCTTATATACCGTTCCCAGCGGGTCGATGGCTTTCACCGCACCCGAGAAGAGGAATACGGCGGCGATCAATAATCGGCTACAGTGGCCGATAATGGCGAATGGCGAATGGTTAGAGGCGAATGGCTTGTTAGCTTTCATAATGGATCAGGTCGAAGATAGCGTAGTTAATAATATCGAAATAGTTGCCCTCTACGCCTTCCGACGCGACGGTCTTACCCTCGTGCTCGAGGATGGTCTTGATGCGGATGACTTTCGCCAGAATCATGTCTACGATGCCCTCTTTCGACATCTCGCGCCAGGCTTCTCCGTAGTCATGATTCTTGCGAAGCATCAGTTCTTTGGTCTCTGCCAGCACAGCATCATAGGTCTGCATTGCCTCGTCGTTGCTCATATCGATAGCATCGCTATAGCCACGCCGCGCCTGGATGATGGCCGTGACGCCGTAGTTGATGATGGCACGCAGGTTACCCTCGATGTCATCGCCTACGAGACTCACACCCGTCTCCTGACGCTGGCGTATGTTGCAGACCTTGATATACAGTTGGTCGGTGATGCCATGCAGCCGGAAGATGCGCCACGAGGCACCGTAGTCCTGCATCTTATTCACGAATATCTCACGGCACTTAGCCGTCACCTGGTCGAATTGCTGTGCTGTATTAGCCATTTTTAATTCTTAATTTTTAATTTTTAATTTCCTGTCCCGTCAGGGTATAGGTGCGTCCTTCGCGCAGGATATATACCTGTCCGTTGTAGATGACTTTGCGTGTAGCGGGTTGCAGGTTGATCTGCTCCGTACCTGCACCACCGCAATTGCAATTGAGCGTATAGCCGGTGTAGGATGTGCCGCCACCGGTGGTCACCTTGATAGATGTGATACGCCATTGAGAGTTGTCAGACGGTGCGTTGGTCAGCGTCACGGAATTCGAACTACCCGTCCATGTCGTTCCACTATAGGTACCTACATTGGCTACTACGACGCCGTCGTAGTTGGTTACGTTGGTGAATGCGATTTTTGTAATAGTATTCTCTGAGCTGACCGTCAGGGTGTTGTTCTTATAGCAACGCACAGCAGCTCCGCTGTCATAGTATTTAGGCGCGTTTTGGGTGTTGGTGCCTTTGGAGAACGTCAGCGTGCAGTTATCCATGGCCACCTCCGTGATGTCCTGTGCGTTTTGATATCCCTGGTTAGCAAATACGATGGTGGACTCTACGCTGGCGGTGCCGGTGCCCTCTTGGGTAGCGAAGACAGCATAGTAGGTGACGTTGGCGGTCACGCGCTTGCTGCCAGCCTCGGTGAAGAGATCGTTGGGTTTCTGGCCGTTGGTGATGGTGCTCTGTGCCGTCCATCCTACGAATACGCGACCGCATTCGCAGTCAGCCGGTTCGGTGGGCAGTACGAGGGCACTATTGTGGGTATATTCTACCGGAGTCTCTACGCCCTGAACCGACCATATAACGGTGTCGGGCTCTTGCGGCGTGTCCTCGCGGTCGGGCACGATACCGATGATTACGTCCTGATCCTCGGAGAAGTTATAGCTACCACCTCCGGCACCGCCGCTACCAGGACGGAGACTCGAGAGCTTATAATAACCGTCGTTGCTACCCGACCATCCCCAGTTGAAGTGGAAGTAGTTGTCGTCGCGGTAACCGTCGCAGATAAAGCTGTGACCACCTTGACTGCTGGCGCCGCCGTACATAATCGGGTGCTGTAGGTCCAGTTCGGCCTTGATCATCGCCGTCCAGTTGGCATCCGTCCAACTCTGGTAGTAAGTGGTACCTTCATACTCGTAGCCGTCACGCATATAGCTGGTGAGGGTGGATTTCTTATAGCCGAAGTTCATCCAAAGTGCGTTCTGAGCGCACTGGTGGTCTTCCTCATCACCATAGTTGCCGGTGTAGGTTCCCGAACCGCCGTCGGCATCGTTGCCGTACATCATCTCGGTAGCGACACCGCAGTGGTACATCAGTGTAGCCACAGCCGTAGCCTGGGTGTTGGTGTACGTGCCGGAATAGGAATTGAGCATATGTGCCCAGTCGTAGGTGGTCTGGCCGAAGTTAGCAGACAAAGTGCTGGTATAACGGCTCGAGTAATTAGGCTGACCCGTATATTCATTATAGGGATTATTGACGTCCAGCGGACGGTAGGAGTGGCTACCCGTACCCTGTACAGGCCACTCCCAGTACTTCATCACCTGTGCCATCGCCGTAGCTACACAACCCGTATAGGCCTTGTTGCTACCCGTTCCCGGGCAGAGGTTATAGTAGGGTGCGTCCTGATCCCACTGGGTCTGAATCAGCGGACCCACTACCACAGCCGACGTAGCACGACGCACACCCTTGCGCAGCGAGCGCCACTCAGCCTTGGTCTCTTCCGTAGCTTCTACGCCGTCGGATTCGATCTTGCGAATGAAGTTATTGTACTTTCCCATCCATGCTCGCACGTTGACGGGCAGGTTATCGGTACGGAACGTACCGGTCTCGGAATACGCCAGGATAGGCGTTACGGCATCGTTAGCAGCTACGATCACCCAGCCTTCGCCATCGGCATTCTGGTATACGTAATAGAGGTTGTCTTCTGCGACAGCCTTGTGGACCATGCGCTTAGCCGGCATAGCTTTCTTCGTCATCGACGAGGTGGCAGGGTTCATGAAATTATTGGCTACGAGCGTTGCGTCGTCGAGCGATACGCGCTCTGCCGAAAGTGTCAGCGACACCAAAAGGGCTACCAAGCCCAGAAATAATTTTCTCATTTTTAATTTTTAATTTTTAATTCTTAATGATTTGCCCCGTCAGAGTGTAGGTCTTCTCTCCGCGTTGGATAAGGATTTGGCCGTCGCGTAGCACTTTCTCCGCCTCGGGCACAACCGTGGTTTGCTCTACGGCCTCGGGGGTGTTGGGCTCCAGACCGATGATAGCATCCAGTCCGCCGTTGAAGTTATACGTAGTCATCGTCGGCCTCATGGTGGTCAGCGCCGTGTAGCAATTGCCGTCACCTTCCCATCCCCAGTTAATATGGAAGCGACCGTTCTTATCACGACCGTCGCATACGAACTCATGACCACCGCTCGAACTGTCTTCGCCACCCATGATAATCGGGCGACCGGCTTCCAGGTCGGCATTGAAATACTCGGTGATCTGGTCGGTCGTCACGTTCCACTCGGCATTCACACCCGAATGGGCACCGCCATACGTCCAACTGGAGTACATCGAGATGAACTTATCGATCTTATACCCGAAATAGGTGATCAGACCGTAGGCCATCTTATCGGTCAGCGTACCCGAACCACCCGTGGCCTGGCCGCCGTACTGCATCTCGCTGGCAACGCCGGCGTGGTACATAATCGTGGCTACTGCATTGGCCTGGGTCGCGCTGTAGTCCTTACCATCATACGAGGGCAACATATGCTCCCAGTCGTAGGTGGTCTCGCCGTAGTTGGCAGAGAGGTTTTGGGTCCAGTAACGGTTGCAGTAGTCGTCCTTGCAGTCGTACCAGGTATAACTGCTCTGCCCCGAACCTTTCTTGGGCCATTGCCATTTATACATCACCATCGACGCGGCCGTAGCTACGCAACCCGTGAGGCAACGCGTGTTGTCGCGCTGATCCATCGGACAGAGGTTGTTGTACGGCGTCTCCTGATACCAGTTGATGGCCTGACCGTTGGCATTCTTCAGCAGGGGTGCGATAGGCGTGATCGGTTCTGCCGGATCGATCTGGGGAGCGGGATTGACCTCCGTCTCCTCAGGTATCGACGATATCTCCGCTTCCATGCGCTCCAGCCACCAGCGCAGGTTCGGATTGACCGTCTGCATGTCGAATTGTCCCTCTTCGCTATAAGCGATCACTTCGTCAGCCGTACGTTCATCGGCCGAGACGATGATAAAGCCGGCATTGTCGGCACGGTTGAAGATATAGAAAGCATTCTCCTCACGAGAGGCTTTCTGACGGGTGTGCACCAACCGCATCTCTGCGGCAGTCTGCGGGGCACGGTGGACACGGCGCAAAGCGGGTTCCCCGTTCACAAATTGAGCAGCGAGCGCGGCGGCTTCTTCCGCCGATCGTTGCTGAGCGAAACCGGTACTCGAGAGCAACAGGATCGCTACAAGAAATAATGAAAAACGATTCATAAAAATGATTAAAAAAAGTAGTATGTAAATTTTAAGGATTTCTTTCAACGCAAGATTTGTTTCAGTTCGTCGAGCGCTACGAGGCGTTGCTCACCGCTCGTCATGTTCTTGAGCATCACCTTCTGCTGCGCCAACTCATCCCCACCGATGATCGCCACCCAAGGGATGGATTTCTGGTCGGCATACGTCATCTGGCGCTTCATCTTCGTGGGTTCGGGATAGACCTCTACGGCGATACCCTCTTGGCGCAAAGCCTTCGCCCACGTGAGCGCCATCGTGAGTTCGTTCTGACCGAAGGTGGTGAACAGCACCTTCGTGCCCGACTGCAGTGCTTCGGGGAAGAGATTGAGTTCGGTCAGTACGTCGTAGATACGGTCCGCACCGAACGAGATACCTACGCCCGATACACCCGGCATACCGAAGATACCCGTCAGGTTGTCGTAGCGACCGCCCCCCGTGATACTGCCTATCTGGGCATCCAGCGCCTTGACCTCGAAGATAGCCCCTGTATAGTAGTTCAGACCTCTCGCTAGACACAAGTCTAACTCGATGTTTAGGCTGGTCTCGCCTACCAGACGGAAGACCTCTTCTAGTTCGTCTACGCCTTTCAGGCCTACTTCGCTGTTCGCGAGAATCGTGCGCAGGGCAGTCAGTTTCTCGGCCGTTGTGCCGCTAAGGTTCAGAATAGGTTGCAGCGCCGCTACGGCCTCATTGCTCAGTCCGCGCTCGACGAGTTCTTGGTTGACGGCCTCCACGCCGATCTTGTCCAGTTTGTCGATAGCGACGGTGATATCCACCATCTTATCCGGTGCACCGATTACCTCGGCAATACCGGCCAGCACCTTACGGTTGTTGATATGCAGGCAGACACGAATACCCAGACGACGGTACACTTCCTCGACGATCTGGATCAGTTCCAGTTCGCCCACCAGGCTGTCACTACCGATCACATCTACATCACACTGGTAGAACTCACGATAGCGTCCTTTCTGCGGACGGTCGGCACGCCAGACGGGTTGGATCTGGTAGCGCTTGAAGGGGAAACTGAGTTCTTCGCGGTGCTGCACCACATAACGGGCAAACGGAACGGTCAGGTCGTAGCGCAGACCCTTCTCAGGTGCCTGGGTAGCTTTCTCACCGCTGTTCTGAATGCGGAAGAGGAGTTTGTCTCCCTCCTCGCCGTACTTACCCATCAGGGTGGAGATATTCTCCATCGCCGGCGTCTCTATCTGGCTGAAGCCGTAGAGCGCAAACACACTGCGGATGGTGTCGAAGATATAATTGCGACGCGCCATCTCCAGGGCGCCGAAGTCGCGAGTACCTTTAGGTATACTTGGTTTTTGTGCCATGATATAATTTGTAATTTTTAATTTTGAATTTTTAATTCGCAAAAATCTTTCCGTAGATTTTTGCTGTCGCTCCCAGTTCCGACTCTACGTAGCTGGCCGCATTGCGGCCGGCCGTATGGCGATCGCTGAGCAGCTCGTCGATGGCTGCAGCCAGTTGGTCGTAATTGCTGATGCTGCGGCCGCCGCCATGCTCGATTAGGGCTATCGCCTCACGGAAATGGCGGTAGTTCGGACCGAAGATAACCGGCAGACCATAGACGGCTGCCTCGATCGTGTTGTGGATACCGTCGCCGAAACCGCCACCGACGTAAGCTACGTGGCCGTACTGGTAGATCGAGCTGAGCAGACCCATACGGTCCACCACCAGCGTACGCGTATGTTGCAGGTTCTTGCTGTCCGCCTCAGAGAGCAGGACATGACGTCCCTTCCAGAGATGGAAGATGCCGTGCAGATGGGCACGGTCTATCTCGTGGGGCACCAGGATAAGACGTACCTCCGGGTGCTCCTCCAGATAACGATGCAATAGGGCTTCGTCCTCCGGCCAAGTACTACCGGCTACGATGACCTGTTGCTGTCCTTTCACGAACTGCTGCACCTCCGGTATCGACTTGGCATGCCCCGCGATACTCGTCACGCGGTCGAAACGCGTGTCGCCAGAGAGACTCGTCTGGGTAATACCGTAACGCTTCAACAGGTCGATCGAGGCCTGGTCCTGCACAAAGAGATGGGTGAACTGCTTGAGCAACTTACGCTCTGCTCCGCCGTACCAGCGGAAGAAATACTGCTGCTCGCGGAAGATAGACGCTACGGAGTACAAGGCGATCTTGCGCTGACTCAACTGACGAATATAGGCCGGCCAGAACTCGTACTTGACGAAGACCGCCATCGAGGGCTTTACCAGTTCTACAAACCGCTTGGCATTGCGGCGCGTAGCGAAAGGCAGGTAGGTTACCAAGTCCACCTTGTCGTACGTCTTGCGCATCTCGTAGCCCGAAGGCGAGAAGAAAGTTAGCAGGATAACGCGGTGGGGTTGCTCCTCACGAAGCCGCTCGATGATCGGACGGGCCTGTTCGAACTCACCTACCGAGGCGGCATGAAACCATACACAACCCTCCAGTGTGCGCTCGGGGTGAGCCGCCAGATAGGCACGGATGTCACGCATCCCTTGTGCCTGACCCTTCACCAACCGACGGGCACGCTTATGACCGAAAAAAGCAGCTATTTTTAGTATAAAAAAGTAAAAGTGCATACTCTCGCATGATAAATATCGCGCAAAAGTACTACTTTTTTTTGATATATGCAAATTTTGTTGTACCTTTGCAGCCGATTTTGGAAGTTATGAAAACAAGTGTGGTTATTTTGGCAATTGAATCGAGTTGCGACGACACCTCGGCGGCGGTGATCCGCGACGGCGTGTTGCTCAGCAATGTCATTGCCTCGCAGAAGGTGCATGAGGAGTTCGGAGGCGTCGTTCCCGAACTGGCCTCGCGTGCACATCAGTTGAATATCGTACCCGTCGTAGACGCGGCGTTGCGTCGTGCGGGTGTACGCAGGGAAGAGCTCTCGGCGGTCGCCTTTACGCGTGGTCCGGGTCTGCTGGGTTCGCTGCTCGTAGGTACGTCCTTCGCCAAGGGACTGGCCCTCTCGCTGGGTATCCCCCTCATCGAGGTCAACCATCTGCAAGGGCATGTACTGGCGCATTTCGTAGAACCCTCGGCTGCAATGCGCGAGGCGCTTAAGATGTCCGACGAGATACGTCATCCCGAGTTGCCCTTCCTCTGTCTGCTCGTCTCGGGCGGTAATAGCCAGATCGTGCTGGTCAAGGCATACAATCAGATGGAGATCATCGGTCAGACTATCGATGATGCCGCCGGTGAGGCGTTCGATAAATGTGCCAAGGTGCTGGGACTGCCGTATCCGGGTGGACCGTGGGTAGATAAACTCGCCAAGCAGGGTGATCCCACGAAATATCATTTCGCCCGTCCGAATATCCCGGGGTACGACTACTCGTTCTCCGGACTCAAGACCTCGTTCCTATATACCATACGCGACATGCTGCGCGAACGCGGCCTGGAGACCGTAGACCAATTGGCGGAAGCGGTGCCCCACCTGCGTGAGGACCTCTGTGCTGCCCTCCAGCAGACCGTCATCGACGTGCTGATGACCAAACTCAAGCGGGCGGCACGCGACCTCAAGATCAACCATGTAGCCGTGGCAGGAGGCGTATCCGCTAACAGTGGTCTGCGTCAGGCTTTCCTCGACTACGGACAACGCTACCACTGGCAGGTCTATATCCCGCCCTTCTCCTTTACGACCGACAATGCCGCCATGGTTTGCCAGGCGGGTTATTTCAAATACCTGGACCGCGATTTCTGTGCCATCGATGAAGTGCCCTACGCTAAAACAAAAATATAGACAAACGTCGAAAGACGAACGACAAAAGACGCCGGGTCCGTATGCCGACATCCTCATCTTTGTGGTGACGATGCTGGTGGCGAACTATCTCTGGAAGTTCACCGTCATCGGTGATGAGACGGGCACTGACAATATGGTACTATGGTTCGGGTGGGATATTACGACGCCTTTTGAGGTGATGAGCCGTCATATTGTCGCCTGCGTCTATTGGCTTGTGTCGCAGGTACGAGATACGGTAGAACTGCGTAACGGGCATACCGTAGGTTTTGTAGGCGGTGCCGGCACCGCTATCGTATGGTCGTGCTCGGGATTGAAACAGTTGTTCATCTGGCTCTGCATCATGCTCACCGCACGAGGCGGCTGGAAGCATAAACTATGGTTCATCCCCCTGGGAGCCGTTAATTGTCATGCCTTTAATATCCTGCGTATCGCTATCATCACGCTCTTTTTGGAGCACCATCCGGACTGGTTCACCGTGCTCCATGATTATATCTTCAAGTATTTGTTCTACGGGCTGATGTTTCTGCTATGGGTCTGGTTTGTCGAGCGCTACGGCAAACGATCAATGGCAGAGTGAGTAGAAATCACAGTTATCGCAACAGCGGTACACATTCGTACGGGTCTCAAAATCCAATTCGGGATTGAGGATCTCGTCAATCAGTTTGGTCAGTCCCTCGCGGAAGGGGGCTTCTATCTCGCTGAGGTCCAGACTGTCGTGGTCCTTGAGGCGCACGGCGGTCGATTCGCCCGCCGGTTGGCGTAGCGAATAGATATGCGGTGCTACGGGACGGTTGTCATCGGCGGGGTAGAGCATGGTATAGAGAATCGTCTGCAGGGCATACGTGTTGCGCTTCGTGTCGTCGGCCGCAAACAGCGACGGTACGTTGTCAAACACCGGATCCCCCTTGCCTGTCTTATAATCCACCAGCCGTATCACGCCGTCTTTCTCCTCGATGCGGTCAATCTGGCCGGTCAGTCGTACCGGCCGTCCGTCGCCGGCTGTCCATACGCCCTCGCAGTGCATCTCCGAACGGATATAGCGGAAGGGCACACGCCCCTTGTCGCGCTCCAATTGCATCTCTACATACCGGCGCAGTGCCGTCATCGCCATCAGGTCGTGGCGCAGTTCGTCTGTCTCGTGCATCGTATCCCATTGCTCGTCCAACTGCCGCTCCATCGCCTCGATGGTCTCGTGCGTGATCTGCGCTCCGCAGTAGGGAGCATAGAGGTGCTCGAGGATACGGTGATAGGCCGTACCGAAGGTGCGCTTGTCTACCTCTTCCGTTACAGGCTGCGGGGCTTTCTTGCCCGCCACGCGCGACCAGTAGAAGAGGGCAGGACAACGCAAGTATTCATTGAGTGCCGAGGCAGAGAAACCGTGTCGTCCGCGAGGGTCGATATAGTCGGCCAGTTGTTGCATGACTTCCGGCGTCTTGGGGATAGTAAGCGGTAGGCTCTCGCCACGCGTGGTACTGTCTGGCTGCACTAGTTCACGACGTATGGTCATGCCGTACTGGTAACGCAATTGACTCAGGTAACGCGAGGGCTCACCGTGGTTGTCAGTGTCGGCATTGCAGATGAAGACCACTTGCTTGGCATACGACAGCATGCGGTAGAAGTTATACGCAAAGATGGCGTCCTGGCGTTCGGGGGTAGGGAGCCCGAAACCGCGTCGCAGCGTATAGGGAATAAAACTGTGTCCGGTGCTGCTACCGGGATAGAGATCGTCGTTGAAGCCCGTGATGATCAGTCGGTCGAAGTCCAGTGCACGCGTCTCCAGTACACCCATGATCTGCAGTCCCTCCAGGGGTTCGCCGGCATAGGGGATAGTGCGGTCGTCGAGCAGCATCTCGATCATAAGAAACAGTTCCTGCGGCGTAGTGACGACGGGATAGGTGCGGAGTGTCTGCTCGATCTGGTTGAGCGCCGTCTCGATGGTGAAGAGTTCCTCCGTAGGGTCGTCGCTTACCTGCCTGAGGATATCCCGGAGATAATCCAGGGTTTGGGTCTGCTGCTTGGGGCTCCGGAAAATAGCTTCCAGCAAGGGCTGATCCGGAATGGCCTCTTCGGGGATATAGATGAGGTTCTGCTGATCGATACGCCGAAGCAGTTGGCGCGAAGCCTCGTAGGCATACTGCCGCACGAAACGATGGTTCAGCACATCCGTGACGTCCTGGTGGTAATAACCCGCCTCGGTGCGGCGTTGCAGCAGTCCGCGCAGCAGTCCTACCAGGGCATAGGCCGGCGTGGCACGCAGCGGATAACCCATCGTCACGTTCACCTTGTCGATCTGTTCGGGCAGACCGTTCAGAATGGGCAGCAACATACGTTCGTCGGGCAGTACGACTGCCGTACGGGTCAGCGGTTCGTGGGACTGTCCCTTGGGGAAGAATTCGTCCAGTACGCGCCATACCTCATGGGCCTCGCCTGTCGTGCTCGGAACGGCAATCAGACGTATATCTTTCTGCTCGGTCTCCGCTTCGATTTGCGGACCGTCTTCGAGTCCGAACAACCTACGGTTGCGTTCTACGAAGAGTGATGCTCGGTTTTGCGGATCGGTTGTCTTCGCATCGGTATAGTCGAAATAGAATGAGGCTCGGCCTGCTTGGCGTAGCAGCACCATCAATTGCTCCTCGCTGGCCGTCAGGGCATTGAAGCCGATGAAGACATACCGACGGCTCAATCGCTCGGACGGCACTTCGTCCCAGTGCTCGATCAGGTGGCGGTGGAGCAATCCCTCGTAGGCAATGCCGTCGCGCAGCAGTTCGGTGCGATAGGCTTCATATACCGGCCACAGGCAGTCCCATAGATGCATGAAATGTGCCGTCGTAGGACGGTCCTGGGGACTGACCTCGCTCCAGAAAGTACGGATGGCGTCCAGTTGGCGGTCGCTCAGGTAGGCAAATTGTTGGTCCACCGTACGCAGGTCGCGTATCGTAGTGAAGAGTTCGCGAACATTCGGCGTCAGGTGGTTGTCCACCTCGGAGAAGTCCTGTAGCAGCATCTTGCCCCAGAACAACCATTCGCCCAGCGGTTCTTCTTGCGCTACGCGGCAGTAACAATGGTAGAGCCGGATGAGCAGCGTCAACTGGTCGGCCGTACGCAGCGAACTGAGTTGCTGGAAACAGTCGTTGATGGTGAGTATCTCGGGTGCCCAGATCGTACGGTGCATCTCTTGGGCCAGGTAATGGCGAAAAAACAATCCCGCACGGCGGTTGGGAAACACAAAGGTGTAGTCCTGCAGTTCGTCTCCTACCTGCTCCACCATCTGGCGCGCCAATTGCTGTAGATACGATCTCATCCGTTTATCGAGTTTGAATCTTATGAATCACGTGTTGTACCATGCGCTTGAAGAAACCGATCACGCCCCACATACCGCTCGTATGGGCTTGTTCGCTCAGCAGGATATCATTGCCCGCTACGCCGGTCAACTGCTCGGGGTAGACGACGAGCCAACTGTGGCCGCCGAAGAAGCGGGAGAGCATATCCGGGATCTGCTGGAAGAGCGTGTTGTAACTGGCTGTCGCCTTGCGGGCACTGATGAGCACAATCATGTCGTCCTGCTTGGCCTCCTTAGCGATCATCAGTACATCCTCCCAGTCCACCATCTCGCGGTACGAGGCACGCAAATATTTACCTTTGCGGCGACACATAGCCCGTAGGGCTTCACGCGTGTCTTCGTCGCAGAAGAAGACGACTTTCGCACCGATCTGACTGCTCAGTCGGCGTACCTGACCGAAGCAGGAGATGAAGTCGTGCTCCTTCTCTGCATACTTCGGTACGGCCACCAGCAGACGGTTTACCGTACTCAGGGTTTGCTCCGCGTGATAGACGATAGCCGAACGCGAGGTGCGTTCGATGAGGTTCAGCGTCTCCGCCCAGTCGGGTTCGGCGGTAAACTCGGTGCGGTGGAGTTCGCTCAACGAGCTCAGTTCCTCCAGTTGGGGCAATATATCTTCTCCTACCGACACCATCAGCCAACTGTTGTCCTGCTTGTCGGCCTCCAGACGTGACTCCTCTTGGAGTGCCAGTTCCTTGGCGGCATGCTCCGTGACGAAACTGGAGATAGTGCAGAGCAGCAAGATCATCAGTACCGCACCGTTTAGGATATGTGCATCGAAATAACCGATCTCGTAACCGATTGTCACGATAGCCAGCGTACCGGCCGCCGTGGCGTGGGTCAGACCGAAGGTCAATTGCCGCTCCATACCGCTCAACCCGAAGCGTAACTGCGCAATCCACGAGGCAAACCACTTACCCAGCAGTTTGGTAGCGATCATCACGAGGGCTATCGTGATCGTCGTCCAGCTCTCCCAGATGAGACTCACGTCAATCATCAAGCCTACGCCGATCAGGAACAAAGGCACAAACAGGCTGTTACCGATGAAGTTGATGCGTTGCATCAGCGGACTGCGATTCGGTACGTACTTGTTCAGTACTACGCCGCAGAGGAAGGCGCCCAAGATGCTCTCCAGTCCGGCCCAGTCGGCCAGCCAGGCCGCACCAACCAGCATGGCCATGATCAGCATATAGCAGAACATCGGATCGCGTTCCCGTAAGAAAGCGCGACGCGTGATATACGGAAATCCCTGCAATACGACAAAGGCAAACACGATCATCTTACCCGCCAGTACCCACCAGAACGAGGGATCGGTCGTATGCAGCATCCGTCCCTTCAGCAGGGCCAGCACTAAGAGCGAGAGGGTAATGGTAAGCATCGTACCGCCTACCACGATATTCACCGAACGCTGGTTCTGTACGCCGTACCGGCTCACGATAGGATAGGTCATCAGGGTATGGCTACCGTACATCGCACCCATCAGCGCACTCGTGCTCCAGTTGAATCCCAGCAACCAACGGCTGGTTGCGAGACCCAGCATAAAAGGCAGCAAAAAACTCAGTACACCGAATTCAGCGGCCTGACGCTTGTGCTGCGAGAAGTTGTTGCGATCGATCTCAATACCCGCCTGCAGCATGATATAGAGCATGCCCAACTTACCCAGGGTCTGAATGGTCTGGGTACCGGTCCAGATACCGAAACCGTACGGACCGATTAGTATACCCGCCACAATAAAACCTACGATACTCGGTACGTGGATCTTGCGGCATACGGGCGGCACCACCAGAATGATGCCGATGATCAGCGCCAACCCGCTCAACGGATTATTTACGATAAACTCAGCCAATTTTTAATTTTGAATTTTTAATTTTTAATTCACAGGAATCTCCCTGTGATGCTTTCTTTGCATTGTTTGATATCCGCTATCGTACCTTCCGCTACGATGCGTCCGCCGCATCGTCCTCCTTCCGGTCCGAGGTCGATCACCCAATCGCAGGCACGTATGACGTCCAGGTTGTGCTCGATGATGACCACCGTATTCCCCTTGTCCACCAGTCGGCGCAGTACGCCGTTCAGCACCCGCACATCCTCGAAATGCAGACCTGTCGTGGGTTCGTCCAGGATATAGAGGGTGCGACCCGTAGACGGACGCGACAGTTCCGTGGCGAGCTTGATACGCTGACTCTCACCGCCGGAGAGAGTCGTGGATGGTTGACCGAGTTTGATATACCCCAGTCCTACGTCCTGTATGGTCTTGATCTTGCGCAGTATAGTCGGCTGGTTCTCAAAGAACTCCACCGCCTGATTCACCGTCATGTCCAGTATCTCGCCGATCGACTTACCCTTGAATCGTACCTCCAGTGTCTCCTTGTTGTAGCGTTTGCCGTTGCAGGCTTCGCAGGGCACATAGACGTCCGGCATGAAGTGCATAGGTATCGTCTTGAATCCGTTGCCTTTGCACTCCTCACAGCGTCCGCCGTGCATGTTAAACGAGAAACGTCCTGCCCGCCAACCGCGCATCTTCGACTCCGGTATCTGGGCAAACAGTTCGCGGATATCATTGAATACGTTCGTATATGTGGCGGGATTCGAACGCGGCGTACGTCCGATAGGCGACTGGTCTACATTGATCACCTTGTCGATATGCTCCAGTCCCGTTATCTCTTTATAGGCCAACGGTTTACGCAGGCTGCGGTAGAAGTGTTGCGATAGGATGGGGTAGAGCGTTTGGTTGATGAGCGTCGACTTGCCACTACCGCTCACGCCCGTCACGCATACCATCCGTCCCAGCGGTAGACGTAGCGTCACGTCCTTGAGGTTATTGCCCGTACAACCGCTGAGGGTAATGGCTAATGGCGAGGGGTTAGTGGCTAATGGTTCGTCTCTTCGCCCTTCGTCCATTCGCCTTTCGCCATTAAGATACTGTGCCGTCAGCGTGTCGCTCCGTAGCATATCATCGGGTGTACCGCTAAAGAGTATCTTGCCGCCCAGTCGACCGGCCTTAGGTCCTACATCAACCACCCAGTCCGCCTCGCGCATGATCTGCTCGTCGTGCTCGACGACGATAACCGAGTTGCCCAGGTCGCGCAACTCCTTAAGCGAAGCAATCAAGCGTTGATTGTCGCGTTGATGCAGACCTATCGAGGGCTCGTCCAGGATATACAGCACGTTGACGAGCCTACTGCCTATCTGCGTGGCCAGACGGATACGCTGACTCTCACCACCCGAGAGGCTGTCCGACGGACGCCCCAGACTCAGATAACTCAACCCTACCGCCTGCATGAAGCGTAGTCGGCCGCATATCTCCTTAAGTATCGGTTCGGCTATGGCTTGTTGGCGTTCTGATAACTGATGGCTGATGGCTGACAGCTCTTTGAGTAGTACGTCGATATCCATCTCGCTCATGTCGGCGATGGTGTACGGACCTATCTTGTAACTCAGTGATTCTCTGCTCAGTCGCTTGCCGTGGCATTCGGGACACTCTACCCACTCTCGTTCCTCTTTCTCCTCGCCCTCCTCATCGGTTGGGGCTTTGTATTCCAGTAGGCGCTCATACCAGTTGTCGCTCTGTATGATATCCTCCAGTTCGTCCTTCTTCGCCCCTTCGCCATTTGCCCTTTCGCCATTCGCCTTTATTTTTCCCAGTCCTTTGCAGCATTCGCACCATCCGCTCGGACTGTTGAACGAGAAGGTATGCGGAGCGGGTTCGCGGTAGGCCAGACCGGTCGTAGGACACATCAGGTGGCGACTCAGATAGCGTATCGGTTGCTGCGGCTCACTGGTAGCAATAGCTACGATGCCGTCTCCCTGGTCCATAGCCAGGTTGATCGACTGCCGCATACGCTTGAGATCCAAATCATCATTCGCCCCTTCGCCATTCGCCATTCGTCCATCCACCTTCAGTTTATCTACGACGGCCTCGATCGTATGATTCTTATAGCGATCCAGTTTCATGCCGGGAGTGATCTCCATCAGCTCGCCATCTACACGTACTTGTACAAATCCCTTCTTCTGCAGCGTCTCGAAGAGTTCCTTGTAATGGCCCTTGCGGTTGTTGACCAGTGGGGAGAGTAGCAGTATCTTTTGCCCGGCATATTCGCGAGCGATGAGTTCCAGGATTTGGTGGTCGGTATATTTTACCATCTTCTCGCCCGTTAGGTACGAGTAGGCTTCGCCGGCGCGTGCGTACAGAAGGCGCAGAAAATCATATACTTCCGTAATCGTTCCCACCGTAGAGCGGGGATTCTTGCTGGTGGTCTTCTGGTCGATCGAGATCACGGGACTGAGTCCTGTTATCTGATCTACATCCGGACGCTCCATCTGTCCGATATACCCGCGAGCATAACTGCTGAAGGTCTCCAGGTAACGGCGTTGCCCCTCTGCAAAGATCGTGTCGAACGCCAGCGACGATTTGCCGCTGCCGCTGAGTCCCGTGATGACGGTTAGCTTATATCGGGGGATGCTTACGCTGATGTTCTTCAGATTGTGCACCCTCGCGCCAACCACACGAATTTCCTTATGCTCGTTTTTTTCGCTCATTTTAGACTGCAAAATTACTACTTTTTTTCCACATACGCAACTCTTTCTGTTTTTTCTCTCCAATTATCTGTCAAAAACCGACTAAACAACCTATTGCAGACGATAAAATGCGTCATATAGTGACGAAACGCATATTTTCCACCATTACCATCCCTTCGCACGCCATTGATTTATTTCTTCTCAGCCTCTGTGCCCGAGAGAGGGCTATGAAATGATAAAATTCCGCATAAATTCATTGCGAACGGCAAAATCGTATGCATTTCGAAATGTATTCGCATAACATTTGCCATCTTGGAGTATTTTGCTGTGCGGAGGGAAGGATTTGAAGGGATTAAGGCTGCATTATATAGTATAGTATCTATATCTAATTATATATAGGCAAAAAATTTTTTTGCGGAAAAACTTGCGTATGTCCGAAAAAAGTGCTACCTTTGCAGCGATTTTATGTCTATTACGATGAAGAAAACATTTCGACTCTTAATTGTGGTATCCGCTGTGCTGGTATTTTGTGCACAGTCGATGACGGCTCAGAATGCCCAGATAGAGGGTGCTTTACCCGGTGTATTTTCCCTGAAGGGAGGAGGTAGTGTGCGTTTCTCGATGGGAAACCTGCAATATTGCGCTGCAACGAATGTGTGGCGTTTCTGTCCGCGTCAGTATGGCGTAGTAGGAGCAGAAGGCAATGGGAATATCGGTAGTGCGGATAATAAGAGTGATAACTTGCGTATTTCTCCATCCTATGATGGATGGATCGACTTGTTCTGTTGGGGAACCAGCGGTTGGGCAAGTGGCGCCAAGGAGTATCAGCCTTGGAGTACGAGTGATGAGTCGCTGGATTATCTGCCTGAGGACCTTGCTCCGAAGGATGGTAATTTCCGTTATGACATGGTGGGTTCTTTTAGTCAGGCAGACTGGGGAGTGCATAACCCGATCCAGAATGGCGGTAATGCGCCGGGACTGTGGCGCACGTTGACCTTTGAGGAGTGGCAATGGATCGTCTTGGATCGTCCGAATGCTACGAATCTGAATGGTATGGCTACTATCCAGGGTGCACGCGGTATGGTGCTGTTGCCCGACGATTGGGAGCAACCTTGGGGCGCGAGCTTCGAGCCCGGTTATGGAGCAGGATGGGATACGAATGAGTACAGTTATGCAGAGTGGAAGCCCTTGGAAGATGCCGGTGCGGTATTTCTGCCTTGCGCCGGTCAGCGCTATTATGACAGCAACTTGAAGCGCAACGTGATGTCGTTTTTGCAAGAGTCCGGCCGGTACTGGACGGCCAGTTCGTCGATCAACAGTCGCATCAATGCGTATTCGTTTACGTTCAATTCGATAATCTACGAAATGTACACGTATGACTTGCGCTCCTTTGGACAATCGGTGCGCCTGGTTACGGATAATAAATAACCTTAAAATATTTAACACAATGGCTAAAGTTTATCAAGCTAATGAGATCAAGAACGTCGCTATGTTAGGCGGCTCGGGATCCGGTAAGACGACTCTGATGGAGTCGATGTTGTTCGAGTGCGGGGTGATCAAGCGCCGCGGTACTATTGAGGCGCAATCCACCGTATGTGACTATTTCCCTGTAGAGAAGGAGTACGGTTATTCGGTGTTCTCTACCGTTTGCAACATTGAGTTTGAGAACAAAAAACTCAACATCATCGACTGCGCAGGTTCGGATGACTTCTGCGGCGGTACGGTGGCAGCCCTCCAGATGTGCGGTTCGGCCATGATCGTGCTGAGCGCTAATGGAGGCGTTGAGGTAGGTACCCAGAACAACTTCCGTCTCGTAGAGCACGCCAAGAAGCCGCTGGCGTTTGTTATCAATAAGTGCGACCACGAGGCTGCTGACTTCGAGCGCACCTTCAACCAACTGAAGGAGAACTTCGGCAACAAGTGTACGCTGATCCAGTTCCCCGTAAATGCCGGTGGCGGATTCAATGCCGTGATCGACGTGCTGAAGGGTAAGATGCTGGTTTGGAAGCCGGAAGGTGGTGCACCCGAGCTGAAGGACATCCCGGCAGAGTATGCCGATAAGGTAGAGGAGATGCGTTCGCAACTCAGTGAGGCTGCAGCCGAGGCTGACGAGACGCTGCTCGACAAGTTCCTGGGCGAAGGTCTGACCGACGAGGAGATCATGCAGGGTCTGCAGACCGTTTATGCTGACGGTTCGATGTATCCGGTGCTCTGCTGCTCGGGTCTGAAGGATATGGGTGTTCGTCGTCTGATGGACTTCCTGAACGGTATGGCGCCGTCGCCTGCACAGTTCAGCTATCCTACCGTAGACGGTAAGGCTGTAACTACCGACGCTAAGGCACCGACCAGTCTGTATGTCTTCAAGACATCGGTAGAGCCGCATATCGGTGAGGTGAACTACTTCCGCGTAATGCAGGGTACCGTACACAACGGTGACGACCTGCAGAACATGGAGCGTGGCAGCAAGGAGCGTATCTCGCAGCTCTATCAGGTAGCAGGTTCGATCCGCGTGCCGGTAGACGAACTGGCAGCTGGTGATATCGGTGCAACCGTGAAACTGAAAGATACCCGTACGGGTAACACCCTGAATGCCAAGGACTGCGACAACCAGTACGCACCTATCGCATATCCGCAACCGCGTTATCGTCGTGCTATCCGTCCCGTTACCGAGAGCGACAACGAGAAGCTGGCAGCCCTCCTGACCCGTTACCACGAGGAGGATCCTACGTGGGTAGTAGAGCAGTCTAAGGAACTGAAGCAGACTATTATCTCCGGTCAGGGTGAGTTCCACCTCCGTACGCTCAAGTGGCGTTTGGAGAACAACGATAAGATGCAAATCGTGTTCGACGAACCGAAGATCCCGTATCGCGAGACGATTACCAAGGCTGCGCGTGCCGACTATCGTCATAAGAAGCAGTCCGGTGGTTCGGGTCAGTTCGGCGAGGTACACCTGATCGTAGAACCTTACGAGGAAGGTATGCCGGTTAAGGAGACCTATAAGTTTGGTAACCAGGAATATAAGATTTCCGTTAAGGACCAGCAGGAGATCAACCTCGAGTGGGGTGGTAAGCTCGTGCTCATCAACTCGATCGTCGGTGGTGCTATCGATGCACGCTTTATCCCGGCTATCCTGAAGGGTCTGATGGATCGTATGGAGCAGGGTCCGTTGACCGGTTCGTACGCTCGCGACGTTCGTGTCATCATCTACGATGGTAAGATGCACCCGGTAGACAGTAACGAAATCTCGTTCCGTCTGGCAGGCCGTAACGCCTTTGCACAGGCCTTCAAGGAGGCTAACCCGAAGGTACTGGAGCCGGTTTACGACGTAGAGGTATTTGTTCCGTCGGAGATCGTGGGTGACGTGATGTCGGATATCAACGGCCGTCGCGGTATGGTATTGGGTATGGAGACCGAGAAGCAGTTCACACGTCTGAAAGCCCAAGTACCTTTGAAGGAGCTCTCGAGCTACTCGACGACGCTCTCGTCGCTCACCGGTGGTCGCGCTACGTTCACCATGCAGTTCAACTCCTACCAGCTCGTTCCGGCTGACGTTCAGGAGAAACTGCTGGCCGCTTACGCAGCATCGCAGACCGAGGAAGAGTAAGCCTCGTCCCCAATATGCAAAAACACCGCCTCGCTGTGAGGCGGTGTTTTTCGAAATCCTTTAACCCATTAAGTCTTTTTACGCGTATGAAATCTTCTTTCTTTAGCCGGCTCGGTCTGGCAATAGGTATGTGCCTTATGATGGTGGCATGCAGTCAACCCCAGGACCAGGAACCCGTAGATGCCCGTGATGTCTTTGTCGGAGCGTACGACTATCAGGCCGAGGGGGCAGTGGACCTCTATGTGGCGGGCACCAAGCTCACGTCGCTGCCGCTCAACGATACCGGCGTCTTCGAGATCCATAAGTACGGTGCGGACAACCAGGTAGTCATCGTCGGTTACAACGATTCGATTCGGGCGATGGTGTTCGGTAACGAACTCGTGCTGGAGTCGAATGCGGTGAATTACGATTATGGTCAGATTCATGCACAGCTGATCTTCTCTTACGGCCGTGCTACGCTGGTTGGTCGTAATCTCGACTGGCAGAGTGACGTAGTTGGCACCGCCACTTACGGCAACTATGCCGCCAACTGTAACGGCCAGATCACCCTCCACGCCACCAAGCAGTAAGAAAATTCAATTTTTTTGCAAAAATATTTGTGTATATCTAAAATTATTTGTAATTTTGCAGCGTAAATATAGATATATCTAATATGATTGACTTGTATTTGGCATCAGACAAGATCCTTTTGAAGGAAATTGGGCATAAGATAAAGCGCTTACGCATAGCCGCTAATTTATCTCAGAAAGCCCTTGCTGAGCGTAGTGGCGTCTCGGTATTTAGTATCAGTCAGATTGAGAATGGTAGCAATCCATCATTGCTGACATTGCTTATGATTCTGCGTTCGTTGAACGCACTGAATATGCTGTATTTGTTTTTCGAAGAAGAGCAGTTGGATCCTATTGCGATAGCAGATTACTTAAAATCTCACCCGCAACCTAAACGTGCAAGTTCTTCTAAATCAACCAATATTGTTCAATCTTCTAATCCTGAATCCGAATGGTAAACGCAGAAGTTATCTTATGGGGTGAGCGCGTAGGCGCCATTGCTTGGGACGAACGCCGCAACATGGCGGTTTTTCGTTACGATGAAGATTTTGCGACGGAGGGCATTGAATTGTCTCCGTTGATGATGCCGGTGGTTAAAAACAAAATTTATGAGTTCCCGGAATTGCGCAGTAACACCTTTAATGGGCTGCCCGGACTTTTTGCTGATGCATTGCCGGATGCCTTTGGTCGTGCATTGTTGGATAAATGGTTAGTATCTGTAGGTAAATCTTTTGCTAATCCTATTGAGCGGCTTTGTTATCAGGGTAAACGGGGAATGGGAGCGCTGGAGTTTGTGCCGGCCTATGCGGATTACTTGGAGCATTCAGATAAGTTGGAGATGGAGTCGCTGATTGCGGTCGCCAATCAAGTGTTACATAACAAGGAAGCATTCCGTACGAACCTCAAAACGGATTCGCAAGAGGCAATTGCTAATATTATTCGTGTCGGCACTTCGGCCGGAGGGCAGCGCCCCAAGGCTGTGATTGCCTATAACGATGCTACGGGTGAGGTACGTAGCGGACAGACTACGGCGCCCGAGGGATTTGATTTCTGGTTGATTAAGTTGGATGGTGTGTCTAATAAAGAACTGGGTGACCCGATGCATTTCGGCGAGATAGAATACGTCCATTATCTGCTCGCCAAGGCCGCCGGCATTAATATGACCGAGTGTCGTCTCTATCGTGAGCACGACCGCGCCCACTTTATGACGCGCCGTTTCGATCGTGTCAATGGGCATAAGCTCCATATGCAAACGCTTTGCGGTATTGCCCATTACGACTTCAATATGCTGCATGCTTATTCTTACGAACAAGCCTTCGGTATTATGCGACGTCTGCGTCTTACGTACCCTGAGGCGGAGGAGTTTTATCGTCGTATGGTGTTTAATGTGGTGGCGCGCAACCAGGATGATCATACCAAGAATACTTCGTTTCTTATGAACCGCAAGGGGGAGTGGCGTCTCTCGCCGGCATATGATATGTGTTGGGCATACAATCCCAATGGCGGGTGGACGGCAACCCACCAGATGTCGATTAACAATAAATGGGATCACATCACGCGTGAAGACCTGCTCACTGTCGCCAGCGAGATGAATGTCAAGGGCGCAAAGCACATCATTGACCAAGTACTCGATGCTGTGGCTCAATGGCCGAGCCTTGCCAAAGAGAATAGCGACATCCCGCAATCGACTATCGATGCCATCGAGCGTACACACGTGTATCTTTGATACACCATACACCATACACCATAAACCCTACACTCTACACCAAAAAAATGCACCTCTCGTGTGCATTTTTTTTGTTTTTCGGTGAAATTTGTGTATTTTATTTGCGTATTTGGGATATTTTTTGTACTTTTGCGCCCGAATATTGTTTTTTTGTAATAATTTGATTAGTCTCGCGCAATAAGATAATGAAACGATTGAGTGCCATCCTGATACTGGTGACGCAGTTGCTAAGCAGTGTCTCGTTGTGGGCAAATGAGTTGGTTTTCGATACAGATACGCTGATGACAGATACGCTGTCGGTGGATACGATTTCCGATCCCGAGTGGTATGTGGCGCCTGTTAATCCTGAGGTGCTGCGTGCGCCGATGCGCTCTGCCGCCGCAGCATCTTGTCCTACAGATTCTATTTTCATCTTTAATATCGACTCGGTACTAACGGAAGTGACCATCTTTGCGTATGACGATGCCGGTCATACCATCAGCGAAGTTGTTTGGACCGTCAATGCGGATGGTTCACGTGTCGGCAAGACGAAGAAGGAAGATCGGTACGAGGGTAGTATTCAGGTGATGACTTCTACTTATGTTTGGGATAATACTACCTCCAATTGGATAGGTAATGCAAAGACCGAGTATGAGTTTACGGATGGTAAGAATACGGCTACGACGGTCTTCGACTGGCTCAACGGGGCGTGGTCTGCGGTATCTAAGCAGACTTACGTCTATGACGCAGCAGGACGTGAGACGGAATATACGACTTACGCTCGCAATGCGGCAGGTCAATTGGAGCATGGACAACGTCGTGAGAAGACCTACAGTGCCGCCGGTCAGTTGATTTTGGATGTCCTGTACGGCAGTTATGCCAATGGCGCTTGGGTGGGCTCGTCTAAGTTTGTTTATGACTACAACACCTCGGGCGCTCAAACGTTGTATGAATATTACTCGTCCTATTCCAACGGCGCTTGGGTGGGTAGTACCAAGAATGTCTATAACTACGATGCCGCTGGAAACAAGGTCCTGGAGGAAAAATATTCAGGTATGACCAATGGCGTATGGAAGGGGTCTTCTAAATATACGGCTACGTTCAATGCCCAAAAGAAAGAGACCGAGCATATTGCCTATAAGTGGAATAATACTTCGAAGATTTGGCAGAATAATACGCGTATTACGAATGCCTATGATGGTGATAACGTGATGGATAACGCGACCTATACCTGGAGTAATGCTTGGGTGGGTAAGACGCGTACCTCCAAAACCTATTCTGGTACGCTTGTGCTTTCGGAAATCGTATGGAAATGGTCGAACGGCTGGGTGCATAATACCAAAACCGAAACCCAGTATGATGGTACTAGTTCTCGGATTAGCGTACAGACGAAGTCGGTTTGGAAAAGTTCGGCTTGGGTGAACGTGTCGCAAGTAACCAACACGTATCAATCTACTCGTCTCATGGAGAGCTATGCACGGGCATGGCGAAATGGTGCATGGCAGGACAGCGCAAGGACGGTTAATACCTATGATGCAAAGAATATCAATACTTTATCGGTAGTTACTGTTTTGAATGGCTCTGCGTGGATCTCAACGGACTCCACGACTCGTGAACTGGCATATGCTACGATTGCTGGAAAGGAGTTGATGACGGAAGATGTATCGATGAAATGGACGTCTACCACGAATAAGTGGAAGGGTGTAAAACGGGAAACCAAGGAATATGATGCATCGGGCAATGTGACTCAGTCGGATACCTATAGTTGGGTGAACAATACTGGGTGGATAAATAATGTACGTCGCCACTATGCCTATAAGGACGGCAATAAGAATTTAGAAACCCTGAATGATTATTTAACTTGGAATAAAACAGCTAATGTTTGGGTAGGCATTTCGCGAACGGAGAAAGCGTATGATGCAACAAATCGTCAAGTTAAGACTTCTTCTTATAAATGGAATGCAACTCAGAATGATTGGGAAGGGCTCTCAAGTTCGGAAGATGTGTATGAGAATGGCATAAAAGTAACATCCTATTCGTATAAATGGGATTATACCGATTGGCAATGGATAGGAATGCTCCGACACGATTATACCTATGAGGGTAGTAAAATTAAGGAGCAAATCGATTGGCGGTACAATAAGACTGCCGGTTGGTATTACGATACCAAGGTAATAAATACCTATGACAGCAAGGGTAGAACTATCGAAACGATGAGATACGGATGGGTAGCATCAGATAGTCAATGGTGTATGACCTCAATCAACAAAACCACCTATGATGCTGATGCGGAAGGAGGACGGCTTCGTGAGCAGTTGGACGCTACCGGTAGTAACTGTGCAGTAACATCCTATGCACTCCAACATTATATGTATGCTTGCGACCTGCATTATTACACGATCCGCTTTGTGGACTACGATGGAACGGAGATCACTTCCTCGAGACTGGAAGAGGGGCAGGTTCCTTCCTTTACGGGGGAGCAGCCGTCGCGCGAAGAAGATGCGCAATACACCTATACGTTCAGCGGTTGGGATAAAGAACTGAGCGCCGTTACCGGCAATACAACCTATATCGCTACGTATAGCGCTACCACAAGGTCTTATACCATCACCTTCAAGAATGGCGATGAGGTTCTTCAAAGCACTTCGGTAGAGTACGGAGTCATACCCACGTACAATGGCGCTACACCTATTAAAAACGCCGATGCACAATACACATACACGTTCAACGGCTGGGATAGTGAACTCAGTGCCGTAACTGAAGATAGAGTGTATACAGCCATATATGGCTGTTCGGTTAATACCTATACGATCACCTGGCTCAACGACGATAACACGCAAATCGACCAGACGATGGTATTGTACGGCGTTGTCCCCACGCATGCGGATGCGACCAAACCGGAGACCGATGAGTATACCTATACCTTCAGCGGTTGGGATCTAACGCCGGTGGCAGTAACGGGCGAGGCGACGTATACGGCGACGTTCACTGCGACGAAGAAAACCTATACTATCACCTTCAAGAATGGCGATGAGGTGCTCCAGAGCACGGCAGTAGAGTACGGCCTCGTGCCGACCTATACCGGCGCCACCCCCTCTCAACCCTCTGATGCGCAATATAGTTATTCATTCGTGGGTTGGGATGTAGCGCCTGTAGCCGTAACGGGCGAAGCTACCTACACCGCTGTCTTTGACAGCGTAGTGAATACCTATACCGTCATCTTCTACTTCGAGGATGGCGTGACGGAGATCGATCGGATGACCTTGCCGTACGGTGCGACGCCGTCCACCAACTATATCCCCGGTCGCAACGCAGAGGAGCATTGCTACTATAGTTTCGCAGGCTGGTATCCGGAGATCGCGCCGGTGACGGACGATGCCAGTTATACGCCCACCTATACGGTGCATTATAACGAGTATACGATTATCTTCCGCAACTACGACCGCTCCGAACTCCAGCGCAGCAACGTGCCGTATGGCACGATGCCGTCCTACGACGGTGCGGAACCCGTCCGTCCGCGTACGGCGCAATATACCTATACCTTTGCCGGTTGGACGCCGGAGTTGGCGGTTGTGGACGGCAATGCGACCTATACGGCAACGTATGAGAGTACGGTAAATAGTTATACTATTATCTTCCTGGATGAGGACGGCACGGAGCTCGATCGGGCTGAGGTGGCGTACGGACAAGTACCGAGTACGGCCGTCGTGCCGACCAAGGAGCCGGACGAGGAATATACCTATACGTTCGCCGGCTGGAGTCCGCGACTGACGAAGGTGACAAGCGACGCGACCTATACGGCAACCTATCGCGCTACTCCCAAGACCGATGGCATCCTAGACAATATACGTGGTAATTACGAGGCAATCAAGGTCCTAATCAATGGCATGATCTATATCCGCCGTGGCGACAAGACCTATACGCCTACCGGCGTCCTGGTGGAATAGTGTAGGGTGTAGGGTGTAGAGTGTATAAATATATACTATATGAACGAATACTCATATCGGACGTTGAATGTCTATCAAGATGCCAAAGCATGGGTGATAGAGGTGTATAAACTGCTCAAGTTTTTTCCGGCAGAAGAGCGCTATGCCCTTTGCGATCAAGTACGCCGTGCTGCTATATCTGTCACGTCAAATATTGCCGAAGGGATGAGTCGCTACTCAGCCAAAGAGAAGGTCCATTTCTTGGAGATTGCTTATGCTTCAATGAAAGAAGTGGAAAGCCAACTGGATATTTCTGTGGATCTAGGATATGTTAGTCAAGAACAATTTTTAGAAGTGGAGTCAAAGATTAATTCCATAAGCAGACAGTTATCTACGCTCCGCTCAAAATATCTCCCACAAGAATAACACCCTACACCCTACACCCTACACCAAAAAAAATGCACCTCTCGCGTGCATTTTTTTGCTTTTCTACGAAAAAAGTGAAAAAATATTTGCGTATATGGATTTTTTTTTGTACCTTTGCGCCGGATTTTATGTTATAAGGTAACTACGCGCGTATGACAACCGTAAAAAAGAAAGCGGAAATAACTAATGGAAAGTCAAGGCGAGAAAAGCTAAGTAATTACTTGATAGATATTTCCAAGTATGTCATGACTGGTGTGGTTATCGCGTCGTTATTTAAAGATTTAGACAACAATAAGATATTGATTTATATCCTTGGTCTTTCCCTCGCACTATCCGCACTGTGCGTAGGATTGATTTTAACCGATAAAAAGAAAGGAGAATAATATGGGAGTATTTTTAGTTTTTTTAACAGTAGGTGTGCCTTGCATCATTTTCCTGCTTTACTGCCTGACTCCTCAAGGGAAAAATTGGCTAAGGCATAACAACTTGCTTTGATAACAAATCAACCAATTATAGATAACCGAGGGGAAACCCTCACAGTATTAACTAAAAATTAATTAAAATCAAATGAGAAAAATTTATTCTCTCGTGCTGATGGCAACTATGTTGCTGATGGGCGCAAACGCTTGGGCTGACGACAAGAGTGTAGGAACTCCTGCTGATCTGGTGAGCGCATTCACTAACATTCCGTCTACAAGAACAATCACCTTGACAAATGATGTTGAGTTGTTGGCAGAGCACACTGCAAATCCTCTCATCATTGAAGATGGTCAAGAGGTTACTCTGAATTTGAATGGTTATAACCTAAAAGGATACACGGATCCTGTTTTTAGAGTTTGGCATGGAAAATTAATTATTACAGGAACTGGTACTTTTACTAGTCGTGTAGATGCAGTTGTAATAAAAGGTTCGACGGATCCTGCTGCTGAGAATTATTCGGTTCTTGAAGTTGGTGAGAATGTTAATATCGTTGGTACCAATAGTGATTATATCCTTTTTGTTACCGCTAACGGACATTCTGCTTATGGCGCTAAAATGATAGTTAATGGCCATGTTACGAGCGCCAAGACAGGCCTCTATATTAATGGTAATGTAAATGAGACGACAGGCAATGTTCCTGAAATTTATGTGAATGGAACAGTAGTTGCAGGATCCGGTTATGCTGGTATCTATGCAGCAGGCTATGGAAAATGGTTCATTAAAGGAAATGTATCTGGAACCACTGGTATCTACGCAAAAGCCGGTATAATCGAGGTAAGTGATAATGCTCACATTTTGGCCACGGCTACAACTTATGTGGAGCCTGATGCTAATGGTAATGGTTACACGGGAGGCGATGGATGTGCTATTATCCAAGACTCGAAAAATGGCTATGCGGGAGGTATGGTATTGCATGTGACTGATAACGCAACTATAGAAAGCCAAACTACGGATGGCACTGGTTATGCTATCAATGAAGTTAAGACGGATGCATCGCAATCCAAGACTGAGAATATTATAATCGAAAGTGGTACTATCACTGGAAATATTGATATGACCGGTGAGGTGCAGGAGCAAGTTGTTCTTAACGGAACTATTACCGGTGGTACTTTCTCTACAGACATTTCAGAGTATCTTGATCCGACTAAAGGTGCTCTTGAGCAGACTGCGAATGGTTATGAGGTTGTTGAAGGTTGCGTTGCAATGCTCAACAGTTATGGTCTTGCAACTTTCTCCAGTCCTAACTATAACGTTGTGCTTCCTGAAGGTGTGACTGCATGGATTGCAACAGGAGGAATGACTAACGATGCATTGAATCTTACGAAAGTTGCTGAAGCAGGAGGTATCCTTCCGAAAGAAGCAGGTTTGATTCTCTATAGTGAAACTGAAGCTAGTGTTAACTTGAATTTGTACAAATCTATAGCAGATGCTGTTAATGTAATGGGGAACCTTCTTAAGCCGGCTAAAGCATGGGAGACAGAAAGCTTTACAGAGGCCTACATCCTGCATGGCAATGAACTGTGGATTTACAACGGTACCACCTTTAAGGCGGGTAAAGCATTCTTGCCGATGACTGCCATTTCTACTACTTCTGCACCGCAACGCATCCGCATGGTCTTCAACCAGGAGCAGAATGCTACGGCTGTTGAGAACGTAGAGGCTGAGAGCGTTAAGGCTGTTAAGTTCATGGGCGAGGATGGTCAACTCTACATCCGCCGCGGCGACGTAGTTTACACCGTACAGGGTCAAGTAGTTAAATAAGAGTAATATATCTCTTAATTGTGAAACCTTTTAAAATTGATATAAAGAAAATGAAAAAGAATTATATTGCTCCGAGCACGGAACTGGCCACATGGGCTTCCATGGGATTGATGCAAGGCCCGTCGATTGGTTTGGGTGTTACTTCTGGTGCAGGTGGTGGTTCTACCCCTTCTACCGACATCCCTGGTGATGTAGACTAATCCGAGAACGCTCTCACGCATGTCGTGAGGAATCAAGGATAAAGTTTTTTCTCAAGCGTCCCCCCTTGTCGAAAAGGAGGGACGCTTTTTTTGTGCCTATTACTCCCTACACCAATGTTTTATTTTTACCATGAGAATTTTGAGAATTTTGAGAATTTCTCACTTTTCTCACTTTTCTCGTGTCATTTTTTTCCCTTCGTCCATTAGCCCTTCCTCTTTCTTCCCTTCCGTCCAAATCCGATTTGGACCATAGTGTCTTATCCTGAAATAAGTTGACACTAAAAAGGTGTCCTTATGAAGTACAAAACAACAAAAGTCGACCGGATGGCAATCATCCATGAGTACGAAACAAGTGATCTAACTTATGCTGAATTAGCACAAAAGTACGGGATAT
>JAFZNG010000029.1 GCA_017551025.1 Paludibacteraceae bacterium | reverse complement strand
TACCGGTCTATTAGTCTATGTCCTTTCTATTCCGATTAGCAGCCACTTCCTCGAGCGTACGCTCGTAAACAAGCCATCCACGTGCTCGCAGTGCTCCTCTTCGCACATCTTTATAACCGGCCTTTTTGAGAAGCATTCCCAGACGATTGATTGGCATCGGCTTCTTGATAGACCCACGCGTGACGAGTTTGTCGCTGATCTCGGCGGTCGTCATAAACTGTCCGCGTCCCTCAGCCGGTACGTCGAAGTAGATACTGAGCAACTGCTCCTCGTTCTCCTGGGCACGGAAGTCATCGTTGTGCACCTCAAGCGCATCAATGTCGTCCAGGTCGAACCAATACTGGAAGTCGTTCTCGATTTCGTACAGCGCCTGTGCGTACAGGCGTTCGTACGGGAGCGAGGTATAGAACGGGTTCTGGATCCTCTCGGCATGGAATGGCAGCCATCTGCGGTTGCCTGTCAAGTCGGTCAGGAATTCCTGCTTGTTACCACTGGCACAGAACGAGGCCAGACGGATTCGGCGTTCCTTGGTGTAACCGTAGGCAGCTCGCTCAGAGACATCACTTGCGGTAATGACCGATTTCATAACGTTGAGTTCCTTAATACCCATCGAGTCAATCTCATCCAGGGCAATCAGTCCGTACTCGGCGATACGTAGCCGTTCGTCCTTATTGAGCGTCGTACTATTGGCCATCTTGCAACCATACGCACGTAGTTCCGGAGGTAACAGGTGTTCGAGCCATGTAGTCTTAAAGATACCCTGGCGACCGATAAGTACCAGCACTTGCTGATTGACAACGTCATCACGCAACCACGAGGCCACCATGGCCACAAACCACTTGTGGAAATAGTTGCGCCACAGTGTTTGTTCCTGTTCACCTCCTTCTACCGTCACTTGCGAGGCAAGATCAGCGATCCAGTCTCCCTGATCCGGCGTGTATTCGCGGCAGGAATAGACGTACTCGCGTAGCGGGTGCACATCCGGCAGACGATGGGACTGCAGCATGGCCAGTACCTCTTTGGCGGTGATGTTCAGTCCGCTCTCTATCGAACAGTCGCACACGATATCGTTGATGTCGGAAGTGGTGATGTCGCGCCAGAAGATCGCACGTTCGCCATTAGCCGTTCGTCTTTCGTCCATAATTTGCACTTTGTTCGAGATCACGTCATGGCGCAGACGATCATAATCCAGATAGTTGGCACTGATGTAGTCACAGACTACTTGTTGTCTCGTCTTCTTATCCATGGCTGCATCAGTTTAGTTGGTTGATACAGAAATCGTCCCACGTGAAATCCGGCTCGTACAAGGACAAGTCGTAGATGAGTTGGTCGATACGTTCGCGAACTACGTGACTCAGACGATGTACTCGTCGCAACTGTCGGGATAGGCTACGGTAATTCACCTCCCAGCCCAATTCGGCTGTCAACAGACGTGCCAACTCGGGTTGCGATGTACATGCCCTATCCGGCCAATGCTGGCGCGTGATAGCCACTACCGATTGTGAATTCCTAGCGTAGTACTCTATAGCGAGCCTACGATACTTGTTGCGCCTCTCTGCGCAACCTGCCTGACGTGCAGGCCTTGTTTTTGGTTTTGTCATAATGTATGTTTTATTTTTTTGTTTACAACATTATGACACCGGTGTCCGCTGCAGCGGCAGTCATTGGATCCATCTGCCCGGCAGCGTTTTAATATTGTGGTGCAAAATTACTACTTCTTTTTCACCCCTGCAAATCCATCTGCCACAAAATGCGCAAAAAGAAGCATTCCCATAAAAAACGGCCCACCGAGGTGAGCCGTAGAAGAGAAGAGTTTTAGCTACGGAGAATATGTATACTATCCGTTGTTAAAATTCATTTCTGTACAAAAGTACTATATTTTTTTGATAGGGCATTAGGCATCAATTTCATCTAAGAGGTAGCTATACACATAGCCGGAGGACTGGAAATACAAGCCTGTTTTCGGGTCGTTGAGTTTTTCAAACAGACGAGAATTATACACTCTGTCGAACGCTTCTTGCATCGTTAAGCCGCGTTCCTCCATGAGACGAGAGATCAGGTCTTTCACTATCTCCTCTTTCATATTCTGAAATTCTGCTTGCGATACGTTCATTGTTTCATCAGTTTATCAATCGCCTTTTGCGTGCAAAAAGCATATTGGAAAGTGATACCTTTGGGATATTGAATGCGTTGAAGGAACTGCTCAAACGATATGTAACCTTGCTTAAAACGAGTTATTTGTGCGCCGATGGTATCGTTGGCAATCGGTCCGAACACAACATCGTAGTCGTGCAGCGTGCGTCCTTGCGGGTCGGTACGATGGTTATAGACAAAATGCGCCCATTCCTCCGAATATGTCTCAAAGCGCTTGTACTTGAGCTCTTGCAGCAATTTTTCATCGAAGCGATATACATTAACAACCGGAGGTAATTCGGCGAACTCAGCTTTGAACTGCGCCATCTCTAAGGCTTGGTCGTAGTCGGCAGAGAGATAGAATGCACGTCCAAAATCCTTATTGGGTTTGGATTTTGCCAAGTCGATACGCTCAATATCTACCGTCGAACCATGGTAAAGAATCATAGATTACCTCCTTTCCGCTTGCAGTATTCTTGCAAGGTATGCAAGTTGTCCTCTACGGAGAGCGTGTGCATAATATTATAGTGTTTCTCGCAAAGAGCCAACGCCCCATACTGCTGAAGATAGCGGTATGATTGCACCTCAGACATCTTATGCAAATGAGCGAACTCTGCCACCAACAACACGAGGTATTCAATCTTATCAATGATGGTTTTTGCCATGTTGCTTATAAATCTTTGAATCTTTTCGGCTGCAAAGGTACGACTTTTTTGCGATATATGCAAATATTCTTTGCATTTTTCGAGCAGAAGGATTGTCATGGGCAAAAAAACGGCCCACCGAAGTGAGCCGTAAAGAAGAGGAGAGAATGTTTTTGGGGCTAATTCTCCAATGTTCCGTAATCATTTGCACCAGGGTCGCTACCGTAGCACAGCAGCACGATATTGTATATCGGGCAGAGGATCCACCAGCCGCTATGGTTGGTGTCGTGCAGACGGCGTACACCGGCAGCCAACATCGGCAGCATAAATGCTAACGCCACAATACGCGTGAACACACTGGTATACATACCGATAAGTCCATAATCCACTGCAAAGGCTAGTATATAGAGAATAAAATAGAGCAGGTAGAACCACCAGTACTCGGCACGCGAAGCGCGACCGGAGAAGGTAGCATACTTCTGAAAACAGACCTTCACAGCTTGTCCGAACGGCATCATAGGGCGCTCTGCAGGGGCAGATGTTTCCGGTTGGTCGACTTTCGTTCCGCAGTACTCGCAGTACACGCTGTCATTGGCAATCACTTTGCCACATTTGGGACAATACATAAGCTTATCAATTATTATTCGTCGAATTTGAAATAGATATAGTTCCAATCTACGGGGGTGAAGTCGGAGGTGTCGTCCGTATAATTGGGGTTGGGCATATACCACCAGAGCGATTCGAAGTAGCGCTGGAGCGTCTTGTCCCGGAACACGCGTCCACGACTGGCATACGGCAGGTTGCGGATCAGACGGATGGCTTGGGCACGATCGGGTATGTCTTCGGCATGGTAGCAGAGCGGCCATGTGCTACCGCGGTCGTAAGTATAGCCTACCGGTTCGCCGTCACAAAACGTGGCACTGCGCAAAAACAGTTCTTTCTTCGGACGGAAGTTCTTGGCGTGGAATTTCACCGCCCCCTTGCGGATCGAAAACTCCCAATACGGCTCGTCCATAAACGACCAGTGCTCGGGAGCTTTGCGCATCTTTGCCTTGCCGCTCGCCACGACAGGTTTCAAACCGGGCACGCAATTACGATTAAGATAGAAATGCTTCGCCGTCTGCTTCGCACTGAGTATGAGCGTAAAATCATCAATTTGATGATTTGCCCAACGCGTAGCAGGCGTCAACTTATAGTCAAGGAAATAATAGGAATAGACTGACGAGCCCATCTTGTAACGATAGGTATGATGCACCTTGGTAATGCCGGGGCGGAAGGTAGCATTGAAGTAATAGACAAAGGCAAATGCCTCCTGCGGTCCGTCCGTAGTGTAGTAATCACCTTCCTCGTTATACTCCATAGGAGCCAATCCTCCATCCGTGATAGTCATTCCCTCCACCTTCATCGGATGGAATTTACCGGGATGGCTGATGGCATTGCGATAGGTCTGACGCTGACCGTTGATCTCGACAGTGAAGTTCTCGATATAGGGATGGGCGGAATGGCTTGTAAGCGACCATCCGTCAGGACCGCCATCGGGATAAGGCGGATCGGCCTCAAAGCCCATAAGCAGGGTCTTGGCGGTCGATTCGGGATTAGTAAACTCATAATATACATCTACATATGCCATTCCGTCGTCACGGAGATCGATCGACAGAATTTCCTTAGTGACACGAATAGAGGTCTCGCGCAGCGGCACGAGTTGGTTGCCTGAAGCCCAGAAACTGGCATCGTTGGCCACCGTACCGGTGACAGCCATGCAGGCAAGAAAGATAAGAGTTAAAAATCGTTGTTTCATGGTATATAAAATTTTCACCAACATGTATGAGCGAAGAGACATGCGTACTATAGCGCTTCGGTTTCGTAATTATTTCCCTGAGTAGCACTACCGCTTAGATTAAAACGGATCGAACCTCCGGAAGTATTGGTAAACGTACCGGTATACATAGCATGGTCGCCGGATATAGTCAACTCTCCAACAAATCGACCGGTATAGACAGAATCCGCATATGCTTCCAACAGGAGTTCACCCGTTTGTACATCGTAACTCCATAGCCTCACATCTCTCGTCACGCGACGTCCTTTACGATCTACGTAATATTTGCCTTCCCGTTTGGATGCCGAATAGATCAATTCAGCCGGATCTACCATCGTTCCCTCGAGATACAAATCATAGTTCAGCACGTTTGCAGCGGGCGAATCATCCGTCACTTGTTCTACGGTCTGCTCGTCATCAACTTCTTCTGCATTTGTCCCATACTCTATGATCAGCACCAGCCAAAGCACGCTGAGTAGACCGACCACGAATGGAATCCAATAGCGCTGCGCTTTCTGCCATAGCGGACTCTCGTTTCGTATATCGACATGTTCCACTTCGCCATACGTATTCGCCTCGCGCTGACCATCCATGAGCGCAAGCACTATGTCATATACCGGACATAGTGCCCACCAGCCGCTCATATTCAGGTCGTGGCAACGGCGCACCCATACCGCAGCAGTAGGCAGTAGTAGTAGCAGCCAGACAAGCATCCATAGCAACCCGAAGACATCATCGAATGTCGACGTTCCAAGACCGAAGCACAGGAAGATCGCCATCACATTCAGCAATACTACTTCGCGGAACAGTATCCACCACCAGAACTCCGAACGCGTAGCGCGTCCCCGGAACGTTTTATATTTGCGCAGGCCGCGAACGACTGCCACACCAAGCGGCATGTAGGTATCGTTTGCAGGAACATACACTACCTTCTGCTCCACTACTTTCTCTATGATTTTCTCCGGTTCTTTCTCGGGCTTTGGCTTGGGCGGAGTGATATCAAGCCAGCGGCAGATGTCCTGGGTCAGTCGTTCTACGGCCTGCTCAGAGGTAGCATCTACCTGCTGCTTGAGGCCGAACATAAAATCGAACCAATCGTTCATCGGCGTCTGGTCAAGATTGACGATAACGATGCGTTTTTTCTTCTTCTGCGCATAACTGATCTCACGAACAGTCCAGTCGGTTTCGAAGTTTTCGATCCGAGCGTGATTTTGGGAGAACATAAAGAGGAACAAGTCCGCCTGGTCGATTGCCCGCATGATAATGTTGACAAACTGAGCATCGCTCTCAATACCCTCCAGGTCGATCCAGCACCGTTCGCCGGTAGCGGCTTCTATCTTGTCCTTAAGCGGAAAGACAAGATCTTTGTCCGCGCGCTTATAAGAGATAAATATTCTATTCATACGATGTTATTTATTCGGACTATATGAGACTTAATTATTCCATCATAATCCCCAATACTTAAGGGCGTCTGGGCGGAAGAGAGATTTATGTTCACGAACAGGAATACCCAGTTCTACCACGCCATATACACCGGGGGCTATATCATATTTTTGAAAAACAAACATCAACGTATCATCAACTATATACCAGTCATACATGTCTTCCACTTCCAAACTAACCACATATGAATTCCAATCTTCTATCTCATTTTCTTTTTGAAAAGCCCAAACGGCCTCGTTGACCAGTTGTATCAATTCGTCGATCGAATCTACTTGAATTACATCACCCAATTCAAGAGCAGCACCCCGCTCCACATCAAAACTAATAGCGCCACATCTATTTCGATTAATATGGTCGTGATCAATGTAATAGGCATCATATTGCAGGGAGAGCACTCCGTGTTTTTGATACTTGATTTGTGATTCCAGAATACCTTCTACACCGAAAGTCTCTACATCTTTTTTAGCAATACGCTTCGAGGAGGTCGGTACGCAATCTTCCTCGATTTCGAAGAAATCAGAGATCAGCACGTCAAATACATTCCCGCTCATAATAAGCGCAGTATCCTCCACGATCGAATAATCCAATCCGCCTAAATTATAGATAGTTTCTATGATTGCTCGCTTGAGAGCAAACTCGGTTGTGGGGGACAAGCCCTTTTTCTTCGGCCAATGGATATTGATTTCGTTTTTTTGGTAGGGATACAAGAGTTTTCCCTCATCCCCATAGGCCTCATATTTTTCTTTTCCTATATAATAGGCACATTTTTTAACGTTCTTAAACTGCACAGATGGTTGTGCACAAATCATCAAAGACATTGCAACACCGGCAATAATGAGTACTATTTTTTTCATAGGTATATAGATATTAAGTGATCAATTAATGTGGACATTTCATGGATTAAAAACATTGCAAAATTATCGACTCACATCAAAGTTGATAGAGCCTCCCTTATTATTGGTTATCTTTCCGGAATATCTATTGCCATTACTGCTCATAGTTCCTTTAAAACTGCTTACTTGCTCTCCTCGTGAATTATATGCATCCAACACGAGTCTGCTGCCATCATAACTACTCAAACGCAATTGACGTTTAGTTTCTTTTCCACTATTAAGGTGCTGGATATATTGCCCACGACCTGTATTAAAATCAAATTGTATAGAACAAGGGTCCCCCGCAGCAGTTCCTGTCATGTAAAAAGACGCAGGAGCGGCTGAATTACTCTCACGAGAGGATGTAGTCTCTACTGTCGAACTCGAGTATTCATTATTCTTATAGGCATAGCTCTCCTGTGAATATGTATTACCACCTTCGGAATTACTACCATTGACAGCCTTGTTTTCGTTCGTGATTTGAATGCATGACGACAAGGCAGAAAGCACAATTAAAACGAAAGAAAATTTAGAGTATTTCATATCAATTATAATTAGTTTCCGTATTGGATTCATTTACTTCATTGGACTCATAATCAACTTGAACACTTTTGTACGAATTGTGTCCTTCATCGTTGTCGCCGTTGACGGCTTTGTTCACATTGTTGGATTGAACACACGATGTAAATGCCAACAGCGGCATTAGAAATAAAAGATAGGATATTTTTTTCATAAAATAATAATGTTTAATACCTTTATACGACACTCATATTAGTTATACTAATACAATAATCATGGATATTACTAATGCAATTACTAGTATATGCCACGGCTTAATGGACTTATCTACCATAGTTGTCTCAACTCTCGGCTGTTTGGACCCCCACAATAAAAGGCAAGCAAATCCGATAATTATCAAAAAATTTCCGCTCTCTTCATAAATAAAATCCCATACCACATATTCGAATTTAGCCCCCTCCATTGTCAACATTATCCATGTATAGTGTCCAACTCCTACTAAGATGTTTATAGCACCGCAAACTACCCCCCACAAGAGCCATTTCGTAGTTACTGAAGAATTTTGCAAGAACTTGTTTTTAAGCTTCCACGATTTATAAAGAACGACTATGACTAACGAAATTAACAATATAGGAAGAAATAAATCCATCAACGAACGTCCTAAAATACTAATGCGATTATAGCCCAGATACCAATCAATTTCGTTTCCCAACACAAATAGGCTATACATACTTGCTACAGCAATACTAGCTAAGCCGCCCCACATTAGGGCAGCATTGCGATCCGTCTCTTGATTCGTATTTCTTTGAAATACTACTTTTTCCCCGCAAAATTCACAGTACACACTATCATTGGCAATTTCCTTGCCGCAATTTGGACATTTCATAAATTTTATACGATTTTAGTTCCACATTTCTTACAGAATCTCGCTTCTGCGCTCACGCTAAAGCCGCATTTAGGGCATTTGCGATCTGAGACTTTAACACTGATGAATCGGGCACCACAATACTTACAAAACGCTGCTGTTGCGGAAATCTGTTTTCCACACTTAGAGCAGATACGGATTCCACTTGTCTGTTCGATTGACTTACGTTCCTCCTCGCGATGCTGTCGTTCCTTTTCGACCACAGCACGGCGAGCTTCTTCCTCGGCTTTGCGAATGGCGCGTTCTTCTGCTTGGCGTTTAGCCTCAGCTTCGGCTATTCTTCTTTCCTGGGCTTCTTTGCGCTTTCGTATCTCCTCCGCCTCTGAAGCTTTCTCCTCGCGTTGTTTGCGTTCGGCCTCTCTGGCAGCAGCTACTTTACGCGCCTCCTGCTCCATTGCTCGGCGTTCTTCTTCCAGGCGCTTACGCTCTTCTTCCAATTGGCGGCGCTCCTCTTCTATCTTTCTGCGCAGCTCGTCCGCTGCGTCTTTTTGCTTTTTCTTCTCAGCCTCACGTTGCTTCTTAGCATTGTACTCCTGCAGATAGGTCTTAATGGCATGCACTACGTCCTGCATAGCCTGCTCAGGGTCTACGTAATACTCCACGTAATCTAAATCGGCGATACGAAAGAGCACCTGACGATTGTATGGCGTTTGGTCGATACGCACCGGAATGATATGCATACCCAATTCATCGGCCGTTGCGATCTCCTTACATGTCCAACGCGACTTATTCGAGTTCTCAGAAGAGAGAAACAATAGCACTTTTGAATCCTCGATACCGGCAACTATCTTCGTCACGAAATTCTGCCCGGAATAGATACCCTCCTCATCAAACCAAAAACTGATGCCCTCCCGGCTCAGCAATTCCTTGATTTGCGATACCACATTACCGGGTATCACCTGCTTGTTTTCATCCACGTAGTCCGCGCGTGAATAACTTATGAAGACGTCGTATGATTTTTCCATTTATTCTGCAGGGGTATTATTGTCGTCCTTCTTGTAATATATAGATTTAATTTATTTTACAGCGCAATTACATACTCAAAATATCGGTAGGTGTTCATTGAATCTACCGTGAAGAGAATGAATTTGCCGTTATGATTCTCATACCATAGCAGTTTGATCCAATTGTAATATTGCGGATCAAAGCCTACTTGTTGACCGTTTAAGACTCGCTTTTGATTCGTTAGGTATAGATATTGTCCATTGATTCGGCAATCGTAGATGAAGCTTCCGTCAAGCGTATTCAACTGGTAGAAATGGTCCGCATTATCAAAACCAATTCCCTCATTGGCATTTTTGCCTTGCGGAACGATCCGGTTTTTCTCAATACCATCTTCATACAAGCCATACGCCGTTAACCTGAAGACACATTGCTCACGCTGAAATTTCAACCATGCATCAGCCGAACCTGTTAATCGTTGCGCACTTGCGGATATCGCAATCGCACACATTACGCTAAAAAGAAATACCAAACGTTTCATACTCTTTGTTATTTTTCAATGGTTATTCATTCTTATTCAGGATGACCAGGGCGCCGATGACGCCGGGGATCCAGCCGCAGAGGGTAAGCAGGAAGACGATCGTAAACGACCCGCAACCCTGGTCTGCCACAGCCAGCGGCGGAAAAATAATAGCCAAAAGCACACGTAAGCAAGACATAGGCTAAATAACTTATTTCTTTCGTGCGGCTATTATTCCCATAAAATAGTCAGCCATTTCTTCAGGCGAGACATTGTATTTGGGTTGCATCAAATCAAAATTTTGAGGCTTGGGATACAAAGTTGGAGTTATTAAAGCCGACAATACCGCTTTGGAATGGACCTGGTGGCGTGTAAACTTTAAAGCATAAGCCAACCCTTCTTCAAAAGATAGCCCCGCCTGCAGCAGCGAATAGATATCATAATAATCACGATACAGACTCCTAACGGTAATCGTAAAGAGTTTCATGCCCAACGCATCTTGCGCGTCTACCGTCCTAAGATTGTTATAGCTAAAACCAACATGCAAGGCCGGAACACGGTTCTTAGGTGCAAAAAAAGACAACTTGACATGGTCGCCAACGTAGAACTGGATATGTTGCGGACCCAATACCTCGCGCTTACAATCCGGAAAAACGGAAACCAATTCATTACTGATACCAGACATATCCAATTGCCTAATATCACCTCGGTAGTTGAGCAACTCGAAATCCAAGTCTTCACTCTGACGATGCTGAAGCAACAGCGAAATCCCTGTTCCGCCACAAAGATATAAGTCTTTGATACAATTCAAGCGAGAGACCTGGTCAAAGACTCGCAAGGTATTATCACAAAGTCCGTTACGCCACATAGTTTGCAATATATTTCTTGGGGCTTTTGATGTGAAAGAAGAGCGCCGCCAAAAGCAAGTTGAGGACGCCGTAGTATTCGGGATATGGCAACATGCGTTGCTGCCATACCTGCTTGATTTGGCGATAAGGGAAAGCTGAGAACAACATAGGCATATCCTCAAACTCAAGATGTGATAGGCCGTTCAAGATCAACTCTTCGTCCGAAAGCATAGCATTGCCGCCTACAGCCTTGTACGACCATAAGTAACCGCCATCGCACAACTGCTTTAAGAGCAATTGTTTTCGCTCCAAACTATGTTTCTGAACGGATTTCATTCCTTCACCTTTGCATCTTTCGGCTGCAAAATTACAAAAATATTTCTAATTATGCAAATATAAATCGTGATTTTTGCAATAAATTTGTGCATTCGGATTTTTTTTCGTACCTTTGCACCGTCGAAACAACTAAAACACGATAGCCTTATGAAAAAGTTCTTCTTTGCTCTCACGCTGATGACCATGGCCGTATGTGTCCATGCGCAAGTGATTCACTACACCTACGATCGCACCATCAACGCATCGAACGCCAACGATTTCGGCAAATTGCGATACGCAAAAGAGTATTCGATAAAACTTACGGCCAATGCCCTGCAAATCTGCGACCCCGCGGGTAAAGACCTGAGCAATTCCTTTATCCATGGCGATAAGAGTACCAGCGGTATGTACGCCACCAAGACATTCTACCGCTCGAGCAACAAGGCCGCCTATAAGGGCGATGAGACGCTGTCGGGCTTTTCCGGACAGTTTGCAGCATACGAAATGCCTGTTCAGGAGTCGTACATGATGAATAATACCTTTATCGACAACAACTCGATGAAGTACCATAAGATCTTGGTCTCAAAAGACCGGAACACCCTGGTGTTTGTCACGCCGAAAATCACGTATGTGTACCGCAAAATCTCGGCACGAACAACGACAAATAATGCGCCCATGGTCAGTTCGCTGACCGTGAATGGCTACTCCTACGCCGCCTTTGATATCGACAACTCCAGCGTGCTTATCAATAATCCGGCTTCCGCAGCCAGCCTCAATGCTGCAACCACGCCCCCGAGCACGACGAGTAGCAGTACTCAGGAGGTGTTTGTAGGCAACTATACGGCACTAGGTCTCAGCCAGAATGCCAATGGCTCGGTGACATACATGCACAGCCAGACGTATACTATCTACCGCGATAATCAAGGATACTACCTCTATGACAGTATACTCGGGAAGTACTACCTAATCGCCAATATGCAATATACTGTTTATGGACACGATGTCAGCGGGTATAACTATAGGTACTCAACTACCTACAGCGACATCGTTTGGTTCCTCCGCATACCATAGTAGGTAAAAAAACAATCTCGCCCGAAAGAGCGAGATTGTTGGTATTTAGCTATCGGCAACCAGCCGGTTTAACCTTTCTGGTTGTAGTCGGCATTGATGAGGTTCATGGCTTTCATGCGTTTGTGGATGTAGATAAACGGACCGACAAGGATGAGCGAGCCGAGTACGTTCCAGAGCCAGAAATCGCTGGCACCGAAGCTATAGTCGATACCGCGGCGGACCAACTCGCCATGCATACGATCCGATGTGCGATGCCACCAAACAAGGGTAGCGATATTCAGCGTCATCCACGAGAACAGGAAGACAATCAGCAGATAATGCATCGTACGACGTCCATCATACTTGGACGCTACGACGTTGAGTTCCTCGGAGATGTGCGACTCCACAACGAGAGGATAAATACCCAGGGTCAGGATACCCAGGAAGAAGATCTTAGCCAATCCGCGATTGGTGCGGTGCTGCATTGCCGGAGCAACGGGAGAAGTGGTGTTTTCAGCCATAACAAAAAGAATTTAAGGGATTATGATTATTTCATGCTGCAAAGTAGTTAGTCAGACCCGGACCCCATTCTACGTCTTAGATCCGACGGTCGCAGTTATACCCTGCGGCGAGGGTTAAGCAACTTTTGGTTGCAACGTATTCATTAACTCATAGAGATATGCAGGACTCTGGACGTACAATTCATTCTCTTCGTCTTGCAAAGCCGGCATAATAGGCGAATTATACACGATTTCCATCGCCTGCTCCAAAGTGCTTCCCCTATCCTCCATGACGTATCTCACCAACTCGCTCAGCACGTAATTGGTTAGATAAGTTGCTATTTGATGATGCGTCGGCTGCGTCATAGATAGAGTATCATGCTAATGTCCCTCCGTTTCGTTGACAAACCATGAGCAAATCGTCCAGCGTCTCTTCCATCGATTGCAGATGCTCTACATCGTAGAACTCAATCAGGAACGCAAGACCTTTATACGCCTGCAAGTAGCGATATGCCGCCTGTCTGGTCATAGCATACCGTCTCCCAAAAGCCTGAATACAAGCCGTCAAAAAAGGTATTTCATACTTGCTCATAAGACTATCCTCTCCTTTTCGGCTGCAAAATTACAAAAAAAGATTGATAAATGCAAATTTTTTTGCATATTTGGAAAAAAAGTTGTACCTTTGCACCGGATAACCAAAAAAAAATCTGTATTATGAAAAATCTTGTAAAGAAACTAATGTTTGCCAGTGTGATGATTAGTGCACTGGTTCTGACCGCCTGCAGTTCGGGCTCGAAGTTGGAAATGGGTGTAGCAGCCGCTAACAAACAATGCCCGATGGAACTGGGTGGCGGCATGGCTATCACGAGTATTGCTACCGAAGGCAGCAGCGTGGTTTACACCTGCGAGGTCGACGGCAGTGCCGGCATCACGGTTAGCGCTTTCGCCATGCCGGAAGTGCAGACGGCTATGAAAACAGCCATGGTAGAGTCGCTAAAGAGCGATGAGTCGGACACCAAGGAACTGATCGAGATGGTCAAGGAAGCCAACTACAGCCTGATATACCGCTTCGTAAGCACCGATTCCGACGAGAAGGTGGATATCGTTATCACGCCGGAGGAGTTATAATTAGACAAAAACAGACAAAACCACTTTGTCTGCACAATTAGCACATTACTTGTAATGGCTAATATAAGAAAAATCTCGCTCTTCGGGGCGAGATTTTTTTAGGCTATCGGATTAGTTCTGCTACCAGGGCGTCGCTGATATTATTGCCGATTTGGCGGCATACATCCTGGCTCCAGCGCTGCGCCATACGGACGCGGTCGGAGGGCGCGTCGAATCCTCGCAGCATCGCGTAGATATAGCCGGCATTGAAGTTATCACCCGCGCCGACCGTACTGACGGTCTCAATCGACTGCACGGGGAAATGGGCGCAGCCCTCAGGCGTATAGATACGGATCTCGCGCGCACCATCGGTCAGGATAAACCGTTCGCAATACAGACGCACCCGCTCATAGATAGCATCCGCATCGCTCAGGCCGTATAGGTACAGAAAATCTTCCTTCGATCCACGCACCACATCCGCCAAGCGCATATTCTCCTCGATATGGCGGATCACCTGCGGGATATCGGGGATATGCGACTTGCGGAAATTGATATCGTAGTAGAGCCACGCTCCCGCCTCGCGGGCGTTACGTAGCAGGGAACTGACGGCAGGACGGATAGCAGGGTTGATAGCAAAGAACGAACCGAACAGCACGACATCGTCGGCCGTGATGAGCGGCAACTTACCATCCAGGGCGGCGGAGGCATGATCCTTATAGAACGTATACTGCGCATCGTTGTTCTCGTCGAGGAAGGCGAGGGTGATATGCGACTTGGTACCCGGGTGGCGACAGACGAACTCGTCCGACACGCCGTTGTCGCGCAGGAAGCGGCAGGTCATATCGCCGATATGGTCGTCGCCCACTTCGGTCACCATGATACAGGGCACACCGGCTCGTCCGAGCGATATGATACTATTGAAGGTCGAACCGCCTGGAACGGCTTTCTGCGGCTGGTCGTCCCGAAACAGGATGTCCAGTACCGTCTCGCCAATGCCTATTACGCGTTTTGCCATGGGTTAGATTGGTTGTTATTTAGTCAATAGATATTGTTTCATATCGATTGTGTTTATTGTTGCTTTAGCCAATGTCCAAAGAACTTGTCATACACCACATAACTACCATCCTCTTTTTGGTAGAGCAATTCCTTTTCATCCAGTGCTAGAATAGCCCCTCGAACAGTACTATATGCACCCAGTTGGTATTTCTGGAGAAAAGCATTGCTGCCCGGTTCTTTTACAGCCCCTTCTTTGGCGATAGCTCGCATGACGCGCAATTGACGATCCGTGATTAAACGACAATACATCTGATACGAGGCCGTTTCTTCCTGCAAGATCTGACGAAGCGTTTGCTGCACGGTGTTGAAGTCGATTTCCGGTACTCGGCTCTGATAGAGTCGATTCAACAGTACCTGTACATACCATGTATAGCCATCTACCAACTGATATAATTCATAAAATGTGTCGGCATCCATCTGCTGACCGTTTGCGGAAAGGTGATTGCTTGCAAACTGATAGTACTGCTGCCTATCTATGACATCAATATTCATCATCTGCGCACTGCGGTAGAAGGGGCGTTTGGCAGAAGCGAACATCTCGGTCATCATATGTTTTTTGCTGCCGGCAAAGATAAACTGCACGTTAGTAAGTTGCTGAATATAACTCCGCAGCAATGCCTCCATCTTCACGTCTTGATACTCGGCAATGACTTGAAACTCATCCAATGCGACATAACAAGGTAGCGGCGATTTCTCCATATAGGCAAAAATCTGTTGCAGCGTCCATTCTTCTCGCTTCGGCTGAATATCAATCGTGCATTGTGTCATTCCGCTCACCGGGTCGGGTGTGAAGACCGGACGAAGGGAACCAAAGAATTGCGTTATCTCTTGCCACACGCGCTCTGAATAAGGAGTGATGCGCGCGCTCAACACGGCCTCCGCAAAGACCTTTGTAAACTCCTGCAGATTAGAGGTGCTGAATAGATCCACATAGATACAATGTACCTGATTGGAATCAAGCGAATGAAACAGATGCTGAATCAATCCGGTCTTACCTACACGGCGAGGACTAATCAAGGTCACATTGCGTCTATTGCGCAGTGCATCCGCTAATTCTTGCGTCTCGCTAATACGGTCGCAAAAATACTCCGGTCCTATATAAGACGTAATAGAGAACGGGTTAAAATATGCGGTGCTTGCATTCATAATATACTGATATTAAACTTATTATTTATAACGTATTTTTCGTCACGCATTTTTCGTCACGGAAATTTCGCTGCAAAGATACTGCTTTTTTTTGATATATGCAAATAAAAACAAGAAAAATCGCCCGAGTCGAGCGATTTTTCTTGTTTACACTTTTACTCCAATTCTTGGCCTTGAGCGTTGTAGGTCTTGCCGTCACGGAGGATGTAAAGTATACCGTTGCGGAGGAGCTTCTCGGTGACGGGTGACGGGTTACCGGTTACGGGTTCTACGCCGGTCGGCGTTTGCGGGGCGTCTTCTACGAACTGGGCATGCATGCCACGGCGAACAGGAGAGTTCGGGATGCTGGTTGCCTTGACATGGAAGAAGGCACGGAAGGCACGCATCTTAGCCGTCGAGAGGGTGGCGTCTGCCCAATACAAGCGACCGTCCATACCTACACCAAGATAGTCAGGACTGCTCTGGTACGTACCGGCGAGATCAAACGGAGCCAATAGACCTTGGAAGTCTACATAGTCGGCTACGATGTTTTGTCCCAGGCCATTTACATCGCCGGTATAGGTAACCGTTACGCCATTGAAGGTCGGGTTCTCGATATTCGTTTCGGTCTTCACCAAGAACGGCTTGCCGGCCTCAATCTGCGTGAGATCAGTGAGGTGGATATTCAGATCGCGCTCCGCACCCGTGCCGGTTACGTCTGCGCCGTTGTAATCCTTGAGTATCGCGCCATTAAGCGGACTTGCTGCAATCTGCTCAGCGGTCATCGAGAACGGCAGACAGAAGGTATTATACGGTCCGGCATAGATCGTACGGCCGATGGTGATATCACGAGCAACGTCATCGTTCAGCGCCGTCAGAATAGTCGTCAAGTTCTCATCCGCATCGGAGAGGGTTACTCCGGCTCCTATCCATTGCGCCGTCAGTTCGATATCCTCAGCCGGCATCGTAGCGGGCAGTTCCGGACTCCAACCGGCGAAGGCATAATAGGTACGCGTCGGATCTGCCAGAGACGTGATAGCCGTTCCGTAATCCTGCGTAATCGGATCTACAGCCGAACCACCATTGCTATTGAAGGTGATCGTATATTGGTTGACGGACCATTGAGCTGTTAATGTAGTGTTCGCAGTAATGATAAAGCTCGCACCCGCCGCGTATGTTATACCATCTACACTATTCAGCCAACCAGCAAAGGAATGGCCGATTTTAGTCGGAACCGCTGAGGAAATAGTTACGAGTCCTCTTCCTGCGTAGGTATTTGCATCGGAAGGTACAGTACCACCATCGTTGCCGTTTCCGGAGAAAGTAACCGTATAAGGCACATGCAGGTAGGCTTCGCCGGACGCATTCAAACCGACTACATAGCTTGAATGCTCACTATGGAAATACATACTTGGATGCACATTATTATAGGTGCTATACCCCGTGGTAAACGCACCAGTCGTCGACTTCCAAACACCGATGTTCGCACCGTCCATATCCCCGGTAATGGTCATGATAGCATCACCCACCGTAGACGCGCGTTCTTTCGATCCGTTCAAATTATGGATGATTACCGGATTGCCGGATATGTTGCATGTGAATCGTGTACCATCCACATGCAAGCCGGCGCGGTCGTAATTGCCTTGGGCATAATTGTTGTGAATACTACCACCGGTCATGGAATAGGTAACCGTGTAGTCTCTGGATACATTATGCACTGCATCGCCTCCGTTCGCATAGTTATGATGAATAGAACCGGCAGACATAGCGAACTGCGTACCATGTTTATTAGAACTCTGCAAATCATTGTTACCGTACATAGAAACACCACTACCCCACTCAGCACGATTGTAACAGATAGCGCCACCAGTCATCGTAAACGTACCGCCATTGGTGACCATCACGCCGCCACCCCAACCACTTTCAGCATGGTTTCCGATGATCGTTCCGCCTTGTAGGGTCACCGTTCCGCCATCTACCCTAATACCGGCTCCGCCTTGGTGATAGGGGCTCCACGTACCACTGGACGCATTTCCACCGGTAATATAACCACCTTCTATAACGATCGCGCCGTTTGCTTCATCCAACGTAGCCAGACCTGCATAGACGATATTGGAGGAGTACGGATAGCTTATCGAGAATCTATGCGTCAGATTATCGGTGTTGCTATCCATGATAGTGAGGTTGCCTCCGGCTCCTACATGCATTACACGCACTCCGTTTGCTTTGATTCCAAAGCCGTTAAGATCGAGTGTCTTTGGGCTATTCACAGTAATCGTACTATTCGTTGTTACATCCATCAGCAATTTGAGCGTACTATTGCTCTCCCATGCTGCAAGCGCTGATGCAAAATCAAGATACTCGGTGGTAACATTGCCGGAAGTAGTTACTGAGGCAGCAGGATAATACTCTACCTGTACCTCCACATTATAGTTCGGTACGGTATATTGCCAGTGGTTGTCAGCCACCTTTGTAGCCTCCGTCAGTGATGGAGCACCGGTCACGCTAAGCAAGCGTATCTCCGCCTTACCGTTTCCGCTACGCAGGCCTGCAGTAGCACTATAGTCTGTAGCAAGAGAACTATTATAGGCACTACCTCCACCGCAACCGGCAGCATTCTGGAATGTTGTGCCGGAAGGGAAGTTGGAATTAGCACAATACGCATTTCCTCCGTAGTAGCCGCCACCGCCACCACCGGCGCCTTCAGCGTCACAGTTAGATACTTGAACAGAGTTTCCTCCGTTTGCTCCGTATGATCGATCGGTGCTGTAATAGTAATAAGTAGAATAAGTAGAATAATTGTCACTTGATACTATTTTAGTACCCTTACTTGCTTGTGTTCCACCACCGACTCCGGGTGTGGTTTTTGCCCATCCAGCACCGCCACCGCCACCGGCTACGATGATAAAGTTGGAACCCACGAGCGAAGCGCATTGGCCGCTACCGCTACCGATTACCTGATTGTTCACTTTGGAGATATGCGTAGCACCGCCACCTCCACCAGCGGAAGGATAATAACTACTATAGCTTTTACCTCCGGTTCCGCCGCCATTCCAACCTCCGGTTCCGGCACCGGCATTTGTGCCTGTTCCTCCTTGGCCGCCCACATAGATATAAATGGTCTCCCCTTGGGTTAAGTTCGCATGGCAAGTAGCATAACCTCCCAAGCCGCCGGCATTATAATCAGAGTATGTTCCTCCTTGCGCGCCCCATACTTGCAGTTCATAGACGCCCGTAGCAGGAGCCGTGAAGCTTTGGATGGTACCGGTATATTCCATCGTCCAAGTAGAAGCAATAGGTGTGGTAGCCACCGTTGCAGGCCGTAATAAACCGGAATATGTCACGTCAATCGTCGTTTCTGCTTCGGCTACCGCCGGCGAAATAGTCCATTGCGAAGCATCATCCGTACCGGATTGCAGCGTAGAACTATACACCGGCGTTACAGCAATAGTGTTTTCGGCTACTTGGTAGTCCTGGTGATATGCCTCGACAGAAGTCGCTGTGCCTACTATAGAGGCTGGAATAATAATACGGAAGTTCTTACCCACCACCGATGACATATCAATATCGTGAACCACACCATCGATAACCACTTTGAATCGCTTGGTCGGGTTTGTCTCTCCCCAATAACCCTTCACTTCTACATCGTGGTTCACCAGCTGTTGGGCCGACAAGTTACCGATAAGAGTGGAGAATGTAATGGCATCCAAAAGGTTTCCTTGATTCTTCTTCTCAGCCTCGGAGATAAAACCAAAGCGCGTGACAGTCTGTCCTTCCGGAATAGCATATACACCTTGTGCCGTCCACCAACCGCTACGCTGATCTCCGTCAGTATTATGCAAGCGAAGATATTGCAGATCCGTTGCCGAACCAAAACCGATTTTGCTTGTCTTACCGTCTTTGTCGGTAACGCCATCGTGACGATAAATAGCCTTTGTGCTCAAAACAATCTGCGGATCGAGCGAATTCGCCCACCCCGATGCATTGACGATATTGCCGTTGCTGTCACGGTTCGGCGCACCAATTTCCACTCGAATGGGCTGGTATTCATTTCCGGCTGTGGTCACAGCATGCTTGAGCGTCCAGCGAATCACATCGTGGCTGTTCGTCCGCAAATCCTGATACAACATGCAGGAGTGATAATTATTCATCTCAACATACTTATCCGTTTGCGGAATAGAACTATTGTGCTGATAATTATGCTTACCATCGGTGGAATTGGTAATTTCAAACAGCGAACTGCGCCAAAGAGTGCGTTCTGTAGTGTTCCAACCACCACCTACGCCATTGAATACTACGTTTTGAGCATATCCGCTTTCATTATCTTTTGAGTCAGATGCGGTGTCAAGATTTCTATCATGCGGACACGAATAGTACGTTTCATTTTCAAACGTAAATACCATCCACGGCTCATCGTCGAAACTACCATTAGAAATCGTGGTCGGCTGGAAGTTGCTCTCCGTATCTATAGAAACGGTAATACTTTGCGCCCACATACCGGTGGACATCAGCACGGCTGCAAATAAGGTATAGAATTTTCTCATATTGATTGTAAGTTATCGTATTCCATTATCCGTACTATTGGATTGATTTTGACTAAATAGCGACAATTGGCGAATTGCTTTGTCGTAGTCTGATTCCAGTTCTCGCATTTCGCGTGCACGATATACGGTATATTCGTGTTCGGCTTTTTCAATAGCTTGCTGGTGAGACACACCACCTTTGCCGGTTAATATTGGACGGCGATTGGAGGTTAGTATTCTATCTAATTCATCTATCCAGTTTTGCATTGTCATGGCATGTTCCTCCATGGCATACAATTCTGCCGAATCAAGGAACAAAGACACCAATAGATTCAAACGTTGCAACTCTGCTTCGTTCAAGTAGTTTTTCGCAATAATCACATCGTCTTTTGTGATATAATTACCGCTAAAATTCGTCATCCCTAACATCGGCTTCTCATTATCCACACGGTCATAAACCACCTCGGCGGCCGTGTGTTGGTGCGCTGCATAGTGCATTTTGTTCTGCACTGTAGCAAAGAACTGACGTGTTATCTCGGCATTCGGATCGTAATCGATGGCTGTAGCGTATATATCGGTCACTTGCTGGTATAGGTTACGTTCACTACTACGAATGTCGCGAATGCGTTGCAGCAACTCGCGGAAGTAACGTCCACCGTTCCCCTTTAAGCGCTCATCGTCTAAGGTGTAACCCTTAAGTATGTATTCATGTATGCGCTGGGTCGCCCACTGACGGAAACGCGTACCCTGCACAGAATGAACACGATAACCCACAGAGATGATTACATCAAGGTTGTAGTAGGCTACATTATGTGACTGTACTTTTCCTTCTAATGCACCATGCTGAGTGGTAGTTCGGAAAAACCGAACAACCACATTTTGATCTAATTCTTGCTCCTCAAATATATGCTTCAGGTGCTCACTAATAGTAGATTTTGCTTTCCCAAAAAGTACACACATCTGATCCTGCGTTACCCATACAGTCTCGTCTGTCAAGATTACATCAACGTTTACTTTACCATCTTCCGAGCGATAAAGAACAATGTTGTCATGTGTTAATTCCATATTATCGGCAAGCATTTGTGCTAAAAAATAAGTGTTTGGTACATTTTCCGGTATTTAGAATACGACGTCGTTTCTGCGTTGCGGCGCGATGAAGGTACTTGCATCACCTCCTCCGCCGACACTGGTGTTCATCAGGTGGCCTACCTGGATAGGCGTATATGCTACTTCCGGTATGATGTATAACTTTCTCATTTTGGTGTATATAATTACTTTAACTTTTGACCGGTGACGGTGTATTCTACTCCGTTGCGGATGATGATTACCTGGCCGTTGCGGAGGATCTTCTCGGTGACGGGTGACGGGTTACCGGTTACGGGTTCTACGCCGGTTGGCGTTTGCGGGGCGTCCTCAACGAACTGGGCATGCATGCCGCGGCGGACGGGAGAGTTCGGGATGCTGGTTGCCTTGACATGGAAGAAGGCACGGAAGGCACGCATCTTAGCCGTTGAGAGCGTGGCGTCTGCCCAATACAGACGACCGTCCATACCTACGCCGAGGTAGTCGGGACTGCTCTGGTAGGTACCTGCGAGATCAAACGGCGCCAAGAGGCCTTGGAAGTCTACATAGTCGGCTACGATGTTTTGCCCCAGGCCATTTGCATCGCCGGTATAGGTAATTGTCACGCCATTGAAGGTCGGGTCTACGATATTCGTTTCGGTCTTTACCAAGAATGGCTTGCCGGCCTCAATCTGCGTCAGATCCGTCAGGTGGATATTCAGATCGCGCTCCGCACCCGTGCCGGTTACGTCTGCGCCGTTGTAATCCTTGAGTATCGCGCCATTAAGCGGACTTGCTGCAATCTGCTCAGCACTCATCGAGAACGGCAGACAGAAGGTATTATACGGTCCGGCATAGATGGTGCGGCCGATGGTAACGTTGAGGGTCTGATTGTTCAGCGCCGTAAGCAAAGAGGTCTTGTCTTCGTTATCAGGCAGCACGATGGCAGCGGGCGAAACGACTTGCAACGTACCATCGTAGAACGTTATGGCATAGTTGTCGGACGACAATCCGCTCGGGGTTATGGCATAATCGCCTAATGCATTCCCAGGAGCATAGGTACAGGTATAAGCCAATGTGCCGGTCAGTACCGACTCTGTTTCTGAGTTCACAAAGCCAGTGTAGGTCGCTGTATAGGTCGGTGCGGCTTGGAGATAGACAACTTGCTTGTTATCGGCAGTGATGCTCAGCGGAGCCGGAGAAATAGTAACAGCGACAGATGAACCGGGGTTGTCTAAGTGGTTATCATCCGCTACCACGCGGTAATAAACAGTATAATTACCAGCATTGGTAGCTATAGGAATGTTGGCACTCCAATTGGTTTCGTCCAACGAATATTGCAGTGTTCCATCATTCGTACTGCCGGCATTGATGAGTTCTTGTTCCGAACCGTTATAGGTGAGCGATTTCGTGGTTGGTGCCGTAAGAGTAGCATATTCCGTGACATAGGTCACTCGTACTTCTATATCCGAATTCGGCATCGCGTACCGATAATGGTTGGTGGATGTCTTCGTTACCGGTATAGTCTCAGCCGTACCCAGGAAAACTATCTGCGCCTGACCATTCGATGTACGCACTCCAGCTGTAGTGGTGAAGTTCGAGGCCAGACTGCTGTTGTATGCACTGTTACCACCGCAACCTCCGGCATCTTGACAGGATGTAGTAAACGTACTATTGGCTACATTGGCATTACCGCCGTAGTAACCGCCGCCGCCGCCACCGGCACCTTCGCAAGCCCAAGATTCGCCATATCCATTACCTCCGTTAGCGCCATAAGAGCGACCGGTACTATAGTAATACTGACTCGTATAATTGACTTGAACAGCATGATCATAAGCACTTCCGTCATGTCTCGTACCTAAACCACCGTTCTCTCCTCCTCCATTACCGGCAGAGGTATAGCCATGAGCACCACCACCGCCGCCGCCACCGGCTACGATAATAAAGTTCGTACCAACGAGTGAAGTACATTGACCACTTCCGCTACCAATAACCTGATTGTTCACTTTGGATATATGCGTAGCGCCGCCACCGCCTGCACTACCGTTGAATCCTGACACTGCACCACCTCCATGGCCTCCGCCGTTCCAGCCGCCCTCGCCTCCGGCCTGACTTACACCGTCACCACCTTTGCCGCCTACATAGATATAGATGGTCTCGCCTTGCGCTAATGTGGTACGACATGTAGCATAGCCGCCTAAACCGCCTGCCGCAATCATCTTTCCTCCTTGTGCACCCCAGACACGCAGTTCGTATGTACCGGCACAAGGAGCAGTAAAGCTTTGAATATTCCCTGTATAACTATACAACCACGAAGTGGAGGTAGGCACTGCCGCCACAGTCAGCACTTTATTCTCTCCGGAATAAGCTACATTCACTGCCGTACCCATTGTGGTCCATTCTGCCGGAACAGACCAGTTAGCCGCATCTTCCGTTCCCGTTTTCAATGCAGAACGATAAGTAACCGGTACCCACTGCGCATAGAGCGTCACCGGACCTTTGTCAGCCGCTGTAGCTGTAAGGATGTCTTGGTCCGTGTACGCTAAGCCCGTACCATCCGCATTGGTGTTCCAGCCCGCGAAAACATAACCGTCACGCGTAAGTGTATTGGCACTCAACGCTCCGCTGTTCTCAATCTGCTGCTGAGGCATCCCGCCGGAACCGCCATTTGCATTAAAAGTTACAATTTTATAGTAATAATACGTATAGGAACTATTCAGATGCTTGAATGCCATCCATTGCGTACCGAATGTATTGGCAACTTCATTACACCAAATGATATGCGTCTGAATCATATAGACAGATTGTTGCAAATCTGTGCTGCCATTTCGGTTGTCCAATCGTATGTCATGGTTCGAGTCTTGAGAAAAACTTGGCCCCGGATGCCCGCCGTTATGACTATATAATCCAACACAAATGTCACTACCGGCTTGCGTCTCATTATTGTACGTAAAATCCAATGCCGTTGCTTTGAGTGTGTTTAGATCAGTTCCAGCATATAGACCTATTTGCTGGGCAAGATTGGTATACTGGCCACTCAGTCGAAAACTCCAGTTCCAAACCATTGTCGAATAGGACGGAACAGTCTGCGTTGCGGTGTATAACGTGTAAATTGCTTGTTTGGAATAGCCTGTCGTAGTTGCCTGTATCTGCGAACCCAAACCATTCGTATTGTCCTTATAGGGAAATATCGTTCCGCTCCACTGGGTGTTATTCAGAAATTTCCATGCAATCGATGGATTTAAAGGCGCGTCATTGTAATTTATCTGACAGCAACCGGTAATCTCTCCTGCGCGTGTCCACGGTCCTTCGGTGGGTTTGAAGGATTGCTTTAAGATGGGTCGACCGGTTGTAGGGTCCTGCATCCATGTATCAATATCAGGATACGTACTCCGCAGGTCCAAGGCATTGGCGTATAGCAAATTCGTGAACGAGATGTTTTGCATGGCATCCGCCGTCATCGTTGTGCCAGGGATACCATTGGAGGCTTTATTGCTCCACGCGGCGCTTGCTCCGTTTTGGCAGCTATTCTCGAGCGAATAGCAATTGGTGGCTGTGCCTGAAACAGCGATGTTTCCCATATGACTGGTTGCGCTGGGAGCGGTGTTAATGACCTTCCCTACATTATAGCAGTTGATAATGGTCGGGCTACCCCAATAGCCATGGATACCGCTTCCTACTTGACCATTATTATTGTAGAACTTAACCGTAGCTTCGTTGTAACAATTGACGATGGTAACGGAACCGAGACCTGCTATACCGCCTACGTTCGAGAACGAGATTACCGAACCGGCTACAGAGCAGTTGATGATGAGTGTTCCTTCGACACCCGTACCTAATATACCACCGGCTTCTGTACTTCCATTAGCAGCCGTCGCACCATGCCCGGTGTTGTCTATATCCACCACTACGCGTACATTCTTGATTCGCGCTGAACTGCCTGCGTGACAAAACAAACCTGCACTAGACACAACCTGGTGATAGTACAAATTGCTAATCGTGTATCCTTGTCCGTCAAAAGTGCCGTTGTACGGGTACGTACTATTTCCAATAGGTGTCCATTGGTTGGATAAACTCCCCTGAAGATCAATGTTCGCCGTGAGTTTGCCGTTGGCGGTCGTATTTCCATCATTGACCAATGCCGCAAAGTCCTTCAGATCTTGTGCCGAACCGATCAAGTAATAGCCACCTTCTTGATTCAATGCCCACAGACTTGTGGACATCAGCACGGCTGCAAATATGGTAAATAGTTTTCTCATTGTGTTGTTTGTTGTATTCTTGTTTATACGGCCCCGATGGGATCACCACCATTGGGATCATACTGCATACTTACACAGAGCATGGACGCTGGGTGAATCATCATGCTCATTTGTACTTTCGGAGTAATGTATTGTTGCTTTGTCATAGTTGTGTCCTCCTTACTTAATGATTTGACCTTGTGCATTAAACTCTTTGTCTCCACGGATAATGATCAATTGACCATTACGGATGAGCTTTATACTTTGTACATTGTCACTTTGTACATTCGTGATGTCTGTTGTTGTCTCAGTCTGCTCGACGATCTTAGCCGGCATGCCGCGACGAATGGGCGCACCGCTGGGAGTGGAATCTCCTAAGATGAAGTACGCACGGAAAGCTTTCATCGCATTATCTACATTCGGCCAGGTGAGCACGTTGTTTGCCATCAAGAAGAGATAGTTCTGATTATCCACCACCAAGTGTGTCGGCTCCAGAATACCGTACATTGTAGCACCGTTGGCTGTGGTGCTGCTTCCTGCCGAAGCACTTACCGTCACACTGTTGAAGACAAGCGGGCTGATGGCAGAAGTCGGTTCGCCGGCATAGCGTACCAGATACGGCTTGCCCGCCTCGATAGAACTGGTTCGCGTCATGAGCAATCGTAACTCATTACCCACCGACCACATATCCGTCAATTCGCAAACAACGAAACCATTGAGCGGACTGCCTGCGATAGCCGCAGCATCGAGATCGAACGGCAAGCAGAGTGTGCTATAGTTACCGTCACGCGACAGCGAACGGGCGATGGTGACATCAAGCGTTTGACCGTTCAGACCGGCTAATACATCCGAATAATCTACATCATCCGGGATCTCGTAACTTGTACCGGCTACAATAGTTGCCGTGATAGAAGCCTCAGCCACATCGGTATGGTTCTCATCACCCGCCACTTTATAGTAAATGGTGTAGTTCCCGATATTTGTCGCCGTCGGCAGATCCGCACTCCATGCACCGCCATCGACCTTATACTCCATCGTGCCGCCTGTTGCCGAACCGGCACTGATCAGTGTTTGCGCGGCGCCATTGAACTCATTCGCCAAGTCAGCCGGTGCGGAAACAACAGCCGCATCAGCTTGGTTAACGGTCAGCGTGCCCGGCACAAAGGAGATCTCATAATTGCCTGCCGTTAAGCCGCTTGGCGTAATCGTGTAATCGCCCACATTACTGCCTGCAGCATATGTACATGCAAGATTCAGAGAGCCGCCTAACTCTGTCGATGTTTCTCCATTCACCCAACCGCTATATGTCACGGTGTAAGCAGGAGCTTCGTCACCGTACGTCACCGACTTGTTGTCAGCAGTGCAAGTTAATGCAGCTTTATTGATGGTCACACTGACGGACTGCTCCGCAACGGCGTTATAGTTCGTATTACCGTTCACTTTGTAATAGACGGTATAAGTGTCGGCGTTTGTCTGCGCAGGAATGTCATTGCTATAGCCTGTGCCGCTACTGAGCGAATACTGCAACGTACCGCCAGTGGTAGAACCTGCATTAGCGAGTACCTGTGCACTACCGTTGTAGGTGAGCGATTTGGCAGTCGGGGCTGTAACAACCGGATCAATCTTGTTCACCGTCAAGGTGCCCGTTTGGAAAGTAATGGTATAGTTGTTAGATGTCACGCCACTTGGGGTAATGGTATAACTACCGGCATTACTGCCTTTCTCATACGAACAAGCGAACGAAAGCGAACCACCTAAGACAGAAGTATTGTCGCTGCCTTTCCATCCACTATACGTTGCCGTATATGTCGGCGGATTAGAATTGTAATCGATGCTTTTGTTGTCAGCAGTGCAAGTTAATGCAGCTTTATTGATGGTCACACTGACGGACTGCTCCGCAACGGCGTTATAGTTCGTATTACCGTTCACTTTGTAATAAACCGTATAAGTGCCTGCGTTTGTCTGCGTAGGAATAGCATCGCCATAGCCTATACCACTGCTGAGCGAATACTGCATCGTACCGCCGGTGGTCGAACCTAGGTTAGCGAGTACCTGTGCACTACCGTTGTAGGTGAGCGATTTGGCAGTAGGTGGTGTCACGATCGGATCAATCTTGTTCACCGTCAAAGTGCCCGTTTGGAAAGTAATGGTATAGTTGTTAGATGTCACGCCACTTGGGGTAATAGTATAACTGCCGGCATTACTGCCCTTCGCATACGAACAAGCGAACGATAAAGTACCGCTAAGCGCAGAAGTGTTGTCGCTTCCTTTCCAACCGCTGTAGGTTGCCGTATATGTTGGTGGATTAGAATTGTAATCAATGCTTTTGTTGTCAGCAGTGCAAGTTAATGCCGCCTTGTTGATGGTCACACTGACGGACTGCTCCGCAACGGCATTATAGTTCGTATTACCGTTCACTTTGTAATAAACGGTATAAGTGTCGGCGTTTGTCTGCGCAGGAATAACATCGCCATAGCCGGTACCACTGCTGAGCGAATACTGCAATGTACCGCCGGTGGTAGAACCTGGGTTAGCGAGTACCTGTGCGCTACCGTTGTAGGTGAGCGATTTGGCAGTCGGGGCTGTAACAACCGGATCAATCTTGTTCACCGTCAAAGTGCCCGTTTGGAAAGTAATGGTATAGTTACTTGCCGTCACACCGCTTGGAGTGATGGTATATGAACCGGCATTATTGCCCTTTGCGTATGAACAAGCGAACGATAAAGTACCGCTAAGCGCAGAAGTATTGTCGCTTCCTTTCCAACCGCTATAGGTTGCCGTATAGGTCGGAGGATTGGAATTGTAATCAATGCTCTTGTTGTCTGCTTGGCAGGTCAAAGCGGCTTTCGTGATGGTTGCCTGAATACTATTGGACGAAGGAAGGTAATCCGCATGTGTAGCGTCACCCTCTACCATGTAATAAACGGTATAATTGCCTACATTCGTACCGGTCGGTATTTCGGCGCTCCATGTGCTGTTGTCGGTAGAGTATTTCATTGTACCGCCTACCGGTACGCCTGCGTTAACGAGTTCTTGTGCTGTGCCTGAGTAAACATGAGCAGCATCGGTCGGGGTCGCCGAGATGGAAGCAGCACCGTAGATTGTTACATCGGAAGCCGGCATCGTTAGTGTGCGGGAGTTCCCGCTTCCACTGAGCGTTCCTGCTGATGCTTTATAGTTGGAGGAACCGATGAGGTTCAAACTGATCACATCTTCTTCACCGCCATAGAGCACATTATTATATTTGATACCCGTGTCATATGAGGTAATTCCGCTGACGTTATAGGTAGTAGCACTACCGCTGCGGGTTACCGTTATACCGGAAGCACCGGTAATGGAATGGCGTTCTTTACCTTGCGATCCGCCTCGAGTTACCGTATAGTAGCAATTGGTGATGGATAAGAGATCACGATTAGAGGCTCGTGAGAAAGTCCAGTCTCCATAATTTCCTGATGCAGTACTGGTATTCACTTCTTGTGGTGCGTACAAACTATTGCTTATATACAACCGTACATGGCTATTATCAGCACACCATCCGACAAAACCTCCCCAGCAATTCGTAGTACTTCCTAACATTTTACCATCAAAGACGCATCCTTCAATGATAATATTCCTATTCGGATCGGCGTACGAGCCATCTATTGAACCAATCAGTCCACCGTGCGTACCATCACCATTTATGGAACTATTGATCTCAACACTGGAACGGCAGTTGATAATTGTATTCTCATCATAGGCGTGTCCTATAATACCACCGGCACCTTTATGTGAGGTGGTAATAGAACCGGTAGTATGCAAATTCTTGATAGTGGCGCCGCAAGCAAAACGGAACGGTCCTGTTTGTGTTCCGATGGATGTGTATGTCACGTCGAGTGTGTGTCCGTAGCCGTCGTACGTACCGCTAAACGGTATGGCGTCACTTGTTCCAGCCATCGTCGTTACGCTGATGTCTGCTGTCTGACGGAAGAACTTACCGGCATAATTCTTACCACTATTCACACTGATGCACAGTTTATCCCAATCACTAGTGGAAGCAATGATGTACGGGTCGTTTTCTGTACCGCTTCCCACAAACGATGGATAGATCTGTGTATCGGCATCAGCCATCATGAGCGAGTACGGATTACCACTTTCGCTCAGTGTTCCAGCCGATACAAGATAGCCGGTAGAAGAACCGCCAAGAGTCAGACTGATGGCATCCCCATTACCTCCATACAGCACATTATTGTATTGGATACCCGTGCCGTAAGAGGTAATTCCACTGACGTTATACACCGTTGGCGTACCGGCATTCGCCACCGTCACACCGGAAGCACCGGTGATCGAACAAGCCGCCTTGCCTTGCGCCCCACCCAACGTAGCGATATAATAACTCGTGTTAGTAACGGTACTGAGTTTATAGTCATGAGCACGAACGAAAGTCTTGCAATCGTTCGTACTAACCGAAGCATCTTGCTGATTGTATTGCGGATCGTACAGCGAGTGTATAATAGAGAGGTTTGCTTCTAGATTACTCCAACCTATAAAACCAGCACATCCATTTGTGCTCGATCCAAGCAGTTTGCCGTCAAACAAGCACCCCTCAATAGTGGCAGAGGTGTTAGTAGAATTCAGTATGCCAACAAAACCTCCATGCGTGCCATCTCCGTCAACAGAACTATGAATTTCCACACTGGAACGGCAATTTAGGAGCGTAACGTCACCATCCGATATTCCAATAAAACCTGCGGCATATTTTCTGTTTGTAGTAATCGAACCTGTCGTACGCAGATTTTTAATGGATACTCCATTGACATAACGGAATGGAGCTGTATAGTATGCAAAGTTATTAGTATAATTGACCGTTAGCGTATGATCGTTACCATCGTAGATTCCACAGAAAGGATGGCTATTATACTCGCCCACCATTCTTGTCACGCTAATGTCTGCTGTCTGTCGGAAATACTTGCCGGAGTAGTTATTGCCGGCTGCTACTTTTTCGGACAACAGATTCCACACATCGGTCGAAGGGATGAGGTAAGGATCATTCACTGTTCCGTTTCCCTCGAATGTCCATTGCGCATAAAGCGTTACCGGGCCTTTGCTGGATGCTGTTGCCGTAATAGCTGCTTGGTCGGAATACGCTGTGCCAGAACCATCTGCACTGGTATTCCAGCCGGTAAAGACGCAATTAGCGCGAGTAAAACTATTGGCAGTCAGCGTGCCGCTGTTCTCAATCTCTTGTTGCGCCATCGAACCCGAACCACCATTGGCGTTGAAAGTGATATATTTGTAATAATTATACGTATAAGAACTATTCAGGTGCTTAAAGGCCATCCATTGATTGCCGAAAGCGTTGGCATCTCCATAACTACAGATGATATGCGTTTGAATCATATAGACGGTTTGCTCCAGATCTGTACTTCCGTTTCGGTTGTCCAATCGGATATCATGATTCGCTTCTGCAGAAAAACTTGGTCCCGGGTGCCCGGCGGAGTGACTATATAATCCAACACAAATATCACTACCGGCTTGCGTCTCATTGTTGTACGTAAAATCTAATGCCGTTGCTTTGAGTGTATTGAGATCTGTTCCGGCATATAGACCTATTTGCTGGGCAAGATTCGTATACTGGCCACTCAATCGAAAACTCCAGTTCCAAACCATTTCTGAATAGGACGGAATAGTCTGCGTTGCGGTATACAAGGTGTAGATAGCCTGTTTAGAACAATCTGGCGTTGTTGCCTGTATCTGCGAACCTATGCCGTTGGTATTGTCTTTATACACTGTAGCTATACCGACCCACAATGTATTATTCAGATTATTCCATGAGATGGATGGATTTGTCGTCTCGTTATTATTAAGTGCATGATAGTAACCGGTTTTGCGATCCGTAGGCGTCCAAGGTCCTTCCGAATATTGCGAAGACAAACCGATAGTTACGTTCAGCGAACCCTCCCCCGAATCAATATGCGTGTCATCGCCCACTACCTTGTAATATACGGTATAAGTACCGGCTTCCGTAGCGGTAGGAATAGACGTGCTCCAATTGCCGTTGTATAATCTGTAGTACATCGTACCGCCGTTGGCTGTACCGGCATTCACCAGTTGTTGGGCGGAACCGTTATAGGTAAGCGATTTGGCTGTCGGAGCTGCAGTGACTTTAGAGGCCAACAAATAGTGCATCGTCAATTCCGCCATCTGCTGAATATCCGAATGATCCGAATGTTCCTGATGAACGGCATCGATCACCAGACGATAATATTGGTATTCCGCCGGGTACGAGCAGTTATAAGAAACAGATTGGTGGTTCTCCATCGGTAATAGATCATCATTCTCTACTTGATCGATAACCGTCCAGCCTGTATTCGGTCCAATCGCATCTCCCGCTGCATCATCATTAGCAAAGTTTCCGCCATAGATAGTCCATGATTTCCATTGACGCTGCGGGTGAGTTTTCGTATCATTAGCGGTAGTTAACGTATAGGACGTCACCACAATGGGAGATGCCGTCTTCCATACAATCTCATCCGACGTACGATTCGCATATAGATCAGCCCCCACTTGATCTCCCGTTAACCAGCTACACCATTTGGTATTTATATTACCATCCAGTAGTTTTTCCGGGTTCTCTCCGCCACCGCAGGTAAAATACTGAGAGCCAAGCACCGACACATTCGATGAGTTATCATAGGTGTTGTACGTTTTTGCAAAAGTAAAACTACAGAAACCTAGTGCAAATATAAATAGAGTAAATAGTTTTCTCATATCAATTATGTTTTTCTCTAGGTTTTGGTTTAAAATACGACGTCATTTCTACGCTGGGGAGCGATGAAGGTACTGTGATCACCTCCTCCGCCGACACTGGTGTTCATCAAATGGCCTACCTGAATAGGCGTAAAAACAACATCAGGAACAATATAGAATTTCTTCATATATAGGTATTAATTTAAGATTTTATTGTCGATTGTTACAAAAACGGCGCAAAGTTACAAAAAAAAATGCACATACGCAAATATATGTGCACTTTTTTACAAATTTTGGCTAAAATCTACCAAAAAGATACGCAAAAGCTCAGAACAACTTCTGCAAGAAACGGCAGATATAATCCTGCCAGTTGGGCCAGGTATGGCCACCCGGACTCTCGTAATAGGTGTATTCCAGGTGGTTTTCCTCCAGCCAGCGGCGATAGTCCTGCAACTGGTCGTACAGGAAGTCCTCACGTCCCATACCTATCCAGTAGAGCCGTGCCGACTGCATCAGTTGGCGCACTTCGTCCCGCCAGGGGTCATAGACCGGATTCCGTTCGGGCGAGACCACCAGCGCAGAGAACATACCGATATACGCGAACTGCCCGTGCAGATGATGCGAGACATGCATCGTATGGAATCCGCCCATCGACAGACCGGCTAACGCACGGTGCTCCGGATCACGCGCCACACGATAACGCTGCTCCACCGCTGCCATGAACTCCGGGAAATGAGTTTCCCAGTATCCGGACATCTCATAGCCACGTTCCTGTTCGCGGGTGAACTTACGCCAATGCGCCGAACCATTCGAGGTATCAAAAGGCTGACCATCCGGCGTCACGTTTGGCGCCGCCATCAGCGAGTCGCGCGCCTCAGGCGGCATGCTACCCAGGAAATTATCAGGCATCACCACCACCATCTCCTTTACCGCATCCCGGCGCAGCAAGGAGTCCATATGACGGAGCAAGTGGCCTTGGTCGGTCCAGTCGTCCTCCGAACCGTACATACCGTGCTGGAGATAGAGCACAGGAAACTCCTCCGCATGGCGCCCATGCGTCCGCTGCTCGTAGCGATACGGCAGATATACACGACAAGGCACACCCAGCAGGGTATCCCGAACAATCGTTCCGACGGGCTTCGCCGCCGTAGTAGTCAATGCGGTCAGTACCGCAAGTATGAAAGCAAAAGTACGCATGAGTTTGGTGTATGGTGTAGGGTGTATGGTGTAGGGTGTAGGGTTAGGGCTTTAGCAGGAAGCGAAGGGGGATATCGAGGCGGGCACGCCAACTATTCTCCTCGTGCGCTGCACCGGGGAAGAAGCGATACATAAAATGCGCCTCGTCCCAGCCGGCATCCCAAAGCATCCGGTTGATAGCATCCTGCGACGCCGCATAATTGGCATCCAGGGTTTGGTCGCCCCGGTCGAAATAGAGCAGACAACTATTCGGCGCAAGGTGCTGACCGAGGTATGTACGATATGCCGTAACGGCATCCTCATCGGGATGCGCCGGATCAGCCGCCAAGGTGCTATGGGTCGACAGACATGCCCCGCCGGCAAACACCTCCGGGTACTTACAGAGCGCATAGGACGTAATCAGTCCGCCACAACTGCTACCCATCATCCAGGTATGTGCCCGGTCGGGATAGGTGGAATAAACCGAATCGATAAAGGGCTTGAGTTCCTCCACGATAAACCGTAGATAGTCGTTACCATGGGGCGTACCCAGACCATCGTACAGTTGTTTTCCCGCAGGCAGCAATGCCGCTACATCGTCCGGGCAGTACTCCGCCACACGAGCAGCCATACTGGTCTGGTTGTCAATACCGACCACGATCGTAGGACGTATATCGCCACGACGAATCAAGCTGTCCATCGCCTCGTCCACTCCCCACTCCTGGTGGTTGGCGGTAGAAGCGGCATTATAGAGATTACGGCCGTCGTGCATATACAGTACGTCGTAACGCCGTTTCGCGGAATACCCCTCCGGTACCCACACACGAATCGTACGCTTGGGCACGTACTGCGACTCAAACTGGCTATGATAGATAATCTGCGCCGGTGCAGGGGTTGTATCCTCGAGTGGCTCAGGAGGATTCTCCGGGCGCGTACAGGCCGCAAAAGCGAGACAAAGAAGAGCGAAGTATTTGAGATTTGACATTTGATATTTGAGATTTGTGATTTCGTTTTTTACCAAAAGAGAGCCGCCCACAGGGGTGACTCTCTTCGGATACCGGCCGAAGCCGATAATTGGTTTACTTACGGATACCGAGTTGCTTGATGATTGCGCGGTAACGCTCAATGTCCTTAGCCTTCAGGTAATCCAGCAGACGACGACGCTTACCTACCAGGTTGGTCAGTGCACGCTCGGTGTTGAAGTCCTTGCGGTTCTGCTTGAGGTGCTCGGTCAGGTGGTTGATACGGAAGGTGAACAGAGCGATTTGGCTCTCTGCAGCACCGGTGTTCTTGGCGTCGTTGCCATACTGAGCAAAGAGCTCAGCTTTCTTCTCAGATGTTAAATACATAAACTGATTTCAGTTTTTCAGCTTTCAGCATTCAGCTGTCAGCTGTCGGTTAAACAATGGTGGCTGAAGCAGGATCACAAGGATGGCAACTTCGCCACATTTACGAGCCTTCTTTTCGAAAGCGGGTGCAAAATTACTACAAAAAATTGAATTACACAAATAATTTGCAAAAAAATTGCGATTTTTCTTGCGTATGTCAGAAAAAAGCAGTAATTTTGCACGCTTTTTCGCTGAAAAGGCAGCCATGTTGAGCCTCTGGCGATTGCATTAGGTACGTCCGAATAGTAGTAAATGCTCAGCTTGGAGATTTATTAATCCATATATATAAGGAATAGAAAAATGGATTTGATTAAGATTGCCGAACAGGCATTCGCCGGTGAGAAGAAAGAGTTTCCGGCATTCAAAGCCGGTGACCAAATCACCGTAGCTTATCGTATTAAAGAGGGTAACAAGGAGCGTATCCAGGAGTTCCGCGGTGATGTTATCTGCATCCACGGCTCGGAAGACAAGAAGCGCTTCACGGTTCGTAAGATGAGTGGTAACGTAGGCGTAGAGCGTATCTTCCCTATGGACAGCCCGTTCATCGAGAAAATTACGATCAACAAGTACGGTAAGGTTCGTCGCAGCAAGATCTATTACCTGCGCAACTTGACAGGTAAGAAGGCTCGCATCCAAGAGCGTCGAGTTAAGTGATAAAAAGGAGCCGCCGAGGCTCCTTTTTCATTTCCGAGGCAAGGTACAGGGTTTATCGTGGGTATATCGTATCCCACCATACCCTATATATATACTCTGTATATATATCCCGTGATTTTAGAATTTGGGCTATTTGTATGTTTCAGTTAGAGTCGACATATCGTCCTACAGGCGACCAGCCGCAGGCTATCGAGCAGCTGGTAGACGGACTACGAGCCGGTGCACCCGCACAGGTGCTGCTCGGCGTGACCGGTAGCGGTAAGACCTTTACCGTAGCCAACGTCATTGCGCAGCTGAACCGGCCAACCCTCATCCTCAGCCACAACAAAACCCTGGCCGCCCAACTCTACTCCGAGATGAAGACCTTCTTCCCGCACAATGCGGTGGAGTACTTCGTCTCCTACTACGACTACTACCAGCCCGAAGCCTACATCCCCTCGACCGACACGTATATCGACAAGGACCTCAGCATCAACGAGGAGATCGACCGTCTCCGTCTGCGTGCTACAGCAGCCCTGCTGAGCGGACGCAAGGACGTGATCGTCGTCTCGTCGGTCAGTTGTATCTACGGCATGGGCAGTCCCGTGGACTTTTCGGAGAACTGCATCCGCCTGGAGTGCGGCCAACAGATCAGCCAAGAACGCCTGCTCCAGCAACTTGTTGCCGCACAGTACCTGCGCAACGACCTGGACCTGCAGCGCGGCAAGTTCCGCGTACGGGGCGACACCGTCGATATCGCCATCGCCTATGCCGACTACCTGCTGCGCGTGGAGTTCTTCGGCAACGAGATAGACGCTCTGAGCACCGTCGATCCCGTGACGGGTCAGACCCTGGAGCAGTTTGCCCACTACAGCCTCTCGCCCGCCTCTATCTTCAACACCTCGCCCGAACGCGTAGCCACCGCCGTCACCCAGATTCGTGAAGACCTGGCCAAACAGGTGCGTTACTTCGAGGACCTGGGCGAAGAACTCTATGCCAAGCGTATCGAGGAACGCGTCAACTACGACCTGGAGATGATCCAGGAACTCGGCTACTGCACCGGCGTAGAGAACTACAGCCGCTATTTCGACGGCCGCGAAGAAGGTACGCCACCCTATTGTCTGCTGGATTATTTCCCCAAGGACATGCTGCTCGTCATCGACGAGAGTCACGTCACCGTGCCCCAGATACGCGGTATGTACGGTGGCGACAAAGCCCGCAAGGACAACCTGGTCAACTACGGCTTCCGTCTGCCTGCTGCGCGCGACAACCGACCGCTTAAGTTCGACGAGTTTGAAGAGCGTACGCCGCAGACTATCTACGTATCCGCTACGCCTGCCGACTATGAGATGCAGCGTTCCGGCGGTATCGTCGTAGAGCAACTGATCCGTCCTACCGGCCTACTCGACCCGGAGATAGACGTCCGTCCGCAGAAACACCAAATTGACGACCTGCTCGACGAGATCCAGACACGCGTGCACAAGAACCAACGCGTGCTCATCACCACGCTGACCAAGCGCATGGCCGAAGAACTGGACGACTACCTGCGCAAGGCCGGTATTCGTTCGGCATATATCCACTCGGATATCGATACTATCGAACGCGTACAGATCATGGAGCAACTCCGCAAAGGTATGTTCGACGTGCTGGTAGGCGTCAACCTGCTGCGCGAGGGACTCGACCTGCCGGAAGTTAGTCTGGTCGTGATCCTGGATGCGGATAAAGAAGGCTTCCTGCGCGACACGCGGTCGATGATACAGACGGCCGGTCGTGCCGCCCGTCACGTAGAGGGCAAAGTGATCATGTACGCCGACCGCATCACGCGCTCGATGCAGGAGTGTATCGACCAGACGGCCTATCGCCGCCGTGCCCAACAAGCCTACAACGAAGCCCATCATATCACGCCGCAGGCTATCCGGAAGGATATCAACACATCAGCGCTCTCAGCCCTCTATAAAGATGCCGAGCAGAAGAAAAAAGAACTGGAGCAACAGATTCGCGCCGGCTGGCAGACCGCCGACTGGCAACAGATGGACCAGAAACAACTGCAGAAAGCCATCAATCTCAAGATACGCAACATGCGTATCGCTGCCGAGAACCTCGACTTCGACACCGCCGCCCGTCTCAGGGACGAGATGCTCGAGATGAAGAACCGCCTGGAAGCAATCGGCGGATAGACCTACGCACTTTTACGGCAAATCGATATGCTGCACCGATATCGTGCGGCGCAGGAAGATATTCGCCGACTCGCGAAAACGAGCCGCTGACTCGGTCGTGAAGAACCGGCACGTACCGCCACGCGTCAGGATACCGTTGATCTCACCATGACGATGCAGGTAGTCATCCAGACTGGCAGCCACGATATCACCTTGCGCCACGACGCGGATATTCCGACCACGGAGCGCCTCCTGAATCTTAGGCATGAGGAGCGGATAATGGGTACATCCCAGCACGATGGTATCGATCTGCTCATCCTGCGCCAGGAGCTGGTCGATATACTGACGCACGAAATAGTCGGCACCCGGACTCATATGTTCGCCCGCCTCGATAAGCGGCACCCATAGCGGACAAGCCTGCTGGGTGATGACGAGATCGGGGTTCTGGTGCGCAAACTCGATAGGATAACTTCCGGACTGCACCGTACCCGGCGTACCCAGCACACCGATATGCCCGGTTGTCGTCATGCGGCTGACCACCTCCGCCGTAGGACGGATGACGCCCAGCGCATTGATGATCTGACCCTCTTCGCGCAAACTGGGCAGGTCCTGCTGCTGAATCGTGCGCAAGGCCTTCGCCGAAGCGGTATTACAGGCCAGGATAACCAGTGCGCAGCCCTGCTGGAAAAGATAACGCACCGCCTGCCATGTATAATTATATATAAGTTCGTACGAGCGCGTACCGTATGGCGCGCGCGCATTATCGCCCAGATAGATATAGTCATACTCCGGCAACTGCAAACGGATCTTCTCCAGAACCGTCAGTCCACCGTAACCGCTATCAAATACTCCGATTCGCATAGTCGCATGATTGAAATTCGCTGCAAAGGTACGAAAAATAATTGAAAATGAAAAATCTAAATAGAAAAATCTAAAAAAAATACAAAAAATAACGATAAAATTTGCGTATATCAAAATTTTGTAGTAATTTTGCACGCTTTTTCGTCAGAACAGGCATTTACGGTGTCCACTCGTATATCGGTATTACACCGGATTTTGGTTCCGAGAAGCGAGGTTCGACTCCTCGGTGGACAACAAGGCTGCTTCGGCGGCCTTTATTAACGGCTAAAGGCTAAAGGTTATTGGCTAAAGCTGACGTGTGATGGAATACACGGTATTAAGTAACACAAAAAAAAGAAAAAAATGAACGTATTTCAATTGGTAGGTACTCCGCGTAACGAGTACGGCAAGAAGGCTGCTAAGGCTTTCCGTCAAGAAAATCTGGTTCCCTGCAACCTCTATGGCCTGGGCGAGAACATCACCCTGACCGTTGCTGAGAACGATGTACGCAAACTCATCTACACTCCCGACACGATGGCCGTTGAGCTGACGATCGGTGACGTAAAGAAGATGGCTGTCGTTAAGGAATTCCAATTCCACCCGATCAGCGGTCGCGTAATGCACATCGATTTCCTCGAGGTGAACGAGAAGAAGCCCGTTACCGTAGAGATTCCTGTTAAGTTGGAAGGTCTGGCAGAGGGTGTTAAGGCCGGTGGTAAACTGGCACTCCAGGCTCGCAAGCTCAAAGTAAACGGTATCTACACCCAGATTCCTAACCGCGTAGTAGTTGACGTTACTTCGCTCGGCCTGGGCAAGAAGATCGCCGTTAGCGACATCCAGCTCGAGGGTCTGAAACTGATGAACCCGGCTGACATGTGCGTTGCTGAGGTTAAGGCTACTCGCCAAAGCAAGCAAGCATAATGCTGCGCAGACTATTGCACAACCTAACGGCAGGGCTTTTCCCTGCCGTTATTCGTAAAGAACAAGAAGATCCGATGAAGTATCTAATCGTAGGACTTGGTAATATAGGCGACGAGTATCAACATACCCGCCATAATATCGGTTTTGATATCATCAACACCTTTGCCGAGAGCGTCAACGCACAGTGGGAAGACCGCCGCTACGGCTTCGTGGCCAAGTGTCGCGTTAAGTCCGCCCAACTGGTGCTGCTCAAACCCAGCACCTATATGAACCTCAGCGGCAATGCCGTGCGCTACTGGCTCCAGGCAGAGAAGATACCCGTCGAGAATCTGCTGGTGCTGGTGGACGACCTGAATATCCCCTTCGGCAAACTACGTATCCGCAAGGCCGGCAGCAATGGCGGTCATAACGGACTCGGACATATCCAGCAGGTGCTCGGCACCGATGCTTATGCCCGTGTACGCTTCGGTATCGGCAATGAATACACACGTGGTCGCCAGATCAATTTCGTGCTGGGCGAATGGACCGACGAGGAGAAAGCCGTCCTGCCCGAACGACTGAAGACAGCCGCCGAGATTATCCCGTCGTTCTGCCTGCAAGGCATCGACCGTACCATGAACCTATTCAACAACAAGTAAATGGCCGAAGTTCGAGTTGACAAATATCTCTGGGCGATGCGGATCTACAAGACGCGCTCTATCGCTGCCGATGCGTGTAAAAACGGACGCATCAGCATGAACGGCGTGCAACTCAAGCCCAGCCGCACCTTTCATATAGGGGACGCTTTCTCCGTTCGCAAAGGTCCGGTCACGTTTACCTACCGCGTCCTCAATCTCACCGAGAACCGCCTGGGCGCCAAACTCGTGCCGGAATATATGCAGGACATCACGCCGCCCGACCAACTCGAACTGCTCGAACTCGCCCGCATGGCGGCGCAGTCCGGTCGCGACCGCGGTACAGGCCGTCCCACCAAGAAAGACCGCCGCGATATCGAATCCTTTATGTCCGACAATTATTTTGATGAGTTTGATGAAGAATAAGCGCGAAAATATTGCTGAATACGTCCTCTATCTCTGGCAGATTGAAGATTATCTGCGTGCCTTCCCCCAGCAGGCGGAGGCCTCGCAAGAGTTGCACGACCTAAACGAGATGATGCACCGCGAGGGCATCCTCGAGGGAGGCCACCTGCGCCTGGCGCTGAATGCACTAGACGAGATGGAGCAGCTCCACCAAGAACTGCTCGACGAGAACGCCCAGTACCGCGCTATGGTGATGCGCCTGCAACCGGCCCTGAACATCCTCAAGTCGAAGACCGACCGCCCCACGATGTCTGATATCGAGGCCTCGCTCGTGCTACTCTACCAGATCATGATGCTGCGCCTGCAGAAACGCGAGATCTCGCCCGAGACGGGTCAAGTACAGCAACAAGCCACCCAACTGCTGCAGATCATCAGCCGCGCCTATTACGAAGACGGCAAACAAGAAAACTGAAAACTGCATGCTGAAGGCTGATCGCTTCAAACATATACTTGCTTGGTTCGCAGAGAACATGCCCGTCGCCGAGTCGGAGTTGCACTACAGCAACCCCTTCGAACTGCTCGTGGCCGTCATGCTCTCGGCGCAATGCACCGACAAGCGCGTCAATCTCGTCACGCCTGCGCTCTTTGCCGCCTACCCTACGGCTGAAGCCATGGCTCGCGCCACCAGCGACGATGTCTTCGCGTACGTTCAATCGGTCAGTTATCCCCGCAGCAAAGCCGAGCACCTGGTACAGATGGCGCAACGGCTGGTAGAAGTATACGGCGGTCAGGTACCGGATAATATCGACGATCTGCAAACCCTGCAAGGCGTTGGACGCAAGACGGCGAATGTCGTTTGTGCCGTTATCTGGAACCAACCCACCATGGCCGTCGATACGCATATCTTCCGCGTGAGCGAACGGCTGGGACTGACCACCAACAGCAAGAATCCCCTGCAAACGGAGAAACAACTCGTCAAATATATCCCGGCAGACATCATCCCCAAGGCCCATCACTGGCTCTTGCTCCACGGTCGTTACATCTGCCAGGCCCGCCGCCCGAAATGTGACCAGTGCGGCCTGCAAGCCTATTGCAGATATTTCAATCAGAAATAAGGCAACCATGAGGTTGCTTTTTTTGTATATTTGCACGCATTTTGTAAAAAACATTTGCACATATAAAAAAAAATGTGTAACTTTGCAGCGTGAAGTTGCAAAGGCAATAATATAGTAGTTATGGGTAAGCCAATTTTTATACAGTACAAGACGCCTGAAGAACGTGCAGCGGTATTTGAGAGATGGATCCATCTGCGCGAAGAATGGGAAGAGCATATTCGGCAGGTGAAGGCAGAGAAGCAAATGGTATGATACAAATCTCTGCTGAAAACATCAATCGCACTTCTCCTTATCAGGTTAAGACACTCGATGAGTTGTCTGTATCTTTCGTGACTGATTATGGAATTAGCTATGATATTGGCTTTTACGAGGACAGACTTTTCAATATGCCTGAAGCTTATCATTTTTACATAAGCAATGCCAACAAACAACATGCACAAAACGACCCGAAAGTCTTGCAAACAGTCATGGCTGTTATCGAGGAGTTCTTTCGACAAGACCCATTAGTAATGTTGTATATTTGTGACCCACGCGACCATAGACAAGCAGCCAGAAATCGTTTATATAGACAATGGTTTGAAAATTACAGCAACAATTGTCATTTTCGTCTATATAGCGAGTCTGTTGTTTATAAGTCGGTGGCATACTATGCCGGGTTAATTATGCGAAATGATAACCCATACTATGATGAAGTAGTTGCTGCCTTCCATGATATCGTAGGCTACTTGCCGGAACAAATGGTAGGCAACAAAACATAACACCTTTCGCTTGCGAGTTTGTAAGCGCGTCAACTCTTAGACGTCAAATGAGAGCCGCTGGCACCGACAGCGTAAAAAAGCGGTGACATGTTGAAAATAGCGTTTATTGACGCTTTGTTGCATCGATCAGAAACTTCGCAACTTTCAGATTATAACTCAGCACAAAGTACCAATAGATGCCTATGGGTATGACTATCCCTTGCTTTGGTGTATCTCACCAAGGCGATTTGTCATATCGGCGTAGGTTTCCTATTGTTTATTTGAGTTATAAGGCAATGCGAAGGCCTCTGATTGTAAGTAAGCAATAAGAGGTCTACGCTTTTTGTGTACATATCAACGATTATATAAATGGAGGATGTCGAAAAGCCAAGTGAGTAGGCAAAATCAAAATCACAGTTAAATGAAAAAACTAGTAACTCTTCTTGTTTTGTGCTTGATAGCACTAACGATGAATGCACAACGTTGTGCTGTACTGGAATTTAAGGCAGGTGTTGGAATTTCTCAAGCTGATGTAGATGGTATTTCCGGTATATTTATCACGTATTTCCGTCCTGCCGGCTATACAATGGTGGAGCGAACACAAATAAACAAAGCTATTGATGAGCAAGGATTTCAGCGTTCAAAAATGACAGAAAGTCAAATGGTTCGTATAGGACAAATTTTGAATGTCTCTAAGATAGTAGTCGGAGATGTAAACATTGTGATGGGACAATACAATGTAGATGCTCGTGTTATTAATGTAGAAAGTGGAACTATTGCAGCAACTGAAGGGGCAACTTTTGTTGACACATCATATAGAACAACCATGCAGAATCTTGCGCAAAAATTAGCTAGTCAGATTGCGATCACTTCTGAAGAAACCGTAAACTCCTCACAGCCTACGCAACAAGATCAGCGCACAGAACCTTATGTCATCTATGGTTACCTCAAGGTCTTTCCAACTGATTTAGGAACTTTTGATGCAGAACCAAAGACAGTTATCACTCGTTTGAATCAATCGCAGCAATATGGTTATAGAACATGGCGTTTGCCTACTAATGAAGAGTTAACTCTTATGCGTGCTAACAATTTAGTAGGTAATGGTACTTATATGACTACAGAGAGTAAAAAAGAAGTAGGCATCGTGCGCTTAGTAACCGATAGAGGAAAAGGCGAAATAATCCCCGCTGGATATGTGGATTTAGGCCTTCCAAGTAGAAGCTTATGGAAAGACCAAAATGAAATAGGTGGATTATACACCTACGATCGGGCAATGGCGAATTTTGGAAATTGTCTACCAACAAAAGAACAGTGGGAAGAGTTGATGAATTCTTGCATTTGGACTAAGACAGAAAGTGGTTTCAAAGTAAAAGGTCCTAGCGGAGAGACCATATTTTTGCCTGCTGAGGGCGGAAGCCATTGTGATGGCACAACATATGACGTTTTTTATCATTGTTACTATTGGTCTTCCACACTTGACGAATCGGATAAAGCGTGGTATCTATGTTGCAGTAATACATGGTTTGGCATGAAAAGTTGTCTTTTTTGCCGCGGTCGATCTGTTCGTCTTGTAAAATAATAATTTTTCTAAAAACCTCGCGATATATAAGGATAATCGCATACAATTATGGCAACACCATCATCAGAAGAAATTCAAGAATTCTACCAAGAAGAAACGGAGTATCGAGATTCACAAGACGCTTTTGAAGATTCCTATGTCGAAGCTGTAATTGAGGGCAACAACAAGGAAGATATAGACTGATACCATTAAAATAAAATTAGTTAACAGAGATGTATGGCACAACAATTCAACATGTCTGACATTTGTATTGGATCATTGAATCTTATCTCCATTTTTGATATAGTCTCATGGGATCACGCCATAATGAGCAGTTGATTCTATGCACATCATCCGCGCGTACGAGTGGGTATAGTTTAGGAAGACATCTGCTCATCCGCTCTGCATATTTTTTTGAAAATGATAGAAAAGTTTGCATACATTATAGAAAAGTTGTAATTTTGTAGCGAAAAAACAAAAGCCCTCGCCACAGGGTGTGCTGAAGATTAACAAATAATGAGAAACTTCCTATTAATAGCGATCACTATTCTTAACGGAATACTACTGACGAGATGTTCTGTACGAAAGACAGAGCGTCCCGAGCCTTATTATGGCGACACCGCTTCTATCTTCTATATCGACAGTCTGGAGAAAGCAGCAGAGAATATTCCCGGAATAAGCATTGGCGGTTACAGCAAGATTATTGTTCGGCACAAGTTGTTTACCAGAGAAGATCTCCTGTCACCATCTATTGAAGCTCAATATGAAGCACGCCGCGAAATTGCGCACCAATTAGTTCCTAAGATAGAAAAGGTTGCCGCACGATGTGAAAAAGAAATCAATCCAACGCTAAAAAACAAAATTTTGGATGCTACGGAAAGAGAACTCTATATGATGATACAGCCTGATCTTGTAGCGGCAAAATACGGAGATGGTCACATTCCAGATAAGAACGGAATGACAACGGAAGATATTAGATGGTATTACAGCGTTGCTATGCAGCAACAAATCGCTCCGATTGCAGAATGGCTCTTGTCATTAGCCGAAGAGTCACAACGCCAGAGTATGAAAACTATTATAGACGAGGTCTTTGAAAGTTCTGTTCCATTGTAGCAAACAAATTCTATATATAAGCAGATGAAGCACCCTCGAATCGGAGTCATTCCCGTTTCCTTCAAATCTTAATAATCGGAAATCACCATCACGGGATCATGTTACGAGAAGAGCCTAATCAAAGGCCAATGAATCTTAAAAACAGGAAATTTTGAAGGGCCTCATAAGACAACCCTCGCATGGACCAACAGCCAATGACAAACGACTAACGACAAAAAAATCGCACATAAATTTGCATATGTGCGTTTTTTTTCGTACCTTTGCAGCAGATTTGAAATAAACAAAATCGTAAATCGTAAAATCGTAAATTACTATACAACTATGGCAGAAGACAAGAAAATGCCTTCAGCAGACAAGCTGAAAGCCCTGAAACTGGCGATGGAGAAGATCGACAAGGACTTCGGTAAGGGCGCCATCATGAAACTCGGAGACGACAAGATAGAAGATGTTCCCGTTATCTCGACCGGTAGCGTGACGCTCAATATGGCTCTCGGTGTGGGCGGTTATCCCCGCGGACGCGTCGTAGAGATATACGGTCCGGAATCGTCCGGTAAGACTACCCTGGCCATCCACGCCATGGCAGAAGTACAGAAGCAGGGCGGCATTGCGGCCATCATTGACGCAGAGCACGCTTTCGACCGCTTCTATGCTGAGAAACTGGGTGTAGATACCGACAACCTGCTTATCGCACAACCCGACTCGGGCGAGCAAGCACTGGCTATTGCTGACGAGCTGATTCGCAGTTCGGCCGTAGACCTCGTAGTCATCGACTCGGTAGCGGCTCTGACTCCGAAAGCCGAGATTGAAGGCGAGATGGGTGACAATAAGGTAGGTCTGCAGGCACGCCTCATGTCGCAAGCCCTGCGTAAACTGACCGCCACGATCAACAAGACCCAGACCACCTGCATCTTCATCAACCAGTTGCGCGAGAAGATCGGCGTCATGTTCGGTAACCCCGAGACCACAACCGGTGGTAACGCCCTGAAGTTCTACGCCAGCGTGCGTCTGGACATCCGCAAGATCGGCCAGATCAAGAATGGCGACGAAGTGATCGGTAACCAGGTTCGTGTAAAAGTCGTAAAAAACAAAGTAGCGCCTCCGTTCAAGAAAGCCGAGTTTGACCTCATGTTCAACGAGGGTATTTCTAAGGTAGGCGAACTGGTAGACCTCGGTGTAGAGCACGGCATACTGAAGAAGTCCGGTAGTTTCTACAGCTACGGCGACACCAAGTTGGCTCAGGGCCGCGACGCCGTGAAGAACGTGCTGCGCGACAACCCCGACCTGCAAGCAGAGCTCGAGGAGAAAATCATGGCTACGCTCAAGCCGGCAGAGTAAGGTGGATCAAGTCCAACTCATACTATCTCCCAAGGAGGCGTACGAACTGGCGCAACAGTTCCGCGTCGTAAAACGTTCGGTAGATGCACGTCAGCGTGAGCTGAAGGTGCATCTTACCTTATTAACCGATGATGAGGGGCGTTATATCCCCCGCGACAGTGCGATCCCGCTCTACCCTGCTCCGCAATGGCAGGACGTGCATAACGCCTCGCACGAGGTCATCATCATCGGTGCCGGACCGGCCGGACTGTTTGCTGCACTCACCTGTATCGAGCACGGCGTACGACCTATCATCTACGAGCGCGGCAAAGAAGTCAGCGAACGCAAACGCGACATCGCCCTGCTCAACCGCAACGAAGGACTCAACCCCGAGTCGAACTATTGCTTCGGCGAAGGTGGTGCCGGTACGTTCTCCGACGGCAAACTCTTCTCACGCTCCAAGAAACGCGGTGACATGCAGCGCGTCATGGAACTATTCCACTACTTCGGTGCACCCGACACGGTGCTCTACGAAGCCCATGCGCATATCGGAAGCGACAAGTTGCCCGGAATCATCCGCCGCATGTGCGAATGCATCCTGGCACACGGCGGCGAAATCCACTTTGAGACTTGTGTGACAAGTCTCGAAGAATTAAAAATTCAAAATTATAAATTAAAAATAGATACACCTGTTATTCTGGCGATAGGCCACTCGGCGCACGACACCTATCGTATGCTATACAACGAAGGCGTCGCACTGGAGACTAAAGGTTTTGCGATGGGCGTACGCTGCGAACATCCGCAAGCGCTGATCAATCAGCTGATGTTTCATTTAGACGAAAGTCGAAAGACAAAAGACGAAAGACTCATCGACTATGTCGGTAACGCCTCCTATTCGTTAGTGACGCAAGTCAATGGACGCGGTGTATATTCCTTCTGTATGTGCCCCGGCGGACATATCGTACCCGCAGGCAGCGAACCAAACGGTTGTGTGGTCAACGGCATGTCGGCCAGTCATCGCAACTCCCCTTATGCCAATTCCGGCATGGTGGTACAAATCAATCCGGAAGACATACCCGGCAACGACCCGCTAAGGGGACTGGCTATGCAAGAAGAATTAGAACGCCTTGCCTTCGAACACGGACAAACACCGAACATTGCTCCGGCACAACGGTTGAAGGATTTCGTAGAAGGTAAAGAGAGTAAGACTATACCGGAATGTAGTTACCTGCCGGGTATCGTCAGCAGTCGGTTGGACCAATGGCTTCCGGCGCATATCGGACGTCGTCTGCAGCAAGGTTTCCGTGATTTCGACCGCAAGTACCCGGGCTTCCTCACCAACGAAGCGGTAATCCTGGGCGTAGAGAGCCGCAGTTCGAGTGCGGTACGTATCCCCCGTGATAGAGAGACGATGCAGTCGATCTCCACCCCACTACTCTATCCCTGCGGCGAAGGAGCCGGTTATGCCGGAGGTATAACGTCCTCCGCACTAGACGGAATAAATGCTGCTAAGGCAGCGATTGGTAATTGGTAATTGGTGATTGGTAATTTATGGTATTTGAGCGAACGATACAACTGATAGGTCAGGAGGCCTTTGAGCGCTTACAGCAGAAGCGCGTCATTCTGTTTGGCGTCGGTGGTGTGGGTGGCTGGTGCGCCGAAGCATTGGTGCGCACAGGTATTCGTCACCTGACCATCGTAGATTTCGATGCCGTAGATGAGACTAATCTCAACCGCCAAGTCGTAGCTACAGCACAGAATATCGGACAGCCGAAAGTCATGGAAATGCGTCAGCGCCTGCTCAGCATCATCCCCGATGCAGATATCGTAGCCATCAATCGGCAATACAACATGGAGACGGCTGCGCAATTCGACCTATCGCAATACGATTATATTATTGATGCAATCGACATGACAGATTGCAAGATGCTCCTGCTGCATGAAGCCACTAAGACCCGGGCAACCGTCTTCAGTTCGATGGGAGCAGGCCGTAAACTGGACCCGCAGCAGATACGCGTAGCCGAGTTCTGGAAAGTGAACGGTTGTCCGTTGGCACGCGCATTACGTACAAAAATGAAAAAAAGCGGCCTCATGCCGCAAAAAAAATTCCGGTGTGTCTATTCACCGGAGTTAAGTGGCGATCAAGGCACCTTAGCCCCCGTAGTCGGCACCTTTGGTATGACCTTGGCATCGCTGGTAATTCAAGATGCTATCAGCCGTTAGTTTTCGGCTCCGAAGCCTACTTCGGTTAGAAGAAGCAGAATAGCACGATAATAGCTACCGTCAATATCGCGGCTGCTATGAGCCAATAACGCTCCCCACGGATCGGCGTGACGGGTGCATCATCGTGGGTCTCATAGTGGCCCTGTTTGGTATGTACAGGTACGAGCGGTTCGTTGTCCTCTGCCGTTTTCTCGGGTGCTGCCGGTTCGGCAGGTTGCTCCGGTTCAGCAGGTTTCTCCGGCGTAGCGGCGCCACTAACTACGAGCGCCATAATAGTTGCCTTAGCAGCACCGATAGCACGGTAGCATGCGGAGAGATTATCGGCATTTTCCGACATAGCAGTCGTAAGTGCCTCATCATCCATGGCCTCCAGGCGATCGGCCGTAGAGAGCAGCAGTACGTCGCCATCGTACATCGTCATCTTAGCAGGCTTCGTCTCGGCGGTAAGCGTACGCAGTCCGAGTACGGGATTGAAGCATACTACGCGCAGGTCTCCCGCAACGTAGTACACACCATCCTTGATCCATACCATTGTCGTATGGGCGTCCAGGTCACGCATCGCAGGCTGCGCCTTACGATACTGACGAAAAGCATCGGCGATGCACTTACGGGTACGCGTGAGTTGTTGCAGCGGGTTCTGAAGCATTTTGTCGGTCAGTATCTCGGGTTTGAAACACTGCTCAACGGTAGCTATCGCCAGTTGGTGGGCAATGGCATTCGGTTGTTGGCCTACCCCTTCGCTCACGACCAGCAGCAGGCCACGTTCGCGACCGAGCTGCAAGGTCTTGCCGGCGGCGCTTTCCACGCCGCCGGCAGCCTTACTGCGATATAATAACTTCAGATTAGCCACTGCTTACTCCTCGAAACGGTTGAGTGCATTCTCCGCAGCCTCGCGTGCAGCCTGCATAGCTGCATACTCCTCTGCGTTATGAACCGATACGCGGCTGAACTCACGGAATCCGGTTCCGGCAGGAATCAGGTTACCGCAGATCACGTTCTCCTTCATGCCCTCCAGCATGTCTACACGACCCTGGATAGCAGCCTCGTTGAGCACCTTGGTGGTCTCCTGGAACGAAGCAGCCGACATGAAGGACTTGGTACCGAGTGCAGCACGGGTAATACCCTGGAGCACCTGACTGGCCGTAGCACACGTAGCGTCACGAGCCGTAACCAGTTTCTTATCGCGACGACGCAGCGACGAGTTCTCGTCGTGCAGACGACGTGCGGTAGTAATCTGACCTGCATGCAGCGACTCGCTGTCACCGGCATCAACGACTACCTTCTTGCCCCAGATATGATCGTTCTCCTCCATGAAGTCGAGTTTATCCACGATCTGGTGCTCGAGGAAGCGTGTATCACCGGCATCCAGGATCTCAACCTTACGCATCATCTGACGTACGATGACCTCAAAGTGCTTATCGTTGATTTCTACACCCTGGAGACGGTAAACCGATTGTGCCTCGTTGACGATATAGTCCTGAACAGCGGTCGGTCCCTGGATAGCCAGAATGTCGTCCGGGGTGATAGCACCGTCAGACAGCGCTACACCGGCACGTACATAGTCGCCCTCCTGAACCAGGATCTGCTTGCTGAGCGGCACGAGATAGGTCTTCTTCTCGCCGAACTTCGGCGTGATGAACAGTTCGCGGTTACCACGCTTGATCTTACCGAACGAAACCTCACCGTCGACCTCAGCTACGAGAGCCGGGTTAGACGGGTTACGGGCCTCGAAGAGCTCGGTTACACGCGGCAGACCACCCGTAATATCACCGGCCGAACCGAAGGCACGAGCTACGGTGAACAGTTGGCTACCGATCTTCACCTCAGCGCCGTCGGCATTTACCAGGCTGGCCTTAACAGGCAGGTTATAGGTACGCAGGATATTACCGTCCTTGTCCTCGATATGTGCCGAAGGCATCTTGGTCTTATCCTTGGTATCGATGATAGTAACTTCCTTCTTACCGGTCTGGTCATCCACCTCCGTAAGACAGGTCACACCCTCGATAACGTCCTCGTAACGCAGGATACCGTCTTGCTCGATAACGAGCGAAGCCTTATACGGATCCCACTCGCAGACTACCGTACCCTTTTCATACTTCTGGCCCGGCGTAATGAAGAGCTTAGAAGCATACGGGATATTGAAGTTGGTAAGTACGACACCTGTCTTCTCGTCCTTCAACTGGAGTTCGTTCAGACGGCTTACAACGATGATATCGCCCTCGGCGGTAGTAATCGTACGCAGATCTTCAATATCAATAATACCGTCGCGCGGAATAGCGTAGGTATTCTCGGTGGCGGCGTTACCTGCCAAACCTCCGGAGTGGAAGGTACGCAGCGTCAGCTGAGTACCAGGCTCACCGATGGCCTGTGCGGCAATCACGCCGACAGCCTCACCCTTCTGTACCATCTTACGCGATGCGAGGTTGCGGCCGTAGCACTTAGCGCAAACGCCGTGCTTGGACTCGCAGGTGAGTACCGAGCGGATTTCTACTTCCTCGATACCGGCTGCCTCGATAGCCTCGCAAGCATCCTCACGAATCTCTTCGCCGGCAGCTACGATGAGCTTACCGTCATTGTCGAGAATATCGTGAACGGATACACGTCCGAGGATACGCTGGGTCAGCGTAGCTACAACAACGTCGTTCTGCTTGATAGCACGAGCGGTCAGACCACGCAGTGTACCGCAGTCCTCCTCGTTGATGATCACGTCGTGGGATACATCCACCAAACGACGGGTCAGGTATCCGGCATCAGCTGTCTTCAGAGCGGTATCGGCAAGACCCTTACGCGCACCGTGTGTAGAGATAAAGTACTCGAGCACCGACATACCCTCCTTGAAGTTAGCGAGCACAGGGTTCTCGATCGTCGTACGTGTGTCGGTAGAACCAGCCTTCTGCGGCTTGGCCATCATACCACGCACACCGGCCAACTGCTTAATCTGCTGCTTGTTACCACGGGCACCGGAATCCATCATCATGTATACGGAGTTGAATCCCTGATCGGCCTCGGTCATGTGCTTCATCAGCACGTCGGTTACCTCCTGGTCCACCTTATTCCAGGCATCGATTACCGACTTGTAACGCTCGTCGTCGGACATCTCACCGAAGTTGTAACGCTCGGTGATGTTCTCTACCTCTTGGTTACCCTTAGCAATCAGGGCGGCTTTCTCCTCAGGAATGAGGATATCGTTCAGGTTGAACGACAGACCTCCACGGAAGGCCATGTAGTAACCCAGGTTCTTGATATCGTCCAGGAACTTAGCCGTACGAGCTACACCGCAGGTCTTGATAACCTTGGAGATAATGCCCTTTACGGCACCCTTCTTGAGGGTTACGTTCTGGTAGCCTACCTCAGCCGGTACGAAGCGGTTGACCATCACACGACCCGGCGTAGTCTCGATGATATGCGTTACGGGCTGACCGTCTACGATATCGTCGATACGTACGTTAACCAGTGCGTGGATATCCACCTTGCCTTCGTTCAGTGCTACTTCGCTCTCCTCCATCGAGTAGAAGGTCAGGCCCTCACCCTTGACGCCCTTGCGGGGTTTGGTGATATAGTACAGACCGAGGATCATATCCTGCGAAGGCACGGTAATAGGATTACCATTGGCCGGGTCAAGGATATTGTGCGAACCGAGCATCAGCAGTTGTGCCTCGAGGATAGCCTCGTTGCTCAGCGGCAAGTGCACAGCCATCTGGTCACCGTCGAAGTCGGCGTTGAATCCGGCGCATGCCAGCGGGTGGAGCTGAATAGCCTTACCCTCGATCATACGCGGCTGGAATGCCAGAATACCGTGACGGTGCAGCGTCGGAGCACGGTTGAGCAGTACGGGGTGTCCTTCCATGACGTGCTCCAGGATCTCGTAGATCACCGGATCACGACGGTCGATGATTTTCTTAGCCGACTTGACGGTCTTTACCACGCCGCGCTCGATGAGCTTGCGGATGATAAACGGCTTGTACAGCTCGGCAGCCATCTCCTTAGGCAGACCGCACTCGTGCATGTTCAACTCAGGACCTACAACGATAACCGAACGAGCGGAATAGTCCACACGTTTACCGAGCAGGTTCTGACGGAAACGTCCTTGCTTACCCTTGAGGCTATCCGAGAGAGACTTCAGCGGGCGGTTGGCCTCCGACTTGATAGCCGTTGTCTTGCGGCTGTTGTCGAAGAGGCTGTCCACTGCCTCCTGGAGCATACGCTTCTCGTTACGCAGAATTACATCCGGTGCCTTGATCTCGATGAGTCGTTTCAGACGGTTGTTACGGATGATGACACGACGATAGAGGTCGTTGAGGTCAGACGTAGCAAAACGTCCACCATCCAGCGGTACCAACGGACGCAATTCAGGCGGCGTCACGGGTACTACTTGCAGGATCATCCATTCCGGACGGTTGTGACCCTTAGAAGCACGGAAGGACTCTACGATTTGCAGACGCTTCAGGGCATCGTTACGACGTTGAGCCGAAGTAGTCTTGGACTTGTCGGCCAGGTCGCGCAACTCATAGCTGAGTTTATCGAGGTCGATATTGCAGAGCATCTCATACAGTGCCTCAGCACCCATCTTAGCAATGAACTTGTCGGGGTCGTTATCCTCGAGCAGTTGGTTCTCTGCCGGCAGACGGCTCATGAGTTCTGCGTATTCGTCCTCATCGAGCAGCATGTTGTTCGCTACGATTTCTTCGCCCAGTTCCTGACCGGCGAGTACACCCGCATTGATGACTACATACTTCTCGTAATATACAATTGCATCCAGTTTCTTGGTGGGGATACCCAGCAGTGCCGACATCTTAGACGGCAGCGAACGCAGGTACCAGATATGCGCTACGGGCACAACGAGTTTGATGTGACCCATACGCTCACGGCGCACCTTCTTCTCGGTAACCTCCACACCACAACGCTCGCAGACAATGCCCTTGTAACGGATACGTTTGTACTTACCGCAATGGCACTCATAGTCCTTGGTCGGACCGAAGATGCGCTCGCAGAAGAGACCGTCACGCTCGGGCTTGTAGGTACGATAGTTGATGGTTTCCGGTTTCAGCACCTCACCACTCGACAGTTGCATAATTTCGTCAGGTGAAGCAAGACCGATAGTGATCTTGGTGAAACCCGTTTTCTTATTATCTTGTTTAAAAGCCATACTATTTGAGTGATTAGATGTTTTATTCCATATTAATTCTCAGAGCCAGACCCTGGAGCTCGTGCAGCAGCACGTTGAGCGACTCGGGCAGACCCGGCGTCGGGAAGGGCTCTCCTTTGACAATTGCCTCATAGGTGCGAGCACGACCGGTCACGTCATCCGACTTCACGGTCAGGATCTCCTGCAGCGTGTGAGCGGCACCGTGAGCCTCGAGGGCCCAAACCTCCATCTCACCGAAACGCTGACCACCGAATTGTGCTTTACCACCAAGCGGCTGTTGCGTAATCAAGCTGTACGGACCAATCGAACGAGCGTGCATCTTATCGTCTACCATGTGGCCGAGCTTCATGAAGTAGGTCACACCTACGGTAGCCATCTGGTCGAACGGTTCGCCCGACTCGCCGTCGTACAATTGCGTCTTACCGGCACGCGGCAGACCGGCCTTGTCGGTCCATTCGTCGAGTTGCTCCAGCGAGCAGCCGTCGAAGATAGGCGTAGCGAATTTCACGCCCAACTCCTGACCGGCCCAACCGAGCACAGCCTCGAAGATCTGACCGATATTCATACGCGAAGGCACACCCATCGGGTTCAATACGATATCTACCGGCGTACCGTCTGCCAGGAACGGCATATCTTCTACGCGCACGATCTTGCTGACGATACCCTTGTTACCGTGACGACCGGCCATCTTGTCACCCACGCGAATCTTACGACGCTTGCCGACATAGACCTTAGCCATCTGGATAATACCGTTGGGCAGTTCGTCACCGATGGTGAGGTTGAACTTCTCGCGCTTGAGCTTAGCATCCATTTCTTTCTGCTTGTCCAAGTAGTTCATCACGCAGCGACGAATCAAGTCGTTCTTATGCTCATCTGCCGTCCAGCCGTCGAGCATGACAGTCTGGAAGTCGATGGTATGCAGACGCTCCTTGCTGAAGTGCTGACCCTTCTCGATGAGTACGGTACCTACGAGGTCCTCTACCTTCTGAGCCTGGTTGTTCTTCAACAGATGTGCCAGTTTATCAATCAGCAGTTCGCGGAGCTCCTCAGCCTGCTTGGTATAAGCAGCATCCATCTCCTGCATCTTGAGTTTGTCCTCCATCTTCTGCTTGCGATCCTTAATGGTACGCGAGTAGAGACGCTTGTCGATGATCACACCGCTGAGCGACGGACTGGCCTTGAGCGAAGCATCCTTCACGTCACCGGCCTTGTCACCGAAGATAGCCTTCAGCAGTTTCTCCTCAGGCGACGGATCGGTCTCACCCTTAGGCGTGGTCTTACCGATCATGATATCGCCCGGCTCGATGTGTGCACCGATACGAATGATACCATTCTCGTCGAGGTCCTTGGTAGCCTCTTCCGATACGTTCGGAATGTCGGCTGTGAATTCCTCCAGACCGCGCTTGGTCTCACGTACTTCGAGCAACTGCTCTACGACGTGAACCGAGGTAAACATATCCTCGCGAACGATGCGCTCAGAGAGCACGATAGCATCCTCGTAGTTGTAACCCTTCCAAGGAATATACGCTACCTTGAGGTTCTTACCGAGTGCCAACTCACCACCCTGGGTTGCATAACCCTCGGTGAGCAACTGACCCTTAACCACCTTGTCGCCCTTACGAACGATAGGATGCAGGTCGATGGTCGTATTCTGGTTGGTCTTCTCGAACTTAGGCATCTTATACTCTTTCTCAGCCGGTTCGAAGGAGATGAACTCCTCCTCTTCCGAGCGGTCGTAACGGATGCGGATGATGTCGGCATCTACATAGATAACCTCGCCGTCACCCTCAGCCTCGATTTGCGTACGGCTGTCCTTGACGAGTTGCTCCTCGATACCGGTTCCTACAATAGGAGCCTCGGAGGTGATCAACGGCACAGCCTGGCGCATCATGTTCGATCCCATGAGGGCACGGTGAGCATCATCGTGCTCGAGGAACGGGATCAATGCAGCAGCCACCGAAGCAATCTGGCACGGAGCTACGTCCATGAGGTTGACCTCGCCCGGTGCTACGACAGGGAAGTCTGCACCGTAACGCGATTTTACCTTGGTGCGGATAAACGAACCATCCTCGCGGAGCGGAGCGTTACCCTGTGCTACCACCATATTCTCCTCGTCCTCGGCGGTGAGGAATACGATATGATCGTTATCCAGATCTACCTTGCCGTCCTTAGCCTGACGATACGGGGTCTCGATAAATCCGAGATCGTTGATCTTGGCATAGATACAGAGCGAAGAGATCAGACCGATGTTCGGGCCTTCCGGTGTCTCGATAGGACAGAGACGACCGTAGTGGGTGTAGTGTACGTCACGCACCTCAAATCCGGCACGGTCACGACTCAGACCACCAGGACCCAGAGCCGATACACGGCGCTTGTGGGTAATCTCGGCCAACGGGTTCTGCTGATCCATGAACTGGCTCAGGGCGTTGGTACCGAAATACGAGTTGATGATAGCCGATACAGACTTTGCATTGATCAGGTCGGTCGGGGTAAATACCTCGTTGTCACGCACATTCATGCGCTCACGGATGGTACGAGCCATACGGTTGAGACCTACGCCGAACTGATTGAAGAGCTGCTCACCTACCGTACGAACACGACGGTTCGAGAGGTGGTCGATATCATCTACGTCAGCATTCGAGTTGATGAGTTCTACCAGGTACTTAATAATCTCAATCATGTCCTCCTTGGTCAGTACGTGTACATCGTCCGGAATCGACATGTTGAGCTTACGGTTGATACGGTAACGTCCTACCTCACCCAGGTCGTAACGCTTCTGCGAGAAGAAGAGGTTCTGGATCATCTCTCGTGCCGTAGCGTCATCAGCCGGCTCGGCGTTACGCAACTGACGGTAGATGTAGAGTACGGCCTCTTTCTCGGAGTGCGATGGGTCCTTTTGCAGGGTGTTGAAGATGATGGAGAAGTCGTTCTCGCGAGCCTCCTCCTTGTGGAGCAGGATGGTCTTTACGTTCGACTCCAGGATACGCTCGATAGCCTCCGGAGTGAGTTCTTGCTCACGCTCCAGGATGACCTCGTTACGCTCGATGGTAACCACCTCACCGGTGTCCTCATCTACGAAGTCCTCCGACCATGCCTTCAGTACGTTACCGGCCAGGCGGCGTCCTACGTACTGCTCCAGCTCAGCCTTGGTGCAACGCACCTCTTCGGCCAGGTCAAAGCAGTCGAGGATATCCTTATCCGACTCAAAACCGATAGCACGCAGCAGTGTCGTTACGGGCAATTTCTTCTTACGGTCGATGTAAGCGTACATCACCTTGTTGATGTCCGTTGCGAACTCGATCCACGAACCGCGGAACGGAATGATACGAGCCGAATAGAGCTTGGTACCGTTGCTGTGAACCGACGTGCCGAAGAATACGCCCGGCGAACGGTGCAACTGGCTAACGACAACGCGCTCGGCACCGTTGATTACGAACGTACCTTTCGGCGTCATGTAGGGAATCGTACCCAGGAAGACATCCTGAATCACCGTATCGAAATCCTCATGATCAGGATCCGAACACGACAGTTTCAGTTTGGCCTTGAGGGGCACTGAGTAAGTCAGACCACGCTTGATGCACTCCTCGATGGAGTAACGAGGATGGTCGATGTAGTAGTCAAGAAATTCCAGGTTGAAGCTGTTGCGGGTGTCGGTGATAGGGAAGTTCTCCATAAACACCTTGTACAAGCCCTCTTTACGACGCTCTTCCGGAGTAGAATTCATCTGGAAGAAATCGTTGAACGACTTCAACTGAATCTCCAAAAAGTCACGATAAGGTATCTGCTTCTGGATAGAAGAGAAGTTGACTCTTTGCGATTGATTGTTTGTAGCCATAAATTTGATGTATGGTTTTAATAATAACAGTGATATTCTGTTGGTAATGAATAATTTAGAGCTAAATCGATGGTTTTGTTATTTAATCTTTATTAACTAAAACCGCTAGTTTATTACCAAATTTTCAGTTATCTTTACTATTACCCTTATTTCAGCGAAAAAGGTTTAGACCCCCGGAAAGGGGATCTAAACCTATTACCACCATGTGGTAGGTTATTACTTGAGCTCAACCTCAGCGCCTGCCTCTTCGAGGGCCTTCTTGAGAGCCTCAGCAGTAGCTTTGTCAACACCCTCCTTCACGGTCGAAGGAGCAGCGTCTACGATGTCCTTAGCCTCTTTCAGGCCAAGACCGGTTTGCTCTTTAACAGCCTTAACGACTTGGAGCTTCTGAGCACCTGCGCTCTTGAGCACTACATCAAACGAGGTCTTCTCCTCAGCGGCCTCAGCAGCAGCACCGGCTGCAGGACCAGCAGCAACTGCAACTGCAGCAGCAGCGGGCTCAATACCGTACTCCTCTTTCAGGACGGTTGCGAGTTCATTAACTTCCTTAACAGTAAGGTTAACCAGGGTTTCAGCGATAGCTTTAATATCTGCCATTTTTGTATAAATTTAAAATGTTAATAATTCAGTTTTGTTGGGTTTTGTTTTTTTCAAAACTTAAGCGCGCTCCTCGAGTGTCTTAAGTACACCGTGGATCGTATTGCCACCCGACTGGAGGGCAGATACCACGTTCTTAGCAGGCGATTGCAGCAGAGCCACGATGTCTGCGATGAGTTCGTTCTTGGACTTGATAGCGCAGAGGAAATCCAGGTTTTGCTTACCCATGTAGATAGTCTCTTCTACGTAAGCAGCCTTGAGTTGCGGTTTAGCCTCGCCGGTCTTGTCGCCCTTGGTGAGCTCCTTGATGAGCTTAGCGGGAACGTTACCGGTGTTGCACAGCATCAAGGCGGTGTTACCCTTGAGTGCCTCAAAGATTTCTGCATCCAGGCCCTTGTTTTCCAGAGCCTTCTTGAGCAGGGTGTTCTTAGCTACGACAAGTTTGATATCTTTCTTGAAGCAAGCGCGACGGAGATCGCTCGTCTTCTGTGCGTCCAGACCTTCGATATTGGTCAGGTAGAAGTGCGAGTACTCACCGATTTGTGCGCCCAAGGCCTCAATGACCAGGTTTTTATCTTCCTTCTTCATAATGTTTGTCTGTAATTTAATTAGATCGTTTTAGTATCAATCTTGATACCCTGACTCATTGTACTGGAAAGATAAACGCTCTTGATATACTCACCCTTCGATACAGCGGGTTTGAGGTGCTTGATCGTCTCGATGAAAGCATTCGCATTCTCAGCGATAGCCTCCGGCGTGAAGCTTACCTTACCGATCGAAGTGTGTACGATACCGAACTTATCAACCTTGAAGTCGATCTTACCGCCCTTAACCTCTTTTACAGCCTTAGCAACGTCCATAGTTACCGTACCGCTCTTGGGGTTAGGCATCAAGCCACGGGGACCGAGTACGCGACCCAGTGCACCGATTTTACCCATGATTTGGGGTTGGGTGATGATGACATCAATATCCGTCCAGCCGCCCTTAATCTTCTCGATATACTCGTCCAGACCTACATAGTCAGCGCCAGCCTCTTTGGCAGCAGCTTCCTGGTCGGGCGTACAGAGGGCCAGAACGCGAACAACTTTACCTGTACCATTCGGGAGTGCTACGACGCCGCGAACCATTTGGTTAGCCTTACGGGGGTCAACACCCAGACGTACGTCGATATCTACACTTGCATCAAACTTTGTGGTCGTGATCTCCTTAACGAGTGCAGCGGCCTCAGCGATGGTGTAGAGCTTGCCAGCTTCAATCTTCTCAGCAGCAAGCTTCTGTTTTTTTGTCAGTTTTGCCATAATTGTTGATGTGGATTGAAGTTAGTTACTTAACGATGATACCCATGCTACGAGCGGTTCCCTTTACCATTTTCAGTGCGGACTCTACGGTGAAGCAGTTGAGGTCAGGCATCTTATCCTGAGCGATCTGCTGAGCCTGCTCCTCGGTGATAGTAGCCACCTTCGAGCGGTTAGGCTCTGCCGAACCCGACTTAGTCTTGGCAGCCTCCAGCAGTTGAACTGCTACAGGAGGAGTCTTTACGATAAAGTCAAACGACTTGTCAGCATAAACAGTGATTACAACAGGCAATACCTTACCTGCCTTGTCCTGAGTTCTGGCGTTAAATTGTTTACAAAACTCCATGATGTTCACGCCCTTCGAACCCAGAGCAGGTCCTACGGGAGGTGCAGGATTGGCAGCGCCACCCTTGATTTGGAGCTTAATAAAACCAGCAATTTCTTTAGCCATAGTTTTACTTTTGTTAATAGTTTTTGACCTACAAGCGGGCTTAGCGCCCTCGGTCGGTTAATAAATTTGAAACTACCGAGTAGTGACTAACGGTCCGTAACAAGACCTCCTACTCTTTCTCTACCTGGTTGTAGCCCAACTCGAGCGGAACTTGGCGATCAAAGATCGTTACGTCCACGCGGAGTTTGTGCTTGTCTTGCAGTACGTCCTGAATAGTACCGCTGAATCCGTTGAACGGACCGTCGGTTACCTTCACGCGCTCACCTACCAGATACATCTCCTCGGCCTGCAACTCTTCCTCTGCCGACTCTACCGAGCCCATGATCTTGTTGATCTCGGCTTGGGATACAGGGGCAGCGATGCGAGAATTCTTCATGTCGCTCAGGAAACCGAGCACATTCGGGATATTACGCAGCAGGGGGTAGCACTCATCAGTGAGGTTACACTCTACGAGCACGTAACCCGGCAGCAGGTTGCGCTCCTTGATGGTGCGCTTACCATTCTTGAGGGTTACGACTTTCTCGGTCGGAATCAGTACCTGGGATACATACTCGCGAAACAGCGAACTGGTGACCAAGGCACTCTCGATATACTCCTTTACCTTGTTCTCCTTGCCGCTTATCGCGCGCAGCACGTACCATTTGTAATTGTTCTCAGCCATCTTAAATTCGAAATTAAAAATTAAAAATTACGAATTAGAACAGGTTGTAAACAAACTTCATGATCGACTCAAAGCAGGTGTCCATCAACCAGACGATCAGTGACAGAATAATGGAAGCGATCAATACAATCACTGCCGACTGTGTCAACTCATTACGAGTAGGCCAACTTACTTTGTGAATCAACTCGTTGTACGATTCCTTGACGTTTTCTACAAAACTCATATTAGTAGATTTTTCTTTATTTACGTTTATTTACTTTATTCCGCGACACAATTCGGCTCCAGCAAGTGCTAAAGTCGAATCGGAAGCTATGTTTTAATACGTCTCCGGTTGTAACGGACCGGATTTGCACGGAAGGCAGGAATCGAACCCACATTGACGGTTTTGGAGACCGCTCTCCTACCATTGGAGGACTTCCGTAAAAATGCAGAGGCTCAATGCCTCGTGCATTTTTCCGTGAATCTTGGCTTCGGCGAGTTGCGAATGCAAGCATTCACTCGCCTAGCACAAGATTTCCGTTTGATTGAGTATTAGTCAATCAGTTTGGTGATCTGACCCGAACCTACGGTACGGCCACCCTCACGGATTGCGAAACGCAGACCCTCGGAGCAAGCTACCGGATAGATCAGCTTAACCTGAATCTCGAGGTTATCACCAGGCATTACCATCTCAGTTCCCTCCGGCAGAGTAATCTCACCGGTAACGTCCATCGTACGGATGTAGAACTGCGGACGATAGTGGTTGTGGAACGGAGTGTGACGGCCACCTTCCTCTTTCTTCAAGATATAAACGGAAGCCTTGAACTCACTATACGGTTTAACGCAACCCGGGTGAGTCAATACCATACCACGCTTAACCTCGTCCTTGTCGATACCACGGAGCAGCAGACCTACGTTATCACC